>CABVDG010000014.1:0-58519 GCA_902497075.1 uncultured Collinsella sp.
TCCATTGGAACACGAGGAGGCGCCAGGTTAAACTGAAGGGACTGACCCCGGAGGAGTTCCGGAGACAGTCCCTTGCGGCGTAGTTCTTATTTAAGCCGTCCAAGTTTTGGGGTGCAGTTCACCGAGGAGGGTCTTGTTGTCATCGCTATCTTTGAGCGCGGGCGCCTCGCGTTACAGCCCGCGAATCCGTACAGCCTCAGGCGGAAACTCCTGCTCGCCGGCATCGGTCTTGATGGTCGCGCGGCCCCAGATGTCCAGGCCCGCAAACACACCGACCGCAAGCGGCAAACCGTTGGGCGACACCGCCGCAACCTGACGACCCAGCAGCGGCACCATATCGAAGTACTCACCCAGCACCGGAGCCAGCGGGCCGGCAGCGCCCTGCGGCGTGTTGGCGGCAACCGCCCAGGCGTCAACGCGGGTCAGCACAGCGGCGGCCAATGCCTCGATCAGCGCCTCATCTGCCATATCCACGCCAAGCTCACCCAGCGCCGCACGCTCAATATCAACCGTCACCGCGGCAAACATGCCCGCAGCACCGGCACCGCCGTTCACGGCAACACGCGCGAGCGACGTCTCAAACGCAGGCGCACCGCACACGATATCGCTCGGCCACTGGATACCCACTTTACCGGCAAGGCCCAACCCCGGCGTCGAAGCCGTGCCCACGAGCGCGTCCATCATGCCCATCGCGGCCACAAACGGCAGGCCGTGGAAGGCGTGCATGTTCACATCGGGGCGCACAACCAGCGAAAACGTCAGCGAACCATCGCCCACGCTCCACGCGCACCAGCCCGCGGACACGCCCTCGCGGCCCGCGTCACGCGCCGCGTCGAGCTCGGTGCCAGCGGCAACAGCATTCATCTCGATCATCTACATACGCCCCAATTCGCCCACGATATGGCCCACGCGATCCTCGGGCTCCTTGACCTCGACGCCGTTGTAGCGGAAGAACCGCGCCGGGTCGTGCATCAGATCCTCGAGCGGCACCAGCACAAAGTCACGCTCGCCGATCAACGGATGCGGCAGGCGCAGCTTTTTGCCGCCGTGGGTCTCGCCGTCCATCCACAGCAGGTCCAAGTCGATGGTGCGCGGACCGTTGGCCTTGGCCTTTTTGGAGCGGTCGCGACCCAGCTCGGCCTCGATCTTCATGAGCTCGTCGAGCAGCACCAACGGCGCCAACTCGGTCTTGATCTCGATGACGGCGTTGGCAAACGCGTCCTGGCGCGTCTCGTAGGCCGGCTCGCTCTCGTAGATCTTGGAGGAGTTGGACACGCAGGTAAGTGGAATCTCGGCGATCATGTCGCGTGCGGCGCGGATGTTGTCGCAGCGATGCCCCAGGTTGGAGCCCACGGCCACAAACGCGCGGCGCGGCTGCGGCTTGGCAACCGCCCAGTAGCCATTCAGGAACTGCGCAAAGCCCGCGGCGTCGTGCACGCGCACGATGTTGGCACCGGCCTGGATGGCGCCCAGGCACACGCCAAACGTAGCGGCATCGCGCTCGGCGGCCTCGGTCACGCCCGAGACGGCGCCCACAAAGCGCTTGCGCGATACGGCGCACATGAGCGGATAGCCCAGTGACGCCATCTTGGCAGTCTCGCGCTGGATGACGATGTCCTCGTTGGCCGTCTTGCCAAAGCCCGGACCGGGATCGATGCAGATGCGGTCGCGCGACACGCCGGCGTGGATGAGCGCGCGGGCCTGGTCGGACAGAAAGCCCATGACGCGGCGCATGATGGGCGCCGAATCGGGCAGGGTGAAGCGGCGGAGCTGCGAGGTGGGCACGTAGGCTTCCTCGCGGCGGGCGCTGCGGCGCATCATGGCGGCCAGGCGGTCATTGGGCTCCGATGCGGCCTCGGTGGCCTCGGGCGCGGGCGCGACGGTCTCGGCGGCAGCAGCCTGCTCGGCGGCCGGCGTCTCCTGCTCGCTTGCAGGCTCGGTCGCGGGCTCAGGTTCGCCAAACGGCAACGAGGGCTGCACCACGCCACCCGGAAGCTTGGCCTCTGGCTTAGGCTCACCCAGCAACTTGCCGCGACGGCGGCGAGCCGGCTTCTCGGCCTCACGCGCGGCCTCGGCAGCCGCCTCGCGCGCCTTCTCGGCAACAAACGCCGCCGCCGAGGTATCGAGCTGCACCGTTGCGTGCGTGCGGGTAGGCGCGGCGACCTCGCCGGCATGCATCACGATGACACCGCAGGTGCTCGTCTTAACAAACTCGACCATCTTGGGGTCAGTGAAGCCGGTCACGTCGTTGACGATCGAGGCGCCGCAGCGCACGGCCGCCTTGGCAACCGCCACGTGACGCGTGTCGATCGAGACGATGGCGCCCTCTTTGGCCAGCGCGCGCACCACGGGCAGCACGCGGCGCGCTTCCTCGTCGGGATTGACCGGGGTAAAGCCGGGGCGCGTGGACTCGCCGCCTACGTCGATGATATCGGCGCCGGCGTCGAGCATCGTCAGGCCATACTCGATCGCGGCGTCCGGGTCGAAGTGCTCCCCGCCGTCGCTAAACGAATCGGGCGTCACGTTGAGGACGCCCATGATGCGCGGGCGGTCAAAGCTGAGCTCATACTTTCCGCACCGCCATGTCTTGCTGTCGTTCGCCATGAACATCCTCCTAAAATGCCCACGCCGCCGAGCTTGGGGAGCTGGCGGCGGGGTCGCTTTGCACTCAGTCTTTCTATTGTATCCGCGCGCGCGGGCTAGAACGCAAACGCGGCCGCGATGTCGCAAGAAATCAGCAGGTCGGCATTTGCATCCTGATCGGTAGGCGCCAAATTGCAAATGGCCAGCGTATCGCCAGTAAAGTAACGCGTAAGGCCTGCCGCCGGATACACCACGAGCGAGGTCCCGCCCACAATGAGGGCATCGGCCGCGGCGATGGCGGCAACGGCACCGGTCAACACACGCTCGTCGAGCGGCTCTTCGTAGAGCACCACATCGGGCTTGATGCGACCACCGCACGCGGGGCACACGGGCACGCCCGCGGCGTCCTCGTGCTCGCGCGAGCAAATCCACTCGGCGCTATAGACCGCGCCGCACGACTGGCAAATGTTGCGATGGACCGATCCGTGCAACTCAAACACGCGCTGCGAGCCCGCCATCTGATGCAAGCCGTCGATGTTTTGCGTCACCACGGCGTCGAGCTTGCCGGCACGCTCCAGCTCGGCCAGCTTGGTGTGACAGCGGTTGGGCTTAGCGCCAAGCGCGATCATCTTGGTGCGGTAGAAGTCGAAGAACTCGGCCGGATGCGTCTCGTAAAAGCTATGTGAGAGCATAGTCTCGGGCGGGTAGGCAAACTGCTGGTGATACAGGCCGTCCACGCTGCGGAAATCGGGGATGCCGCTCGCCGTGGAAACACCCGCGCCGCCAAAGAAGACCACGTGGCTATGGGTTTCGAACAGCTCCGCCAGCGCGGCGGAGGCCTGCTTGGGGTCCGATATTGCCTGCGTCATATGAGTCCTCCGTCCTTGTTAGTCGGGCAGCGTTGGGCGACGTCCCAGCATGCGGCCTTTAAGTCAGCATGCGCGGAGCCCACCCCGCCCCTGTTGCGCTAATCTTAAGCCTGCCAACCCCGTCGAAAGGACACCATGCCTCAGACTTACACTTTCGCCTCGTGGAACGTCAACGGCCTGCGCGCCGTGCTCAAAAAGGACCCGAGCTTTATCCAGATCGCGCAAGAACTCGACGTCGATATCCTGGCGCTGCAAGAGACCAAGCTGCAAGAAGGCCAGGTCGATATTGACCTGCCCGGCTATCACCAAACCTGGAGCTACGCCGAGCGTAAAGGCTATTCGGGCACCGCGGTCTTTAGCCGCCAGGAACCACTGCGCGTGCTGCACGCCGACGCGCTGCTACCCTACGCCGGCGAGGGTGAGGCGGCCGCACTCGTCGCCCAAGCCGTAACCGAGGGCCGCGTCTGCGCGCTCGAGTTCGACAAGTTTTGGTTTGTCGACGTCTATACGCCCAACGCCCAAAATGAACTCGCCCGCATCGACGTGCGCATGGCCTGGGACGATGCTTACCGCGGCTTTTTGAACGCGCTCGAGCGCGAGACCGGCAAACCCGTCGTGACCTGCGGCGACTTTAACGTGGCGCACGAGGAGATCGACCTTAAGAACCCCAAGTCCAACCGCGGCAACGCGGGCTTTTCGGACGAGGAGCGCGGCAAGTTCACCGAGCTACTCAACGCCGGCTTTACCGATACCTGGCGCACGGCAAACCCCGACGTCGAGGGCGTCTACAGCTGGTGGAGCTATCGCTTTAATGCCCGCAAGAACAACGCAGGCTGGCGCATCGACTACTTCCTGGTAAGCGACGCAATCGCCGACAACGTACGCGACACCGGCATCCGCGGCGACATCTTTGGCAGCGACCACTGCCCCGTCACCCTTACGTTGGAGCTCTAACTCCAGCTGCCCCCGGAGACGAAGGAAAACGAATCATTTTGGGCCTCGTGGGGGTATCCACGTGACCCATCCGCCACGAAACACGCCCATCTACTACGTTTAAGCCACCACCCTCAACCACAGCGAACAACGCAAAAAGAAAACCGCAGGTAGAAAGCCTGCGGTTTTTCATAAAACGCGGTCATGGTCGGGAGTATCAAGCTAAACGTAGTAGATGGGCCAGTTTCGTGGTAAGCGCCGTCAACTGATTCCCTGGGGACATCTGGGGACGGAAGAAAATGGATCAATTTGGCTCTCTGAGGGCCACGATGCCCGTCATATCAGCCGGCCATTCCAAAACTATGCCGGTTTACGGGTCTGAATCGCGAACCCCCAACCATACGCAATTCCGAGATAATAAAACCGCAGGTGAACGGCTTGCTCTATTTCGAAAAAAGCCGGCATGGTCTGCCTGCGCCAATCTAGCCCCGTAAACCGGCATAGTTTTGAAATGGCACTTCGGCAGTATTGATTCCCGCCCCGACGCAACCAGCCCTACAGCCCGTATTTCACGACGACACGGTTAATGCGACGGCACCAAGGCTTGTACAAGGCGGCCAAAAACACGCAGGTCGCAAGGCCGTGCGTAATATCGAACGGCACTGCCGTGGCAAGACGCGCCACGGCACCCGCCCAAGTAAGCGGCTGTACAAAACCAATGATGTCATACGCGTTGATCACGACGCCGTACAGCAGACCCGAAGCAAAGCCGTACGCCATCAGCGCCGGCATGCGCACGGTTCCATCCGCACGGTCGAACGCACCGGCATGCGCCAGCGCACCGCCGACATAGCCAACCAGACCCCAGGCGTACATCTGCCACGGCGTCCACATGCCCTGCCCAAAAAAGAAATTGCTGGTCAGCGCCGCCAGCGCGCCAACCATAAAACCATTGCGGCGACCAAGCGTCGCCCCCGCGATAATGGCGATGGCGCTCACCGGTTTAAAGTCGGGAATGGGACCGAACAAGATGCGCCCCGCCGCGGCCAACGCCGCCAACACCAGCGTGGGCATAATCTGGCGCAGGCCCGGGCGCGACGCCTCGTAACCCGCAAAGAACAGCGCAAGCACCAGTGCCACCACGACAAGCATGGCAAGCGCCGCCTGCTCAATGCCCGCCAGCAACGTTGCAGCCATCACCGCAAGAACTGCCAGCAGCAGCGGGATCTCCATATGTTGCAACGCACGCGACAACGGCAGCCTCCATCAGACAAATGCCCGTACATGGTAGCACGCGCAAAAAAGAAGCCGACCAGTCCCCCGGTCGGCCCCGACAGCCATTCGTCTGTTATACCCGCTGCACAAGCGGCACCAAGCTCTATTCGCCCGTCACCTTAGCGGCAAGCGCCGCGGCAAAGGGGTCAAACAGCAAGCCGCCCACAACAACAAACGCCCAGCCACCCGTCACAAGACGTGCCCAGCGCGAAAAATAAGGCATGCCATTGACCACGCCAAAGCCCGTCTGAAAAGCAATCTCAAACAGTCCGATAAGGCAAAAGAGCAGCGTAGCGCCCACAACGGTTCCGCAGACACGCGCGCCGGGAGTACCTGGCTCAAAGCCAAAAAACTCGACGCACATGCCGACGGTTTTACCAAAGAGCGGCATAAAGCTCACAATTTGCGCAATGGCAATGGCTAGGGCAAGCTGTCCCCAAAAGCCCGTGACGCCTTGAAAATCGAGTGCGGCTTTTCCCTCGATAATCGGCAAAAACGAACACATGAGCAGGGGGTTGACGATGCCATTGAGGATCGTCACGACGGTGCTCTTTTTCAACGTCAAGTAAATCAACTCCTAGTATTGTGCCAACCGGCATCGAACAAACGGGGGCGTGGCACTACGTAAGCGAATCGGGCGAGGGCAGAAGCGGAGACGCCAGCGCCGTGGCGCCAAACAGAACGGCGCATCCCAAAAGAAGCGTTTCGTAGCTCTCGCCAATGCAGCAAGAAAGCACCACGGGAATCAAAAACGTCAATCCCAGCGAGACGGTACTCACCACACCGCCGGCGCTTCCCGCAAGGCCATCGCGCACGCCGGGAAGCATGTACGGCAGCGACTGGACGACGGGCCCGGCAACGGCGCTCGCGATGCCGATCGCAAACATCAGCCCTATCGAAGACGTGGAAATAAAGGCTTCCCCAGCCCACATGAGCACGCCTCCGGCGACCGCCGACAAAGCCATAAATGCACGGTAGTCCTTAAACTGCGCGCGCATATAGGGGCCGACCACGCTCCCGACAATCGATCCGAGGGTTACAAACGAAGCCAGGACTCCAGCGGTTTGCGGCTCGATCGAAACCTCGAGCGCCGATACCAAATAACCGGAGTACGCCGTAGCCGACGCGAGGGCGACTCCAAGTAGCACCGCCACAAGCCAAATCATCGGCATCTTGGCCACCGTTCCAAAAGCGCCCGCCATCGGCACGGAGTCACCGGCGCCGCCATCGCTTGCTGCACGCACGGCGTCCGCCGACGGCGCGACAAGCAGCCACAGCAGCCCAAATACCGCAAACAAGACAGCGGCGAGCACGTATGCCTGCCCAGCCGCCGCAAAGAGAGGAGACGTCGCAAGCGAGCAGGCAATGCCGGCGGAGCCCGCCGCATAAAACCACCCCATGGCGCGATCGGTGTCATCGCCAAAAGCAGGTCCCAACACCTTCAACGCAATGGCGTTGATGACGCAGGGCGCCGCGCCCAGCAGCATGCTCGCTGCAAACAGCGTCGCAAACGAGGAACACGCGACGCGCGCGACCGCCGCGGCCGCAGAAACCGCCGATGCGAAAAACACGAGCGCCTTCACGCCGCGACGATCGGCACAAACGCCTGCCGGCATACCAAACACCACGGCAGGAATAAACGGGGCAAACAGGACAGCCGAAAACTCGGCAGACGACAACCGCAGGCTCGACACAACCATGTGCGCCAACCCCGACACCTGGTACTGCGCGTAGTTGGCGGCAAACACGACGCCGCACACCACAAACAGCAACGCGTACTTCTCGACCGTCCCTTTGCTCACATCAATCACCCTAACTATGCCTCGTCCTTGCGATAGACAATACGCCCATCGAATATGGTCGTCTCGACCTCCAGCTCACGAAGCGCCATCGGGTCCATCTCAAACGGGTTACCCGACAGGATAACGATGTCGGCCAGCTTGCCGGCGGCAAGACTGCCCAGACGGCGCTCGAAACCCTCGACATAGGCGGAGCCGAGCGTATGCGCCTGGAGCGTCTCGCCAAGCGTCAGCGCGTTCTCGCGGAAATAGCCTTCCGCCGGATGCCCATCGAACTCGCTGCGCGTCACCGCGGCATATACGGTGTCGATGGGATCGATCGACATGACCGCAGGCCAGTCGGTACCAAGGCCCAGATGGATTCCGCCGTCGGCCTCCTCCCGGTAGCGCCACATATGGCTCATGCGCTCCTCGCCGAGCGAGCCCTCGTACACGCCCTGCCCAAGGCCTCCAATGGGATGCTGCGGCTGAATCGCGGCGTTGATGCCCAGGCGCTTCATACGCGCAATGTCCTCAAACTGCAGGTTGTCGGTGTGCTCGATGGCAAAACGCGTCCCCTTGTCGCCGCACGCCTCCTCGGCGCGCTCGACGGCATCGATGATCATCGTGGCCGAGGCATCGCCAATGGCATGGATGCGAACGTCAAAGCCGTTCTTATCGGCCTCGAGCACCATGCGGTCGAGCGTCTCTTGGTTGCACGCCGGCTCGCCGCGGAAGCCCTTGCCCATGGGGGCGTTGAGATACGGCTCGTGCATGTATGCCGTATAGGCCTCGGGGCAGCCGTCCAGGATGTACTTAAGGCCCGCCATGCGCACGCGCTCGCCATGATGGCGCGCCCTCAGAGCCTGCGACTCCGCCATGGGAGCATCGAGCGCAGAGTAATAGCTAATGCGCAGCGTGCTGAGGCCCTCGTTTGCCAGTCGGTCGTAAATGTCGTACACGCCGGGCGTAGTCACGCCCAAGGGGTACATATCGCCGATCGAGGTGATGCCGAGCCTGTTGAACTTGCGCATCGACTTGAGCAGCGAAGCATCGAGGTCCGGCTTGTTGAGCACCACATCGAGCAGAATGTTCGTCGCCTGGGGCTCGGACAGAAAACCGTTGGGCTCGCCGTTGTCAAAGTGGCGGATGAGGCCGCCCTCGGGCGTCGGGGTGTTGCGGTCGATGCCGACCGCCTTAAGCGCGGCGGTATTGCACCAAACCACGTGCATCGAAAAGTCCGAAAGCACAATCGGGCGATCGATGTCGAGCGCGTCGAGGCTACGGCAGTCGGGGTCGGTCGGATCCTCCCATGCGGGCGAATACCAGCCCTGGCCGTAGATCCACGGGTTGTCGGGGTGCTCGGCGGCAAACTTCGCCACGGCATCGACGCAGGCCTGCTCGCTCGGCAGGAACATCAAATCGCAGCAGAAGTCCTCGTCTTTCTGGATGGAGCCGAGCGCAAAGTGCATGTGCGAATCGTTGAATCCGGGCATGACCAGTTTGTTGCCCGCATCGATTACCTCGGTATCGGGACCGACAAACGGCTGCACTTTGTCGGGTGCGCCCACGGCGACGATCTCGTTGCCGCGAACCGCGACGCATCCCGCATGGGGCTCAAGCTCCTCGGCCGTAAACAGCGCCGTCGTCTTAATGACGATGTCGGCAGGAACCAACGTCTCCATGACTACTCGCCATCCTTAGCAGCGGCAGCCTGCATAGCCTTGCGGCCGAGCTCGGGCAGGAAGAAGACCGGCACCACGGAAAGCAGGAAGCAGAGGCTCTCGAGGCCCATGTTCATGGTGTAGTCGGCGCCGGCGACAGCGGAGATGCCGATGGGCAGGAAGTAGCTCATGAGCAGGGAGATGGTACCGACGATGCCGCCAGCGGAACCGGCGTACGTGTCGCCGATCTCGGGGAGCAGAACCGGCATGGACTGCATAATCGGGCCGTTGATGGCGGTGAAGAAGCCGTTGATGACCAGGATCGCCCACAGCAGGAAGCCGACGGGGGTGTACCACGTCACGAACATCGAGACAGCACCGATGAGCGTGGTGACGATGAGGAAGCCCTTGAACTTGCCGAGCTTGTCGCAAAAAGCAGGACCCACGATGCAGCCGAAGAAGCTGCCGACGGTGACGATGGCGGCCATGAAGCCGGCGGTAGCGGCATCGATGCCCTTGCCGAGCTGGAGCGCCTGGGGCAGGAAGCCGGCATAGGCAGTGGTGGAGGCGAGGCCAAAGCCAACACCGATGGAGATCAGCCACACGCCGGGGCTCTTGATGGCGACCTTGAGGTAGTCGAGCACGGGCTCGGGCTCGGGAAGCGGCTGACCCTCGGGCACGTCACGGTCGAGTACGATCCAAAGGACCCAGGAGATGGTCATGGCGACAGCGGCAACCATGTAGGAGTTGAAAACGCTGCCGAACATGCCGGCGCAGATCTGGGCGACGACGATGGCGACGCACGAAGCGGCGTAGAACAAGCCCATGGCAAAGCCGGTCTGCTCGCGGAACCACGTGCCGAGCACCTTGATGAGGTTGGCGTTGAGCGCCGAGATGCCCATGCCGATCAGGAACATCGACACCATCTGCATCGTGAACGAGTCGAGCGTAAAGCAGCGGAGGAAGCCGCCGGCAACCGAAATTGCGGTGCAGACCGCAACGACCTTCTTGGAACCGATGCGGTCACCGAGGGCGCCCAGCGGAATCGAGAAGAAGACAGCAGTAAGCATGGGGACGAGGAACAGCATCGAGAAGCCGACGGTATCGATGTTGAGCATCGGCATGACCTCGACGGCGAGCGCCGAGACCTGGTACTGCATGTAGTTAGCCATAAAGCACAGCAAGCAAACGACCGAAACGATCGCCCAGCGCCATGAAGGAAGCTTCTCTTCCATGATGACTCCTTTGGTTAGTCGAGTATTCAGACAGCTTGGAGAGCCGGGCCCTGGCTCTTCGGTGCCCACATTTTGCGATTGGCCCTTCACCGAAACCATTCGGCATCCGGCTTATCATCATGCGAAAAAAGGAGTAGTATCACTACGCTAAATAGCTAAAACGCCAGCTTAAACCCTACGCAATTTCATCGGAGGTCATCTTGAGCTTTCTGTCCGATTCCGAGTGGCTCTGCTTAAACGATCTTGTGCTTTCGATTAATTCCATCGACAACGACCGAGAATTCCGGTCGACCATCCTCAAGAAGTTGCGTTTTCTTATCCCCTACGAGTCGGCAGCGTTTTTCCTGAGCGATCTTTCCAAAGACCTCGTTTCCACCCCGCAGGAATGGAAGACACGCGTCTTTCTCGACCCGCTCGGCATCGACGTCCCCGCCGGGATGCTCGAGCGCTACACCGAAGAGTACTGGCAACAGGATATGATCGTCGCGCATCGCAACCTCACGCGCTCGACGGTGCTGCGCGAATCCGACCAGCTCAGCCCCGGCGATATCGAGAGTAGCTATATGAAGGACTACCTTGGCGGCCGTCATGTCGTCAACGTGAGTTTCTTTAACGATGAGGGCTTTTTGGGATCGCTCAATCTCAATCGCAAAAAAGAGGAAGGCGACTTCACCGACCGCGAAGTCCAGATTCTGGAGCTGGTCGAGCCCCACCTTACCAATCGCCTATCCAAATGGCGCGTCCGGGCTGACCGCAGCTCATCCGAGGTGGTGTTCGCCCATGACTACGATGTCTCGGCGCGCGAAATCGACGTATGCCGCTGTGTGCTATCGGGCATGGACAACGCGGCCATTGCCGAAGAGCTCTGTATCAGCACCGGCACCGTTAAAAAGCATCTGGAGAACATCTTTCGAAAAACACAGGTCAACAGCCGCGTTGGGCTCATGGCGCTCCTTCAGCAGTACACGGCGCTCAAGCAGTAAGACCGTTCTCGCCCGCGAACCCGCTCACGCCCTATAAAACACGTTGTCGGCAAAGAAATCGGCCGGGGACTCCATGCACGCAATCTCGCCGTCGAACATCATGGCGACGTCGTCTGCCACCTGCTCGACAAAGTCCAGGTCGTGCGTGGCCATGACGACGGTGCCGCCTGCCTGTGCGTGGTCACGCAGGGCGCGAGCGATAATGCGGCGGCTGGCCAGGTCCAAACCCTTCGTGGGTTCGTCGAGCAGCAGCAGCTCGGGGCCAATCAGCAGCAGCTTTGCCAGCGCAAGCAGCTGGCGCTGTCCGCCCGAGAGGTCGTAGGGGTGACGCGTCTCCAGGCCGTCCAATCCCAGTTGCGCCGCGCGCTCCCGCGCCATATCCTCGCCGTACCCGCAGGTCGAAGCCCATTCCATCAGCTCGTCGCGCACCGTCTCGGCAACCAGCAATGCTTTGGGATTCTGAGGCAGCAGCGCCGCCGAGGCCACTCCGCGCATCATGCGGCCGCGCTGCAGCTTGGCGGTCTTCGCCAGCACCGAAAGCATTGTCGACTTGCCGCAGCCGTTACCGCCAACAACCGCATGCACCGCGCCAGCCGAAAACGACGCATCGAGCCCGCGCAGCACCCAACCGCCCGCGCGATCGTAGCGAAACCAGCTCCCTGCCAGGGTGGTAGCCGACCCAGCGTGCATTTTTTGGAGTATTCTGCTTCCATCCGTGCGCGGGAAGGCTTCCGAGCCGTTCTTGAGCGACGTTTGCGCCACAAATTCGGACGATTTGTCCAATTCCGAACTTTTTTTCGCGCTCGATGCGTCCACGGGCGACTCCAGAGAGCCCAAACTGTCCTCACGCCTGCTGAATACTCCTGTTTTTGCACATCGGATGGCACCCCACCCCAACACGTCATCGGAAAACAGCGATTCTCGGCGTCCCAAAGAAGCCATATCCGCCACCTCGCGCACGCGGCCGCCCTCAATCCGGTACGCACACGTCGCATACTCGAGCATCGGCCGCGGCTGATGCGTCGCCACAACAACCGTGCAGCCCAGCTCGCGGTTCACGCGAAACAGCGCGTGCAGGAAATTCTTCTCCGCGACCGGATCAAGCTGAGACGTGGGCTCGTCGAGCAGCAGCACGCGCGGGCGTAGCGTCAGAACGGCCGCCAACGACAGCAACTGTTTGCGACCACCCGAAAGCGTGTCAGTATCGCGGTGAAGCCAATCTTCCAGCCCAAAGAAATAGCTGGTCTCAGCTACGCGACGGCGCATCTCGTCGCGCGACGCACCCAGATTCTCTAGGCCAAACGCCATCTCGTGCCACACGGTTTCGCACACGATCTGGTTCTCGGGATCCTGAAACACATAACCCACGCGCTCCGCCGATGCCCGCACATCCATGTCGGCAACGTTCTCGCCCAGCACGCGCAGCTCGCCAGTGCGCTCGCCCGCCGGCGCTATCTCGGGCTTGAGCAGCGACAGCAGCGTCGACTTGCCCGAACCGGTACCGCCAACAAGCAACGCAAGCGCACCTTGGGAAACACGCCAATCAAGTCCCTCGAGCACCGGTGCCTCGGCCCCGGGATAGGCAAAACTAAGGCCTCGCACCTCAATCGCCGGCGCGGGCGAGCCATATGCCACACCCGCCGCCGAGCTCCTATCAAACCGAGCCATCAGCCAAACCTCTTCTCATCAATCGCATGCAACGCGCAAGGCAGCACCATCCAGGCAGCGTACACGACATAGCCCGGCCACGGCGCCGGCACCGAGAGCTGCGGATAAAACGAATACTGCGTCGTCGCGGTCCACGCCACTGCCGCCGTGGCCACGCCAAACAACGCAAGCCCAACCAGCGCGGCAATGTCGCTGCGCCCCAGTCGATACCTCGCATACGTCGTACGACGCGTCGCGGCACCCCACCCGCGCGAGCGCATCGCGTCCGCACGCTCCAGCGAATCTTCCATGCCCCAGCCCATCAACACGCTCGACGCCCGCAGGCGCGAGCGCACGGGGTCGGCCGGCGCGCGGCCCGGCACGTCAATCGCATCTTGCACCGCCAGTACCGTGCGGCCGCGGCGCAAAAACTGCGGGATAAGCCGCATGCACATCGAGATCATGAGCGCAATCACCGGTGCGGCATTGCCCAGCAGCGCGAGCACCTTGTCGTATTCGAGCATCGACGCCGCCGCCTCAAACCACAGCACGCTCGCCACAAACAGCCCGCCCATGCACAGGCCGTATACCATGCTCTCCAGATACACCGCGCGCATGCCAATACGGAACAGCTCCGTCGAGCCCGAGGCGCTAAACAGCGGATTGAGCACCGCGACGATCAAAATCACCGGCAGCTGCCAGCGGAGCGCGCCCAGCGTGCGGGCAGCCCCACGCGTCGCAAATCCATACGCCAGCCCGCCCGCAAGTGACAGCGCAATCAGTACCGGCTGCATCGAGAACATAGTGAGCCCCAGCGTCAGCACTATATAGAGTGCCGGCACAGCCGGATGCGACATCGAGAATGCCGCGACGGGCTCGTTGCCCGATTCCTCTCGCATGATATCCACGGGCACCCCATCCCCTCGCTCAAACGTCAACGCCGCAGCGCCGCCACCATACACAACCAGCGCAAACACCGCGTCAACGGCACCGACATCGGCGGCAATGCGTCAATCGTTACGCGCTCGTCATATGCCTGCGGTATCATATTGCGCCGTGTATCGTTTCCAAACACACGTCTCTATAACGTAACAGGAGATCACATGGACGCAACCGCAATTATCCTCGCTGCCGGCGAGGGCACCCGCATGAAGTCGAACCACTGCAAGGTTTCGCACAAGATCCTGGGTAAGCCCATGGTCCAGTGGATCGTCGACGCTACCATCAAGGCCGGCTGCAGCCGCGTCGTGGTTGTCATCGGCAGCCACGCCGACGAGATGCGCGCCCTCATCGACGGCGCCTACGCCAACAGCGCCACCAAGGTCGAGTGCGTCGAGCAGACCGAGCGTCTGGGTACCGGTCACGCCGTGAAGGTCGCGCTCGAGGCCTGTGGCATCACGCAAGGCCCCGTCGTGGTGCTCAACGGCGACCTGCCGCTCATCACCGCCGACACCGTCGCCAAGTTCGCGCAAACCGTCGCCACCGGCGAGCTCGCCTGCACCGTCATGACCATGACCCCGCCCGATCCTTTCGGCTACGGCCGCATCAAGCTGGGCGCCGACGGTCAGATCGAGCGCATCATCGAGCAGAAGGACTGCACGCCCGAGCAGGCCGCCACGCTGCTGGAGTGCAACGCCGGCTGCTACGCCTTTGACGGCGCGCAGCTCGCCGCCCACATTAACGAGATCGGCAACGACAACGCGCAATCCGAGTACTACCTGCCCGACATGCTCGAGATCCTCAAAGGCCACGGCCAGGCTGTCTCCATCTTCCACTGCGACGACTACCGCGACGGCCTGGGCGTCAACAGCCGCATCCAGCTCGCACAGCTCACCGCCATCGCGCGCGACCGTATCAACGAGCACTGGATGGCCGAGGGCGTTACCTTCATCGACCCCACGCAGGCCTGGATCGGCCCCGATGCCGTTATCGGCCGCGACACCGTCGTGTGGCCGCAGACGCACCTGATCGGCCACGTCACTGTGGGCGAGGAGTGCCAGCTCGGTCCCAACAGCCGCCTCACCGACACCACCGTCGGCAGCGGCTGCACCATCGATGAGACCATCGCCATCGAGGCCGTCATCGAGAACGGCGTCGACTGCGGCCCGCGCGCCTACCTGCGCCCGGGCACCCACATGCTCGACGGCTCCAAGGCCGGCACGCACGTGGAGATCAAGAAGTCCACGATCGGCGAGGGCTCCAAGGTGCCGCACCTGTCCTACATCGGCGACACCACCATGGGCTCCGGCGTCAACGTGGGCGCGGGCTCCATCACCTGCAACTACGATGGCGTGCACAAGCACAAGACTGTCATCGGCAAGGATGCCTTCATTGGTTCCGACACCATGATGGTCGCGCCCGCCCAGATTGGCGACGGTGCGCTCGTGGCCGCCGGCTCCGTCATCACCGAGCCGGTCCCGGCCGACGCACTTGGTCTGGGCCGCGCCCGTCAGGTAAATATTGAGGGCTGGGCCGCCGATTACCGCCGCCGCCTGCACGAGGACGACGAGGTATAACGTTTTACCAAGCACAAAAGGAGCTGCTCCATGGGGGCGGCTCCTTTTTCTATCGTGACCTGCGCAACCGGATGAGTGGTCGGTTCGTGTCCGTTGGCGGTAAAGACGTTATCAGGACCCGATAAACCCCGCCGCGCGGTTACAATGCAACAAGGCATCTATATGGCATTCGATGTATAAAGGAGAAGGGTAATGCCGATTAATGATCCCGAGAAGTCGGAGAATATGCGCAAGTCCATCCGCGTGTATTCCGGTTCCTCCAACCGTCCCCTCGCTCAGAAGATTGCTGAGTACCTTGGGGTCGAGCTTTCGGGCCTTACGCTAAAGCAGTTCGCCAATGGTGAGATTTACGCCCGCTACGACGAGACCGTCCGCGGCGCCGACGTCTTCCTGATTCAGTCCGTGGCCGGCGGCAACGTCAACGACATGCTCATGGAGCTGCTCATCGCCACCGACGCTGCCAAGCGTGCATCCGCCCGCTCCATCACCGCCGTCATCACCCACTACGGCTATGCCCGCCAGGACCGCAAGGCCGGCCCGCGCGAGCCCATCACCGCCCGCCTCGTCGCCAACCTGCTCGAGCGCGCCGGCGTCAACCGCATCATCACCCTCGACCTGCACCAGGGCCAGATCCAGGGCTTCTTCGATATCCCGGTTAACCACCTGTCCGCACTGCCGCTGTTTGGCCAGTACTACAACGACATGCACTTCGACACCGACAACCTGGTTGTCGTCTCCCCCGACGTGGGTCGCGCCAAGGCCGCCAAGAAGCTGTCCGATATGCTCGGCTGCGACCTGGCCATCGCCCACAAGGGCCGTCCGCGCCACAACGCCGCCGAGGTCATGGGCATCATCGGTGACATCAAGGGCAAGACCTGCATCATCAACGACGACATGATCGACACCGCTGGCACCCTGTGCGCCAACGTCAAGGAGCTCAAGGCTATGGGCGCCGGCGACATCTACGTCTGCGCCACCCACGGCATCTTCTCCGGTCCGGCCATCGAGCGTCTGAACGACGCCCCGATCGTCGAGTGCGTCGTCACCGACGCCATCCCCGTCGAGGTCGGCGGCAAGATCAAGACCATCTCGGTCGCCGAGGAGTTCGCTCAGGCCATCTCCGCCGTTTACCACGAGGAGCCCGTCTCCACGCTCGTCGGCGGCGACTTCGCGCTGTAGTCGCATCGTCCTTGCAACCCGGCGCATCGCCGTCGGAACAGAAGAAACCCCCGCGCTCCCCCTTGCTTCGCAAAGGTCGCGCGGGGGTTTCTTCTGTTCCGACGGCTCGCTCTGCCGCGGCCGCGCTTTTGTCTGGTGGGATTTCGCTGAAACGAAGTCTCGCCTTCGGCGGGCGTGGTAGCCTTTGTCGTTGATTAAACTTTTATGTGTAACGGAAGGACAAATATGGCAGCTGCACAGCCGCTTAAGATTCGCATGGTTGCCGGGCTTGGCAACCCGGGCGAGGAATATGCCGAGACCCGCCACAACGCCGGCTTTAAGGCGATTGACGAGCTGGCCCGTCAGGCCGGCGTCACGTACTGGAAAAACCAGGCCGGCGCCGAGGTCGCGCTCATCAATATCAACGATCCCGAGGAAGAGGGTGGCAAGCGCCAGATCGTGCTGGTCAAGCCGCAGTCGTATATGAATACCTCGGGTGGCCCCATCTCCAAGCTCTGCCGCGAGTACAAAATCAAGGCCGAGGAGCTGCTTGTAATCCACGACGAGCTCGACATTCCCGCCGGCGACGTACGTGTCAAGGTGGGCGGCGGCCATGCCGGCCACAACGGCCTGCGCTCCATCATCGACAAGATGGGCAGCCGCGACTTTAGTCGCATCCGCACCGGCATCGGCAACCCTCCCGGCAAGATGGCCGTGGCAGACTATGTGCTCAAGCAGCTGCGCGCCCGCGAGGCCGAGGACTTCCAGGACACCTGCGCCCGCGCCGCCGACGCCGCCGGCCTGGCAATCGTGCACGGCGTGATCTATGCCCGCGACCACGTCAACGGCGCCGCCTCCGCCAACGGCAAGCACTAAAACCTACCATTTAGGGACAGGTTTATTTTGGCAGGTTCTATCTACAGAAACGCCCCGGTGGCCGCATCGCAATAAACCCCGCGCCGCCATACACGCATAACACCCCAAAGGGGGCCGGCCTCATCACAACCCGAGGCCGGCCCCCTTTGCCGTTTTGCCTGATAAAACCGACCAAAATAAACCTATCCCTATTTGGTAGGTCGAAGTGGATAAACCCTTTTCCCAACCGCCGAAGACACACGTAAACAGCATGTCCATGAGGGTATAATTTGCACCGTATGTCTGCACAACGCCTGTGCGCGTACGGTTTTATTCGGGCTACCGTCCATTTCCGTGGAGGCACGGTTCGGCAGCCCTAACAAGAGAGGGGTTCTATGTATAAGATCCTGGAGAAGACGCAGTTCTCGGAGAAGGTGTTCAAGTTCCGCATTGAGGCGCCTGCAATCGCCAAGCATGCGCACGCTGGACAGTTCCTCATGGTTCGCGCCAACGAGACGGGCGAGCGCGTCCCGTTTACCCTGGCCGGCTGGAACGGTGACGAGGGCTGGGTCGAGTTCATCTTCATGGTGATCGGCAAGACCACCGAGATGCTTTCCACCTACGAGGCCGGCGAGTCGCTGCGCGACGTCGTGGGCCCGCTGGGCGTTCCCACCGAGATGGCCGAGGGCCCCTGCGCCGTCATTGGCGGCGGCGTCGGCCTGGCAATTGCCTTCCCGGTCGCCAAGCACCTGGTCGAGACCGGCCACGAGGTCCACGCCATCATGGGCGCCCGCACCAAGGACCTCCTGCTCATGGAGGACCAGTTCCGCGAGCTCCTCGACGAGGACCACATCCACATCACCACCGATGACGGCTCCTACGGCGAGCAGGGCGTTGTCACCGCTCCGCTGGAGCGCCTGCTGCAGGACAAGGCCGTGAGCCAGGTCTTCTGCGTCGGCCCCGTTCCGATGATGAAGTTCTCGACCCTCACCGCCCAGAAGTACGACACCCCCATCACCGCGTCGCTCAACCCCATCATGGTTGACGGCACCGGTATGTGCGGCTGCTGCCGCGTCGAGGTGGGCGGCGTGACCAAGTTTGCTTGCGTCGACGGCCCCGACTTCGATGCCACCCTGGTCGACTGGGATGACCTTCGTGCCCGCCAGGCCGCTTACAGTTCCGAAGAGGGCGAGTCCCTCAAGGCCTATGAGGAAAAGAGCTGCGCATGCCACTAGTTAACGGTCGTTTCGTTGCCGATATGAAGTCGCCCCGCACCCCCGATAACGAGGAGCCGGCTGCCGAGCGCGCCTGCGACTTCCGCCCCGTCGACAAGGGCTTCACCGAGGAGATGGCGCTGGCCGAGGCCGAGCGCTGCCTCAACTGCAAGAAGCCGTTCTGTGTTGAGGGCTGCCCCGTCAACATCAACATCCCCCGCTTTATCGAGCAGATCCGCGAGAAGGACTTCGGCGGCGCTCTCGATACCATCCGCGAGGACTCCATGCTTCCCGCCATCTGCGGCCGCGTCTGCCCGCAGGAGAACCAGTGCGAGGGCAAGTGCATCCGTGGTAAGAAGTCCGAGCCCGTGGCCATCGGCCAGCTCGAGCGCTTCCTGGGTGACCGCCCCGAGCTCGCCTCCACGCCCAAGATGGCCCCCAAGAACGGCAAGAAGGTCGCCGTCGTCGGCTCCGGCCCGTCCGGCATCACCTGCGCCGGCGAGCTCGCCCGCAACGGCTTTGACGTCACCGTCTTCGAGGCATTCTTCACCGGCGGCGGCGTGCTGGTCTACGGCATCCCCGAGTTCCGTCTGCCCAAGGCAGTCGTCAAGCGCGAGATTGACGGCCTGGAGGACATGGGCGTCAAGTTTGAGTACAACTCCGTCGTGGGCAACATGGCCACGGCCGAGGAGCTGTTCGAGCAGGGCTTCGATGCCATCTACGTGGCGACCGGCGCTGGCCTGCCCAAGTTCCTCAACGTCCCCGGCGAGAACCTGCCCAACGTCTTCTTCGCGAACGAGTACCTCACCCGCGTGAACCTGATGAAGGCCAACAAGTTCCCCGAGTACGACACCCCCACCAAGCACGGTAAGAACGTCGTTGTCTTTGGTGGCGGCAACGTGGCTATGGACGCCGTCCGTACCGCCAAGCGCCTGGGCGCCGAGCACGCCATCATCGCCTACCGTCGTACCGAGGATGAGATGCCCTGCCGTCGTGCCGAGCTGCACCACGCCAAGGCCGAGGGCGTCGAGGTTCTGCCGCTCGTCTCCCCGCTCGAGTTTGTCGCTGGCGAGGACGGCTCCGTGTGCGCCGTCAAGGTCCAGAAGATGGAACTCGGCGAGCCCGACGAATCCGGCCGTCGTCGCCCGGTGCCCATCGAGGGCGCCATCGAGGAGATCCCCTGCGACGTCGCGATCTCGGCTATCGGCACCAACGCCAACCCCTTCGCAAAGAAGATCGGCGGCAAGATGGAGCTCAACAAGTGGGGCTACATCGTCGCCGACGAGGAGACCGGCCAGACCACCGATCCCCGCATCTGGGCCGGCGGCGACATCGTCACCGGTGCCGCTACGGTCATTCTGGCGATGGGCGCCGGCAAGAAGGCCGCCGCTTCCATCACCAAAAGCCTGCTGGGCGAGTAATCACCTGCAGCACTAGCCATCAAACGGCAAAGTCCCCGTCGAGCACACGCCCGGCGGGGACTTTTTCTATGCCGGCCGCCCAAACCACCACGATGGGGCAGACACCTTTGTGGTGGTTTGGGACTTGCCCGGTCGTTTTGTCTCAATCTGTAACAGCTGGAGTCCGTTGAGCCCTGCAGTTGTTACAGATTGAGATATTGTGCCGGCCGGCCACGCTGCATCTCAATCTGTAACAGTTAGAGACCAAATATGCCGCCTGGTGTTACAGATCAAGACGTTGGGCTGACGGCCGAACGGTTCATCTAAATCTGTAACAGTTAGAGCCATTTTCGCTGGCTTGGTGTTACAGATCGAGACTATGCAAAAGCCGAGGATAGGCACTGCCGCCAAGGCCTTCCCCTCGGCCTAAAACAAAAACCACCACAAAGGTGTCCCCTTTGCGGTGGTTTTGGTCGGTTAGCCTTCGAGCTGAGCCACCTTGTAGCGGTAGGCTGCGGCGATAACGTCCTTGCAGCCTTCGCGGCCCAGCTTGGCGCGGTTGACGACGATGTCTTTACCGCTCGTCATCTTCCACTTTCCGGCGCTATAGCGCTTATAGAACGCCTCGCGCGCCTTCTGCTGCTGCTTGACCAGCTTGGCGCCCTTCTTTTTGTTAAGGCCACGCTTCTTGCGCACAATCTCGACACGGTCCTCAAAGGGTGCGGTCACCAACACGGCAATGTGGTTGGGGTTGTTACGCAGCAGGTAATCGGACAGGCGGCCTTCGATAATGCAGCTCTCAGTCTCGCCCAGGTCCAAAATCACCTGGCTCATCTTTTGGAACAACTTGTCCGAGTACGAACGCGCATCGTAGCGGTCGGGCAGGAACGCCATGTTCTCCACGGCCAGACGCTCGTCGTAGGCGGCCATCTTGTCGAGCGACTCGCCCGCGCGCAGCGACGCACGTACCAGCAGCTCGTTATCGTACAGCGGAATCCCCAACTCGTCGGCAAGCATGCGGCCAATCTCGTGGCCCTCGGCGCCAAAGTCGCGCGCGATGGTAATGACCACAGGATTCTTCTTGTTCTCCAGATCGCTCATCGCGATTCCTTTCTAACAAATGAGAAATAGGCGATTCCTGATTCCCATTTTGTCACTTACGACCGTCCTGGTTTCCCAAGTGCGGCAGATTGCCCCGAAAGAGGAGCGCCGCGTACTAAATGTACGCAAGCGACGATTGAGGGGCAAGGTGCCGTGCTTGGGGAAGCAGGACTATGCGGCTACGATGCGGCGTTGATATGCCCTCACCAGCAGCGAGATACCAAAGTTGAGCACAAAGTACATCGCAAACACCAGGCCGTAGAGCATAAGCACCTGCGACAGATCGATCGCGTGGGCCATCACGACATTTGCCGTGTACATGAGCTCGGCCACGTTAATGCCCGAAAGATACGAGCTGTCCTTGATGACGGTCGTGCACTGGCTAAACAGCGCCGGGATGATCGTCTTAAACGTCTGCGGCAGAATGATGTAGCGCATGGTGGCAAAGAAGCCAAAACCCTGGCTCTGCGCCGCCTCAAACTGGCCGCGCGGAATCGAGTTGAGGCCGCCGCGCACAATCTCGGCCATAACGGCGCTGGTAAACAGCGTAAAGGCGATGGTCGAGATCACAATGTCCAAGCCCTGCACCGTAAAGTAGATAAACAGGATCCACAGCAGGTTCGGCGTGCAGCGGAACAGCTCGATATAGGCGCTCACCAAAATACGGAACGGGCGGGGCGCATAGCTTTTAACGAGCGCCAGCACCGTGCCAAAGATGAGCGAGAAAAAGATCGACAGCGCCGAGATCTCGATCGTCTTAACAAAGCCGCCCCAAATGTAGAGCAGGTTGGTCGCGTTGAAGATTTCCATGCGCTAGGCCTCCTCTACGTTGTCGAGCCCCAGCTCGGCCAGGCTCACGCCGCGCGGACGCTCCTTGGAGCGGCGCTCGAGCCACTGCACCAGCATGGCGAGCGGAAAGCAGATGATGAAGTACATAAGGCAGCAGACGATATATCCCTGCAGGTAACCGTACAGACTCACAAAGTTGTCGGAACGGTACATAAGGTCGCCGCCGGCCACAAGCGCCAGCACCGACGTGTTCTTGACCAAGTTGAGCGCCTGGTTACACAGCGGCGGCAGAATGATCTTGAACGTCTGGGGCAGTACGATGTACCAGTATGCCTGCGCCCGGGTGAAGCCCTGGCTCTGGGCCGCCTCCATCTGACCGCGCGGAACCGCCTCGATACCAGTGCGGATGACCTCCGAAATGTAGGCCGCGTGATACAGGCCCACGCCCAAGAAGCCCAGCACGAACGGCGCGATGCGCACCGGCTGGTCGGCACCGGTTATGGCTTGCAAAAACTGCGGACCGGCCATGTACATAAAGAGCACCTGCACGGGCAACGGGGTGTTCTGGTAAAACTCCACGTACACGCGGCTTATGGCGCGCAGCACGCGCGAACGGGTGGTGGAGAACACGCCCAGCAGCGTGCCCAGCACCAGCGACAGCAGCAGACCGGCAACGACCACCTGTAGCGTCACGCCAAAGCCCTCCCAGAAGGGCCCCATGTTTTGAAATGTCGTCGACCAGCGGTCGGCGTCAAACAATCCTTCGAGCATTTGATTCCTTCCTTGGACGATGCGCCTATACAAGACCCCAGGTCTTGACCTCTTGGTCGAGCCAGCCATCGGCTAGACGATCGCAAATCACCTGATCGACCACAGCCGAAAGGTCGCAGCCCTTCTTGGTCGCCACGCCATAGCCCTGCTCGCCAAACTTGACCTCGGGCTGCAGCAGCTCAACGGTCTCGTTCATGTAACCGGCCAGCGTGGAGCGGTCCATGGCAAAGACGTCGATATTGCCGGCGTCGAGCGAACTCTTGATGATGGGGTAGCCGCTAAAGGCCCTAAACTCGGGCTTGCAGCTAAAGCCGTTGTCCTTGATCATCTGCTCGATCAGGCCCTGCGTGGTAGCACCCTGGCTCACGCCGATGACCTTGCCGTCCAGGTCCTCAATCGAGGTAAAGCCCGAACGCTTCTTGACCATGAGTCCCACATAGTCGGTGCGATACGGCGTCGAGAAATCCCAGCTCTTCTTGCGCTCGTCGGTGATGGTATAGGTCGCCGCGACCACGTCGAGCTGGCCGTTGTCGATCAACGGGCCGCGTGTCTTGGGCGTTACGTCGGTAAACTCGACAAGCTCCTGGGCACGGGCTTCCTTGTAGCTCACGCCAAAGACGGCA
Organism: uncultured Collinsella sp.; assembly: GCA_902497075.1. Lineage (GTDB taxonomy): Bacteria > Actinomycetota > Coriobacteriia > Coriobacteriales > Coriobacteriaceae > Collinsella. The sequence continues at coordinate 23,395 of CABVDG010000014.1, forward strand.
GCGGCGATCTGGTAGCACAAATCGACTTCCATGCCCTCAAAGCGGCCCTTGGCGGTGTCGTAATAGCCGTAGCCGGGAACATCCTTCTTAACGCCGGCATTCAGATGGCCACGCGACTTAATGGCCGCAAGCTTGGACCCCTTGTCGGAGCCCTCGCCGCTGGTGGAGTTGCCGCAACCGGTAAGCGCGGCCCCCGTCAGCGTGAGCATGCCGGCGCCCGCCAGCTGCAAAAAGTGACGGCGCGACACGGCCGCCCTCGTCATATCCGTCATGTCCATCACCGCACCTAGTGCAGAATCTTGGACAGGAACTCGCGACAGCGCGGGTTCTCGGGGTTATCAAAGAAGTGCTCGGGCGTGCCCTCCTCCAGAATGCGGCCGTCCTCCATAAAGATGACGCGGTCGGCCACCTGGCGCGCAAAGCCCATCTCGTGCGTCACGCAGATCATGGTGATGTCCTCCTGCGCGAGCTCAATCATAACGTCCAGAACCTCCTGGACCATCTCGGGGTCGAGCGCCGAGGTCGGCTCGTCAAACAGGATGATGGGCTGTTTGGTGCACAGGGCACGGGCGATGGCGATACGCTGCTGCTGACCGCCCGAGAGATTCTGCGGATACTCGCCGGCCTTATGCGCCATGCCGACGCGCTTGAGCGCGGCGATGGCGATCTCGATCGCCTCCTCCTTGCTCTTCTTTTGCAGCTTGATGGGCGCGAGCGTCAGGTTGCCGAGCACCGTCATGTTGGGATACAGGTTGAACTGCTGAAACACCATGGAGCTATACTTGCGAGCCATCTCCAGGTGATTCTTTTTGGTGAGCGGCGTACCGTCGATGATGACCTCGCCCGAGGTGGGCTCCTCAAGATAATCGACACAGCGGATGAGCGTCGACTTACCCGAGCCGGAAGGCCCGATCATTACGAGCTTCTCGCCGCGCTTGACGGTGAGATTGATATCTTTGAGCACATGCAGGTCGCCAAAGTACTTGTTGAGATGCTTGATCTCGATCATGTCTGCCATGAATGTCCCTTCCCTGCGTTTACACGAGTTGAACTATTGTACGGAAAGAACCACGTTTCCGCAGCCCACACTACATTCCCGTAAAGAACCCGCAATCTTCCACCCACTCATTAGGCACTCATTGGGGACAGACTTAAATGAGTACCCAACGAGCGGGCACTCATTTAAGTCTGTCCCCAATGAGTGCCCTTCAGCTGCCATCAAAAAAGGGCGCGACCGCAATGGTCACGCCCCCCCCTCAACATCAACTATGTGTCGGCCGGCACTTACGCCAATTTCGCGCCGACGATCTTTGCTGCTGCCGGCTTATCGAAGTTACCGCCAGTGGCCTTACCCAGAGCGCCCATGACCTGGCCCATCTGCTTCTTAGAGGTCGCGCCCAACTCGGCGATGACCTGCTCGATCAGGGCCTCGAGCTCCTCGCCCGAAACCTGCGCGGGCAGCAGGCTCTCCAGAATCTTGACCTGCTCGGTCAAATTGTCGGTACGCTCTTGGTCGGTGCCGGCCTTGATGGACATCTCCAGCGTCTCGCTCGTCTGCTTAATCAGACGCTTGATCATGCTGTTGACGTCTTCCTCGGTCACGTCGCGGCGCTCGTTGACCTCGATATTCTTCACCTCGGCCTTGACTTGGCGAATGATGGACAGGCGAACCTTGTCCTTAGCCTTCATGGCGGCGATCATTTCCTTCTGCAGCTCTTCGTTGGTCATCTGTAAATCCTCCTCAATAGCGTGGGCGGCACTCACGCGGGCGCCGCCCCATGATTACTCAGTCGTCGACGAATCGTCAGTCGAACTCTTGGTGACGCCCTTCAGGCTGACGTTATAGGGCACGTCCTTTGGCATGGGGTTAACGGTGATGTCGGCGTCTTTCTTGTACTGCTCCAGCCACTCGCTGTACGCGGTGCTTGCCGCCTGCGTCTTCACCACGTTGGAGACGTACTTCTTGATGTCCTTGGGTACCTGCTTAATGTCATCGACCTGATTATCGACATGGAAGTAGTCGGTGCACTTGATGATGTGGTAACCATAGGTCGACTCGACGACGTCGCTCACATCGCCCTTGTTGAGCCCCTCGAGCGCCGTCTGGTAGCTGTCGACGAAGGTGGTGAGCTTGTCCCAGCCCACATCGCCCTTCTTATCCTTGGAGCCGGTATCGTCAGAGTACTGCTTTACGGCATCCTCAAAGCTCAGCTCGCCGGAGTTGATCTTGTCCAGGCACTCCTGTGCCTTGGCCTTGGCGGCGGCCTTGTCCTCGTCGGAAGCGTCGGAATCAACCTTGATCAGAATATTCGACGAGCGGCGGGCGTCATTGTAGTTGGACAGGTTCTCGTTGATGTAATCGACAATCTCGCTGTCCTTGGGCTTGCTCGTGGGCGCGACGGCATCCTTGAGTTTCTGCTGCGCCAGACTCTCCTTGAGCGAATCCTTGTAGGTATCCTCGGTATAGCCGTAGGTCTTGAGGGTCTTCTTAAAGGCCTTGGCGCCGCCCGCGCTCTTGCACGCGTCCTTCCAAGCCTTCTCGACCTCCTCGTCCGACACCGTCACACCGTTCTCCTTCTGTGCCTGTTGAAGCAGAATCTGCTGCGTGTAGGAGTCGATGAGTTGCTTGCGGTACTTCTTGGGCGTGAGATCGTTGTCGACCAGATACTGCGCCCAGTCCTTGTCCTTGGTGTAGCCATAGGACGTGCGCATGCTCATGATCTGCTTGGTCACGGTGTCCTCGGTGAGGTTGGTGCCGTTGATAGTGGCAGCAACACCGCCGGTCAGCTTGTAGCCCGAGGTGTCCTCGGCCTGCGACATAAGGCCGGAGCACGCCATCGCCGAGACGGAAAGCAGCATCGCCAGCACGCCGATGACCACCAGGACGATCTTGACGGTCTTGGACACGCGGGTCTTGCGCTGCTTCTTGCGAGAGCTGGAGGCGGCGCGAGTCTGCTGCTCGGGCGTCGGCTCGGGTGCGGGATTCTTTTTCTTATTTGCCATAGTTGGCCTTTCGCATAACGAATCGAACAAACGCCATTGTGTCACAACGCAGCCCCCGCGGCACGCTTGGTGCATTGGGGACAGGTTAATCTGCACCATTTTGGTGCAAAGGGGACAGGTCTGGCAGCCGGCAGTTAGGGACGTTCCTTTTAATATGAGCAGGACATTGTCAAGAGGCAAAATCGGGCCTGGCCCCAACGATATGGGGTCAGGCCCTCTCCCTATATCAGCCCGTCCGCGGCGACCTCGGCGTGTCTTACCGACGCTCGTCTTTGCAGTTTAATATCCGCCCGCGGCGATCTCTCGCTGGGCAATCCGTTGCTACGGCTGAGGCTTCTACGTCGAACCGACAGTCTGTGCACGCGTGTGGCGCCCTGGGCGCTCGCAGAAAAGGGACCTGAGGTTCGCCTCAACGGCTTCGGATCGAACCGCTTCCGGGGTGACTGGCTTATGTGCGGGGGACCGCCCCCCCCTACGCCTCCTCGGCCATGAGGCCGACCGCCCATACCCAGCAGGCGAGCTCGCGCGCCGTGGCCACGTTCGCCTTGTTGCCGTGGACCCCGCGCGCGAGCAGCGCCTCCCGCCTCTCGACCAGCCTCCGCACGCCCTTGGCGGCATGCCTCCGGGCGCCCCGGTCCGGGGCCTGGCCCTTGGCGAGGCCCTTCGGCCGCCCCGAGCACGTCAGGTAGTGCCACGCGGCCTCGACCAGCGTCTTCCTCAGGTGCTTGTTGCCGGCCTTGGTGATCGCGCCCCTGCGGTCGCTCTCCCCGCTGGAGTGCTCGGAGGGCGTCAGGCCGACCCACGCCGCGAACGAGCGGGCATTCCTGAACCTCGAGAACTCGCCGGCCTCGAACACGAGGTCGGCGGCGGACGCGGTGTCTACGCCCTTGAGGCAGCGGAGGGAGTCGACCCTCTTCCTCCACCTGGGCTTGCGGACCTCGGCCTCGACGAGCCCCTCGAGCCTCGCCTTCTCCTCCGCCGCCCGCCTGACCGCGTCGACGTAGTAGGCGAGCACGTCGTTGTCGGCCCTCTCCGCGAACCTTATCGACTCGATCCAGGACCAGTGCGCCCGGGTCCAGTTGCCCTTCCTGCGGCCGGTGGGCGTCCTCTCGTCGAAGACGAGCCCGTGCCTGAGCAGGAACTTGGAGAGCCGCTGCTTCGAGCGCGAGAGGTCGTCCCTCGCGTCCTCGAGCGCCCTGGTCAGGTCGCGGGCGGCCTCGCACTCGTCGTCGGGGACCCACGCCTCGACCACGTTGCCGACCGACAGCATGCGGGCGAGGAACTCGGCGTCGTTGCGGTCGTTCTTCCTGCGCCTGTCCGCGCTGGGCTTGATCATCTTCGAGACGGCGCCGACCACGCAGTCGACCCCCAGGCCGGAAAGCCTCTTCTGCAGGTCGAAGCCCGTGACCCCGGACTCGTACACGCACCTGGCCCTGGGGTCCACGGAACGGACCCACTCCGCGACGGCGCCGGCGTCGTAGCCGAAGGTCGCGGCACGTACCTCCCCGGTCATGACGTCGAGGGAGACGGCCTTTATCGAGCGGGCGTGGACGTCGAGGCCGATGAAGGTGGTAGTATCGAGCATGGGAGCCCCTTCCATGAATGCGGCGTGGCCGCCACGGTTGGATTAGACACTCACCATTGTCGGCCTAATCCGCGGTCCTTCATGCAGCAGGGGCTCTCAATGTTTTATGTCCTGCTCATATCGTTTCTGCCGGCAGTTAGGGACAGTCCCCAAGTGCCGGCACATAAGGAACGTCCCTAGGTGCCGGCTTAGCCCCACCTTAGAAGTGGCGGCGGATGGCGTCGACCATGCCCTGCGGCGTGGTCTGGCCGAGCACGTCGGCCGCAGCGTCGGCATCCATAAAGATGTTCATGAGCGCCTGCAGGGCCTCGACCTGGCCGCCCGGCTCGGCAATGCCCAGATTGATGACGATCTGCGCCGGCACCGGAGCGCCCATGCCAGCCATAGCGTTAAATGTCACGGGCGCGGCGGGCTTCACCACCGCGATATAGGGCTTGGCCACAAACCCCGAATCGGTATGCGGAATGGCAATGTTTGCCGCCGGCATGGCAAGACCCGTGGGATAGGCATCCTCGCGCGTGCGAACGGCGTCGAGCCAACCGTCGGCAATGTAGCCGCGCGGAGCAAGCTCGCCCTCAAGCCGCGCGAACACCTCATCCGGCGTCGCACACTCCCAATCAAAAAACACCAACTCAGGCGTAAACAGCGCTTCGTTATCCGCCATGCGCTCACCTCTCTCACCTAGTCACCTGCGACGTTCTTAAACGACTAGTCATTCAATAACGTCGCAGGTGACTACCCAAAACAAAAGGTGGCCACGCGCGCCTTGGCGCCAATGACCACCCTGACTACTCGGCTAAATTGTACTGTGCGTCGCTAGCCGCGAGGCGCGTCAATTGCCACCTTGCCGCTCTCCAGCACGTGAACGCGGCCGTCGGCGAGCATTTGCACGACCTCGGGATACAGCACGTGCTCAATCGCATGGATGTGCTCCTCGAGCGTGTCGACATCCCAGCCTTCCTCGACAGCCAGTGTGCGCTGGGCGATGATGGGACCGTTGTCGTAGATCTCGTTGGCAAAATGCACGGTCACGCCGGTCACCTTGACGCCACGCGCAAAGGCATCGTCAATCGCATGCGCACCGGTAAAGCTCGGCAGCAGCGCCGGATGCAGGTTGACCACGCGGTTGGGAAACGCCGCCAGCAGAGGCGTGTGCACCATGCGCATGTAGCCGGCCATGACCACATACTCGCAGCCGCGCTCGAGAAGCTCGTGCGCGATGATCTCGTCGGCGGCAATAGGGTCGGCGTAGACATCCTTGGACAGCGTGAGCGTCTGGATGCCCGCGCGCTCAGCGCGCTGCAGGCCCTTGGCCGAAGGACGGCTCGACACCACAAGCTCAATCGAAGCGTTGAGCTTGCCGGCGGCGATCAGATCGATCAGCGCCTGCAGGTTGGTACCCGAACCGCTGATGAGCACACCGATCTTGAGCGGCTCGGCCGTATCGGTGCCGGTCGGACGGGTGTAGGGCACAAAGCCCAGGCCCTCACTAGCAGCCATCTGATCGTTAGCGCTCATCGGAGTACACGACCTTACCGGAACCCTCGACGCACTCGCCCACGCGGAACGGCTTCTCGCCCAGCGCGACCAGGGCTTCGGTAACCGCGGCCTCGTCCTCGGGGGCGACGATCAGGCACAGGCCGACGCCCATGTTGAAGGTCTTGCATGCCTCGTTGGGCGCGAGCTCGGCCTGACGCGACACGTAGGTGATGACGGGCGGAACATCCCAGCCCATCTCGGCGCCGTTGCGGGTGACCACGGCGTCGACGTCGTCGGCGAGTGCACGGTTGAGGTTCTCGGTAATACCGCCGCCGGTGATGTGGGCGATAGCATGCACGTTGACGCCGCCGCGCAGCAGCTCCAGGATCGGCTTGACGTAGATGCGCGTGGGGGCCAACAGAGCGTCTGCCAGCGATGCACCGCCGAGCTCCTCGAGCGGACGGCTCAGCTCCTCGGCCTTAGCGGCGGCCTCGGGCGTGCCCGGCTTAATGCCGTCGACGCCAATGACCTTACGCACGAGCGAGTAGCCGTTGGAGTGCACGCCGGTGGAAGGCAGGCCCAGGATCACATCGCCCGGGCGGACGTTTGCGGGGTCGAGCATCTTGGGACGGTCGACGACGCCCACGGTAAATCCGGCAAGGTCGTAGTCGGCAGGAGCCATGACGCCCGGGTGCTCGGCCATCTCGCCGCCCACGAGCGCGCAGCCCGCGAGCTTGCAGCCGTCGGCCACGCCCTTGATGATCTTTGCCATGTGCTCGGCCTCGATGTGACCGATGGCAACGTAGTCCAGGAAGAACAGCGGCTCGGCGCCCGAAGCCAAAATGTCGTTGACGCACATAGCGACCAGGTCCTGGCCCACCGTCTCGTGACGGTCCATGATCTGGGCGAGCACGAGCTTGGTGCCCACGCCGTCGGTACCGCTGATCAGGATCGGGTCTTCCATATCCTTAAGCGCGGCAGCCGAGAACAGGCCACCGAAGCCGCCGATGCCGCCGATAACTTCGGGACGATTGGTGTCCTTGACCATCTGCTTAATCGCGTCGACGGCGCGACCGCCCTCGGCGGTATCGACGCCGGCGTCCTCGTACGTCACATGCTTGCTGTCGCTCATCTGAGCCTTCCTCTCCCACTACCGTGGCGCCGCGCGGGCGCCAAACGGTGCTCATAATTGCGTTCATTTCGGCGTGTGCCATAACAGCACCCGCCGTCATATCAACAAAACAGCAGGTAAAACCTACCAAAATATACCTGTCCCCATATGGCAGGTTTTAGGCCTCGCCGTGCTCCTCTTCCCAGCTGCGGTCGTCGTATTTCTCGATCACGGCGTCGTCGTCAAAGTGCAGCGGCTTGTCCAGGTTGCGGGGCTTAAAGCCCTCCATAAACTTGTCGCGGCCAAAGCTCTCGGGAATCGCCACGGGGTAGCGGCCGGTAAAGCACGCATCGCAGTAACCGCCCTTGGGCATGACCTTAAGCAGGCCCTCGACCGAAAGGAAGGCCAGCGAATCGGCGCCGATATACTCGCAAATCTCGTCGACCGTCTTGTTGGCGCTGATAAGCTGCGACTGCACGTCGGTATCGATACCGTAGAAGCACGGCCAGATGACCTCGGGCGAGTTGATGCGGATATGAATCTCCTTGGCGCCGGCGTTGCGCAGCATCTTGACGAGCTGCACCATGGTGGTGCCGCGCACGATGGAGTCGTCGATGACGACCAGGCGCTTGCCCTCGATGTTGTCGCGCAGCGGGTTGAGTTTCATACGCACGCCCATGGCACGCAACTCCTGCGTAGGCTCGATAAACGTACGGCCCACGTAGCGGTTCTTGATAAGGCCCTCGCCAAAGGGAATACCGCTCTCGTGCGAATACCCCTCCGCGGGCGGCAGGCCGGAGTCGGGCACGCCGATGACCAGGTCGGCCTCGACAGGCTCCTCATGTGCCAGCTGACGACCCATGTCGTAACGGCAGGCATAGACGCTCTTGCCGTTCATGATGGAGTCGGGACGGGCAAAGTAGACCTGCTCAAAGATGCAGTTGGCGGGCTCTTCGGCTGCAGGCACGCCCTGCTCGGATACCAGGCCCTCGGCGCTGATGCGCAAGATCTCGCCGGGACGGACGTCACGGACGTACTCGGCACCCACGATGTCGAGTGCGCAGGTCTCGGACGCAACGACCCAGCCGCCGGCGCGCGTGACACGGACGGCGGAGTCGACCGTCGCGGCGCCGTCCTGCGAGGGCAGCTGCGAAACGGCTGCGGTATCGGCCTGGTCCAGGCCCTCGTCCACCAGCTTGCCCAGCACGAGCGGGCGAATGCCGTGTGGATCGCGAAATGCGTAGAGCGCCTGCTCGTTGATGAGCGTCATGGCGTAGCCGCCGCGCACGAGCTCCATGGTCTTGCGAATGCCCTCGCGCAGATGGCCTGTACGCTGGGTAAAGTAGCCGATGAGTTTGGTCGCAACCTCGGAATCCGAATTGGAGAGGAACGGCACACCCAGCTCGATCAGCTGACGGCGCAGCTCGTCGGTGTTGACGAGGGTGCCGTTGTGCGCGAGCGCGATAATGACGCTATTGATGGTAGAGAGGTGCGGCTGAGAGGCTTCCCAGCTCTTGGCGCCGGCAGTGCCGTAGCGCACATGACCCACGGCCAGCTGGCCGGAGAGCGTCGACAGGTCGGCGTTGGAGAACACGCGGTCGAGCAGGCCCAGATCTTTGCGGACCATAACCGTGCCGCCGTCACCCACGGCGATTCCAGCCGATTCCTGGCCACGGTGCTGCAGCGCACGCAGGCCAAAGTACGTCAGTCGAGCCACGTCGCGATCGGGCGCCCATACGCCGAAAATGCCACATTCCTCATGCAGCTGGTCGGAGTCCGGATCATACGTCGACATGGTGTTCACCTGTCCCGCGGCACGCTCGGCCGCGCGGATGGTTTCTTGAGACATGGTATCCCCTCAGAGCCTCGTATTTTTGGCGTTACCCGCCTTATTATACGCACGGCAAGACAAGCACTCCCGCGCATGAACAGCGCTTTTTAAAAGCCCACCGAGCTTATAATCCGTTTTGCAGCCAAACATTTTATTGGGCAATCGCCTCGGGACCGACGATCCCGCATGCTTCCGTTGCGGCGCGTCTCGCCCGCCGTTAGGGCTTACATTGTTGCAATTGGGACGTTCGTCCTGTCTTTTGGCAGGTCGGCGGCGTATCCTTATAACCTACAACAAAGCGAGAAAGGTTCTGTATGGATCGAAACGAACTCGACCCCAGCGTCCCCAGCGCCACGGAGGTCAAGAAGATCCCCCTCATCATTAAGGTGTACGCCGTCCTGTGCATCCTTTCCGGCGTGGGCACGCTCCCGTCGGTCGCTGCCTTTATGTGGCAGGTCATCACGGCACTTGTTAACGGCAACGCCACCGAAAAGCTCGGCGACAACACGCTCGTCGCAGTCGGCCTTATCGTCGCCGGCATCATGCTCTCTGCGGCAAGTGCCGTCATCCTAATCATCTTTGGCCTGGACCTTATCAAAAACCAGCGCCGCAACGCCGCCCGCCTGTCCTACATCCTTATTGCATTCACCGTCGTCGAGCTTTTGGTCGACGTGATGCTCCAGGGCATCGGGCCCTTCCTGCTGCGTCCCGCGATCCAGCTCGGCATCCTCGTTGCACTTTCGGCAACCGTCGACCCCACGCTTCGTCAGGAGCGCGAACTGCAGCGCCGCCTGCAGGAGATGCTCGACCGCGACGCCGCCGCCGAGGGCATGCTCGGGCGCGATGAAACCGGCGAAGGCTACATCAAGCTCAACTACTTCAACCTGTTCTGGGTGTTCTTTGTCTGCTGCATACTCGGCCTGATCGCCGAGGACATCTGGCACATGACGGTCAACGACCCGGGCGTCTATCAGAACCGCGCCGGCATGCTGTTTGGCCCCTTCAGCCCCATCTACGGATTTGGCGCCGTGCTCATGACCATGGTGCTCAACCGCTTCTACAAAAAGAACCCCATCATCATTTTCCTGGTGAGCGCCCTGCTCGGCGCCAGCTTTGAGGTGTTCGTGGGCTGGTTTATGCAGACCGCGTTTGGCGTGGTCTCGTGGAGCTACTCGCACATAACGCTGTTCGGTTTGCCCGATCCGCTCGTGGTCCTCACGGGCGGACGCACCTGCACGGGCTTCGCCTGCCTGTGGGGCCTGGGCGGCCTCATCTGGATCAAGCTGCTGCTGCCGAGGCTGCTTAAGCTTATCAACAAGATCCCCTGGAAGAGCCGCTACTCGGCCACCGTCATCTTTACCGTTATCATGCTGGTCGACGGCGTCATGACGCTGCAGTCGCTCGACTACTGGTACCAGCGCGTTAACGGCACGGAGCCGGACATTCCCGTCGCACAGTTCTACGGAGAGCACTTCGATAACGAGTACATGGAAAACCGCTTCCAGAGCATGACCATGAGCCCCAAGGATGCGACGCGCGTGTAGCGCTCACCGCGCCCAAAACGCAAAATGCCCGCCGGTATCACACGTACCGGTGGGCATTTTTATAAACGATCCTTCTATCGACGCAATCCTCTATGCCTCGCGCTCGACCTCACTCACGCATTCGTTCTTGATGGTGCCAACGAGCGCCTGCAGCGCATCGACCACGTGCGGGCGAATGTCCCCGCCGATGAGCACGAGCATGATGTCGTCACCTACGGCAAGCTCGCCGCTTGCCAGCCACACGCGCACATAGCCGATACCCGGCATCGCGCGCGTGGCCTCGATAGCAGACCGTACCTTTTCGGCGTCGTAGTCAAAGACCATGCCGCCCACCCTGTGGCCTGGCGCCACGCCATCGGTCTCGACTCCGCGCACCTCGGCCTTGGGCGTCGCGCGCACCACACCGTTATGCGTCAGATACATCCCACAGCCTGCCGCCGAAGCATCGGCCTTGGCCTCGCGCAGCCAAGCATCAATCGAAGGCATCAATTTGCCACTCTCAAGCATCGTTTCTCCCTTACCGTCGTCGAGTAGCTAATTTGGGACGGGGCTTTTTAGCTACTCTCGAACAACTTATTCCTCGACCGGCGTGAGCACCATGACGGCGCGTGTGTTGCTCAGCGACAGCGAACGACAGGTCACAAGCGTTACAACCTTAGTTGCCGAAGCGGCACGATCGGTGGCATCACTCGCCACGGCAGAAGCGCCGTCGAGCATCTCGGACAGGTAGTTCTTGAGTCCGTCGTCGCCCTCAAAATTGGTCGTGCGCGCCTTGGCATACGTGTCCTCGACCACCTTGGTCGCCAGTGGTCGCAGCTTATACGTAGCATCCCGTGTGATGTAATACACAAACTCGATGCTATCGAACGTTGCCTGGTCAGTCGTATCCGAAATCACGTTGAACATCGACCCATCGTTCATATGGTGGCCGTAGATCGTGGTCTGCTGGTCGACCATTCCCGGCGCGGTGTCATCGCTATCCAGGAAAATGGCACCGGACGCGTTAGCCGTTCCGTCGAACAGCGTGTTGAGGTATTTGGAGTTGTTGTTGGTCTGCACCACGGGATAATTGATGTTGGTTCCCGGCACGTAAATCCAACCCACAATCTCGGGGTTCGTCTGAGCAAGCGCATCAAAGTCGATAATCGGCACGCCGCTGGCATCCTTATCGCTTACATATTGCTTCCCGATTTTCTGATACGAATCGCTCGCCTGCTTATAGCCAATCTGGGCATTAATAAAGATAGCGGCGGCGGCGACAATCAGGCCGATACCGATGATGATGAGCAGAATGGGAATAATGGAGCGGCGCTTTTTGCGCGGCGGCTCGGTGTAATCCGACGGCGCGGCATGCGATGAAGACCGGGGCGGCTTCTTAGCGGAGCTATAAGACGAAGGACGATATGCGGCCGGCGCGTCCTGTCGACGATGCGTCGCCGGTGTCACGGGGCGCGGCGCGCGCGGCTGCTGAGGAGAGGATGTCCGACCCTGATGCGCCGCATGGGCAGCACCCGGCTTCGACGGATCGGGAATCTGAGAAGCCTTGAATCGTTTTCCCTGATAATCGGACATGGCTCTCCTTATACTGCGGTGAAACGGCGGAACGCCTAGGCGTCAGCCATCTCCTGCTTCATCTTCTCGATAACCTTGCGGTACTCGGGGTCGCAAGCACCCAGAATCTGCGTGGCATAGATGGCGGCGTTCTTGGCACCGTTGATGGCAACGCAGGCCACGGGCACGCCCGAAGGCATCTGCACCATCGACAGCAGCGAATCCATACCGCCCAGGTCACTCGTCTTCATAGGCACGCCGATAACCGGCAGCGGCGTAAAGGCAGCCACGACACCACCCAAGTGAGCGGCCTTGCCGGCGGCGGCGATAATCACTTTGATACCGCGATCGGCGGCAGTCGAAGCCCACTCGTGGACCTTCGCCGGCGTGCGGTGCGCGCTCGCAATGACGAGCTCATAGGGCACACCCAGTGCCTCGAGCTCGGCGGTGCAGCCTTCCATAACGCCCAGATCGGACTTGGAACCCATGATGATCCCGACAACCGGCTTTTGATCTGCCATAAACATAGACCTCCTGTTGAGAGCGGTGACGCAGCGAATCCGCGACCCTTAACTACTGAGAGTAGTATAGCTGCTCCCGTCCCTGCGGTCTGTGGGTGCTCTGCGGCGGCCCGGTGTTTTCATCTTCACTCCGGTTGCTACGCAAAGTCGTTCAGATGAAAACACCGGGCCGCCGCAGAGCACCTTCGACCTACCGGGGATTGCCATGACGTACGTTGGCTGATTTGGTTTGAAATGGGAGGTTGACGAGACTGAAAGGCCCCATACAAAACGTGGGCCCTGCCGTTCGAACGAACGGCAGGGCCCACACTCATTTTCTATTCAGCCCTAGTCATCGCGCAAAGTCCCTTCGGCAGCACACGGTGCAGCCAAGTCACCGCAGGCCGGGGCGGGAGGCGGACCTTTCTCTCGGAAAACTTCGCGAAGCCCAGTTTCCGAGAGACAGGTCCGGCTGCCGCCCCGGCCGACCAGGTCACATTACACCGTGTGCTGCGGCAGGTCCTGCAGGGCGATGACGTCCATGCCCATGTCGTTGGCGCTGCCGTGACCCTGCTGGTCCTCACGCACCGCCTCGATGGCACTCACGTACGTGTTGGCGGCAGACATCGCGGTCACGCAGGTCACACCGCGTCGCACTGCCTCGGTGCGCAGCAGATAGCCGTCGCCGCGCGAGCCCGGACCGTACGGCGTGTTGATGATCACCGCGATCTTGCCATCGGCGATGAGGTCGCCGATGTTGGGGCGCTCGCCGTCGTGCGGGCCGCTAATCTTCTCCACGATCTCGCACGTCACGTTGCCTCCGCGCAGCACGCGCGCCGTACCCTCGGTGGAGCAGATGTCAAAGCCCAGGTAACGCAGGATACGCGCGACCGAAAGGATGTGGCGCTTGTCGCGGTCGCACACGCTGATGAACACCTTGCCGGCGCTCGGGTCGGGCAGCTTGTAGTCGATCGCCAGCTGCGTCTTGGCGTATGCCTCGGGATAGCTCTTGGCGATACCCATGACCTCGCCCGTCGACTTCATCTCAGGCCCCAGGATAACGTCGGCGCCCGGGAAACGGCCCCAGGGCATAACGGCTTCCTTCATGCAGAACCAGTCCAGCTGACGTTCGTCGCTCGGCAGGCCCAAGCTCGCGATGGAATCGCCTGCCATGATGCGCGCCGCGCATTTGGCCAGCGGCACACCGGTGGCCTTGGAGATAAACGGCACGGTACGGCTGGCGCGCGGGTTGGCCTCGATCACGTAGACGGTCTCGCCCTTGATGGCATATTGCACGTTGACCAGACCGCGGACTCCCAGCGCCATCGCGATGCGGCGCGTGGTCTCGCGGAGCTTCGCCTGCAGGCTCTCGCTAAAGCTGAACGGCGGGATGCAGGTCGCGGAGTCGCCGGAGTGAATACCAGCTTCCTCGATATGCTCCAGGATGCCGCCGATGTATACCTCTTCGCCATCGCACAGGGCGTCGACATCGGACTCGATTGCGCCCTCCAGGAAGCGGTCCAGATACACCGGGTAGTCGGGGCTGATGCGCGCAGCCTCTGCCATGTAATCGCGCAGATGCTCGGCATCGTAGGCGATCATCATGCCGCGGCCGCCCAGCACGTAGCTCGGACGCACCAGCAGCGGGTAGCCGATGTGCGCGGCCACGGCCTCGGCCTCCTCAAACGAGGCGGCCTGGCCCGCCGGCGGATACATGATGCCCAGCTTGTCGAGCAGAGCGGCGAAACGCTCGCGGTCCTCGGCAAAATCGATGGCGTCGGGCTTGGTGCCCATAATGTTCACGCCGCTCTCCTCGAGCATGCGCGCCAGCTTAAGCGGGGTCTGGCCGCCGAGCGTCACCACGACGCCGTCGGGGCGCTCAACATCGATGACATCCATGACGTCCTCGTAGGTGAGCGGCTCAAAGTACAGACGGTCGGACGTGTCATAGTCGGTCGAGACGGTCTCGGGATTGCAGTTGACCATAATGGTCTCGAAGCCGCGGGCCGCCAGCGCGTAGCTCGCGTGCACGCAGCAGTAATCGAACTCGATACCCTGGCCAATGCGGTTGGGGCCGGCGCCCAGGATCATCGCCTTGGGCTTGTCCGCCGGCGTGGTCTCGTCGGAAGCCACGCACTTCTTGGCATCCGGGCTCGTGCGGTAGATGTTCTCGTACGTCTTGTAGTGGTACTCCGTGGCGCTCGAGAACTCCGCAGCGCAGGTATCGACCGTCTTCATGCTGGGAACCACGCCCAGACCCTTGCGATAGGCGCGCACAAAGCGCTCGTCCGAGCCGGTCAGCGCGGCGATCTCGGCGTCGCTCGTACCATACTGCTTGAGCAGGCGCATCGCGTCGGCGTCGATATCCTCCACACGCAGGCCGCGGATGCTCTCCTGGACCTGCACCATGTCGTTGATACGGTTGAGGTACCACGGATCGATACCGCAGATGGCGTGGATGCGGGCGATGTCCCAGCCACGGCGCAGGGCCTCGACCACAAAGAAGATGCGGTGCTCGGTCGGGGTTGCCACGGCCTGAGCGAGCTCATCGTCGCTCAGCTTGTCGGCACCCTCCTTGCCACCGGCACAAATGCCCTGATGCCCGTCCTCCAGTGAGCGCATGGCCTTGCCGAAGGCCTCCTCAAAGGTGCGGCCGATCGCCATAATCTCGCCCACGGCCTTCATGCGCGTGGTGAGCGTAGGATCAGTGCCCTTAAACTTCTCGAAGGCAAAGCGCGGCACCTTGACGACGCAGTAGTCGATTGTGGGCTCAAAGCAGGCGGGCGTTGCCTTGGTGATGTCGTTGACGATCTCGTCGAGCGTGTAGCCCACGGCCAGGCGAGCGGCGGCCTTGGCGATGGGGAAGCCCGTGGCCTTGGAGGCCAGTGCGGACGAACGGCTCACGCGCGGGTTCATCTCGATGACGATCAGGCGGCCGGTCTGGGGGTTCACGGCAAACTGCACGTTGGAGCCGCCGGTCTCGACGCCAATCTTCTCCAGAATGGCGAGCGACGCGACACGCATGCGCTGGTACTCAAGGTCGGAGAGGGTCTGCGCTGGCGCCACGGTGATGGAGTCGCCGGTGTGCACGCCCATGGGGTCGAGGTTCTCGATGGAGCACACGATGATGCCGTTGCCGGCGTGGTCGCGCATGACCTCCATCTCATACTCTTTCCAACCCTCGATGGACTCCTCGACCAGCACCTCATGGGCAGGCGAGAGCTCAAGGCCCTGGCTCACGATGGAGACGAGCTCCTCGTGGGTATGCGCGATGCCGCCGCCGGCGCCACCGAGGGTAAAGCTCGGGCGCAGTACGCAGGGATATCCCACGCGCTCGGCGATAGCCTCGGCGTCGGCCACGCTGTAGGCATAGCCCGAGCGCGCGACCTCCAGGCCGATCTCGGCCATGGCCTCGTTAAAGAGTTTGCGGTCCTCGCCGCGCTCGATGGCGGCCAGGTCGCAGCCGATCATCTCGACGCCGTACTTGTCGAGCGTGCCGTCCTTTGCCAGCTCGACGGCGGCGTTCAGACCGGTCTGGCCGCCCAGCGTGGGCAGCAGCGCGTCCGGGCGCTCTTTCTTGATCACGCGCTCGATAAACTCGGCGGTGATGGGCTCGACATAGGTGCGGTCGGCCAAGCCCGGGTCGGTCATGATGGTCGCCGGATTGGAGTTGACCAGGATGACCTCAAAGCCATCCTCCTTGAGCACCTTGCAGGCCTGGGCGCCGGAGTAGTCGAACTCGCAGGCCTGGCCAATAACGATGGGGCCCGAACCAATAACGAGGATGCGCTTGATGTCAGTACGTTTCGGCATGTTAGTTCTCCTCGGTCGCAGCGTTCTCGGACTCGGCGAAATTCCAGCCGGCGAGGCGGTCCTTCGCGGTGTCGATGTCCAGGTAGTTCTCCTCGCCGTCCATGAGTCGCGTAAAGGCGGTAAAGAGATAGTGGGCATCGGTGGGGCCGGGCGAAGCCTCGGGGTGGTACTGGACCGAGAAGCACGGGGCGTCGAGCAGTTGGATGCCCTCGGCGGTGCCGTCGTTGAGGTTCACATGTGTCAGGCGAATGCGACCAAAGCGCTCGTTCATCACGACCGGCGCGATGCCGCGGCGCACCCAGACGCGCAGGTCACCGTCGGCCGCATGCTCGGTTTCGCCGCCGGAAAGCTCCGGAATCAGTTTGCCCAGACTGGGGAACAGCAGGCCAAAGCCGTGGTTTTGCGCGGTGATCTCCACGCGACGGCTCACCAGATTCATAACCGGCTGGTTACCGCCACGGTGACCGAATTTAAGCTTTTCCATTTGGGCGCCGCAGGCCAAGCTGATCATCTGGTGACCCAGGCAAATACCAAAGACCGGCACCTTGCCGATCAGCTGCTGCACCTGCTCATAGGTCTCCACCACGGCATCGGGGTCGCCGGGGCCGTTGGACAAAAAGACGCCATCAGGATTCATGTCGAGCACCTGCTGGGCGGGCGTATCCCACGGCACGACGGTGAGGTCGCAGCCGGCACGGACCAGGCCCTCCAGAATACCGCGCTTCACACCGCAGTCGTAGGCGACCACTTTGCGGCGGGCAGGAGCGGCAGGGGCAAGCGCAAAGACATGCGTAGCGGGCAGGTCGGCGGCCACAAACTCGTGAGGCGCGGGACAGCTCACGGTCTTGACCAAATTCTCGCCCACCAGTGTGGGCGCTGCGGCCAGACGCTCGGCAAGCTCGTCGACGTCGAAGATCTCGGTCGAGATAATGCCCATCTTGGAACCATTGTCGCGCAGATGGCGCACCAGAGCGCGGGTGTCGACACCCTCGATAGCGACGATGCCGTGAGCGCGCAGGTACTCCGGCACGCTGACGGCCGAGCGCCAGTTAGAAGGCGTGGCGCACATGTCGCGAACGATCATGCCGCGCATAGCCGGAGCACTCGCAGGACGCACGGCGTCGCCGGGGAAGGCCGACTGGACGTCGGTCTCGTCGATACCGTAGTTGCCGATCTGCGGATAGGTCATGGTTACGATTTGGCCGGCATAACTCGGGTCGGTCATGACCTCAAAGTAGCCCTCGAGCGAGGTGTTGAAGCAGACTTCGCCGGTCGCGGTGCCCTCGGCGCCGCATGCACGTCCATAAAAAATGGTCCCATCCTCAAGATACAGGATACAGGGACCGCAGGTGCCCTTGCTGGTTTTGGCCAGCATACGCTGGCAAAGCTCGCTGGGCGCGAAGGTGCGGGCGGCAGCGCCCGCGGTATGGTTGTTCGCCATAATTCTCCTTCCCGGTCTCACAGGACCGGCTTAAAGGTGTGTAGTTAGGCCTCGCGGTATTGTAACCGCAAGCATGCCTCATGGCGTTAATTTCATCAAATTGTTTACGAAATGATAATTATGACTTTCTATGCATAATGATTCGCAACTACCGCCGGGTAGTCTTTTTGGGACGGGGCTTTTTAGCTGATCTGGCTGGTAGCGCAGACGATTTGTCTGATTGTCGGCCGGGGCAGCTAAAAAAGCCCCGTCCCAAAAAGACTACCCTCTAGCCAGAAAAATCATCCCGCGGGGCTTGTGGCTCACGCGGGATGACGGCGTCTTACTTTTTCTTGTCCTGTTCCAGCAGATCGGACGGTGAGCGATCGGGCTTGCCGCCGCGGAAAATCTCGCGGCCATGCAGACGATGCTCCAGGTCACGTTCGGCCTTTTCCTCGTCAATCTTGGTCTGGCTCACCACCGGGTCCTCGATCAGCGACGAAACCGAGTTCACCTGTTTTTGAATGCGCTCGGCAATGGTGTCGTCCATGCTTACGATGCGCATCTTCCAGTCGATACTCGTGGCGTTGGATGAGCTCTTGGTCCACACAAACGTCAAAATGGCGCTCTGATGACCCCGCGCGGGGAACATGCCAAAAAAGGAATCGTGCTGAATGTTGCTATCCTCGTCGATATAGGCGTGAACGTTATACACCACGCGGTCAATCTTGTCGTTGAGCAGGGCGTTGGTCGCAAGCGCCGCGGCCTGGATCTGCCCGTTGGACAGCAGCTCGAGCTCATTGGCAGACGACGTGTCCAACACCGTCACCTCAACCGTGCCCGTGCGCTCATCGGCCTCGTCGACAGAAAAATCGAGCGGGAACTGCGTAAAGCCGTTGCCCCATTCGAGTCCACCCTTGAGCGCGGTCGAGACGGTATCCACCGAAACGCTCTCGGACAGGTTGGCGGTATTCAGACGGCGCATCACGCCGTAGCCGATCTGCATGCCCACGATCAGCACCAGAATACCGATGACCACGGCCATCGCGGTCTTCGTAATGGTATGGCTCACCTGCGAGCCCGAAGGATCGTCCTCGGACAGCGGGTCGATATGTTTTGCCTGGCTCGCGCGGTCCTCGCTGCGCAGCTGCGCTAGCGCCGCTTTGTCACCGCGCTTGGCCGCAGCCTCCTTCTCACGCATGCGCTCGGTTCGCTTTTTGGCAAGCGTGGGATCCAAGACGCCGGATGCATCGATTTCGGAGAATAACTCCGTCACTTCTTCCGGAGTCAAAGGGTTCTTGTCAGCCATAAACTTCCTGTCATATCAATCAGTCGAGCTCGTGCGCACGCGCACCTTCGAACTGCATTCGATAGTAACGGGCATAGGTGCCGCCACGGGCGAGAAGCTCCTCGTGCGTGCCACGCTCCACAACGCGACCATGCTCAACGGTCGCAATCTCATCGGCATGCTTAATGGTCGAAAGACGATGGGCGATGATAATCGTAGTGCGGCCGCGTGCCAGCTCTTCGAGTGACTCCTGCACCGCCTCCTCGCTCTCGTTATCCAAAGCACTCGTCGCCTCGTCCAAAATCAGGATCTTGGGGTTCTTGAGAAATACACGCGCAATGGCAACGCGCTGCTTTTGGCCGCCCGAAAGACGGCTGCCGCGCTCGCCCACGACCGTGTCATAGCCCTGTGAAAGCGACTCGATAAAGGCATCGATGTTGGCGCGACGGGCGGCCTCGGCGATCTCTTCTGCCGTAGCGCCCGGCTTGCCGTAGGCGATGTTCTCGCCGATTGTTCCGTCAAACAGGTAGACATCCTGCTGCACCAGGCCGATGGCGCGGCGCAGGCTCTGCTGCGTCACATCGCGCACGTCCTGGCCGTCGATGCTAATGGATCCGGCAGCCACGTCATAAAAGCGCGGCAGCAGCGAACAGGTCGTGGACTTGCCACCGCCCGAAGGGCCAACCAAAGCGATGGTCTGCCCGGGCTTGATGGACAGGTCCATATGGTCGATAACGGGACGCTCGTCGGCATCGCCCTCGCCCAGCTCAACATCCTCGTAGTTAAAGCACACGTCGTGATATTCCACGGCGCCGGCAGTCACCTGCAGATCCGTGGCGCCCGGCTTGTCCTGGATATCCGGCGCGGTCGAGAGCACCTCGTCCATACGCTTAAAGCCGGCGATAGCCTTCTGATACGTTTCGGCCGAATTGACGAGCGTCTCGAGCGGCGTGCAGAACAGCGAAATATAGAGTGCAAAGGTCGCCATATCGACCGCCTGCAGCTGTCCCTGGGCGACCAGCCAGCCGCCCAGCAGTACCACGATCACATAGAGCACACCCGAGAGCAGGCCATACGTCGCAGTATAGACGCCCATGGCGTGATACATGTTCTCCTTGGACGAAAGATAGCGATTGTTGGAGGCGCGGAACTTGAAGCGTTCGGTCTCCTCATTGGCAAAGCTCTTGACCACGCGCATGCCCGCCAGCGAATCCTGCAGCTGCGCATTGATGCCGCTGATCTTTTTGCGGTTGTCGCTAAAGACCTCGCGCATGCGCATGTTCTGCCAAAACATGATGACCGCAAACGCCACCGTCACCACGGCCATGGCGAGCGCCAGCACCGGGGCGATGGTAAAGAGGATCACAAACGAGCCGATAATCTCGATGCCGCAGATGATGATCCACTCGGGCACGTGGTGCGCCGCCTCACAGATATCGAACAGGTCGTTGACCACGCGGCTCATCATGTCGCCCGAGCTGTTACGGTCGAAGTACGCAAAGCTAAAGCGCTCGTACTGGTCAAACAGGTCCTCGCGCATCTTGGACTCCATGCGCGCGCCCATCACGTGGCCCCAGTAGCTCACAAAGTAGCGGCAGGCGCAGCGGACGGCATACATCAGCACCAAACCCACCGCGATCATACCGAGCGCCTGCATAATGGCAGCCTGACCCTGGGTAAACAGCCCACCGGTCAAATTGCGCAGGATAATGGGGAACGCCAGGTCAATGGCGGCAAGCACCAGAGCACAAACAGTATCGGCAACAAAAAGCCCCATCTGGGGCTCGTAATACGAGAGAAACCTTTTAAACATGCAATCCTCGAAGAGAAATAAATAGCGTGAGAAATCCGGTTGAACCGGTCAGGCTGAAAACAAAGCGTCCCAACAAGCATAACGCCGATGTTCTGGCAGCGTCAGCGAAAACGTCCCTAAGCGAGCAAGGTGCCTTGAAAGAGGAGCGACGCGTACTTCGGTACGCGAGCGACGATTGAAAGGCAGATTGCCGCTTAGGGGCGTTTGCAGCGTCGACTCGTTACGCGGTTTGGTAAAACCGCGTAACCTAGAGCTCCGCACCCCCAAGGCGATGCGCGATGCTATCGCAGGCCAAGGCGCCCACGACGGTCTTGGCGTCTTCGATCTTGCCGTCGAGCACGGCGTCGATCAGCTCGTGCAGCGGCACCAGGTCCACGTTGACAAACTCGTCATCATCGGGGTTGGGCGCATCAAACTCGAGCTTGGTAGCCAAGTAGATGTGGATGATCTCATCGCAAAAACCGCAGGACGTGACAATCGACGTCAAAAAGCGAATGCGACCAGCCCTAAAGCCCGTCTCCTCATGCAGCTCGCGTTTGGCGCAATCGAGCGGGTCCTCGCCTGGATCGAGCTTGCCGGCGGGAATCTCGACCGTCACGCGGTCGATAGCGGTGCGGTACTGACGCACCAGTACGATCTTGCCGCTCTCGGTCAGCGCCACAACGGCCGCCGCACCCGGATGGCGAACGATATCGCGGGCGCTGCGGCGACCGTTGGGCAGCTCAACCTCAAGACGGTGGACGTCGAGGATCTTGCCCTTCCAGGCGCACTCCTCCGAAAGAATCTTCTCGTGCAGCTCGGCATCGTGCGGGTCGTCGTCGCCCAGCACCAGCGC
Source organism: uncultured Collinsella sp. (assembly GCA_902497075.1). Lineage (GTDB taxonomy): Bacteria > Actinomycetota > Coriobacteriia > Coriobacteriales > Coriobacteriaceae > Collinsella. Next base: position 45,168 of record CABVDG010000014.1, read on the forward strand.
CGGCTCGTCAGCGACCTCGCCGCCAGGCTCGCCCTCGGCGTGCCCATACATGCGGCTGTCCTCTTCAACGATCTGCGCATCCACGAGCTCTTCGTTCTTCTCGTCCATCCGTCTCATTCCTCTCGGATTTTAGGCATCCCAGGCGTCGCGGCCGCGCAGCGCGCGCAGGCCGATGTCGTGGCGCAGGGTCTTGCCTTCAAAATCAATCTTCTCGCAGGCCTCGTAGGCAAGGTTGCGAGCGTTCTCGAACGTGTCGCCCAGAGCGGTCACGGCAAGCACGCGGCCACCATTGGTCACGAGCTGGCCGTCCACCACGGCAGTGCCCGCGTGGTACACGGTCACGTTCTCCATGGCCTCGGCGTCGGCGATACCGGTGATGACCTTGCCCTTCTCGTAGCTGCCGGGATAGCCCGCGCTCGTCAGGACAACGGCCACGGCCCACTCGTCACGCCAGTCGAGCTCAATCTGATCGAGCTCGCAGTTGGCGCAGGACAGCATGACCTCAACCAGGTCGTTCTTAAGGCGCGGCAGCACGACCTGCGTCTCGGGATCGCCAAAGCGGGCATTGAACTCCAGCACCTTGGGGCCGGCAGGCGTGAGCATAAAGCCGCCGTACAGGCAGCCGCGGTAGTCGATACCCTCGGCAGCGAGCTCTGCCACGGTCTGCTCCATGACCGCCACCATGGTGGCGTGCTCCTCGTCGGTCACGATGGGCACCGGGCTATAGACGCCCATGCCACCGGTGTTGGGGCCCTTGTCGCCCTCGAGCGCGCGCTTGTGGTCCTGCGAGGTGGCCATGGGACGCACGGTCTTGCCGTCGGTAAAGGCCAGCAGCGAGCACTCGGGACCAACGAGCATCTCCTCGATAACCACGGTGTTGCCGGCATCGCCAAAGGTGCCGCCAAAGCACTCGCGCACGGCCTCCTCGGCCTGCTCAAGTTCGGTCGCCACGATAACGCCCTTGCCCGCGGCAAGACCGTCGGCCTTGACGACCAGCGGAGCGCCCTGCTCGCGCACGTAGGCGAGAGCCGAAGCCTCGTCGGTAAACGAACCATAGGCTGCCGTCGGGATACCGGCGCGCTCCATGAGCTGCTTGGAGAACAGCTTGGAACCCTCCATCTGGGCGCCCTCGGCACCCGGGCCAAAGCAAGGAATACCCGCCGCACGCACGGCGTCGGCCACGCCCGCCACGAGCGGAGCCTCGGGGCCAATTACCACGAGTCCGCATCCGTGGCTCCGTGCAAACGCCGCCACGGCCGCAGGATCGCAGTCGTCGAGAACAACGTTCTCGCCGCAGCTCGCGGTGCCGCCGTTGCCCGGCGCGATGTAGAGCTTGCCGGCGCGCGGTGATGCTGCGAGCTTAGCTGCCAAAGCATGCTCACGGCCGCCGCTGCCCAACAACAGGATGTCGATGGTTTGAGTGTCCGCCTTCAAGGGTGCCTCCTCTATGGATGAATGGCCCGCTCCGCGCGAGCCCTTTGCAAGCAAATATACCCCTCGGCCGCCCATCCGGGCTGCAAAGGGGTATATCGCAATAACCAAATAGTCCCGATTACTTCCAGAATCGGTTGATGATCTGCTCGCGACCGGCGCCAACGCCAATAAACGTCACGCGGGTGTGTGCCAGATCCTCGATAAACGCCACGTAGTCCTGAGCCTCTTGCGGCAACTCGTCAAAGCTGCGGCAACCGGTGATGTCGCACTTCCAGCCGGGGAGCTCCTCGTAGATGGGCTTGGCATGCTCAAAGCGCACCTGATGCTCGGGCACGCTGGTGTAGCGCTCGCCATCGACGTCGTAGGCCACGCACACCTTGATGGTGTCGAAAGCCGAAAGCACGTCGAGCTTGGTCAGGGCGATATCGGTGAGGCCGTTGACGCGCGAGGCGTAGTTGGCGATGGGGCCGTCGAACCAGCCGCAGCGACGACGGCGACCGGTGGTCACGCCGTACTCATAGCCCTCCTCGGTCAGCGTGTGACCGGCCTCGGACTCATAGGAAAGCTCGGTGGGCATGGGGCCCGAACCGACGCGGGTGATATAGGCCTTCATGACGCCCAGCACGCGGTCGACGTTCTTCATGCCCACGCCGGAGCCGGTGATGGCGCCGCCGGCGGTGCAGTTGGAAGACGTCACGTACGGATAGGTGCCGTGATCGATGTCGAGCAGCGTCGCCTGGGCGCCCTCAAACAGCAGGTCCTTGCCCTCATCGATCATGTTGTTGAGCAGCAGGCTCGTCTCGGTGATGTAGGGGCGCAGACGCTCGGCCATGGGCAGGTACTCGTCGCAAATCTGGTCCACGGTGTAGGTGGGCAGGTTGTAGATGAGCTCGAGCTCAGGGTTCACGCGGGCGAGAGCGGTCTCCAGCTTGTCGCGGAACAGCGCCTCGTCCAGCATGTCCTGCATGCGCAGGCCAATGCGGGCCATCTTGTCCTGATAGCACGGACCGATACCGCGCTTGGTGGTACCGATGTTCTTCTTGCCGAGCTTCTGCTCAAAGGCGCCATCCAGATCGATGTGGTACGGCATGATGACATGCGCGTTGCCGCTAATCTTGAGGTTCTTGGTGGTGATGCCGTCGGCCTCGAACATGTCGATCTCCTCAAGGACAACCTTGGGGTTGACGACGCAGCCGTTACCGATCACCGACACGTGGTCGGAATACATGATGCCGGAGGGCACCTGGTGCAGGCCGTACTTCTTGCCGTTGACGACGATGGTGTGGCCGGCGTTGTTGCCGCCCGAGTAGCGCACGACGGCATCGAAGTCGCCGGCGACCAGGTCGCAAATCTTACCCTTGCCCTCATCGCCCCACTGGGCACCGACCAAAACGGTTGACGGCATGTTTACTCCTTACATTCATGGACTGTCTACGCGCCACGCCGGCACGCAGAAGCACAAAACATTCCCAGTATACCCGTGCAACGGGCGCCTGTCCTACTCCTCGGCATGTGCCCCATCAAGCTCATAGAACTTAGTGGATGCCGGCAGGAACATCAGGTCGACGTCGCCGATCGGGCCCGAACGGTTCTTGGCCACGACGATACGCGTAACGCCCTCGTCGGGTCGATCGTCGCGCGAGGCTTCGGCCTCGTCGGCGGAGCGGTCCAAGAACATAACGATATCGGCGTCCTGCTCGATGGAGCCCGATTCACGAAGGTCGGAAAGCTGCGGGCGCTTGCCGGTACGGGATTCGACCTGACGCGAGAGCTGCGACAGCGCAATGAGCGGGATCTTGAGCTCCTTGGCCATGATCTTCAGACCACGCGACATCTCCGAGACCTCGACGGTACGGCTCTCGGAGCGGCGCCCCGGCGGAGGACTCACCAGCTGCAGGTAGTCCAGGATGATGATGGCCTTCTCCTTGTTGTGGAGCATGCGGCGGCTCTTGGCGCGAATCTCGGTCACCGTGGTGCCGGGCGTATCGTCAATCAGAATATCGAGCTTGGACAAGGTCTGCGTGGCCTCGTTGATATTGGCCCACTGCTCGGGGCTAATGCGGCCCATGCGGAAGTCACTGATCGAGATCATGGCGTAGGCGCAAATCAGACGCTGGGCAATTTCCTTGCCCGACATCTCCAGCGAGAAGAAGCCGACGGTATAACCGGCAGCGGCAGCGTTGAGCGCCAGATTCAGGGCGAACGACGTCTTACCCACAGCAGGGCGGGCGCCGATGATGATGAGCTGGCCCTCGCGAAAACCCATGAGCATGCGGTCGAGCGACGGGAAGCCCGTGGGCACGCCCGCAGCCTGGCCGCCGGCCTGGCACACTTCCTCGGCCTCGTTATAGGCCTCGACCATAAACTCGGTCAGCGTCTTGTAGCTCGACTTGACCTCGCGTGCCGTAACCTTGAGCAGCTTGCTCTCGGCCAGCTCCACGACCTCTTTGGTATCGGTGGGGGCGTTATAGGCCAGCGCGTTGATCTCGTTGGTGGCGCCGATCAGCTCACGCAGCATCGAATCGCGGCGAACGATAGCGGCATGGTGCTGCCAGTTGACGAGCGACAGGGTCTGACCCATCAACTCCAAAATGTACGCTTCGCCGCCCACGGCATCGAGCTTGTTGATGCTTCGCAGGTAATCGATCAGCGAGATGGAGTCGATGGGAATGCGGCTGTTGTACATATCGACCATCGCGGTATAGATGGTCTTATGAATGGGCCGGTAGAAGTCATCGGGCTGCAGCTCGACCTGGGCCTCTTCGACTACCTCGGGCGATAGCAGCATAGCGGCCAGTACATTGGCCTCTGCATCTTGGTTTTGGGGAAGACCCAACTTTGAGCCGCGGTCCTCAACCGTCAGCCCGGTCTCCCTATCGTCATATGCCATGAGCATCCTCATTCATATCGCTTGCGAGCATCCATAGTATCAGCCACGGTCCCAAAACGCGCCGCGCGCCGCCAATCATCACCGAACCAAACGGATGAACGGTCCTGTATATAGGACTTCGACGCAACGTTCACCATGACACTCACTCAGCGCAAATAACAAAAGGGCGCCCTGGTTTCCCAGAGCGCCCTTCTTAGAACAAGATTGTTGCGTTGCAGCAAATGCTACTCGGCAGCAGTCTCAGTCTCGACCTCGGCGGTCTCGGCCTCGGCGACCTCAGCGGCCTCCTCGACCTCAGCCTCGGCAGCGAGCTCCTCGGCGGTAACGCCGACGAGAACGACAACCTCGGCCTTGATCTCGCGGTACAGCGAGATGGCAACAGTGTGGGCACCGGCAACCTTGATGGGCTTACCGAGCTCGACGCGCTTGCGGTCGATGTCCATACCGAGCTGAGCCTTGATGGCGTCAGCGATCATAGCGGCGGTAACGGAGCCAAAGAGGATGCCCTCGTCGCCGACCTTGACGTCAACGGTGACCGTCTTGCCCTCGAAGGCAGCCTTGGTCTCGTTGGCGGTAGCCAGACGGACGGCCTCGCGCTTGGCGATGTTGTTGCGACGCTCGTCAAGCTGCTTGAGGTTGCCCTTGGTGGCGGCAACAGCGAGCTTCTTGGGGAACAGGAAGTTCTCAGCGTAACCCTGAGCGACCTCTACGACGTCACCCTCGCCGCCCTTGCCCTTGATCTCATCGAGAAGAATAACCTTCATGATGCGTCTCCCTTCTTAGCCGCGATCGCGGTTGCCACGAGAGGAAACCACGGGGACGGTGTACGGCAGGAGAGCCATCTCGCGGGCGCGCTTGATGGCGTTGGCGATGTCATGCTGATGCTGCGTGCAAGCGCCAGTGACGCGACGGGGCTTGATCTTGCCACGGTCGGTCATGTACTTACGGAGAAGCTGAGTGTCCTTATAGTCGATGAACTCAGTGTTCTCCTTGCAGAACTGGCAGTACTTACGACGCGGCTGACGTGCAGAAAAATCATTAGCCATGTCAAAATACCTTTCATTTGGCTACTTCGGCGAACCGAAGCCGCCTCTCACTCAAAAATAGGTGAACAACCCTTAGAACGGGATGTCCTCATCGTAGACGTCGACCGCGGGCGGCGTGGCCACCGGTGCGGCAGGACGTGCTGCGGGCGCGGGAGCTGCGGGGGCGTAACCGCCCTGATCGTAGCCACCCTGGCCACCACGGGAGCTCATAAACTCAATCTCATCGACGATGACCTCAAGCTTGCTCCGGCGCTGGCCGTCGCGCTCCCAAGAGCTGTAGCGCAGCTTGCCCTCGATCGCGACCTTGTTTCCCTTTGCCAGGAAACGGCTCACGGCCTCGGCGCGGGTGCCGAACATGGTGCAGTCGACAAAGTTGGGATAGTCCTCCCACTCGCCAGTCTGCGCGTTGCGGCGACGATCGTTCACGGCGACGCCAAAGGACAGAACCTGGGTTCCGCCGGCGGTGGCGCGCAGCTCGGGATCGCGGGTGAGGTTACCGGTGATGTTCACTCGATTGATGCTCATAACTCACTACTTCCTCTTGGGGCACAAGCCCAGTCCAAAACGACAGTCTTACTCCTGGTCGTCACGACGGACGATCATGTGGCGGACCACAGCGTCGGTGATGCGCAGGACGCGATCAAGCTCGGCGATCTGGGTAGGATCTGCGTGGAAGTTGATGAGGGTGTAGTCACCATCGGTGAGGTCGTTGATCTCGTAGGCGAGCTTGCGCTTGCCCCACTCGTCAACGGAGTCGACCTTGCCAGCGCCCTCAGCGATCGTGGTATCGATACGCTTCATAACAGCGAGACGAGTCTCGGGGTCGAGCGACGGGTCAACAAAGAACAGCAGTTCATAAGCCTTCATATTGTCACCTCCTCTGGGCAAATGTGGCTTCAGGTCGTGAAGGTGCGCCTGAAGCAGGAAAAGACTTGGTAATAATATCTTTCAACCTCCTAGGCTGCAAGAATATGCAGCTACAACCTCATGACCTCCACATATGCCCATATTCGCACGACGTTTCATGCGCATTCCAACCAAATGCCGACCAAGAGCTTGACGGATTTGTGGACAAGATACGGTGCCGCGGGGACAAGCTGAGCCAAGCCGCAGGTCAACGGGCACAAGGCTGTGGTCGTAAAATGCATACCAGTGGTCCACAGCACCACCCAAAGATTTTTAAATTCATTGCCAAGTCGCTTATGAATACCCCTTTTGAACAATTGAGTTAATCAACCACGCTGGTCGGAAGCCGTTTTTTTGGCACCTCAAACCCCACTGCAACGCCAAGCGCGGTCAAGCGTTTTAAAAAATGCCAACTTTTCTGTTTGCACTTTGCGATTCCTCGTGTATACTGACTTTCGCATTTAACGGAGAGTTGTCCGAGTGGCCGAAGGAGCACGATTGGAAATCGTGTAGGCGTCAAAAGCGTCTCCAGGGTTCAAATCCCTGACTCTCCGCCAGTTAATTCCAAAGCAGGCCTTCGAGCCTGCTTTGTTTTTACCCCACGCGGAGGGGTGGCAGAGTGGTTGAATGCGGCGGTCTCGAAAACCGTTTGGCCTGTATAAGGTCACGAGGGTTCGAATCCCTCCTCCTCCGCCATTTTGGTTGAGAAAGCTCCCAACAACGGGAGCTTTTTTGTTTTGAGTCCCTTACAAACAAATACGGCGAAGGAGGAGGGATTCGAACCCGCCAGGGCGCAAAGCGTAAAGAAAACGCGCCAGTGGCGCGTTTTTAGCGCAGCGCGGTCGGCGTAAGCCGACCGGATAAATTTTGAGCGCTGCTCAAAATTTAGACATCCCTCCCATTCAACCACGCCCCCATCGCGTTCAGCATCGACCCAGATCCCCAAACATGGAGCCTACGCCCGCATCCAGTCCCGACCGTTTGCCGAGCAATAGGGTCGCAATCGGCGCCGAACATGTACTATGTACGGGCATTGTCCAAATCCGTAATCCAAAGGACCCCATCTTGCCCGTCGTCGCCGCTATGACCGTTACCTCACACGCCACGGATGCCATGGTCGCCATCCCGTTTTGGCTCGAAATGTTCGCCGTCGTCGCGGCTTCAATCTCGGGCGTGTTGGTCGCGCGCGAGCACAAGCTCGACCTGGTGGGTGCGGTCGCGCTCGCCGTGGTCTGTGGCTTGGGCGGCGGTCTTTTACGCGACATGACGCTGCAGGTGGGCAACGTCTACATCCTCAACCAGCCAATGGCGCTGCCGCTTTCCATTGCCACGGCAGCCATCATCTATATTTTCCCGGCAATCGTCGACAAGCCCGAAAAACTCATTCCCCTGCTCGACATCATCTCGGTCGGCATCTACGCCGCCACTGGAGCAGACAAGGCGCTGGTCTACGGCTTTGCACCGGCGGTGTGCATCATGATGGGCTTTTTCACCGCGGTGGGCGGCGGCATGTTGCGCGATGGCTTTATGGGCGTGGTTCCGGGCATTTTCCAACGTACTAACTTTTATGCCATCGCCGCCATCGCCGGATCGACAAGCTATGTATGCCTTGTCATGAGCGGCGTCGTCAGCAACATCACCGCGTTGATCGTATGCGTTGCGGTAACCATGGGGCTGCGCTGGCTGTCGCTGCGTTTTGACATCAAAAGCCCCACCGAAGAGGACATCGCGCGCTTTTTGCACCACAAAAAGTAGATTGCGCGGGCTCATCCTTCGAAATGCAACCGAGAGGTTCTTTTAGAGCGCCCACGCGTTGGGTACCCTGTTAGGTGCATATCGAGCATCTGACGAAGGATTCACTATGCCCCACAATCAATTCCCGTCGACCCAACGCCGTAAAGCGTGGGGCCGCATCACCATCCTATTCGCGCTCATCGCTCTGGCGCTCACCGCACTTCCTGCTACGGCTCTTGCCGGCACGGACACCGCAGGCAACGTACTTGCGACCGACAACGACGCCACTCCGTCCGGCGTCGAAGGTGACCTGTACTGGGCAGGTCAGAGCCTCAACCTGGACGACACCTCCATCGACCGCGATATCATCGCTGCGGGCGATACCCTCTCGATCCGCGACTGCACGGTGGGCGGCGCCGTTCGTCTTGCGGCGCGCACCATCGACATTGCCAAGACTACGGTTGATGGCAGCGTCACGGTCGTCGGTCAGCACGTCGTGCTCAATTCCGACAGCACCGCCTACTGCTTCTATGCGATAGGCGAGACGGTTGCCCTGCGCGGCTCTACCAAGTCGGCAGCGCTCGCGGGCGATACGGTGACCATCGATGGCACCGTCGAGGGCGATGTCGAGGTTTGGGCCGACAAGCTCATCCTGGGCAAGAACGCCCACATCACCGGCACCGTGAACGCGCACGTCTCCGAGGACCCCGAGCGCGCCGCGGGAGCCGAGGTCGGTGCCCTCAAGATCGACCGCACCGAAAACGAGGATACTTCCACCGTTAACGATGTCATCGGCGGCATCGTCGCCGCGGCACTCTCGACCTGCTTTGTCGCTCTGCTGCTCGAGCTCGTCTTTCCGCGTGCGACTGCCAGCGCCGCCGGTATGCTCCACCAGCACCCCGCGCCCCTGTGGGTGAGCGGTCTTCTGGGTACGATTGCTGTCGCCCCCGCCGTCCTACTGCTGATTATCTCTATCGCTGGCCTGTCGCTTGCCGGAGCCCTCTTGTGCGGCGTTATCGGCATCGCATTGGTGTCGAGTGCCTTTGCGGGGTGCGCAATCGCCCGCATGGTCGGACACAACCAGAACCGCTACGCCATGGCAGCCGTGGGCGGTATCGCCGCGGGCGTGCTTACGGCAATCCCCCTCGTAGGCGATTTCATCAGCGGCGTGGCCTTTGTCTTCACGCTCGGCTACGTTATCCAGATCATCTGGCGCAACGCCCACCTCAAGTCGCAACAGCCGGCTAATACGCCGGAACTCCCCACCGCTTAGCCGCCAACCACCACAAAGGGGACAGGCACCTTTGTGGTGGTGCAAACGAATCTGTTCCCCTTGCACCAAAAAGGGCGCCGACCATTGCGGTCGACGCCCTTTCTTATTGGCGGTTATAAGCCCCAGTGCTTATTTGTTGACCTGACCGGCGCGAACGGCGGCCTTCTTGCGGTCGGTGGCGTTGAGCAGACGCTTGCGCAGGCGGATGTTCTTGGGAGTGATCTCGACCAGCTCGTCGTCAGCGATGTACTCCAGCGCCTCCTCCAGCGAGAAGGTGCGAGGCGGCACCAGCTGGACGGAGATATCGGAGGTCGAGGAACGCTGGTTGCCCAGGTTCTTGGTACGGGCGATGTTGACGACCATGTCGCCAGCCTTGCTGCGCTCGCCCACGATCATGCCCTCGTAGCACTCGGTGCCCGGCTCAACAAACAGCTGGCCGCGCTCCTGCAGCGTGCCCAGGGCGTAGGCAACCGCCTTCTCGGTGGTCATGGAGATCATGGCACCGTTCTGACGGTTACCGATCTCGCCGGCGTAAGGACCATACTCCAGGAAGGTGTGGTAGAACACGCCCTCGCCGTGGGTGACGTTCATGATGCGGTTCTTAAGGCCCATGATGCCGCGGGTCGGGATCTTAAACTCGAGGTGCGTCACGATGCCCGAGGTATCCATGCTCGTCATGATGCCGCCGGAGGTACCGAAGACCTCAACGACCTTGCCCGAGTACTCGTCCGGGCACTCGACGACGGCCTGCTCGACGGGCTCCATCTTGTTGCCGTTCTCGTCCTTCTTAAACAGAACGCGGGGACGGCCAACCTGGAACTCAAAGCCCTCGCGACGCATGGACTCCATCAGAACGGACAGGTGCAGGATGCCGCGACCCGAGACCTCGACGCCGCTCTTGTCCTCGAGCTCCTCGATCTTCATGGTCACGTTGTTCTCGGCCTCGTTGAACAGGCGCTCCTTGAGCTGACGGGCACCAACGATGTCGCCGTCGCGACCGACGAGCGGGGAGGTCGAAGCCTCAAAGACGATGGACAGGGTCGGCGGGTCGATCTCGATGGGCTCGAGCTCAACGGGATTCTCGGGATCGGTGTAGACATCGCCGATATCGGTGCGGTCGATGCCCACGACGGCAGCGATGTCGCCGGCGCCGACTTCCTGGCATTCGGTGCGGCCCAGGTAGTCGAAGGTAAAGAGCTGCTTGACGGTAGCGGTGGCGCTGGAGCCGTCGTTCTTGACGACCAGGATCTGATCGCCCTGATGGATGGTGCCGGAGTACACGCGACCGATGCCGATACGGCCAACGAAGTTGGAGTGGTCGATGGTCACGCACTGCATGGCCAGCGGGGCGTTCTCGTCAACCTCGGGCGCGGGCATGTCGTCGATAATCATGTCGAGCAACGGATACATGTCCATGTTGCCGTCGTTGGGGTCAAGGCGGGCAAAGCCATTCATGGCGCTGGCGTAGACCACGTGCTCCATGGCAAACTCGAGCTGGTCGTCGGTGGCACCCAGGTCGGCCATAAGGTCCAGGCAGTCGTTGTAGGCCTTCTCGGGGTTGGCGCCCGGACGATCGATCTTGTTGATAACGATCATGATCTTGAGGCCGGTGTCGATAGCGTGACGCAGCACGAAACGGGTCTGGGGCATGGGGCCCTCAAAAGCGTCGACCAGCAGCAGGGCGCCGTCGGCCATACGCAGCACGCGCTCGACCTCGCCGCCAAAGTCGGCGTGGCCCGGGGTGTCGATGACGTTGATCTTGACGTCCTTGTACTCGATAGAGATGTTCTTGGCGAGAATCGTGATGCCGCGCTCGCGCTCCTGGTCGTTAGAGTCCAGGACGCGGTCCTCGACCTGCTGGTTGGCACGGAAGGCGTCCGTGGCACGCAGGAGCTTGTCGACCATCGTCGTCTTGCCGTGGTCGACGTGGGCGATGATGGCGATGTTCCTCAGATTGTCTACGCGCATGTAGTTCCCCTATCTTCTATCCATATACAAACGGCACGCGTATGCGGCCCGCCCAGCGATACAACGCTCAGCGGGAATATTGAGCCTTTTACCGAAAACTCGTTTATTTTAGCGATTTTAGATAAGAGGGGTTTCCTCACCTGCAGGTTCAGGGTCGCTCCACATAAAACCATCGCCGGCACCCATGCCCTCATACAGCACGTATGCCGAAAAACCGCTCTCGAGCGTGGTTTCGAAGAAGCTCACAAGCAGGGCGTCGTGATAGCCGCCGTCAATTTCGACACAACCGGTGTAGCCGATGGCATAGCGGGCTATGCGGCCCAGGCCCTCGTCCTTGAGGCCCATCTTGTGCTCGGAGATAAAGTTGGTGGCAGCCTCCAGGCATGCCTCCTCGCCGTCCTCGTCGAGCGCCGCCAGATATCGGTTGGAAGTAGCGTCCTCGATCGCCACAACTACACCCGGATTCTCACCGGCGGCGAGGTCGTCCAAGAACGCACCAATCAGGTCACACACCATGGCGTCGAGCTCGGCGGAGACGTTACCGGCGTCCTGCATATCCTGTGCCATCTTTAGACCTTCCCATCGAGTCTGGCGTCGTTACAGTTCTTGTGCCTCGGCAGCGATCTTGGCGGCAGCGTCGCGGGCGCGCATCATATCCATCGCGCGCTTGTCGAGTACCTTGATCTGGCTGGTCAGCATTACTGCATCGACCACACCCCAGATTACCAAGCCTGTTGAAATCGAAAACCCAAGCGCACCAACTGTACCACGAAGGCGCGAACAGATTGCCGCGACAAGGACGGAGACGACAACCATCTTGATAAACGAGCCGCGGCGCTCGCGAAGCGTGCGGGCCTGCGTCACATAGGCAATGCGAGCCGCCTCAGAAGCCTCCGAGCGCATCTGGGCTTCACGCGCGATGGCGGCCGCTTCAGCCGATACGCGGGTACCCATCAGCGACCTCTCCGCTCGCGTGCCAGACATTTAGAAGTCATCGGGGGAGAGCGTATGGACGAACTCGTCGAACTTCTCGAACTCCTGCTCGTCGTCGACATCCTCGGCGTGGGTGGAAACAGTGCCCAGGCGATTCATGATGTCGTCCTCCACAAACATGGGGGCATTGCTGCGCACGGCAAGGGCAATGGCGTCACTGGGGCGGGCGTCGATCTTGCGCTCCTCGCCATCGGCCAGTACGACGATCGTCGCGTAGAACACCGGCGGCTCGGCGCGAACGATCTCGATGCGCTCGAGCTTGGCGCCCAGGGCGTCAACGGTATCGAGCAGCAGGTCATGGGTAATCGGGCGCTCGGCGCGGCCGCTATCGATGCCGCGGCTGATGGCAGCAGCTTCAAACGAACCAGTCTGAATGGAAAGGGAGCGCAGTGGCGCGGGCGAGTCCGATTTGCTGCTGCGCTCACGAAGCACGATAAGCGATGGCACGGGACCGGCGGCCATGACGATGGTCTCTATGTCGACACGAACCATGGAACACCTCCGGTACGTAGCGGTTAACACGCGGCAGCCCGCCGCATTGAATAGCTATACTACCCAATCTTTCGCCCAGCACACAAAACCAAAATGAGATTTATCGCAGACAAGAAAAAAGCCCCGAGGCAATTGCCCCGAGGCTCTTCACAGTTTTGATGGTGGACCTGACAAGATTCGAACTTGTGACCTCCCGGTTATCAGCCGGACGCTCTAACCAACTGAGCTACAGGTCCATCATGGTGGAGGTTAGGGGGATCGAACCCCTGACCTCAGGCTTGCAAAGCCCGCGCTCTCCCAGCTGAGCTAAACCCCCACGGAGACAGTAATAAACACCCCAGCGGCGACTCGGCTCTCGCTGGGGTGTTTATTGCGAAAGAAAGTGGTGGACCTGACAAGATTCGAACTTGTGACCTCCCGGTTATCAGCCGGACGCTCTAACCAACTGAGCTACAGGTCCATCGCGCAAGGGATATATTAGACGAGTCGTTACGCGCGCGTCAACAACTTTTTTGAAAATCTTTGAGGGGTGTCGGCCCCGGCTGCCCGGCGGCATGCGAAGTCGATCGCGAGTTCCGCACGAGCCGGAGAGCACTTAATGTGCTCTCCGTGCGAG
>CABVDG010000015.1:0-58259 GCA_902497075.1 uncultured Collinsella sp.
CTCCCTTTTCTCGAACCTTAATTTCAAAGTCCAAGAAATGGGATGCAGTTCATTTCCACCCTGTCCCCACATGGCAGGCTTGGGTTAGATGACGTAGTCGTAGCCCTCGTTGGGGGCGACGAGTGCATCGAGCGTCACGCCGTCGAGGTAATCGTTGATGAGCTTGTCCAGGTTCTTCCACACGTCGAGCGTGGGGCACTCATCAGATCGCGAGCAACCCTTGCAGTTGCCATCCAGGCAGGCGACCGGCGCCAGACTGCCCTCGGTCAGGCGCAAGATCTCGCCCACCGTGTACTGCTCGGGCGGGCGCGTGAGCACGTAGCCGCCGCCCTTGCCGCGCATGCCCGAGAGCATATTGGCGCGCACGAGCGTCGCCAGAATATTCTCGAGGTACTTCTCCGAAATACCCTGACGCGCCGCAATCTCTTTAAGCGGGATACGGCCTGTCGCCTGGTGCTCGGCCAAGTCGACCATAACGCGCAGGGCGTACCTGCCCTTAGTAGAAACCAACATATATAGTGCTGCCTTTCGGTCTTTTAGTCCGTTGAAATTCTAGCCGAAAAATTGGCTTTGAAAATACCCGTTCCGGTCAAGATGGTTAATCAACTTGCAATAATCTCCTATTTCCTATTGCATTACTAGGCTTTAGTGTCTACTATGCTTCCCAACAGCTAAACGAACAACCTATAAGGTTTGTGGGTTTCGCTGCTAGACACACCGTAAAACCACACGGTATCCAGTCATTTGAACACTTTGGAGGTTCACCATGAGCAATGTTTACACGTCCATCGATCAGCTTATCGGCCACACCCCGCTTCTGGAGCTCACCCACTTTGAGGCCGACGAGGACCTCAAGGCCCGCGTGCTCGTCAAACTGGAATACTTCAACCCCGCCGGGTCCGTTAAAGACCGCGTCGCCAAGAGCATGATTGACGAGGCCGAGAAGGCCGGCAAGCTCGTGCGTGGCGGCGACTACACCATCATCGAGCCCACGAGCGGCAACACCGGCGTCGGCATCGCCTCGGTGGCGGCGGCCCGCGGCTACAAGGTGATCATCACCATGCCCGAGACCATGTCCGTCGAGCGCCGCAAGCTGATGCAGGCATACGGTGCGCAGCTCGTGCTCACCGACGGCTCCAAGGGCATGAAGGGCGCTATCGCCAAGGCGGAGGAGCTGCAGAAGGAGACTCCCAACAGCATCATCGCCGGCCAGTTTGTGAACCCCGCGAACCCGGCCATTCACAAGGCCACGACCGGCCCCGAGATCTGGGACGACACCGACGGCAAGGTCGACATCTTCGTCGCCGGCGTCGGCACCGGCGGCACCGTGACCGGCGTGGGCGAGTTCCTCAAGGAGCAAAACCCCGAGATTCAGGTCGTCGCCGTCGAGCCCGCCACCTCCCCGGTGCTCTCCAAGGGTCAGGCCGGCCCGCACAAGATCCAGGGTATCGGTGCCGGCTTTGTGCCCGACGTCCTCGACACCCAGGTCTACGACGAGATCATCCCCGTCGAGAACGACGACGCCTTTGCCACCGGCCGCGCCGTGGGCCACAAGGAGGGCGTGCTCGTGGGCATTTCGTCCGGCGCTGCCGTGTGGGCCGCACTGCAGCTGGCCAAGCGCCCCGAGAACGAGGGCAAGACCATCGTGGCGCTGCTCGCCGACACCGGCGAGCGCTACCTGTCCACGGCACTCTTCCAGGACTAGAGCTCTCGTTCTTAGAACGAGTCCAAGGCACGCCGGTCTCCCCTCTCTTCTGGCAGCCTGAGCCCATCCCAACAGGGTGTCCCACAGGACGCCCGAACTTGCTACAATGTCTGCGGCGCGGAACCAGCCTCCCGCGCCGCTTTTCTTTTTTGGCCACATGCCACCAAGGAGAACCTCCCCATGCACAACAAGCGCGTGCTCGTCGCCATGAGCGGCGGCGTCGATTCCAGCGTGACCGCGTATCTGCTCAAAAGTCAGGGTTACGAATGTGTCGGTGCCACCATGCGCCTCACCTGCCCCGCGCCCGATCCCACCACGGGCATGAGTAAGGTCGACCGCGACATCGCCGATGCAAAGGCCGTCGCCGAGCGCCTGGGGATACCCCATCACGTGCTCGACTTGCAGCAAACCTTCGACCGCAACGTTGTCGAGCGTTTTATGAACGCCTACCAGGAGGGGCTGACGCCCAATCCGTGTATCATCTGCAACCGCCATATTAAGTTTGGCGCGTTGCTGGATGCGGCGCTGGATATGGGCTGCGACTACATCGCCACAGGCCACTATGCCAAAACGAGCCAGGCGCCCGACGGCACCTGGCAGCTGCATCGCGGCGAGGACCCCAAAAAGGACCAGAGTTACTTTTTGTATTCGCTCACGCAGGAGCGCCTGGCGCACACGATCTTTCCGCTGGCAGGCCTAGACAAAGAGCGCGACGTGCGCCGCATAGCCGCCGAGCAGGGCTTTACCAACGCCCAGAAGGCCGAAAGCGAGGACATCTGCTTTATTCCAGACGGTGACTACGCGGGCTATATCGAGCGCCGTTGCGGACATCCCGCTGCACCGGGCGACATTGTGTGGCGCGACGGCAGCGTGGTCGGGCGCCACAACGGCGCGCTGCGCTACACCATCGGCCAGCGCAAGGGCCTGGGCGTCGCGATGGCGCATCCCGTGTACGTAACGGGTGTCGACGCCGTCAACAACACCGTGCATCTGGGCGAGGCAGAGGACCTGACGGCCACGGCGCTCACGGCCAACGACTGGATCTGGAGCGCCCCTGCCGACCGCCTGGAGGCCGAGCTGGATGCCGGCGGCATCCGCGTGGGCGCCAAGTACCGCTACCGACAGAAAGACCAGGCAGCGATCCTTACGTGCGGCGAAGACGGGCAAATGTTGCTGACCTTTGACGAGCCGCAGCGCGCCATCGCCCCCGGCCAAGCCGTTGTAGTCTATCGCGGCGACATCGTCCTGGGCGGCGGCACCGTGACCGGCGCACTTAAGTAGCCGCGGGTTTATCGCTGCACGTGTCGAAGTACCTCAGCAGCGGCACCAACCTCGATTACGCGACGCTCGAGGCCGCGGCGGATGGCCTCGAGTCGACCCTCCGCCGTGGCCCATTTGCTCTGCGAAAGAATCTCGATCGCCTCATCAACAAATCCGTTGAGCCGCGATGAATCGAACCAATCGAGCAAATCCGCAAGCGCCAGCTGGACGGAAGGGTCGGGCCCAAACGGCTTAGCGGAAAACCCAAACTCCCCAGCTGCGAGCACGGCAGTTGGTACGTTGTACCACAGGCAGTTGCCGCTATCGAACAGCGGAGCAGGTTTTATCTCCAGGGTTTCGACATTACGGATGATGCCGAAGTTTCGCCAATGGCGGTCGCTGTTGGCCAAAAGGGCATCGCAAACGATCATCTGCGACATAGACCTTCTCACGGCAGCCTCGTCTGCTCCATGCTTACCAAGAAAGCGGCAGTACCGGTCGTACGTCGAACTTCCTCGCTGGCCACCAAGGGCGTTCTTAACGTAAACAGCCGGAACATATTCCTCGCGGCCGTCAAGAAAGTCGTCGCACAGACACACAGGGCCATCGAACATGCGCTCAACCGTGTAAGGAACAAACTCCCCCTTGGAAAGCAAGCGACGATGCAGAGCCGTTGCAACCGCCTCGTTAAAGGGCCGTTGGTCGTCCATGCCGCACCCCTTGACCAGAACGCGAACACCGTTGCGAATCATCCACGATTTAGGAAGCTCGCCCTCGGATGTGTTGTCGGGATTTTTAAGACCGATGCCCTCCAGCCAACCCGAACGCCCCTCGGGCGCCGATCGCTCAAAATCATTCTCGAAGTAATTGAGGTTTCGCCATTCGAGCCCATCGCATTCTGCCGGCCGCAGCCAATAGCAATCCGAAAGCGAGAGGCCCAGGCACTGAACCGGCGCCTCAACGCCGTTGACAATTCCCAGCTCGCGGTAGCGCGAGATAAGCCCGGGGCGAACATCGGGCACCGACCGATGCCCCCACCACGCGTTGAGCTCCCGCTTATTCACCGTTGGAGAAGAGCTCGAGCATGTGCCAAACGGCATTCGTTGCGCATCGAGGACCTCGGCGATTTCGAAGGGAAACTCACGCGTCGGATCAAATGAGACATGCGCGACCTCATGGTCGGCCGACATCAGCGTAAACTTGCGTCCCACATCGGCCGCAGGACGGCGTCCTCGCTTGCGGACCTTTTGGTAGGCGGTCGCAGAATTGTACTCGATCATCTTCCGGCCGCCCACAATATCGCACACAAGCGTCCCCGATGCGGCAAGTTGCGATATGCGGGCTTTCGTAACGCCCAACAGGCGGGCGGCATCACCCATAGATAAGTACTCAGATGTATTCATATGCCGCATCACCTCGTTAAGTAATTTACGCGTTTAGTTAATAGATTACTTACATCATAATACTAAACGACCTAAAGCGAAAAAAGGCCCGAGAGATCGGGCCTTATCGATTGATCAGCCGAGTCGCAAACTGCTTCCTTAGCGCTGTACGTAGGCGCGGACGAGCTCGAAGGTGTTGCGCACGCCGTCCATGTGGCTGCGCTCGTAGTTGTGGCTCGCATACACGCCGGGGCCGATCAGGCCGTGACGGATGTCGTAGCCGGCAGAGAGCGTGGCCTCAACGTCCGAGCCGTAGTGCGGGTACACGTCGATGGCGTAGTCAAGTTCAAGCTCGCGCGCGATATTGGACAGCGTGGTCACCAGGTCGTAGTTGTACGGACCACCCGAATCCTTGGCGCAAATCGACACCATGCGCTCGGTGCAGCCCAGGTCGTCGCCCACGCAGCCCATGTCAACGCTGATCATCTCGCGCGTGTCGGCCGGCACGAAGGCACCGCCATGGCCGACCTCCTCGTACACGGTAAAGAGCAGCGAAACCTTACGCGAAAGCGTCACCTCGCCAGCGGCGACGGCACGCGCCAAGCCCAGCAAAATGGCGGCCGAAAGCTTGTCATCCAGGAAGCGGCTCTTGATGTAGCCGCTCTCCGTCACCGTGGTACGCGGATCCATAGCGATGATGTCGCCGGTCTGAATGCCCAGCTCAAGCACATCGTCCTTGCTGTCGACATTCTCATCGAGCAGGATTTCCATGTTCTTCTCGATGGTCTTGACCGGCTCGTCGGCCACATGCGCCGAAGGCTCGGTATTGAGGACCACGCCCGTGTAGACATTGCCGTCGCGCGTGTAGACGGTGCAGTTCTCGCCATCGGCCGTAGACCACTGATGCCCGCCGAGCGTCGTGGGGCGCAGGCGACCATTGTCCTTAATGGAACGCACCATGGCGCCCAGGGTATCGACATGGCTCGCCAGTACGAGCGGCTCACCCTCGCCACCAAGCTCAACGAGCACGTTACCCTTATTGGAACGCTCAGGCCCAAACCCCATATCGCGCAGGGTCTCCATCAGATAATCAGTAGCCGCGCGGGTATAGCCCGTAGGCGAAGCAATAGAAGTCAGCACCTTCAACTGGTCAGTGATAAAACCAAGCGAAGAATCCATCTGGGACACCAATGTCACCCTTTCATATCGAATTAAACCCACAGCAACAATACCACCACGCACAATTATTTACCTAGCGAGACAACCCGTCGAGCTTCCCAGAGCAGCGCCCGCCACGATAACGAGCCGGCGGGCCCCTGCCCGTAAGCCCCAGAATCTTTCCGCAGGACAGAAGGAGGCCCCGCCGCACGTAGTGCGCAGCGGGGCCTCCGACATGTCCGAGGACGATTGTGGGGCTAACGGGCAGGAGCCCGCCGAACCAAGTTAGGCAGCCGGGCAGATCTTCTTGAAGAGCTCGATGACGTCGTCGAGCGTTGCCTCGCGCGGGTTACCCGGGAAGCAGGCGTCGGCCATGGCGTCCTTGGCCAGGACCTCGATCTCGTCGGCCTTCATGGCCTCGCAGACGTGCGGGATGTTCACGTCGGCGGAAAGCTGCTTGACGGCGGCGATAGCGGCGTCGGCGGCCTCGTCGGTGCTCATACCCGTGGTGTCAACACCCATGGCGACGGCAACCTTGGCCAGGCGCTCAGCGCAAACCGGCTTGTTGAACTCCATGGCGATCGGCAGCAGCATGGCGCAGGCAACGCCGTGCGGGGTGTCGTAGTGAGCGGACAGGGTGTGAGCCATGGCGTGGTCGATGCCCAGGCCAACATTGGAGAAGCCCATGCCGGCGACATACTGGCCAAGGGCCATGCCCTCGCGGCCGGAGCCGGGCTGGCCGGACTTGGCCTCGGCGACGGAGTCACGCAGGTTCTCGCTGATCAGCTTAATAGCCTCAAAGTGGAACATGTCAGAGAGCTCCCAAGCACCCTTGGTGGTGTAGCCCTCGATGGCGTGGGTCAGAGCGTCCATACCAGTGGAAGCGGTCAGGCCGGCGGGCATGGAAGCCATCATGTCAGGATCGACGACGGCAACCTCGGGGGCGTCGTTGGTGTCGACGCACACGAACTTGCGGACCTTCTCGGGGTCGGTGATGACGTAGTTGATGGTCACCTCGGCGGCGGTACCGGCGGTCGTCGGCACAGCGATGGTGAACACGGCGTGGTTCTTAGTGGGAGCAACGCCCTCGAGGCTGCGGACATCGGCGAACTCAGGGTTGTTGATGATGATGCCGATAGCCTTGGCGGTGTCCATGGAGGAGCCACCACCAATGGTCACGATAGCGTCAGCCTCGGCGGCCTTGAAGGCCTCGACGCCGTCCTTGACGTTCTGGATGGTGGGGTTGGGCTTAATCTCGGAGTAGAGGCTCCAAGCGATGCCGGCGGCGTCGAGCTCGTCGGTCACCTTAGCGGTAACGCCGAACTTGACCAGATCGGGGTCGGAGCAGACGAAGATCTTCTTGTAGCCACGACGCTGGAGCTCGCCGGGGATCTCCTTGATGGCGCCGGAACCATGGTAAGAAATGGTGTTGAGAACGAAACGATTAGCCATTGATAGCCTCCTATCGTGCGCGGGGCACCCGTTACGCCCCGCACTATAAGTCCCATCCTAACGCTTTTGAAACGAAAAGCACGTGAGAACGTCAAATTTGTTAAAGCGTTTCAACAGATGATGAAAAATATTGCGGCAAAGGGACAGCCCCTTTGCCGCATTCGGTTACTTTCGACAGCCCTCTTTCCAAGCCTCGGCCGCAACCTTCCAGCGTAAGCGCAAGTCGCGCTCGCGGTCGATAAACATGATGGCAAACGCGACAAACAGCAGCAAGCTCGCCACGACGATGGCATGCAGGCCCATGCGCTCAATGCACCAGTTGCCCAACACGGCGCCAAACACAAAGGTAAAGATCACGCCAAAGTACAGCAGCCCGTTTTCCAAAAAGCCGCGCCTGTGGGTGATGATGTAATCGTCCACGTTTTGCAGCGCGTTGCGCAAGTTGCCGATGCACATGGTCGTAGCGATGCCGTGACCGTGAATCTTGCGGAAGCTCTCGACCTGCATGCCGCAGGCAAACGAGGTGAGGCAGTTGGCGAGCAGGTTGAAATTGCCGCCCGGGATAAAGCTCACTCCCAACAAGATAACGGCTTCAAAAAACACCGTCACCTGACGCCAGTGGATCACGCTGCCAAAACGCTCGTGTACCAGGTCGGCAAGCATAATGCCCACGGCAAACGACACCACAGGGAAGAAGTAGCGCCCCGCAAGTGCCCAATTGCCCTCCGAGATGCTCACGCCCACAAGCAGGATGTTGCCCGTCTGCGCGTTTGCAAAAACATGGTCGCGCCCAATGTACGAATACACATCCATAAAGCCGCCGGCGAGCGCCAAGATGATGCCCAGCTCAATGGACTCCGATATCTGTTTGGCACGCTGCATCGTCGTGCATCCTCCTTGTTGACGACTCTCTCGTGCGTTGGCGGAAACATAGCCGCCGTTCATACTGTAACCCATTGACAACATGGCGTGCGCGCGAGACGGCTCCTTCGACGCAGGGATACACAGTCTGGAAACAAACGGCGGGCGCGGCGACGCTCTCACTCACCAGCCCATGTACTCCCCCAGTCTTTTTAGCTCCGTCCCAAAAAGACTGGTTACAATTACGTGCAGCATACAGACACCGGGAGGGATCGTGGCAAAAAAGCCTCAGCACGCTCAGAACAACCAGCGCAGTCAGCAGGGCAAACAGGGCCAGCAGCAAAAGCGCGGCGGCAAGGCGCAGGCCACGGTCGCCCGCACCAAGCATTCCCAAGCGACGCCCGCCCGCCCCTGGCGTCCGGGCCGCGACAAGTTCCTCCCCGTCAGCCGCGCCGATATGGATGCACGCGGCTGGGACCAGTGCGACTTTGTCTACATCTGCGGCGACGCCTACGTGGACCATCCCAGCTTTGGCATGGCCATCATCAGCCGCGTCCTCGACGCGCACGGCTACAAGGTGGGTATCATCTGCCAGCCCGACTGGACCGACCCCGCCAGCATCACCGTGCTCGGCGAACCGCGCCTGGGTTTTCTCGTCAGCGCCGGCAACATGGACTCCATGGTCAACCACTATTCGGTGACCAAGCACCGCCGCCATACCGACGCCTATACCCCCGGTGGCGAGGAGGGGCACCGCCCCAATCGTGCCGTCACGGTCTACGGCAACCTCATTCGCCAGACGTTCAAGGACGCTCCCATCATCATCGGCGGCATCGAGGCGAGCCTGCGCCGTCTGGCCCACTACGACTACTGGCAGGACAAGCTCAAGCGCTCGGTACTGCTCGACTCGGGCGCCGACATCCTCATCTACGGCATGGGCGAGCACGCGATTGTCGAGATCGCCGACGCGCTCGACGCGGGGCTGCCCGTCGATCAGATCACCTATATCAATGGCACCGTCTACCGCACCAGCTCGCTCGACGAGGTCTACGACTACGACCTGCTGCCCAGCTGGAACGACCTTGCCGCCGACAAGCTCAACTACGCGCGCAGCTTTAACGTGCAGCAGCAAAATATGGACCCTATCACCGGCCATCGCTTGGTAGAGCCATATCCCAACAGCGTGTACGTGGTGCAGAACCCGCCGTCGGCAACACTCACCACCGACGAGATGGACGAGGTTGCCGAACTCCCCTACGCACGCGATTGGCATCCCGACTACGACGCGGCAGGCGGCGTGCCGGCCTTTGCCGAGATCAAGTTTTCCATTAGCTCCAACCGCGGCTGTTTTGGCGAGTGCTCGTTTTGCGCCCTCACCTTCCACCAGGGCCGCGTGTTGCAGATGCGCAGCCACGACTCGATCATGCGCGAGGCCGAGCTGCTCACGCGCGATCCCGAGTTTAAGGGCTACATCAACGACGTAGGCGGACCGACGGCCAACTTTAGCCGTCCCGCCTGCGACAAGCAGCTCAAGCACGGCGTGTGCAAGAACAAGCGCTGCCTATGGCCGAGCGTGTGCAAGAACATGGTGGTCGACGAGAGCGGCTACACGCAGCTGCTGCGCGACCTACGCCAGCTGCCGGGCGTCAAAAAGGTCTTCGTCCGCAGCGGCATCCGCTTTGACTACACCATGGCCGATGCCTCGGACGAGTTTTTACGCGAGCTGCTGGAACACCATGTCTCGGGCCAGTTGCGCGTAGCGCCCGAGCACGTGAGCGACGCGGTGCTGTCCGTGATGGGCAAGCCGAGCCGAGCTGTCTACGACGCATTCTGCCGTAAATTTGAACGCTTGAACCGCGAATACGGACTCAAGCAGTACGTGGTGCCATATCTGATCTCGAGCCACCCCGGTTCAACCATGAAGGAAGCCGTGGACCTTGCCGAAGCCGTGCGCGACATGGGCTACATGCCCGAACAGGTGCAGGACTTCTACCCCACACCGTCCACCATGTCGACGTGCATGTACTACACCGGCGTGGACCCGCGCACCATGGAGCCGATCTATGTAGCGCGCGACCCGCACGAGAAGGCCATGCAACGCGCGCTCATCCAGTATCGCAAGCCCGAGAACTACAAGCTGGTACGCGAGGCGCTGGAAAAGGCTGGCCGCCGCGACCTGATCGGCTACACCAAGCATTGCCTGATCCGTCCCGTGCCGCCGCGCCCGGGCGAGACGTCTGCTGGCGGTGGGCATGGCACCGGCAAGAAGGGCGGCAAGCCACACGGTGGCGCCGCCGGCAAGGGACCCAAAGGCAGCAAGGGCCACGGCGGCATGTCGCGAGCGCAGAACACCGCGGGCCGCAACCGCGCGGCGCAGGGACGACAGGGCGCCAACGCAGGCGGGCGTCGCAACTAGCGCGGCGAGGCGGCATGCCGCCGTTGGCGACACGACACGCCCCACCAATAAAATGCCGCTCGCCGGGGCGTCGCAGAACGATTCCCCGGCGAGCGGCCGATTAATATTGTCTATCTCAAGACGTTGTTACTTTTTGTCGAAACGACCATAGAGCGCAAACGAGAGCGCCGCAGAGATAACCCAAGTCAAAGCGATGCAGACGACAATCATGATCAGGTTCATGGGATTGCCGCTTGGATCGGCATAAACGGGCAACGAGGTAATGCCAGGCATAACAAAGCCGAAGCACTTAGCGCCCAGAACAACGGTGAGCGCGCCGCCAATGCCATCCGCAATCATCGCAGCGATAAGCGGAGTCCTGTTAGGAACCTGAACGGTAAACAAGGCGGGCTCGGAAATTCCCATAAATGCTGAGAAGGCGCACGTCATTGCAGCGGACTTGAGCTTTTCGTCGGTCATGCGCAGAGCTGCACCAAAAGACGCACCGCTTTCGGCGAGGTTATGGCAGAAAGAGATCGGGAGCAGATAGTCATACCCCAGCGTTGCGATATTGGAAATCTGGATGGGGCTCGTCGACTGGTGCATGCCAAAGAGCACGATAAGCGGCATAAAGAAGCCCAGCAGAAAACCGGCAACGGGACCTAACGTCGAGAATAGCCAAACGATACCGTTGGCAAGACCAAGACCGCACCAGGCACCAATCGGGGCGAGCACAAACAGGTTGACCGGAATCACGATAGCAAGGGAGAGCGCCGGAACGACAACGAGCTTAAAGAGATCCGGCACGACTTTGTCGATTGCGCGATATACAAAAGACAAGCCAATGACGCCAAAGATGACCGGGAACACGGAATCGGCGTAGCTAAAAATCGGCACCGTAAAACCGAACAACGCAAGAGGCGTCTCGCCCGTACCGACAGCGTTGACAATAGTCGGGTACATCAGCGATCCGGCAACACAAAGCGCAAGCGAACGGTTGACTCGGAACTTATCAGCTGTAGACATTGCCAGCAAAAACGGCAAGAAGTAGAACGGGATATCCGAAATCATATTGAATATCGCAAAGTCGCCGGCACCCGTGTCGATTCCAAAAGCCGCGATAGCAGCCAGGATGCCCTTTACGATGCCTCCCGCCACCAGTGCGGGAATGATAGCGGAGAAGATGCCGGTGATGATATCGAATACGCGAGCCGAACCTTTTTGGAGCTCAGGCTGCTCGGCGTCGGCGGAGACCTCGCCACCCATCCTGTCGCCAAGCATGGGCTCCAATTCGTCATATACCGACCCCACGCTGGCGCCGATGATAACCTGCCACTGCCCGTCTTTAACCTGCGCGCCCAAGGCGCCGTCAAGCGTCTTAAGGGCCTCCAGGTCTGCCTTGCTATCGTCCTTCAGGTTGAACCTCAGCCTTGTAATGCAGTGCGTTGCCATAACAACGTTATCGGCGCCGCCCACGAGCTCGAGGACACGAGCGGCCAGTTCCTTCTTGTCTGCCATAACAATCACTCCTACCCAAGGTCTTCGCCATTGGTGGCGATGCATTTCTGGTACCAATAGAAAGAGTCTTTACGCAAGCGCTTCGCAGTGCCGTGGCCGCAATTATCCAGATCGACATAGATAAGCCCGTAGCGCTTGTCCATCGTAAGAGGACCGCAGGCAACAAGGTCAATGAATCCCCAGATCATATATCCGCGCACGTCAACGCCATCGATCACCGCCTCTTTAAGGCACTTTATGTGCTGGCGCAAATAATCGATTCGATACTCGTCGTGGATGCTGCCATCCTCCTCGACCACGTCAGATGTACCGAGGCCGTTCTCGGCGATATACAGAGGCAGCCCATAGCGGTCATACATCTGGTTAAGGGTAACCCTCAGGCCAATGGGATCGAGCTGCCAGCCCCACTCACTCGTCTCGAGATAAGGGTTCTTGTTTGCCATGACCAGATTGCCCGCAGTCTTCTCCCATCCCTGATCGCAGGTGGATACCTGGGAAAAGTAGTACGAGAAGGCCAGGAAGTCGACCGTGTTGCGAGCGATGAGCTCTTCATCGCCCGGTTCCATTTGAATCTCGATATCGCACGCATCGAAATAGCGATTCATATAAGCGGGGTATTTTCCGCGAGCCATCACGTCCGTATAGAACCAGTTGGAATACTGGTCGTCGTGAATAGCCTGCATGTTATCTTCGGGACGGCAGGTGGCGGGATACGTACAGAATCGAGCGATCATGCCGCCAACGGGAGTATCGGGCGAAAGACGATGGACAATCTCGACGGCACGCGCATTGGCAACGAACTCATGGTGCAGGCACTGGAAGATGGCTCGATCGAAGTTCTCCCCCTCTTCGTCTTTGACCAGACAGACCCCGTCCCAAG
This sequence comes from uncultured Collinsella sp., assembly GCA_902497075.1. GTDB lineage: Bacteria > Actinomycetota > Coriobacteriia > Coriobacteriales > Coriobacteriaceae > Collinsella. The sequence continues at coordinate 12,612 of CABVDG010000015.1, forward strand.
GCGAAAAACGCGCTGCATTGAACTCGTTAAAAGGCAGCCAGAAATCGACCAGATCGCCCAATTCCGTAACGATTGTCTCGACATAGCGGGCGAAGAAGTCAATCGTCTTGCGATTCTTCCATCCCCCATATGTGGTGACAAGATTTACCGGGATGTCATAGTGGAGCATGGTGACGAAGGTCTTAATGCCGTGCTTTTTGCACTCACCCAGCATGCTTCGATACCACTCGATGCCTTCGCGGTTAGGCTCAAGGTCATCTCCGTTAGGATAGATTCGGCTCCAGCAAATAGAGGTGCGGAACAGCTTGAGGCCCATCTCCGCAAAAAGCGCGATGTCCTCACGATAGTGATGATAGAAGTCGTTGCCACGCCTAAACGGGTAGAACTCAACGCCATCATCTGCGAGAGCGTTCATTAGCTCGTCATGGCAGAATGGGTTGTTTTGATGCTTGTCCTCAATCTGGTCATGAGTCCAGGTACCATCCAGCCATCGACAATCCTGCGTCGACTTTCCCTTTCCGCCCTCATTCCAGGCGCCATCGGCCTGCGAGCACGATATGGCTCCGCCCCATAAAAAGTCGGAGTCAAACCCATGTTTTAACTTACCCATTTGCCCTCCTTGATCGGATGCTCCAGCGGATAACCCAATACTAGGAAGAACAAGATGCATAAGATATCGCATAGAAAGCGTGGCTTTATAACATTTTTTTAGATATAATACCGTTCAAGGTATCGATTCTACCGTTCACCGCTGGAGCACCCCATGGATTCGAATCTCAAACAGCTGCTCTATACGCATACCGAGACCGAAGAGTGGCATCGCACACATCCGGGAGAGCTCAGCCCGCGATATAACAGGGTGGAAACCACAACCATTAACGGCGAAGAGGTCTATCTGTTTGATTGGAAAGAAACTCTCGACGAAAACCCCGTGGGCCTTATCAAGGAGTCGCGCTTTACCGATATTCCTCCTCATATCAATCGGGATATGGAGCTTAACTACGTGTACGACGGCGTCTGCACGTTTATCGTCAACGAACGGCGACTACTCCTTAAAAAGGGCGACGTGCTCATTTGCAACACCGGCGTAGTCAGAAGCGTTCCATACGTTAAGGGCGAGCATGATATCGTCATTTCGATCGTCTTCAAAAAAGAAATGTTCGATTCGTTGTTCCTGAGCCAGCTACCCGGCGCGTCACCATTAACGAATCTTCTATTTGATTTTGTGTCCAAAAACCGCGAGGCCCGAAAATATCTCATTCTTCCAGAGGAATACGCCCGACATGCGCGACGCCTCATCGAGATGCTCTTTATCGAATATCACTTTAAAGATGCCTATTCCAATGAACTCATGAGGCACCTCGCCGTCAGCCTATTCCTTGTTCTCATTCGAGGACTGTACCGACGCTCCGCAACTGATAACCAGGCGATCATGTCGGACGAACGCATCGTGTCGATTCTGAATCATATTGAGCGAAGTTACGGCGACTGCACGCTCGAAAGCATTGCGAGCGATACGGGTTATAGCACCAGCTATCTCAGCAGCTTGATCAAGCAAAAAACCGGCAAAACGTTTTCGCAAATCAAGCTCAACCAGCAGCTCACAGAGGCGGCATATCTTCTCAATAACACCGAGCGCAGCGTGCAGTATGTAGCCCGAAAAGTCGGCATATCCAACATGTCATTCTTTTACTCAAAATTTAAAGAAACATTCGGCGAAACGCCAGGTGCGTTCAGGACGCATCGGTCTAGTTAAAGGCGTTATTACTCAGACCGATCAGCTTCGCGCGACACGGGAATGCACAATCGTAGCAGCGAGCGCATCGACTCTACCAGCACAAAGCCGGCGATGCCAACCGTGACCACCACGTCGAGCGGTGTATTCACAAACCACAGCAGGCCCATGAGGTACGACCCGGCGTTAAAGGCAAAGTGCAGCAGGATCGTGTAGCGGAGCTTTCCGGTCGTCACGAGCACCCAACCAAAGATGAGGCCAGCGGCACCCGCGTAGCAACCCTGCACCCAATTCATGTGCATAAAACCGAAGATTGCCGCCTGCAGTACAATCGCCGCTGCGATACCCCACGTACTTGGGGCCGCCCAGGGCACCATGGCGCCGTTCTGCGCGCTCGCACGACGCGGGCGCTTCCAAAGTGGGCGGCACTGCGGATTAAACGCTCGGAGCGAAAACTCAAAAATAATGCCGCGCACCAGCAGCTCTTCACAAAATGGGGCGCCGAGCACCGTAGTCAGGACGGCGAGATAGCTGGTGTCGCCCATACCTGTTTCCTCGATAAGCTCGCTGTAGTCGGCCGCGGCGTCGGGCAACAGCGACAGCACGGCGTCGGTCACGTAGCCAACGACCACCTGCAGGGCAAGGCCAATCACGACAACGCAAGCGATGCGCTTCCATACAGCACTTGCTCCCCCGCCGAGTGGGCGTTCGCCTTGCCGGCGCGCCATGAAGGAGCGGGGCCACAGATAACGCCACCACAGCAGCGCCATCAAAAATGACGCCGTCTGAGCGGCAGCCTGAAACCATTGGATATCGAGATTGTCGACCGGAAAACCTGTCAGCGCCGACACGATGTCCAACGCGGAGAACAAAACCATGCTCAGGGCAATATCGGCAGCGACGACGCCAAAACAGGCAAGCGCCCAAATCATCGCATTGAGCATGCCAACCTCCTCCCGACGACTAGTCATTGGGGACGTTCTTCAACGACTAGCTGTTGGGGGCACTCTTTGCCAAAGGCCCCGTTGGGCGAGATGTCAAACGGAAAGGTGCCGCAGCGATTGAACGCGGCGATAAACATGCGGATGGCGTTGGACGGCGTGGTGCCCACGAGCTGGGTTGCCGCCGCGAAGGCTGCCTTCTCCTCGGGCAAGACCTTCGCGACTACGGGGGTCATGTGTTCTGCCATGGCGCTTCCTTTTTGAAACGACGGTGGTGCGGATAGATGCGGGCCACGCGGCTGGGCGACGGGCTGTGAAGGCAACCCGATTGACCCGCATCTGGAGTTTGTTTCTGCGGCGTTGGTATTACTTGGGATTCCTAAGTATTACCCCGCAGATAGAATACCACACCAGACCCCATGGGGACGGAGGAAAACGAATCATTTTGTTGCTGAGTTAGTTTTTAGAGCGTGATGATGTCCGAGATATCGAGGGCCTGAGCGTCGGCGGCGTCGTGCGTGGCAAGCAAGAGCGTGCGGCCGTCGAGCAGGTCGAGCACGACCTTGGTCGTCGCATCGCGCGCGGCGGCATCCAGGCCGGTAAAGGGCTCGTCAAGAATCACCGCGCCGCCCGGGCACAGCAGGGCTCGAGCGATCTCGACGCGACGGCGCTGCCCGCCCGAAAGCTCGGCCACGCGAGCATCCACATCGACTCCCGGCACCAGCAGGCGCAGCAATGCCGCGGCGCTCGAAGCATCCACGCGCGCATCGGCGCACACCAGCACGTTATCCAGCGCCGAGGCGGACTCGGCCAAGCGTGCATCCTGAAACACCATCGAGCACGGCGCGGACTCCCCCGCCGCTAGCGCAAGCAGCGTCGACTTGCCCGCACCCGAAGCACCCATCACACAGATACGCCCGCCCGCGGGCACGTTGAGCGCCAGACCGTCCAGTGCCGGAGCCCACGGCGCACGATCGCCCACGGCAAGCGCAAGCTCCGCTGCAGTGCCATCGCTCGCAGCCCCCGCACGCCCGCGCAGTCCATGTCCATGCGCCCGCACGGCCGCGCGCCACGCCACGGGTCCCGAAACCCGCAGCAGCCACACCAGCACGCGCTCACACGCCCACGAGGCGGCAACGACCAGCACGGTCCACGCCAGCAAATCAGCCGTCTCAATCAAAAGCTTTGCCTGATAGATGCGCTCACCCACGGTGCCCACCGCCATGCCGATCAGCTCGGCTGCCACGCCGGCCTTCCAGCTCATGCCGATCACGGCGCGGGCGCACGAAAGCACAAACGGCAGGACTTCGCGCCAGGTATGGGCGCAAAACAGGCGCCAGCCGCGCACGCCATGCAGACGGAACATCTGCTCCAGCGGTTTATTCACCCGTGCCAAGCCCTCGGCCAGCGAAAAATACACGCCCGGCAGCGCCATCAAAAAGACAGCGGCGATGCTCACGCGCGCCGATCCCAACCAAATAAGCAGCAGGACCACCACGCAGGCGACCGGCGTCGCCTTTACAAACGACAGCGCCGGAGCCACCAAGTGCGCGAACGCCCGCGACCGTGACGAAATCCCGGCAAGCACGCCACCACACACCGCGGCAAGCGCCAGCCCGCCCAGTATTCGCGCGCCCGAGCCCGCCAAAATCGTCCAGGTGCCGCCATCGCACACCAGGCGCAGCAGCGCCAAGGCAACAGCACCCGGCCCCGGCAAGATCAGCGGCTGCGCTACCAACGCCGCCACCAGCATCCACGCGGCAAGCCAAAAGGCGGCGACGGCACCCGCTGCCGCCACCGCCTTCATACGCTCCGTCATTTGTCGAGCAAACGCACGCACGGGCTACTCCATGTAGTAGAAATCGTCAGCCGGGAGCTTGCCACCCACGGCGCTCGCGTCCGCATCGGCCAGCACCTGCAGGTACCCACCGAGCGCCGCCTTCATATCCTTCCCCGTCTGGCACACAAGCATGCACCCGGGAATCGCCTTTTCGGCAATCGTGGCGTTATCCACGATGTCCGCATCGACCACGGCCTGAGCCCAGTCCGCCGGCGCCGCATTGACGGCCTTCACGCTCGCCTCATGGCAGCGCAAGAACTCCGCCACGGCCTCGGGATGCTCCTCGGCAAAGGCCCGACGCACCACGGTCACGCCCGTCAGCAAACGGGAGCCCGTGTCACCTGCCAGCTCGTCCCACACATCGGTCAGGCTCACCGGCGCCGACAGCCTGCCTTCGCTCTTGGCGATGGCAGCGGTCTTGAACGGCTCCGGCAGCACGCCCACGGCGGACGGATCGGCAAGCAGGGCCGACAGCACCTCGGTGGGCTCGCTCTTAAACTCGAGCGCCACCTGACCGGTCAGGCCCGCGCGCTCCAACAGGTAGTTCATGACGTACTCCGGCGTGGTGCCCTTGCCCGTCATGTAGACGGTATGGCCCGCCAGATCGCCAAACGAAGTAACGTCCGCGTTACCCGTCACCACGTTCAGCACGCCCAGCGTGTTGATGTCGATGACCTGCACCGCGCCCTCGGTCTTGTTGTAGAGCACGCTCGCCACGTTGGCCGGCACCAGGGCAATGTCGATATCGCCTTGAATGACCTTGGGCACAATCTCGTCGGCGGCGGTGTTGATCGCAAAGTCGAACTCATTGTCCGTCTCGCCATCGGCAGCCTGGTCCATAAACTGCACCAGGCCAATCGAGGTCGGCCCCTTGAGCGAGGCGGCGTGCACCTCGACCGACTCGGCAGCAGAACTGCCCGCAGCAGACCCGGCAGCCGAGTCCGCGGCGGACCCGGCACCGGCGGCCCCGCCGCCACAGCCCGCGAGCGCAAGCGACAGTGCACCCGCGGCAAGCGCCGAGGCAAACCCCCGGCGCGACACCTCAACATCAAACGCGTGCATCGCTAGCACGTCCCCTCGTTAGGCATCGTCCAAGCGTGATGGTCGGTATGCAGCAACTCCTCGGCCAGCGGCGAGAGCGGCTCGCCCAAGAACTCGCGGTAGCACGCCTGGACATCGGGATTCTCGTGCGAGAAGCGAATGTCCGCAGCGGCATCCAGGCCCCACAGCACCTGACCGCGCTCGGCTGCCAGCTCGCAGCCGTCGTGGATGGGCTGACCGCCGCCGCCGACGCAGCCGCCCGGGCACGCCATGACCTCAACGAAGTCATAGTTCACGTGGCCGTCGCGAATCGCGTCGAGCAGGCGGGCGGCGTTGCCCAGCCCGTGTGCCACGGCGACGCGCACCTTGGTGCCATCGATATCGGCCACGGCCTCCTTCCAGCCGTCCAGGCCGCGCACATCGGTAAAGAAGTCCGCGTCGGGGTTCTTGCCCGTCACCAGGTAATAGGCCGAGCGCACGGCGGCCTCCATCACACCGCCCGTGGCGCCAAAGATCACACCCGCACCCGTGCCAAAGCCCAGCGGCGTATCGAGCGGCTCCTCGACCAGCGTATCCACGCTCACGTGGCTCGCGCGGATCATGCGCACCATCTCGCGCACCGTCAGTGCAACGTCCACATCGGGCGTGCCGTCCTCGCCCACCATGCTCGGCAGCGCGCACTCGGCCTTCTTGGCCGTGCACGGCATCACGGACACCACAAACAGGCGCTCGGGCTCCACGCCCAGCACCTTGGCGTAGTAGGTCTTGGCGATGGCGCCGAACATCTGCTGCGGCGACTTGGACGTGGACAGGCTGTCGACAAACTCGGGGTAACGCGCCTTCACAAAGCGTACCCAGCCCGGGCAGCAGCTCGTGAACATGGGCCAGCTGCGGCTGTCGCCCTCGCCCTTGGCGGCCTTACCCAGGCGCTCGAGCAGCTCGGAGCCCTCCTCCATAATGGTGAGGTCGGCCGAGAAATCGGTGTCGAACACGTACTCAAAGCCCACGCGGCGCAGCGCACAGGCCAGGCGCTCGACGGTGGCCTCATCGCGCGGAATGCCGAGCTCCTCGCCCCAGGCGCTACGCACGGCCGGCGCAATCTGCGCCAGCACGATCTTGTCGGGATCGGCGATGGCGTCGAACACGGTCTCGGTATCGTCACGCTCGCGCAGGGCGCCCGTCGGACAATGCGTGATGCACTGACCACACGCGACGCAATCGGTCTTGCCGATCGGCGCACGCCCGCGGGTGCCCACGGCGGTATGCGTGGCGCGGTTGGTCAGGTCCCAAATCCCTAAGCCCTGCACGCTCTCGCACACCTTGATGCAGCGCATGCATTTAATGCACTTGTCGTTATCGCGGATGATGGGGAAATCGAAGTCCCAGCCCTCGCGCGCCAGGTGCTGCTCGTACGGCAGATAGAAGATGCCCAGGTCGTTGGCGATGGTCTGCAGGTTGCAGTTACCACTGCGCACGCAGCTCGTACAGCGCGAGTCGTGTTGGGACAGTAGCAGCTGCACGTTGGTGCGACGCGCCTCGCGGGCCTTGGGGCTGTTGGTGTGGACCACCATGCCGTCGAGCACGTAGTTGTTGCAGGCGGCAACCAGCTGGTCGCAGCCCTCAACCTCGACCACGCACACGCGGCAGCCGCCGATCTCGTTTAGATCGCGCAGGTAGCACAGGGTGGGAATCTGGATACCGACGGACTTGGCCGCGTCCAGGATCGTGGTGTGCTCGGGCACCACGACCTCGCAATTATCGATAGTGAGCTTGACCATGTTGAGTGCTCCGCTTTCGGTGTTGTCGCTGACAGTGGGGTTGTTGGGCTCTACCATTCCAGGTTCCTCCCTCCGCGGAACGCGCCAAAGCCAAAGTGGTCGCAACGCAGGCAGCGGCTTGCCTCCTGGCGCGCCTCCTCCTCGGTAAGGCCCTGCTCGACCAGATTCCAATCGTGAATACGCTCGCCGGCCTCGCGCTCACCCAGCTCGCAGCGGCCGCACTCGTGCTTGCCCTTAAACTGAACGGTCGGCAGCTCCACGTCGAGCTTGATCTTGTGGTCGAAGCCCAGATAGCGGTCGATGTTTGCCGAAGCCACGCGGCCGGCGTTGATGGCACGGATGACGGTGGCGGGGCCGGTCTGGCAGTCGCCGCCGCTAAAGAGGCCATCGAAGTTGGGCACGGCACCGTCCGAGTCGGTGACCACGCAACCCCACTTGCAGGCGATGCCCATGTCCTCAAACGGCTTGGAATCGATGTCCTGGCCAATGGCGACAAACACGCGCTCGCAGGGGATGACGCGCTCGGGCGTAGCGGCGGCACGCGGAGCCGGACGCCCACGACGGGGCTCGCCGATAATCTGCGGTTGCACGCGCAGGCCGCTCACGCGACCATCTTCGCCCGTCTCGATGGCGAGCGGCGCCGTGAGCTCCAGAACCTCGCAACCCTCGGCCTGGGCGCCGGCAATCTCGGCGTCCTGGGCCGTCATATCGCAGATGCGACGGCGGTAGACGATGCTCACCTTTTCGGCACCGCAGCGCACGGCAGAGCGCGCCACGTCCATGGCCACGTTGCCGCCGCCGATGACGCACACGCGCTGGCCGCTCAGGTCGGGCAGCTCGTCGTCTCCGATGGCGCGCAGCATCTTGACGGCCGACTCCACGCCGGGCGCCTCTTCACCCGGAAGGCCGAGCTTCTTGTCGCTATGGGCACCGATGGCCAGGTAGACGGCATCGAACTCGTCGCGCAGGCGGACAAGCTCCTCGCCGTTGACGGAGTGATCGAGCTCAACGTCGATGCCGGCGCTCAAGATCCAATCGATCTCGGCCTGCAGGCGCTCGCGCGGCAGACGATAGCTGGGGATGCCGTAGCGCAGCATGCCGCCCAAGTGGTGGCGCTGCTCAAAAATGGTCACCTTGTGGCCCATCACGGCCAGGTAGTAGGCACAGGAAAGGCCGGCCGGGCCGCCGCCGATCACGGCGATGCGCTTGCCGGTGTTGTCCACTACATGCGGCTTGTGGTCGTTGAGGTCACTGTGCTCAACGGCAAAACGCTTGAGGGCGAGAATGTTCATGGGATCATCGACCATGCCACGGCGGCAGTGCATCTCGCAGGGATGCTCGCACACCAAGCCGCAGACGAGCGGCAGTGGGTTGTTCTTGCGGATGACCTTGACGGCGTCGGCATAACGGCCTGCCTCGACGAGCGAGATGTAACCGGGAATGTCGACGTGCGCCGGGCAGCCCGAGACACACGGGACGCGAGCCTCGCGGTCAAAGCCGCAGGAGTGCTCGCGGATGTGGTGCTCAAAATCGTCGCGAAAGCCGCGAATAGCCGTGAGTGCCATGGCGCCGGCCTCGTAGCCGATGGCGCAGTCGCTCGAAAGGTAGATGGTGCGGGCCGTGCGCTCAATCAGGTTGAGCGTGGACTCATCGGCGCGCCCTTCGAGCACATCGGCAAGCAGGTCGCTCAGCGCGCTCAGGCCCACACGGCAGGGCGTGCACTTGCCGCAGCTCTGGGTGGAGCACAGGTTGACGAGCGCCGCCGTAAACTCAACGGGACACGGGGCGAGCGAACTCACCGCCAGACGGCGTCCGAGCGCATCGTGCAGGTCGTCCATGACGGCCTGAGCGTGGCTGCGTTCCATTACATGCAGTCGAGCCATAAGATCCCCTCTCACATGGCAGCCCGGAGGCGAGGCCGGGCGAAATTGCTACACGAACAACACTGACCTAAAAAGTTGTGAGGTCTCCATACGGTTCGGCAGGCGGTATAAAATGTCACCCTCAGCGGTGAAATAGAACATTACCGCAGATAAATGCCATATTTGATAAAACGCGTTACCAAATTGCAATATTCAATGTGAAAAAGAGCGCCTTACTATTTTTCCTTTTTGATCCGTTTTCCTCCGTCCCCTTCGGATCACATGATCCCTTGGGAACGGAGGAAAACGGATCGTTTTTGGTGCAAAAGGGCCAGGTTTGTTTGCACCAATCTCACTTGCGCTAGATGAAGAGCTCGCATTCCTTCCGCGCGACGCAAACCTTGCTCAGCATCTGGGAAACAGCGGATAGTTTGTTGGGATCAAGCTTGCGAGCGCCTCGCGGACATACGGCGATGCAGCGCATGCAGGAGATGCACGCCTCGCCAGCTGCTCGCTTGGGGTCGCCCTTGTCGATAGCACAAACGGGGCACGCCGCGGCGCATGCACCGCAGGAGGCGCAATCCTCTGTTGCCTCGGGTGCCATGCGATGACCTCCAGCTTGTTTATAAGGACGATTGCCGGGAATAGAGGGCTCGGATGCGTCCTCAGCCAACAGCTTTTGCTGAATTTGCTGCGCAAACTCTGCGAGCTGCGCCGCATCCTGCGCATCCGGTCGCCCAGCAGCAAACTGACGAGCAACGGAATGCTCAGCAATAGCAGAAACCGCTGCAACCACCCTAAATCCGGCGCGCTTCGCAACGTCCTCCAGCTCTACGAGCGTGTCCTCAAACGCGCGGTTTCCGTATACACAAACCAAAACAGTCCGAGCCCCGTTGCCGCGCACCATGCCCAACCGGTCAGCCACCACAGCCGGGATTCTACCGGCATACGCCGGCGCAGAGATTACGGCCACGTCGTCCTTAGTCATCGACACAGCGCTGAAATCTAGCCCGCTATCGGTCAAATCGACGGTAACGGTATTCTTGTCCAGCGCCCCGGCCACAAGGCCAGACACCTTCCGCGTTCCGCCCGTCGGACTAAACACAATTTCGAATACGCTCATCGAGGCACCCTCTCCCTACGCCAGGCAACACGTCAAGCCGTTTTCACATTCAGACAGAGTATACGGCGCATGGGGGGGGAGCTCCCCGTTTTGGTGCGCTAGGCAGCCCGATACACCAACCCATACTGCCCGCCTTTTCGGTTTGCATAATTCCCGGTACAGATTGCATATATTTACTGGATACCGCCGCGTTCTCCTGAGGTACCCCATCCTGGCCCGTGCAAAAAACGGAGTATTCTGCAACGTGACCGCGCCAGCACCGCCGCGGGTGGGCAAAACTGTAGGGCGCCGTATCATTCTAAGTCCCGACATGGCGAGAATGACGCGCCCCTGCTCCGGAAAACGGCGAAATCTGACTCGGAACGCTCGCTAGGGATATCCGAAGGCCACCGTTGGCGACGTCGAATCATATGCAGACAACTCGAACTGCAGAATACTCCAAAAAATGCACGGCGCACCCCATGGGACCCATTGCTGCATGGCGGAAAATAGGTCCTCAGCATCCCCCAGATGCATTCCCGAGAACATCACGTTTGAATTAGCGATGGACACGGCAAACAAAAGGGCCCGAGCGTTATTTGCTCGGGCCCTTAGCTTGTCTCACGCTAGCGCGCGATGCGCATCTTACTTGCGCTTGCCGCCGCCGTCGCCGGGGCGACGGGAGCTGCCACCGCGCTTGCCGCCACGGCTGTTGCCGTAGCTGCCACGGTTATCGCGACCGCCGGCACGGCCGCCACGGGAGCCGGCCTGGTTGCCGCCACGACCACCACGATAGCCGCCGCGACGCTCTTCGCGGGTATCGTCGTAGTTGCGCCAGTCATCGCGACGATCACGGCTGGCACGCGGGTCACGACGATCGCGCGACTCGTTAGAACGACCAGCGCCGCCGCGGCCGCCATTGCCGCGAGCACCCTCGCGACGCTCGCCGCCGCGGCTACCGCGCTCTTCAAAGCGCTTGCCGCCACGGGACTCACCGCCACGGGCACCTCGCTCACCGCGACCCTCGCCGCCGCGACGCTCATCACGGCCACCGCGCTCGTCATCACGACCGGAACGACGGCGGTCGCCCGCACCGCGCTTGCCACCGCGCGAACCGCGGCCCTCGTCCTCGCGCTCGACACGACGACGGCCGCCACGGTCCTCGTCCTCACGACGACGGCGGTGTGCCTCGCCCTGGAACTGCTTGGCACGACGCTCGGCACGGTTGCCGCGCGCAGGCTGCTCAGCGGCACCAGCACCGCCGCGCTCCTCGGCAGCTACCTCGCGAGCCACGCTCTCAACAGCCTCGTCCACGCGAGCCTGAACGCCCTCGCGCACGCGGGTCTTGCCGCCGCGCTTGGGACGGCTCGGACGCTCGCCGTCGCCGCGGCGCTCGTCGCGACCGCGGTTGGAACGACCGGCAACATCGCCGTAATCGTCGCCGTTGCGCTTGCCGTCGCGACGCGCCTGCTCAAGCTTCTTCTTGCTCTTGGACTTGCCGCGCTTGGTCTTCTTCTTCACCTTAAAGGCCGCAGGGTCGCGCTCGGGATCAACCGCGGGCGGGTTGGGACCCACGTGCAGGTCGCCGGCCTCGTAGATGTCGGCGGTCTTGTCCATGAGCTTCTCGATCTCGTAGAACTCGTCGACGTCCTGCTCGGTCACAAACGTAATGGCCCAGCCCAGCTCGCCGGCGCGGCCCGTACGGCCAATGCGGTGGATATAGTCGGTCGGCTCGGCCGGCACGTCAAAGTTCACGACGTAGCGCACGTCGCTAATGTCGATGCCGCGGGCGAGCACGTCGGTTGCCACCAGCACGTCGACGGTGCCATCGCGGAAGGCAGAAAGCGCGCGCTCGCGCTGGGCCTGGCTGCGGTTGCCGTGAATCGCGGCGGCCTTGATACCCTTGCGCTCCAGGCGACGGCAGCAGCTGTCGGCGCGGTGCTTGGTGCGCATAAAAACGATAGTGCGCTCCGGGCCTTCCTTTTTGAGGAACTCGGGCAGCAGGTTATTCTTGGCCTCGATGGACACCGGGAACACAAACTGATCGACGGTGTCGGCGGTCGACGTGGCCGGTGCGATCTCCACGCGAGCCGGGTCGCTCACCAGGTCGGTGATCTCACCCACGGCCTCCTCGTCGAGGGTCGCCGAGAACAGCAGCGTCTGACGCTCGGCCGGTGTCTCGCGCACAATGCGGCGAACAGCGGGCAAAAAGCCCATGTCGAGCATGCGGTCGGCCTCGTCGAGCACCAGGACCTTAACCTCGTCCAGGTGGCAGGCACCCTGCTCGATCAGATCGACCAGACGGCCCGGCGTTGCGACCAAGATGTCGCAGCCGTACTTGAGGGCAGCGGTCTGCGGCTTGTAGCTCACGCCGCCCACGACGGTCACGGCGACATGGCCGGTGACGTCGGCGATCTTGCTCGCGACCTCGTCGATTTGCTGGGCAAGCTCGCGCGTAGGGGTGATGACGAGCATCACGGGACCACGGCCGTTGCCCTCGGGCTTCTTGGCACCGCGACGGCGGTTGCGGCCGCCGCGCTCGCGCACGGGTTTGGGAGGAGCGATGTGCTCCAGATTGTTCATGGTCGGCAGCAAAAAGGCGGCCGTCTTGCCGGTGCCGGTCTGAGCGGCGGCAAGCAAGTCGCGGCCCTCGAGCACCACGGGGATCGAACCGGCCTGCACGGGCGTCGGCGCCGTGTAGCCCAGGTTCTCGATGGCACGGAGCATCTCGTCGGAAAGGCCCAGCTCGTCAAAGGCGGGCAGACTCTCGGTAGCGGACTCGACGGCCTGGGCAGCATTGGCCTCATCGGCGGCATCGAAGGCAGCCTGGGTCATGGCCTCGCGGGCCTCGTCCAGAATCTCGGCGTCGGTGACGTCGGATACAGAATTACGCATATGTTGTTGTTCCTTATCTGCACGCGTTATGGGCACGGCATGCGGCCGCGCGAGCGTGCTTGGTAGTGCGCTAATACATACAAAAACAGGTGCGCACAGAGAGGACGTTGCTCAGCACGCTGGCGATCGCTTTGGCAGCCCTGTCACGCGCCGTCCAGACGCAGCAGCTCTAAGCGATGGAGCAGATTCGCCGCCGGTTAGTATACCCGCGCTTCGCATGCCCCCACGTAAATCACAGATGACGAGGCGGACGAGGCGAGTCTGGGCCAATTGTCTCAATCTGTAACAGTTACTCAGCAAAAACCGACCTAACTGTTGCAGATTGAGACATACACAAACCTCGCAAAACAGCATCTCAATCTGTAACAGTTAGAGATCATTTTCCCTGCTAGATGTTACAGATTGAGATGGTTGGTTGGGACGGTCCATCGGCCAACCATCCATCCTCATCTGTAACGAAATCTCATATATTATTTCTGTACTACACACCCCCAGGGGGTATGGGTGTATAGTATCGGCAGGTTAACAATTCCAACACCGAACCACAGAAAGGAGAAGCCATGGCTCAAGATAAGTTCGACGTGGGCGGCATGACATGCGCCGCCTGCCAGGCGCACGTGGACCGCGCCGTGAGCAAGCTCGACGGCGTCCAAAGCGTCGCGGTCAACCTGCTCGCCGGTTCCATGATGGTCGACTACGACCCCGCGCAGGTCTCCCCCGACGATATCTGCACCGCCGTCGATCGTGCCGGCTACTCGGCCTCGCCCGTCGATGCGAGCGCCGGTGCCGCCGGCTCAAACGGCAACGCGCAAGCCAGGTCCGGCGCCGCCCACATGGAGTCGCCAACCAAAAAGCTGGAGGCCGCTGCCTCTGCCATGCGAACCCGCCTCATCATCTCGATCGTATTCCTTATCCCACTGTTCTACATAGGCATGGGGCACATGCTTGGCTGGCCGCTGCCCAGCATTTTCACCGACCATACCCACAGCATGACGCTCGCCCTCACCGAGCTCGTCCTACTCATCCCCATCATCTATGTCAACGACGCGTACTTTATCAATGGCTTCAAATCACTCGCGCACGGCGCGCCCACCATGGACGCCCTCATCGCCGTCGGGGCCACCGCGTCCATCGCCTGGTCGCTCTACTCCATGTTCATCATGGCCGACCAGCTAACCGCAGGTCAGGTGCACGAGGCCATGATGACAGGCATGGACAATCTGTATTTTGAGAGCGCGGGCACGATCCTGTCGCTCGTCACCGTAGGCAAATATCTCGAGACGCGCAGCAAGTCCAAAACCGGCGGCGCCATCGAAGCGCTGATCGACCTGGCGCCCAAGACCGCGACCGTCGTGGCGGAGGACGGCAGTGAGACCACCGTCGACGTCGACAGCATCCTTCCCGGCCAGGTGCTGCGCGTGCGCCCCGGCGAGTCCATCCCCGTCGACGGCGTGGTGCTCGAGGGCGCCTCCGCCGTAGACGAGAGCGCGCTCACCGGCGAGTCCATCCCCGTGGAAAAGACCGCCGGCGACACCGTCAACGCCGCCACGGTCAACCGCACCGGATCGTTTACCTTCCGTGCCACGCGCGTGGGCGCCGACACGTCGCTCGCCAAGATCATCCAGCTCGTCGAGGACGCCAACGCCACCAAGGCGCCCATCGCCCGCCTGGCCGACAAGGTCGCCGGCGTGTTTGTGCCCGTGGTGTTTGTGATCTCGGCCGTGACCTTTGCGGTGTGGATGGCACTGACCGGCAGCATAAACGAGGCGCTCACCTCCGCCGTGGCCGTGTTGGTGATCAGCTGCCCGTGCGCGCTGGGCCTGGCCACGCCCGTCGCCATTATGGTTGGCACCGGCAAGGGCGCCGAGATGGGCATTCTGTTTAAGAGCGCCGAGGCGCTGGAGAACCTGCGCAGCGTGGGCACCGTGGTGCTCGATAAGACGGGCACGGTCACCCGCGGCAAGCCTGCCGTGACCGATATCGTGGTGGCCACGCGCACTGACGGCTCGCCCGCCATGAGCGAAAAAGCGTTACTGAAGCTCGCTGCCGCGCTGGAGCGCTCGAGCGAGCACCCGCTGGCCGAGGCGATTATCGCCGAGTGCGAGGCGCGCGGAATCGTGGCGCGCATGGTCGAGGACTTTGCCGCAGTGCCTGGACGAGGCGTTACGGCGCGCGAGGGGCAGAATGTCATCGCAGCCGGCAACGTGCGCTTCATGGGCGAGTTGGGCGCCGCCGCGCCTACGGACCTTGCCGAACAGTTTGCCACCGAGGGCAAGACGCCGCTGTTCTTTGCCAAGAACGGTGAGCTTGTCGGCACCATCGCCGTGGCCGACGAGGTCAAAGAGACGAGCGCTGCTGCCATTGCCGCATTGCGCAAGCTCGGCGTCGATGTGCGTATGCTCACCGGCGACAACCGCGTGACGGCCGAAGCCATCGCCCGCCGCGTGGGACTCACCAGCGAGCAGGTTATCGCCGACGTCCTGCCCGCCGACAAGGAACGCCACGTGCGCGAACTGCAGGATGCGGGCGGCAAGGTCGCCATGGTGGGCGACGGCATCAACGACTCCCCCGCCCTGGCGCGCGCCGACGTGGGCCTTGCTATCGGCACCGGAGCCGACATCGCCAAGGAGGGTGCCGACGTGGTGCTCATGCGCAGCGACCTCATGGACGTCGCCCGCGCCATCGAGCTTTCGCGCGCCACGATCCGCAACATCAAGCAGGACCTGTTCTGGGCGCTGTTCTACAACGGCATCGGCATTCCGCTGGCGGCGGGCGTGTTCTTCCCGCTCACCGGCTGGCAGCTCTCGCCGATGTTTGGTGCTGCGGCCATGAGCCTGTCGAGCGTGTGCGTCGTAAGCAATGCTCTGCGTCTGCGAACCTTTAAGCCGAAAGTGGCAAAATAGGCTCACCATTTAGTCCATTTAGAACGGGTTTTCCAGGTGCCCGAGATTGACCTGAAAGAGGAGCGACGCGTACTTTGGTACGCGAGCGACGGCTTGAAGGTCAAGGTCGGGTGCTTGGGAAAGCCGACACAACAGAGAGGAATACCCATGCGTTACACAATTAAGACTTCCGGCCTTATGTGCGGCCACTGCGACGCTACTGTCGAGACGGCACTGCTCAACGTGGCCGGCGTGACCGACGCCGACGCCGATCACGAGACCCAGACCGTCCAGGTGGAGTGCGCCGACACCGTGACCGCCGAGCAGCTCGCCGCCGCCGTCGAGGGCGCCGGCGAGAAGTTCCACGCCCTGTCCGTGACCGCTGCGTAGCAGCTGCCGCACCAACAGGCACCACTGCCGGCTGACATAGCCGCTCAGCAACCGCCACTCAACCAACCCTTCAGAAGTTGCGGTGAAATAGTTCCTGTTTTAGCGCTTCAAGTCTGCAAACAAGAACTATTTCACCGCAACTG
This sequence comes from uncultured Collinsella sp., assembly GCA_902497075.1. GTDB lineage: Bacteria > Actinomycetota > Coriobacteriia > Coriobacteriales > Coriobacteriaceae > Collinsella. The sequence goes on from CABVDG010000015.1 coordinate 29,221, forward strand.
ACGAGGGCATCCGGAAAATCGACCAGAAACGAGGACCCGCCATGATGGCAGACCATAAATCGGTGACCCGCATGCTCAAGACGGCACGCGGCCAGATCGACGGCATCTTGCGGATGGTCGATGAGGACCGTTATTGCGTCGATATTTCCACGCAGCTCATGGCCACGCAGGCGCTCCTCGCGCGCATTAACGCCGACGTGCTCAAGGCGCATATCGAGGGCTGCGTGACTTCGGCAATCGAATCGGGCGACGAAGACCTCAAAGCCGCTAAGCTCGCCGAGATCGAACGCGTCGTCGACAAGCTCTCCAAGTAATTGGGGCATTGGGAACAGGCTTCTTTGCACCGTCTTGGTGTTCCGGGGACAGGTCAATCTGCGCCACATTGGCGCAGATTGACCTGTCCCCCTTGCTCTAAATCGGGTATAAAGGCGTGCAGCATATCGAACGAAAGGCAATTTGCATGAATGACTTTATGAAGGGTCGCAATGGTGCTGACGAGCTCACCATCGTGATGGGTTTTACCGGCATCGTCATCGCGATGATCGGATCGATGGCCCGCATCCAGTGGCTCAGCTGGATCGCCATCGCCGTGATCGTGCTCGGCGTGCTGCGCGGCCTGTCCAAAAATATCGATGCACGTCGCAAGGAGAACGAGGCCTTTGTCGCCGCGACCGCCAATGTTCCCGGCTTGGGCAAGTTCGTCGCCAGCCTGGGCGGCGGCACGGCGGCCGCAAACGCTTCGCGTGCCGCCGGTACCAGCAAGGAGGACTTTGAGCGCGCCAAGCGAACGGCCAAGAAGATGTGGAAGGGCCGCAAGACCACGGCGTACCTCAAGTGCCCCAACTGCGGCCAGATGCTCTCCGTCCCCAAGGGCAAGGGCAAGATCCGCGTCACCTGCCCCAAGTGCCACGCCAAGATGGAGACGCGCTCCTAGCCGTCATGCCATGGGACAAATAAAAGCCGAGGCCTCGTACTGGGACCTCGGCTTTTTTGATTGTGACAAAGGGATTGCCCCTTTGTCACATCGCCATATCGCACGCTTACGCCACGCCGTCGCGGGCGAGTTCCTCGGCCAGTGCCTCGGCCGGCATTGCCATAATCGTGTCGAGCTCGTTATCAACCTCGGGAATACGCTTCACCTTGAGTTTGCGTACCAGATCACCGCGACACATCACGTGCGTCGGCTCACGCAGCGCGCACAGGTCATCGAGCGGGTTCTCGCGCGTCACCAGGATATCGGCGGCCTTACCGCACTCGACCGTGCCGGTCTCGCCGCCCAGCCCCAGCAGCTCGGCATTGACCTGCGTGGCCGTATGCAGCGCGAAGGCGTTGCTCACGCCCACGTACTTGGCAAAATAGGCCACCTCACGCCACATGTCATACTGCGTCACAAACGGGCAGCTCGAGTCCGTGCCCAGGCCCACCCTAATACCAGCTTCCAGTGCGGCACGAGCGCTCTCGATGATGCCCGAGCACACGATGTCGCCGTTCTTCTTTTGCGTATCGGTCGAATGGGTCTTTTCCGGGTCGAGCAATACAAACGGCAGCGCCGGGCTGATGGTGCAGGTAACGCTGGGCGCACGGCCTTCAAGCTGCGTGCCCGCGGCGCCACGGTACAGCTCCAGGATCTCGGGCGTCAACGGAGCGCCGTGCTCAATCGTGTCAACGCCGGCCTCAAGCGCGGCCTTCACGCCCTCGGTACTCTCGACATGGGCCATAACCGGAAGGCCCATGTCGTGCGCCGCCTTGCACGCCGCCGCAGCAACCTCCACCGGCATACGCAGCACGCCCGGCTCGCCCACCTCGGTCGCGTCGAACACGCCGCCCGTTACGAACAGCTTAATGACGTCGGCACCGCGCGCATACAGGTCGCGCACCTGTTCGGCTGCCTCGGCGGAACTGTTGGCCACCTGGGCGAACAAGCCCGCACCATGGCCGCCCGGCACCGTGACGCCCGTTCCCGGCGCCACCAGGCGAGGACCTTGATACTTGCCGGCATCGATAGCATCGCGCACGGCCAGATCGGCAAACAGCGGGTCGCCCGCGCCGCGCACCGTGGTCACACCGCTTGCCAGCTGCTGCTGGGCGCTATCCTTAAGAATATGGCACACGATGGCGCGCCCCACGGGATTATCGAGCTTCTTCATCAGCGCGCCCGCATCGCCCGCCGAAACCGGCTTGCCCGAACCGCACAGATGCACATGCATATTGATGAGGCCTGGCATGAGATACGCCCCTGCCAGATCGATGACCTCGGCACCTGCAGGCGCCTGAGCCACAGCACTCGGCCCCATCCACGTGATGACACCGCGCTCAACGACCACGGCCATGTCGGGCTGCGGCTCCATATGTTCCGAACCATCCAGGACGGTCGCATTGATGAACAACGTGGAACGATCGGCAGACGCCATATCGAGCTCCTCCCTCACAATTAACTTGAACATTTGTCCATTATCACCTAGTCCCGCTGGATTGCTGCAGACGCATCGGTTAACGGAGGGAAGAGGGGATGTGGGAGACGGAATATGCTGCAGTCCCACCCCAGCGACACCAGGGAAATATCTCGATCTGTAACAGATACAGGGTTGTTGGGCCCCTTGATGTTACAGATCGAGACATTCGGTCGACGTTTCACCGGTTTGTCTCGATCTGTAACAATTACGAACTCAAACAACTTCTAAACGTTACAGATCAAGACAAAACCTCTCAGCGCCCATACCACCGACGTCTCCACTCCTCAGCCAAATCGGGCCGTCGCGGAATACCCGCCAGCCTCATCTTCTCAACCAGCTTCCCCGGATTCTTGAGCTCATCAAACGTAAACCGAAGCACCTTGTGCCCGAGCATTGTCAGATGAGATTCCCGCTGACGCTCTGCCACGAATGGGTCGACCGGCTCCCGGGCCTCGCCGCTCTGCAGGGTGTACTTCCCCTTACCGTCCAGCTCGCCAATCACGCACGTTCCCTCCTCGAGCCGCCAAAAAAAGTCGACGCGAAACACCTGGCTCGGATCGAGCGGGTCGCGAAACTCCACCTGCAGCTCCGGAACCGGAAAGCCGTACGCAATAAAGAACGCTCGGAACCGAGACTCGCCGCCGTTTTCGGACAGCCCGTCCGCATACGACGCAATCGCCTGTGCCCTGCGATACCCTCGCCTGCCCTCGCAATCGGCGCGGAGGCGCTCGCACAAATCCCCACGTGATACGTCTTTCACCCGCAGTGCAGAATCGGCAATCGCCAACCCGTAGGAGAACGGCGCACGCAGCAAGCAATCCTCCGCCGTGCGCCAAAACGACGTCACCCGCACGCCGTCGACGCGCTCGAGCGCGCCCGCAATCTGCGGACGCAACAACCTGCACCCGCCGCTCAACGTCACCGAACAGCAAGTCTTAACAAGGAAACGCGGCCCGAGCAGATCATTCGGCACCTCCAGACCCCATATCAGCGCGGCGTCATATCCCCAAAACGCCCAATCGGGATGAAATTTCGCAAGCCCTTTGATAGTCCTCAGCGCTCGCTCCGCCGGCGTCAATGCATCCCAATCATGCTGAAAACAGAACAGGTACGGCTCGGGCTCCGCGATATCGTCGGTTCCAACATGGCGTCGCAGCCACATGAGCTCGGTATTGTCATGCGTTGCGAGCAGCGCACCTTGCTTGGCCGTCTCCGCGAGCCGCGCGAGCATCCTATTCCGCGCCAACGTGTTGCGAGTCGCAGTTTGTGTTTGAGAACGGTATTAGGCACTTTCATCACCACCACGTCAGACAAATGGACCATCGTCACCGTTGCCTCCGCTGACAAATGTCTTGATCTGTAACAGGAAGACAGTCTTTGAGCCTCTAGTTGTTACAGAACAAGATCTTTCGGCAGCCGCCAACCTTCCGTCTCAATCTGTAACAGTTACGGGCCCAAACAGCCGCCAAACGTTACAGATTGAGACAAAGTCAGGGCAGCAGGGCGACGCCAGTCACATCCCCTACTCCCACTCCTGCTCGTAGATGTTGAGCGACTTCACGTACCGCCCCTGGGCGCCCATGATGTCGCGGACCAGGCGCAAAAAGAAGCTGACGCACGAGGTGTCAAAGCCGTCCTGCAGATCCTCGGGATGCACCGCACCCGGTCCATCGACCGCCGTGTCACTCAGGCGCGCGATGTCATACAGATAGAGCTGTCCCGCCGTCAGCCAGACATCGTCGATGCAGGCGAGGCGCACCGCGATCGCGCCGTCGCTCCAATGCTCCTTTTGCACGATATGCGGGTCGTAGACATCAAAGCGACGGTCGGCACGCGTATCCTTCAGCGCAACCATGCCGTTCGCAGGATCCTTGTCCAAAATGCCAAAGCGCGAGAAATACTGCGTGTCGCGTACCTGCTCGAGCCGCTTGAGCGAGACAGGCGAAAGCGATGCCGGCGGTTCGTCAACATACAGCTCGAGCAGCGTCTTGCCATGGCGATAGGGGCGCTCGAAGAGCAGCCAATCGGTAAATGCCATGTTGTAGGCCATGATTTCGTTTTGCGAAGGCTCGGTGCAATAGCTGAGCCACGGGTCGACAATGATCTCGAACTGTTCGCGTGCCGGCTCCAAAAACTGGAACTTCCGCAGCATCCAAAAATGGGCCATGTCGGCAATATCGTTGCCGACGGCTTCAGCCAGCTGCGCTCGGTCTAAAACGTGGTCAGTCACGGCATCCTCCTCAAACTGATGAACCTCAATTTGAGCTTACGAGGAGGGTGGGCAGCCACGACCAGCGCGGGCAAAATAGGCCTCCGGCTGCAAACCAGATGCTGACCAAACACTTGACGGGACACTTGACCGAATGAGCGCACCGCAAAGAAACCGCAGGTAGATATAGACAGTCAGTTCACTCATTTGAGGCAAACGCCCGCTACCACCACAGAAAGAGCAGAGTAGCACAGTCGCAAACGTCGACGAATGAACACTTGCACGTCGGCAAATGACAAAGTCGCCTGCGAACTCGCAAGGAGTGTCCCCGAATGCCGGCACATAAGGAACGTCCCCAGCTGCCGGCACTTGGGGACGTTCCTTTTGGGCCGGCATTCGGGGACAGCCCTTGACGATTCAGCTGTGGACAGCCGCCTTACAGCTCCAGCGCGTCGGCGACTTCGGCAGCGCAGGCCAGGGCGTCGGCCATAGCGTTCACCACGAGCGAGCTGCCGTTACGAGCGTCACCGGCAACATACACCGGCGCGGCATCCACAGCGACGCCGCCAACACGCGCCGCAAGATGCGAGCCCTCGGCGGCCATCACCGGCAGCGGACGACCAGCAGTGGCAACGGGCACGCCAACGGCGTCGAACACACCGTGCTCTGGGCCCGTAAAGCCGCAGGCGATGAGCACCAGCTGGGCCGGCACCTCGTGCTCGGAGCCCGCGATGCGCTCGGGCTTGCCGGCCGACCAATCCAGATCGACCACGCGCAGGCCCGCTGCCGCGCCCTTCTTGTCCAGCAGCACCTCGAGCGTATCCACGCCCCAAGCGCGCATCTCGCCGCCCATGACAGCGATGGCCTCCTGCTGGCCGTAGTCGGTCTTCTTAACGTTTGGCCACTGCGGCCAGGGGTTGCTCGCCGCGCGCGCATCAGGCGCCGCCGGCAAGAACTCAAACTGGCGCACGCTGCGCGCACCCTGACGTACCGCGGTGCCCACGCAGTCGTTACCGGTATCGCCGCCGCCAATGACCACGACGTCCAGGCCGTGTGCATCGACGACAGGCTCGCCGCCATCGAGCACCGAGACGGTCGAGGCCGTCAGGTAGTCCACGGCATACACCACGCCGGGTGCGTCAATATTCTCAGCAGCCAGCCCACGCGGGGCGCGAGCACCGGCAGCCACCACGACGGCGTCAAAGCCATTGAGCTTGGCCGCCACCGCAAGGTTCGTAACGTCAGCACCCAGCTCGAACACAATGCCCAGCTCGCGCATGAGCGCCACGCGACGCTCGACCACGGACTTCTCGAGCTTCATGTTGGGAATGCCGTACATGAGCAGACCGCCCGGGCGGTCGTCGCGCTCAAACACAGTCACGCGGGCCCCACGACGCGCAAGCTCCCATGCTGCCACCAGACCAGCGGGACCGGAGCCCACCACGGCAACCGTGGGTGCACCCTCCCCTGCCGGCTCAAAGCGGTGCGGACCGCCATTTGCCCACTCATGGTCGCTAATCGCGCGCTCGTTGTCATGGATCGTCGTGGGCTGGCCATCGACCGAGCCCAGGTTGCATGCGGCCTCGCACAGCGCCGGGCACACGCGACTCGTGAACTCGGGCATGGGCGAGGTGAGTGACAGGCGCTCGGCAGCCTCGTCCCAACGGCCGCGGTACACCAGCTCGTTCCACTCGGGAATCAGGTTGTGCAGCGGACAGCCGCTCGGACGTGCCTTGCCAAAGCTCGCGCCCATCTGACAAAACGCCACACCGCACATCATGCAGCGACTCGCCTGGGCACGGCGCGCGTCGTCGTCGAGCTCCACGTACAGCGGATCGAAATCGCGGCTGCGCTCCTCCACGGGGCGCAGCTCGTGGGTCACGCGATCGATATCAAGAAAAGCACCGGGCTTACCCATGGCACTTACGCCTCCTTCTTGGTCGAAGCAACAGGGCTGACAGCCACGGGCGCAGCGCCAGCCGCACCGCCCGCGACATCAAAGCGAGCGACATCCGCGGCACTTGCGCGACCGGTCACAATGTCAAACGCCAGCTCCTCGGCCTGCGCATGCGTCTTGCCGACGGCCTCGGCGGCGGCGACAATCGCCAGCACGCGCTCGTACTCGGTCGGAATGACCTTCACAAAGTGCTTGCTCATCGTCTCAAAGCTGTAGAGCAGCTTAATGCCGCGCGGGCTCTGCGTCGCGTCCACGTGCTCCTGGATGAGCTCGCGAATCTGCGCCAGCTCGCCGGCCGTCGGGGCTTTAAGCTCAACGCTCGCGTGGTTCACACGGGCATCGAGCGTGCCGTACTGGTCAAAGACATAAGCCACGCCACCAGTCATACCGGCGGCGAAGTTCTGTCCGACCTCGCCCAGGATGAGCGCCAGACCGCCCGTCATGTACTCGCAGCCATGGTTGCCGCAGCCTTCGACCACCACCGTGGCACCGGAGTTGCGCACGGCGAAACGCTGGCCGGCAAGGCCGTTAATAAAGCCGCGACCGCTCGTGGCGCCAAAGAACGCAACGTTGCCCACGATGATGTTCTCGTCGAACTTGTAGGTCGCATGCGGGTTGGGGCGCACCGATACCTCGCCGCCCGAAAGGCCCTTGCCAAAGTAGTCGTTGGCGTCGCCGCACACGTTGAGCGTAATGCCGCGCGGCAGGAAAGCGCCAAAGCTCTGACCGGCCGAACCATCGCAATCGATGGTGATGGAGCCGGCGGGCAGACCCTCGGGATGCGCCTTGGTCACCGCGTTGCCCAAGATGGTGCCCACGCAGCGGTTGACGTTGGCGATGTCGGCGCGAAAGCGAATCGGACGCAGGTGCGCACGGGCATCGGCCGTATAGGGCACAAACAACGTGGAGTCGAGCGTCTTGTCAAGCTCGCTGTCGGCAGCCATCTGGGGCAGGAAGTGACGGCCGTCGGCACCCGGGATGTGGGCACCAAACTCACAGGTCGCGCTCGCCAGCACGGGCGACAGATCCAGCAGGTTGGCCTTGCGGTTGTCCGGGACCTCGATCTGGCGCAAGCACTCGGGATGGCCGACCATCTCATCGATGGTGCGGAAGCCCAGGCTCGCCATGACCTCGCGCAACTGCTCGGCAACAAAGAGCATAAAGCGCTCGACGTGCTCGGGCTTGCCGCGGAAGCCGCGACGCAGGCGGCAGTTTTGCGTAGCGATGCCGGCCGGGCAGGTATCCTGCTGGCAGTCGCGCTGCATGAGGCAGCCCATGGAGATGAGCGGCATGGTCGCAAAGCCAAACTCCTCGGCACCCAGCAGGCAGGCGACGGCGACGTCGGTGCCGTCCATGAGCTTGCCATCGGCCTCGAGCACCACGCGTGAGCGCAGGCCGTTTTGCAGCAGCGTCTGCTGGGCCTCGGCAAGGCCAAGCTCCAGCGGCAGACCGGCGTGCCAGATCGAATCGCGCGCCGCAGCACCGGAGCCGCCGTTGTGGCCGCTGATCAAGATCTTGTCGGCGGCACCCTTGGCCACACCGGTGGCGATGGTGCCGACGCCGGCCTCGCTGACCAGCTTGACCGACACGCGTGCGCCGGGGTTGGCGTTCTTAAGATCGAAGATAAGCTCCGCCAGGTCCTCGATGGAGTAGATGTCGTGGTGCGGCGGAGGCGAGATCAGGCCGATGCCGGGCGTGGACTGACGGACCTCGGCGATCCAGGGGTAGACCTTCTTGCCGGGCAGGTGGCCGCCCTCGCCGGGCTTGGCGCCCTGGGCCATCTTGATCTGAATCTCAAAGGCGCTGCACAGGTAGCGGCTCGTCACGCCAAAGCGCGCGCTTGCCACCTGCTTGATGGCGGAATTCTTGGAGTCACCGTTAGCCAGCGGGGTCTCGCGGCGCGGATCCTCGCCGCCCTCGCCCGAGTTGGAACGGCCGTGCAGGCGGTTCATGGCGATGGCCATGCACTCGTGTGCTTCCTTGCTGATGGAACCGTACGACATGGCGCCGGTGTTAAAGCGGCGAACGATGTTGAGCGCGGGCTCGACCTCGTCGAGTGCCACCGGGGTGCGGCCGCCGGCATCAAAGTCCAGCAGGTCGCGCAGGCGCACGGCACGGCCGGTGCGGTGCAGGCGGGCGCTGTACTCCTTAAAGGTGTCGTAGCTGTCCTCACGGCAGGCGGTCCGCAGCAAGTAGACAGTCTGCGGATCGATGAGGTGATCCTCGCCGCCGAGCGGGCGCCACTTGGTCAGACCCAACGTGGGCAGCTGATCGGGAGCCGGGCTCTTAAGGATAGCGAGCGCAGCGTCGTAGCGCTCATTCTGCTCGCGCTCGACGTCCTCGACACCCATACCGCCCACACGGCTCACCGTGCCGGCGAAGTACGCGTTGACAAACTCCAGCGTAAAGCCCACGGCCTCGAAGATCTGCGCGGAGTGGTAGCTCTGCACCGTGGAGATGCCCATCTTGGACATGATGGAGACGATGCCGGCGGTCGCAGCCTTGTTGTAGTTGGCGATGCCCTGCTCGGCTGTCACGTCCAGATCGCCGTGCGCCGCCAAGTCGCGAATGCACGCATGCGCGTTGTACGGATAGATGCCGCTCGCGGAGTAGCCCACCAGCGCCGCAAAGTCGTGCGGGGACACGGCGTCGCCACACTCCACCACGATGTCGGCAAAGGTACGCACGCCGGCACGGATCAGGTGGTTGTGCACACAGCCCACGGCGAGCAGCGACGGCACGGGCACCTCGCCCGCAGCGGCACGGTCGCTCAGCACCACGATGTTCACGCCATCGCGAACCGCAGCCTCGACGTCTTCGGCAAGCTGCTTGAGCGCAGCCTGCAGCGCGCCCTCGCCGGCATCGCGGCGGTAGACGGCACGGAAACGGCGGGTCTTAAAGCCCACGCGGTCGATGGCGCAAATGCGGTCGAACTCCTCCTCGCTCAGCAGTGGGCGCTCCAGGCGAACCAGCTGGCAGGCCGTACGAGAGTCCTCGAGCAGGTTGCCGTGGTTGCCCAGGTAGAGCGTGGTCGAGGTGACCATATGCTCGCGAAGGGCGTCGATGGGCGGGTTCGTGACCTGGGCGAACAGCTGATAGAAGTAGTCAAAGAACGAGCGCGTCTTCTTGGACAGGCAGGCCAGCGGCGCATCGATACCCATCGAGGCGAGCGGCGCCTTGCCCTGCTGGGCCATGGGACGCACGACTTCGTCAACATCATCCCAGTGATACCCGAGCTTGGCCATGCGCACGGCGGCGGGCACCTCGGTATCCTCGGCGGGCGTGGGCGCGACGGGCTTGTCGAGCGCGTCGACGGTCAGCGTCTCCTCGGCGATCCAGTCGCGATAGGGCTTTTCCTTGGCGTAACGAGCGCGCAGCTCGTCGTTGTAGATCACGCGGCCGCGGGCAAAGTCGACCTCGAGCATCTGGCCCGGCCCCAAGCAGCCGCTCGTCAGGATGTTCTCGGGGCTCACCTCGATGGTGCCCACCTCACTCGCCAACATAAAGCGGCCGTCGCGCGTCACGTAATAGCGAGCCGGGCGCAGGCCGTTACGGTCGAGGGCGGCACCCAGGGTACGGCCGTCGGTAAAGGCGATAGCGGCAGGACCGTCCCACGGCTCCATGAGCATGGACTGGTAAGCGTCGTAGGCGCGGCACTCCTCACTCAGGCTGTCGTTGTGGTCCCACGGCTCGGGCAGCAACATGGACGCGGCACGCGTGAGCGGGCGACCGTTCATGACCAGGAACTCAAGCACATTGTCCAGAATCGCGGAGTCGGAGCCCTCGCGGTTGATGATGGGCATCACGCGCTCAAGATCATGCTGCAGCACGGGGCTGTACAGGTTGGGCTCGCGGGCGCGGATCCAGTTGACGTTGCCCTTGAGGGTGTTGATCTCGCCGTTGTGGATGATAAAGCGGTTGGGGTGCGCGCGTTCCCAGCTGGGCGTGGTGTTGGTGGAGTAGCGCGAGTGGACGAGCGCCACGGCCGTCTTGACGGCGGCGTCGTTGAGATCGATGAAGAAGCGGCGCATCTGCGTGGCGACCAGCATGCCCTTGTACACGATGGTGCGCGAGCTCATGGAGCATACATAGAAGATTTTGTCGCGCAGGGCAAACTCAGCGTCGGCCTTCTTCTCGATAGTGCGGCGGCACACGTACAGGCGGCGCTCGAAGGCATCGCCGGCGGGCGTGTCGTCCGGACGGCCCAGGAAGGCCTGCAGGATAGTGGGCATACAGGCGTGGGCCGTCTCGCCCAGGTCGTGCGGGTCAACCGGCACCTCGCGCCAAAAGAGCAGCGGCACGCCGGCCTCGGCGCAGCCCTCCTCAAACACGCGGCGGGCATCCTCTACGCCCTTCTCGTCCTGCGGGAAGAACAGCATGGCCACGCCATAGTCGCCCTCTGCCGGCAGAATCTGGCCACACTTTTGAGCCTCTTTACGGAAAAAGTGATGCGGAACCTGGAACAGGATGCCGGCGCCGTCGCCGGTGTTCTTCTCGAGTCCCGTGCCGCCGCGGTGCTCCAAGTTGACCAGAATGGACAGTGCGTCGTCCAGGATCTGGTGATGGCGCTCGCCGTTGATATCGGCAAGCGCGCCGATGCCGCATGCATCGTGGTCGAATTCGGGGCGATAAAGGCCCTGCTGCTGAGCGGAATCTGCCTGCATCGCGATCCTCCCCTAGATATTAGACAGTCAGTTGAATAGGCATACTAGGAGCACCGCCGGCCCGTTGTGTTTCCCACCCGTTTCGAAACAATCGCGTAACGCACGCCCTACGAGTGGACACCGCCGACCTCGAGGGCGACAACATAGGCCCCAAGTTCGGCCTGTAAGCTCACCGCTTCAAACATCTCAATCTGTAACAGTAAGACCCAATTTCGACGACTAACTGTTACAGATCAAGATGTTTTCGAGAGACGGTTCCGAATGTCTCAATCTGTAACACGAAGGGTCAGTTTTGGCGGTCAGCTGTTACAGATCGAGATTTTCCATAGGACCATTTCTTCCTGTCTTGATCTGTAACACCTAGACCCAATTTCCATCCCCAGTTGTTACAGATCAAGACATTTCGGCAACCCCCTTTCCCCACCCCATTCAAATACAACTATTTTGTTAGTCATAGTTAACTTTTGAGCCTAAAACGGGTATCCTTTGCGGCGTCAAACAAACGGCACGCAGGAGCGCACCATGCTCAACCATCTCAAACAACACTTTGGCTCGCACCGCACCGGCGGTCACGGAGGCCTAGACATTGCGCGGAATATCGGCCCCGGGCTGCTCGTGACCGTCGGCTTTATCGACCCGGGCAACTGGGCCTCCAATATGGCCGCGGGCTCGCAGTTTGGCTACGCGCTGCTGTGGATCGTCACGCTGTCCACGATTATGCTGATCGTCTTGCAGCACAACGCGGCGCACCTGGGCATCGCCACGGGCGCCTGTCTTGCCGAGGCCACGACACGTTACCTCCCCCGCTTCGTTGGACGCACGGTGCTCGCCAGTGCCTATCTCGCGACCATCGCCACCGCCATGGCCGAAGTCTTGGGTGGCGCGATTGCCCTTCAAATGCTCTTTGGGCTGCCCGTACGTGCGGGCTGCGTCATCGTGGCGGCAGTATCGATGGCGATGCTCATGACGAGTTCCTACAAGCGTGCCGAACGCTGGATCATCGCCCTCGTAGGCGTGGTAGGACTCTCGTTTTTGGCCGAGCTTGCACTAGTCAAGGTCGACTGGCCGCAAGCCGCCGCAAGCTGGATCACGCCCAGTATGCCCACTGGCTCTGCCGCGATTATCGTGAGTGTCCTGGGTGCGGTCGTTATGCCCCACAACCTCTTTCTACACTCCGAGGTCATCCAATCCATGCACTTCGAAGGCCAAGGCGAGCAGGTTATCGAAGAGCGTCTGCGCTATGAGCTCTTCGACACGCTCTTTTCGATGGGCGTGGGCTGGGCAATCAACTCGGCCATGGTCATCCTGGCCGCAACGACCTTCTTTGCGCACAGCATTGTCGTAGACGACCTCGCCGTCGCAGCGGCCACGCTCTCCCCCATCTTGGGCCCGGCGAGCTCGACCATCTTTGCGGTAGCGCTGCTGTTCGCGGGACTATCGAGCAGCGTGACAGCGGGCATGGCGGCGGGAACCATCACCGCGGGCATGTTCGACGAGGAATACGACATCCACGACCGACATTCCTCGATCGGGGTAGCGGCCTGTTTCGCCGGCGCAGTGGCGGCGTGTCTGGTCATCCCAAATCCTTTTGAAGGTCTCATCTGGAGTCAGGCACTGCTGTCGCTTCAGCTGCCGATTACGGTCTTTGTGCTCATACGGCTCACCAGCTCAGCCCGCGTTATGGGCAAATACGCCAACTCGCGCCCGCTCAACGCGCTGCTCGTAGGGATCGGCGTCATCGTGACGATTCTCGACATCGTGCTGCTAACGGGGATGTAATTGGGATGGCGTGACTGTCCAGATATAACGTCTTAATCTGTAACACGTGAGACCGTTTTAAACCGTCAGATAAATCAAAAGGGTCCCGGCCGAGAATTCGACCGGGACCCTTGGACAGAGCTATGTTCGGCTTTCGCCGTGTGCCTGCGAGTTACTCCTCGACGAGCTCAAACTGATCGGGACCGACGCCGCACACCGGGCACACGTAGTCCTCGGGCAGCTCGGGCGTGTCGACCTCAACCTCGTAACCGCAAACGGTGCACACGAACTTATACGTCTTCTTCTCCTCAGCCATGATGTTTTCCTCTCGAACGTGACTGCTGGTGTACTTGCTTATTAGTATATATTCTCAATAATATAATGCAAGTATTTTTAGAACATTTCTAGCCTTGATACGACGAAGCCTTGGGCGGCGTCTTGCCCTTTAACACCTTGTGGTAGTAGTCATAGGTCAGCGGGGCCTCGCCGCTCAGACGCTCGGCATCTTCGACCTCACCGATAAAGAGCAGGTGCGTGCCCACATCCACGGCATCAATCAGACGGCAGCTAAACAGCGCCGCCGCGTGCTCGGGCACATAGGGCATGCCCAGCGCGGTCTCGTGGGTCTCGTACTTGGCAAACTTGTCGTAATCGCTGCTGGTGCGGAAGCCAAAGTTGCCGATATAGAGCATGTCGGCGGTCTGGTCAATCACGGTCAGCGCAAAAGCCTTAGCCGATGCGATTACGCCGGACGTGACATTTTCCTTGTTCACGGCAACCGAGATGCGCGCCGGGGCGGATGTCACCTGCACCGCTGTGTTGATAACGCAGCCGGCACGCAGCCCGTCGGCCGCGGCACTCACCACATACAGGCCGCTCGGCATCGTAAAGAACGCAGTTTTGTCCATAACGATCACTCCCCTAACCCAGAATTGAACCTCATGGATGTATGTACCCACAAAAAAAGGCGGCACCCATAACGGACGCCGCCTTTGAGACATATGTGTCAGAACAGTAAGAAAGATGAGACACCCACAGTTGCGGTGAAATAGGGACTGAATAGTCCCTCAAACAGGCAAAACAGTCCGTATTCCACCGCAACTTATACAGAGTGCCTAGCGGTTGCGTTCCTTAAGGGCGCGGTCGATCTCGCGTTGGACATCACGCTTGGCCATGTCCTCGCGCTTGTCGTAGAGCTTCTTGCCGCGACCTAGACCCAGCAGCAGCTTTACGCGGCCGTCGGTATTAAAGTAGAGCTCCAACGGAACCAGCGCATAACCACGGTTGCGAAGTTTGCCGTCAAGAAAGTCAATCTCCTTGCGGTGCAGCAGCAGACGACGCCGACGGTCGGGATCGCGATTCCACACGCCACCATGGCTATAAGGGTGGATATGCAGGCCGACGAGCCAGCACTCCCCGCCGCGGATCAGCGCGAAGGTATCGGTGATCTGGCAGGCGCGCTCGCGAATCGACTTGACCTCGGTGCCGCTCAGCTCAATACCGCACTCAAACGTCTCATCGATAAAGTACTCGTGATGTGCCGAGCGATTCTTGGAAATGAGTTTGCGCTCGCGCTTACTGGGCATCGCCGGCCCCCTTGGCTCCATCGGCGTTTGAGCCCGCAGTCTCGCGCTTTGCCTTGCGCTCGGCATTGAGCTCGGCATCGCTCTCGCGCACCAGTTTAATAATCGCCGCGCAGGCCTCCTCGCCCACCAAGTCGCGAGCACGCACCGTCAGGCGCGTCGCCTCCTGCTTGTCGCCGTCGCTTGCAGCATCGGTCGCGCACATAATCAGGCAGATGGCAATCTCGGCCGAAGGCGAGGTCGGAACGCCTTGCAGGGCCAGTTCACCCATCACGTGCTCGTCGCTCTCATCGGCGGCATCCGGATAGGTGGTATGGATCTTGTTGAGCAGGCGCGTCGTATGCGCATCGTTGGGCGCCAGGCGCAGCGCCAGACGCGCGCAGCCCACGGCAGCCGAAACGTTCTCGGTCTCGGGCTCCAAGAAGTACTGGCCTAGATTGGCGTAAGCGCGGGCGGCGCACTTGCCATCGCTTGCACGCTCCAGCACCGAGAACGAGAGCGATGCCCATTCCTGCTTGTCCTCGAGTGCGCGGAACAGCTCGGCCAAATCCAAGCGATAGTTGCAGTTCATGGGGTCCCAACGCACAGCCTGCATCAGGGCATTACGAGCGCTCACATAATCCTGCTGGCGAATGTAGGCAAACGCCATATCAGAGTACAGGCGGTCAAACGGCACCTCGACCTGCACGAGCTCGCGCGGATCCTTCTCCACGCGGCGATAGGCCAAGCGCTCAAACTTGCTATCGAAGCTAAAGTATTGACGCTTCTCCTCCGTCTTGCACTCAGCATCAATATACTCCTCGGCGAGCTCCACCAGACGCTCCAGCAGCGGCGTCGCCGTAGCCAGGTCGCCCTGCGCCAGATAGTTCTCGGCATACGTGATGTCTTGCAAGCTGATGGGCAGATCCATGGCTACTCCTCGATCTGAGCGAAACACGGCAGGCGCCGTATATACGGTCAATACACAAAACCCGGGTCTCTTACGAGGCCCGGGCGTTCAATTTTGGTAGCCCGTACCAGATTCGAACTGGTGATCTCCGCCTTGAGAGGGCGGCGTCCTAAACCGCTAGACGAACGGGCCATATGTAGCAAATGCAATGGCTGGGATGGAGGGAGTCGAACCCCCATTGACGGAACCAGAATCCGCTGTCCTGCCATTAGACGACATCCCAATGACTGCATCGCTGCGCTCGGCTGTGCCTTTGCGCAAGAAAGAAATATACGGGAAGTCTCGCCGTGACGCAAGCCCCAATTTTGACTTTTTTGAAATTCAGTCAAATTGGCCTAATTTAGTCCAACCCGTGAAGGACCTGTGAAGCCAACCGCTGTACACGAAGGGCAAAACGCCGTGAGCGGTAGCCGTCAACCGTTGGCAGATTCTACCGTGAAAACGATAGCACCAGGCAACACAATCGAAGTATCAATGATCGCGTAGATATCGAGGCGCCATGGACGAAGAGCTTGATTACCTATGGGAGACCCTGGGCCTCGAGATCACTGCCGACCTTTGGCCCGAACGGGACAAAATTCACCCCACGTTACGCCCCGCCATTACTGTGGTGCAGGCAAAATACCGCCGTGCATCCTTTTTAATCATGCGGATGTCATGGCACGCGGGACTCCCCGACCTTAAGCGAATCCAGGCAAGCCTCGTCGAGCTGTCCGGCATGCCGACCGTCATATCCGAGGCGCACCTGGAGCAGCGCCAGCGCGAGCGACTGCAACAGCAGCGGATTCCCTTTATCTGCCCCGGCATTCAGGCATATCTGCCCTTTATGGACGAAGAGTACTGGAGCGGCAAGCCCAACAAGCACGTAAAGGTCTACGATCCGCACGAATGGGCACAGCTGGCGGACTGACTGGGGCAGGCCCGCCGGCGGAAAGTGCGTCCCAGATTTCAAGCTCAAACTGGTCCCTACTTTCCTGTCGAGCCCTCAACCGGAAACCGTGTCCCGCAATCGAAGCTCAGAATGGGACGTGCTTTCCGCAACCGGCCACTTTGGGAAAGTGCATCCCATTCTGGAAGCGAATTCCGGGTCGCACTTTCCGCAGCCGCTACAGCAACGCCTCGGCCCAAGCCGATTCCCTAAAGCCGGGAATCGCAAAGTCGTCGCCCACCAGCAGCGGACGCTTGACCAGCATGCCGTCGGTCGCCAGCAGCTCGTAGCACTCCCGATCCGTCATGCCCGCATCCAGACGCGCCTTCAGGCCCAGCTCTCGATATTTCATGCCCGACGAATTAAAGAAGCGCCGCACCGGCAGCCCCGAATGAGCAATCCAGGTCGCAAGCTCATCAGCCGTAGGATTGTCCAAAACGATATCGCGGTCGATATACTCAACCCCATGTTCATCCAGCCATGCCTTGGCCTTCTTACAGGTCGAGCACTTGGGATATTCAACAAACAGTACGGTCATGGGAATCCTCCGAATATAGATCGGCCAACGCAGGCACACGCCACACGAGGCGCCTTCGTATGATGGGCCAATTGTAGCCCACGGGTCACACGCTAAACGAACCGTACCCCGAATCCGCGTTTGATGAACGGCAGCAGCTCCATTGCCTCGGGCGTGATATGGCCCGCAACGTTCATGCGCTCGTCACCGGGAAGATCGACCCGCGCAATCTCAAGCTCGCCTTCGTAGCGCCCATATCCGCTATTGCTCACAGCGATCGACCCCGCCTTTCGCGGCAGGCCGGCTCCGGCATCCGTCGACACGGAATCCGGCTTAAGCGTCGTACGTGACTCCTGAGACCTAAAGATGAGGACGCTCGAGTCGGGCCGGTCATGATGAATCTGCCCGCGCACATAGGCATAACCGGGCTCAAGCTCGCATTGCAGGTCCACGTATCCGGCGGAAACTTGAGCAAACTGCGCCCAGCCCGCATCGGAAAGATCGGGGTCGCCGACCAACACAATGTCGCAATCGGCGCCATGTGCAAGCTCAAGCATATTGAGAGCAACCTTTGACGCGCGACCGCGCTGCGCCTCGACCGTCGGCAGTCCCTCGAATACCGGCCCGCGAACGTTAGCATCACCCGGCACAAAAGCCATGATTTCGAATCCAAGCGCCGCAAGACGAAGATTCACCCGAGCAATGTCCTCCAGAGCTAAACCGGTATAAGGCTTGGGGTAAAAATTGTGGCAGGCGGCAAAACGAGTCACATCGGCGCCGGCTTCACGCCACGATGCGATTTCATCAGAACTCACTGTCGATGCATTGACCACAATGCGAAATACACCGGACAGCTCCGCGACCCGCTGGGCGCTAAAGCCATAGTCCAAACGAAGGTATTCCAACCCCAGATCGCGCAGGTCCTCGATGCGCTCAAGCCCGAGCAAATCGCACGTGCGAGGCCCCTACATCGGCAATGAGCGCAATGCCGCGGGCGGAAAGCAGCGACAGCACATGACGGACCTTATCGGCATACGCCGCTCCCCCATCCTCGGGAATATGCAGCGAGGTGAACGCGTAGCGCGCACCCGCCGCGGCGCCACGCTCAATCGTCCGCTCAATATCCTGCAAAGGGCTGGAAAGATAAATTGAAATACCCGTTTTCACGCTTCAACGCTCCTTTAAAAAAGGCCGGCGGAGCAGCTAGCCCCGCCGGCACAACCATAACATCAAGAAATCTGCCGCGCGCCGCGAACCCCGAGCAACACGGCTCGCGATATCAAACTACTCGCCAAAGAACTCGTTGATCTTCTGCTCGTCGACGCCAAAGAACCACGTCAGGACAAAGCCGGCGGCATAGGCAAGCAGCATAGCGGCAACGTAGCCGAGCTGCTGGCCAGGAACGACGATCAGCAGGCCAAACAGACCGGAAACGCCCTGAGAAACCGTGCCGATGTGAAGCAGCGCCGCGAGCGCGCCGCCAAATCCGGCACCCAGGCAGGCCGTCACAAACGGACGAACGAGCGGCAGCGTAACAGCATACATCAGAGGCTCGCCCACACCCAGGATTCCAACGGGAATGGACTCTGCGACGTACTTCTTGAGCTTGGCGTTCTTGGTCTTAAAGTACAGCGCCAAACCGGCACCGACCTGGCCGCCGCCAGCCATCATAAGGATGGGAAGCAGGTAATTGATACCCTTGGTAGCGCCGTCGGGATCGTTGAGCATAGCGTGAATCGGCGTGAGCGCCTGATGCAGGCCGACGGACACCAGCGGCAAGAAGCCTGCCGACAGGATATAGCCGCCCAGGACGCCCAGCTTCTCGAAGATAAAGGTCAAAACGCTAAAGATGGCAGTCGTCAGCCATGCGCCAACCGGCTGGATGACGAGCATCAGAGCAAAGGCGCCGATGATGAGCACCAGCAGCGGGGACAAGAACGTGTCGAGTGCGTTGGGCATAACCTTGCGAATCTGACGCTCCATCCAGGCAAAAAATGCGCCAGCGATGAGAGCCGCGATCATGCCGCCCGCTGCGGGGTTGTACTGCGCACTGGTGAGCGGCAGCAGAATGGCAGTGGCAGGATCAGCCGCGCCAGGCGCAAGCAGGGGCATGGCACTGTTGGCGATGCACATCGTGCCGGCGATGCCGCCCAGCGCAGCGGAGCCACCAAACTCACGTGCCGCGTTATAGCCCACCAAGATGGGCAGATAGGCAAACAGGGCCCAGCCCATGGAACGAATGCCCTGGTACCACCACTCGCCTGCAAGCGCGCCTGCCGTCGAAACGTTAATGACGTTGCAGATACCGTTGATGAGGCCAGCCGCAATGATGCCGGGAAGCAGGGCGACGAAGACATTGGAAATCTTCTTGAGGAAGGCCTGAACCGGCTTAGACTCGTACTTGGCCTTCTGCGCGGCCTTGTTTGTGGCCGCAGCATCAACCACGCTCTCGTCAGCAACGCCTTTCGCAAGGCCGGTGAGCTTGGAGAACTCCTCGAGCACCTTATTCACCTTGCCCGGACCCAGCACGATCTGCATCGTGTCGTCCTCGACCAGGCCCATCACGCCGTCGAGCGCCTTAATACCCTCCGTGTCGACGTTACCCGTGTCTTTGACGGTCACGCGCAGGCGCGTCATGCACGCCGCGTTTGCGAGCACGTTGTCTTTACCGCCCAAAAGGTCCAGCAGCTTTTGAGCCAGCTCTTTGTTCGTCATAACTCCTCCTTGTATTGGGTATCTCGTCTGGATGTCATATCAGCTCACGCCGCGCACCTATTGGGCGTCGGCATTGCTCTTCTCATGGCCACTCACCGCAGCACGGACATGGCCTCGCGCCCGCTCAAGAGCTACCGCAGCCTGCTCGGCATCGCAGTCCAGCAGTACCGAGACAATAGCGGTTTTTACGTGGCCGCCGGCATCTGCAAGCGCCTGAACAGCGCACTCGCGCGTGCAGCCGGTCGCCTCCATCACGATGTTCTGGCCGCGCACCACCAACTTCTCGTTCGTCTGCTGCACATCGACCATCAGGTTTTGGTATACCTTGCCGATCTTGACCATGGCACCGGTCGAAATCATGTTGAGAATGAGCTTTTGAACCGTTCCCGCCTTGAGCCTCGTTGAGCCGGTCAGCACCTCGGGACCGGGCACGGGCTCAATGGCAAGATCTGCGCTCTCCCCGATCTTCGACCCTTGGTTGCAGGCAATTGCAATGGTCTTGCACCCAGTTGTCTTGGCGTACGCAAGGCCGCCCACCACATAAGGAGTACGGCCGCTTGCCGCCAGGCCAACGACAAGATCCTTGTCCGAGAGTCCACGCTCCCGCAGGTCGCTCGCGCCAAGCTCCTCGCTGTCTTCGGCACCTTCGACAGCCTTGATAAACGCCGTCTCGCCTCCGGCAATGAGCCCGACAATCAGATCGGGTGACACGCCAAACGTGGGCGGACACTCCGAAGCGTCGAGTACGCCCAGACGACCGCTGGTGCCTGCGCCCATGTAAAAGACGCGCCCGCCGCGCTCGAGTGTCTCAGCAGTCCAGTCGATTGCCATGGCAACCTGGGGCAACACTTTCGTGACCGACTGGACGGCACGAAGATCCTCATCGTTCATCGTCGTGACGATTTGCAGCGATGTCATCGTATCGAGGTCCATTGACCTTTGATTACGCTGTTCGGTCGTGAATTTTGTTAAATCGAGCATTTCATTCACCTCATCTTTCCTGTTTCTCGATGTAGTTTTGCTTTATGACATGCGTCGCCCGTTCGTAGTCGCTGGCAACGTAAGCAGCGTACAGGGCATCGACAACCATAAGCTGGGCCATACGCGAAGCCATGGCACCGCTGCGGACCAAGGGTTCACTCGCAGCGACGCCGAGCACGGCATCGGCCATGGTGGCAAGATTGGATGATCCATCTACTTTGGTAACGGCCACAACGGGACAGTTGTGACGTTGAGCCTCGGCGGTGCAGTCCAGCACCTCTTGCGTCAAGCCCGAGTAGCTAAAGGCGATTGCCATATCGCCCTCATGCATGTTCTTGGCACATAAGAGCTGATCATGCCAGTCGTCGTACAGATGGCACTCTTTGTCGACACGCATGAGCTTTTGCGCCGGTCGTGCGCGACCAAACGAGAGGCACCAATACCGAACAGATTGACCGCGCGTGCCCGCTTAAGACGGGCCGCGCATCGCTCCAAGACGGTGTAATCGAGCGTTCGCGCCGTCGCCTCGATCGTGCGCACGTTGCTTTTCATCACCTTCCCCACGATACGTTCGACGCTGTCATCCATGGAGATGTCCTCGAGGGCTACGTCTTTCTTGTCACCTAAGAGCGCCAGCTCGGCAATCAGTTCGCGCTGGAACTCCTTGTAGCCCGCAAAACCCAAACGCTTGCAAAAGCGCAAAATGCTCGAGGGCGAGGAGAACGTGACATCGGCAAGACCGCGGACGGACAGCCCGACCACCTCGTGCGGATGAGCGCTTACATATGCGATGACATTGCGTTCCGCCGGGCTCGCGCTGAGCTCACGCTCGCGAAGCCGCAAAAGCAATCCGTTTGCCATCTCAAACACCTCCGTTGAGAAGAATTAAAGACCAACGAACGATTCGTACCGGATACAAACAGCTTTTGCGGTACATTGTGCCGCATCGTGGCGCACAAAGGGCGAGCGTTCTACCGCTCGCCCCTCAAATCCGACCGCTCGGAAATACGCGCGACACAAAATAATTCAACAAGGTCGCATTATCAGAAACGGGTTTGTTACCGGCTAGCGCCTCGCATGGGCGCCGATCGGCCGAGTCGCATGGCGCACCAACGCCGCTGCCAGCAATACCAACAGCATGGCGGTGACATAGCCCGCAGCATCGAATCCTAAATCGATAACGTCGAAATGCCTGCCGGGAACAAAGATCTTATGCACCTGGTCGCCAACGGAGCAGGCAGCGCAAAAGAGAAACACAGGCACGCAACGGGAACACACACTCCATGGACGCCTGGAAAAGCAGACCACGATCACCGAGGCGACCAATCCGACGAAGAAAAACTCTACGGTATGGGCGACGCGACGGACGTTTGCGCCTACCCACATGCGAATGGAAGCAAGTCGACCAGGCTGGACCGTCGAGGCAGCCGGATTGGTACTCTCTGTCATGCCGTCCCCCGCCTGAATTTCACCCGTGATGCCGGTAGCCTGAACGCCCGTAGCCTGGCCCTCCACCACACGCGCGGTGGACTCGCTCAGCAACGACGTCTCCACCGCATTTTGCTCCGTCAGCACCCAGATGCCCGCCAGCGTTGCAGCGAACAGAACGATCGCGGTCCATCCGATTATTTGTTTTACGCGCGCCAAGGGCCAACCTCCTTTTTTGAATATCAGCGAGTGTAGCCCCAAATGGCATCGTCACCGTATCAAAATTTGAATCGCAACAGGAAGCGACAAAGCGACGCAAACCCCTACCCCGCCTCGCGCATCCAGCGATCGAACGTCCCCACGCACACGCCCAGGCACTTTGCCGCCTGGCTGCGGGTAATATCGCCCGCCTCATAGCTATCGCGCACCAGCTCAAACTGAGGAGGGCACGGCTTGCGAGGTCGACCGAAACGGACCCCTCGCGCCCGCGCCGCTGCAATTCCCTCCGCTTGGCGCCGATGGATATTCTCGCGCTCTACCTGCGCCACGTAGCTCAGCAGTTGCAGCACAATATCGGCAATCAGGACGTTGGTCACATCCGGCGCGCCGCTGGCCCTAGCGCGCGTGTCAAGCAATGGCATGTCCAACACCACAATGGCAACCCCGAGCTCCTTGGTAATGCGTCGCCATTCCTCAAGAATCTCGGAGTAATTACGGCCAAGTCGGTCGATAGAAAGCACCACCAGTACGTCCCCGTCTCCCAGGACGTGCAGCAGCTCGCGATAACGCGGTCGATCGAAGTCCTTGCCGCTCGCATGGTCGGCATAAATATTCGCCGAGCCCACGCCATAGGCGCCCAGCGCATCCAGCTGCCGATTAAGGTTCTGATCGCGCGAACTCACCCGCGCATAACCGTACACCGTCGCCATCTCATCCCCGCTTTCTTGTAAACCTGCCAAAAAGGGACAGGTTTATTTTGGTAGGTTTTACCTCTCAAAT
Source organism: uncultured Collinsella sp. (assembly GCA_902497075.1). Classification (GTDB taxonomy): domain Bacteria; phylum Actinomycetota; class Coriobacteriia; order Coriobacteriales; family Coriobacteriaceae; genus Collinsella. The sequence continues at coordinate 52,362 of CABVDG010000015.1, forward strand.
AGCAGGTAAGCGGGCGGCCGAGCAGACGGCAAGGTAGCCACGATTCAAATGCGAAGGGCGGTCCCGAAAGGCCGCCCTCCGCTCTCTCGCCACGAGTCGGGATTTAGCTAATGGATAAGCTTAAAGTCCAAGTGCCCACGCGTGGTATTGACGCGCGAGACCTCGATAATCACGCGCTGCCCCAGCTCGTAACGGGTGCCCGTGTCGGCACCTGTGAGCGTTAGCGCGTCCTCGTCGAACTCGAACCACTCGTTGCCCAGGCTCTTAATTGAAACCAGGCCCTCGACCTGTGTTAGGTCCAAGCGCACAAAGAGGCCCATGCTGCTAACCCACGAGACGGTTCCGGCATAGCGCTCACCCAGACGGTCCTCATAGTACTGGGCAATCTTGATCTTTTGCGTCGCATGGCTGGCGGCATCTGCCGCGCGCTCGGCATCGCTACATGCGCGGCAGATCTGCGGCAGAATGCGCGGCAGCGACTCGCGCCCCTTACCGATCAGCCGCGGCGTACGGACCAAGGCGTCCTTGCCGCCGAGCTGCTCATAGGCCAACTGCAGTTTGAGCACGCGGTGCACCACCAGATCGGGGTAGCGACGGATGGGACTCGTAAAGTGACAGTAGCACGGCGCGGCGAGCGCAAAGTGGCCCTCGTTGCGCGGCTTGTACAGCGCGCGCTGCATGCTGCGCAGAAGCAGCGTGTTGACGAGCGGTGCGTTGGCCGTACCGGCGGCAGCATCAACTGCAGCCTGCAGCTCATCGGGGCTCCCCAGGGCAATACCGGCAGCACGGCGATCGTCGATGATGCCTAGCTGCGCCAGCGCAACGGCAGCACCGTGCAGGCTATCGGGGCTCGGATCCTCATGCACACGATAGCAGGCCTCGATATCACGGTCTGCCAGCCACTCTGCAACGCACTCGTTGGCGAGCAGCATGGCTTCCTCGATAAGCGACGTGGCACACGAACGCTCACGCGCCACAATCTGCACGGGCACTCCGTCCTCATCCAATAGAGCGCGAATCTCGGCTGTGTCAAAATCGACTGAGCCGCGGGCGCGACGAATACGACGGCGAAGTTCGGCGAGTTCGTTAGCGGCGACAAGGAAATCGCCGAGGTCGATGTTGTAGCCGCGGGCGGCCTCCTCGCACGCAAGACCGCGCTCAAGCGCTTCCTCGCGCGAGGTCTCGGCAGCCGCAACATCCTCGGCTGCACCCTCCAGCACCGAATACTCAACCGCGCCGGCACGCACCAGCAGCGCCTCGGCGCCGTCATAGTCCATACGCACACGCGAGCGAATCACGCTGGGATACGGATCGTAATGCCGCACGCGACCCTGCGCATCGAGCTCGATATCGACGGTAAACGCAAGACGGTCCTCGTCAGGGCGAAGCGAGCACAGGTCACAGGACAGGCGTTCGGGCAGCATGGGAAGCACGCGATCGGCCAGATACACCGATGTCGTACGATGGCGAGCCTCAAGATCGATATGCCCGTCCCAAGCCACATAGTGTGAAACGTCGGCGATATGCACACCCAGCTTGTAGCCACCCTCGGGCGTACGCTCCAGCGAAATGGCATCGTCAAAGTCGCGCGCGTCGACCGGGTCGATCGTGATGACAAAGCGGTCGCGCAGATCGCGGCGGAGCGGGTCCTTAAGCGCCGCGGACACATCGAGCGAAAGCCCCTCGGCCTCGTCCAGCGCGGCCTCGGGATAGCTATCGGTATAGCCGTAACGCGCCATCACATATTGAACGCCCAAATCGGGCGCGTCATCTCCGCCAATGCGGCGTTCAATCGTCACGGTGCCCGATTCCAGGCGCGTCGGGTAGGTCAAAATGTGCGCGACAACAGCATCACCCGGGTGGACGCCCAGACGATCCGCCGAGGTATCCTCGGGCAGAATGAAGAAGTCGGCCTTCAGACGCGAATCGAGCGGCTCAATCACACCGAGCGGACCGGCGGTCTGGTACGTGCCCACCACGCTTATGGCTGCACGCTCAACCACGCCCTCGATCACGGCGCGCCGCTCACCGTGCGGGCTGTTCTTAATGCTCACGGCAACGGTATCGCCATCCATGATCTCGCGCTTACCGCGGCCCATGACCTTGTAGTCGCCATTCTCGGTTATGACATAGGCACTGTGCTCATGGAGCTGCACGCGCCCGGTCAGGCTCGGACGGCGTTCGCTGCGCACCGGCCCGCGCTTATTGCGAGCTCCACGCTTATGCTTGTTATTGCGCCCCATGGCGCCTCCTAACTATCGATTGCGAACTCCAAAGAGTCTACCCAAATGATTCGCTTTCCTGCCGTCCCCTAGGGATCAAAAAACGGGCCGCCCCATAAGAGACGACCCGTTGGAAGGGATGAATTCCAGGCATGCCTACACGCGCAGGTAGCGGCGCATGGCGATGGCAGAACCAAAGAAACCGATAATCACGCCGACCAGAATCAGCGCAGCATAGGTCACCAAGTAGTACTGCATCGGCAGGGCAAACGACATCCAGCCGATGCTCTCCTGCAGACGCGGAATCATCAGGTTGCGCAGCAGCTCCAGAACGCCGATGGAAAGCAACGAGCCCAAAATGGCCTGTAGTACGCCCTCGGTGATAAACGGGCCGCGAATGAAGCCGTTGCTGGCGCCGACCAGACGCATAATCGCAATCTCACGACGACGTGCCGTGATGGATAGGCGAATCGTGTTGTTGATGAAGATGAAAGCGATAAAGGTCAGAAGGCCAACGAGCACCACGGCGGCGATGCGGATGTAGTTGGTCACCTGGAACAGGCGGCTCACTGCCTCCTGGCCGTACAGCACGCTCGCGTTGACGTCGCCGTCATCCACGATCTTCTGGAAATCGGCATCCTTCTTGAGCTTCTCTGCCGTGCTCTCGACCTTGGACGGATCGTCCATCTCAATAGCGAAGGAAGCCGGCAGCGGGTTCTGGCCATCGAGCGCGCTCATGGTGGCGTCGGCGTTGCCCGACATCTTGCTCGAATACTCGGCCTTCGCGTCGTCCTTGTCCTTATAGGTCACGGACTTGACGTTGCTCCACGTCTTAAGCTCGGCCTCAAAAGCCTGAACATCAGCCTGATCGGCGTCATCACTAATGAAGGCGTTGATGACAACCTGATCCTCGACGGTGCCGATCACGGAGTTCAGCACCGCGGAGCCCATAATGAACAGGCCGATGATAAACAGCGAAAGGAAGATCGTGATGACGGCGCCGAGCGAGGTAGTCCAGTTACGGAAGAAGTGGCTGATTGCCTCTTTGAAGGAGTAGCCCACGTTAGTTGGTGCCATAGTTGCCGTAACCTCCCCTCTCCTGGTCGCGGATGACGTGGCCGCCCTCGAGGGCGATCACGCGACGGTGCATGCTATCGACCATCTCGCGGTCGTGCGTGGCGACGATCACGGTGGTGCCGGTGCGGTTAATACGCTCAAGCAGCTTCATGATGCCCAGCGAGATCGCCGGGTCGAGGTTGCCCGTGGGCTCGTCGCAGATCAGCAGCGGCGGACGGTTGACCATAGCACGGGCGACGGCAACGCGCTGCTGCTCGCCACCGGAAAGCTGGTCGGGCAGCGAGTCCATCTGATCGGCCAGACCGACCAGACGCAGCACCTCGGGCACCTGGCTGCGAATGACGCCCTTGGGCTTGCCGATGCACTGCAGGGCAAACGCCACGTTTTCGTAGGCGGTCTTTTGCGGCAGAAGCTTAAAGTCCTGGAACACGGCGCCAATCTGGCGGCGCAGGAACGGAACCTTGCGGTTCTTGATCTTCATGAGGTCCTGACCGGCAACCAGGATGCGGCCGCTCGTCGGCTTGACGTCGCGGTTGAGCGTCGACAGCAGCGTGGTCTTACCCGAGCCGGAGTGACCGACCAAGAAGACAAACTCGCCCGGATAGATCTCGATGTTGATGTCGTCGAGTGCAGGCTTGTTGGGCTGTGCCGGATAGATCTTGGTGACATGCTCCATAAGGATGACGGGCTCGACACCGGCCTGCTTGGCCATCTTCTTGCGGCTGGCCTGCGGATCGATGGGCGCAAACACCGACGTAAAATCGGGGTTGTTGAGCGCGTTATCGAGGCTTGCGACCTCGGCTGCCTGATCGCTCTCGACCACCGGGGCAGCAGGCTGCGTGGGGTCGGGAATAGCGGCAAAGAGACCGGACTGCGCAGGCTGAGGAGCCGGCGTCGCAGGGGCCAAGGGGTCGGGAATGCCGGCCATGGTAGGCTGCGGCGTGGCGGCACCAGCCTGAGGCTGCTCCACGCGAGCGGTCACGGCCTGAACGGGCTCAAAACCCGCCGTGCCGGAAAGCGCGACATCGCTGGTTGGATTGTAGGCAAAGGGATCGGATGCCGGCTGTGCCTGATCTGCCGGCTGAGCGGGGGCCTGAGCAACAGGCTGGCCCTCTGAATCCGGAGTGGCGAAACGACTGCCCTGGACGCCTGCCTGCGTCTTGGGGGCATCATCGCCCGCACCGGAGGTACGGAAGTGGTTACCCACTGGTGCTCCTTATCGTCGTGCGTTTAAACTACATGAGCGCTTAGTATTTTAGCAGCATTAGCTTTGCTGCACATAAGAAGCATGGCCGTGTTTGGGTCCCTCCGGCCGGACACAGGGTTACTCTCCAAATCGTCCTCGGACATGTCGGAGCCTCCGCTGCGCACTACGTGCGGCGGGGGCTCCTCCGTCCTGCGGAAAGATTTGGAAAGTAACCCTGTGTCCGGCCTGCGGTAACTAAGGGGTCGCCGCGTTTTACTTGGGGTGCTGCATATACAAAGTTGGAAGGGTCTGAATTGCGCTTTGTCGATATATGCCCTTTTCCCTGATGGGACCGTGCTTGAGGGGCGTCTGTTAGCGCCGGGCGATTTTAGCCGCTAATAGTCAAACTATTTTGACCAATCCCGGTCACCGAATAATGGCCACCGTGCCTCCCCGCCGCCACTACGCTGGTGGTGCCAACACGCCGGCGTTAGGAGGACCATTGAGGTGAACGAGAGACACGATGACCTACAGGAGATTATAGACGCGGCGCTCCGGGAGATGGCCGCGGAGGAGGGCGACGGGTTCGACCCGCAGGCATGCAACCTCGCGGAGTTCTGCAGGAGGACGGGGCTCACCCGCTCCCGCGCGAGGACGGTCAGGCCACACGGGTTCAGGGCCCTGCCCCACGGGAACAGCGGGAGGAGGGCCGCGCCGGGCGTGCTCGCCGGCCACACCGGCCTGGTGGACGACCTCCTGCGGAAGGGCGTCACCAACTCGCAGGTGATATTCGAGCGGCTGCTCGGCCAGGGCTACGCCGGCGGCCTCACCACGGTGAAGACCTATATCGCCGCGCACCGGGACCTCGTGCCCGCGAAGAGGCGGCAGGCGGCCCCGCAGGGCTGCCGCGGCCAGCGCTTCAGGACGGCGCCCGGAGAGGCCTACCAGATGGACTGGGGCTTCGTCGCGGTCGAGCGCCCTGGCGGGGAGCGGGCGCGGATCGCCTGCTTCGCCATGGTCTGCCACCATTGCGGGGGCGCCCACGTCGAGTTCTTCCCGAACGCGCGCCAGGAGAACCTCCTCATCGGGATGCTGCACGCGTTCTCGGCGCTGGGCGTGCCCGCGACCGTGCTCACCGACAACATGAAGAGCGTGGTCGTCCGCCGCGATGCCGACGGCCGGCCCGTCTGGCAGGCCGACTACGCCGAGTTCATGGGCGTCGTCGGCTTCCGCACCAGGTTGTGCAGGCCGCGCCACCCCTATACGAAGGGCAAGGTGGAGAGGCTCGTCCGCTTCGTGAAGGGGAACTTCCTCGCGGGAAGGTCCTTTACCGACCTTGACGCCCTCAACCGGGAGGCTGATGTGGCTATACTAAATTGGACAGTCGGATGAGAGTCTGAGGGCCCTTCGAGG
>CABVDG010000016.1:0-52799 GCA_902497075.1 uncultured Collinsella sp.
CCAACGACGAATTCTAGGCGGTGTCCCCTCCCTTTCAAGAAAGGGCGGAGGCGGGTCATGCCCCGCCTCTTACACCACATCTCTGCGCGCTACCTTGAAACTTCCTAATCACCGTCAGCTAGCGCCAAATTGGAAGTCGATGGTCACTCATTAACGTACAGTTCTTATAACTTTGTTCATTATTTTCCGCACCTAAAATGATACGCCGTTTGTGACAGTACTCACAAACGGCGTTTTTTGACCACTGGCGTGTCTGGCAGGCGGCAAGCACCGCCAGAATCCGCATTTTGGACGCGCCTGAATCGGTTCTGGAGCCGGTTTTCGCGCTCTTAGTCGTCTTTGGGCGAGGGATGCTTGCAGACCACGCTCATGTAGATCATGCCGAGCACGGCTGCGGTGACCGAACCGGCGAGAATAGCGGCCTTGGCTGCAAGAACCTCAAACTGGGCCGTCGGGAAGGCAAGGCCGCTGATGAGAATCGACATGGTAAAGCCGATACCGCCCAGAATGCCCACGCCGGCAATCATGTGCCAGTTGACATTGTGCGGCAGCTCGCAGGCCTTAAGCTTAACCAGGGCAAACGTCATACCAAAGATGCCGATCGGCTTGCCCAGCAGCATGCCAAAGTACACGCCGAGCGTCACCGGATCGGTGAGCAGCGTGCTCATGTCCACGCCCACTAAGCGAACCTGAGCGTTTACGAACGCAAAGATCGGCAGGATCACAAAGTTGACCGGCGTGGAGATCAGACGCTCCATGCGGATAAGCGGCGGGGTCACGCGGTGCATGACGCGCTCGACCTTGGTAGTCGAGACGGTAAAGTCATGCTGGCCCAGGATGTGTGCCTCGTCGTCGTAGCGGTCATCGAGCAGCGGCAGGCACTCGCCCAGCCAATCGGTGAGACTATCGAGCTTGACGCCGCACTTGGCCGGAATGGTGAAGGCCAGGATGACGCCAGCAAGCGTGGCATGTACGCCGCTCTTGAACATGCAGAACCACAACAGCAGCCCCAGTACCGAATACGGGGCAAGGCGGTAATGCTGCGTCTTGTTGAGCCACACGAGCGCGCAGGTCACAAGTGCGGCGGCGCCCAACCAAAACGGATTGGGGCTCTGACCGTAGAAAATGGCGATGGCGGCGATGGAGATCAGGTCGTCGGCGATGGCGAGCGTCGAGAAGAACACGCGCACGCCGTTGGGCACGCGATTGCCCAAAAGCGACAGCACGCCCAGCGCAAAGGCAATATCGGTTGCCATGGGGATGGCCCAACCGTTACGGGCACCGGCATGGTTAAAGATCAGGTAGATGCAGGCGGGAACGACGACACCGCCCACGGCCGCCAGCATGGGAAGCATGGCCTGACGCGGATTCTTGAGCTCGCCGACCGTCATCTCGTACTTAAGCTCAATGCCCACCAACAAAAAGAAAATCGCCATGAGGAAGTCGTTGACGAAAAGCTCAACGGTGAGACCGGCCGTAAGGTTGCCCAGGCCCACATACAGCGGGGTCTCCAAAAAGTGATGGATGGCCTCGTAGGCATCGGTGTTGGCGCAGATGACGGCGGCGATGGCGGCGAAGACCATGACGGCGGCGGAAATCGTGCCGTTCTCGGCGATGCGCTCCCAGATATCGTGACGCTCAAAGCGCTTGCGCTCACGAACGTTGAACAGCTGCTCAGTTGCTGCCATGGGCGGCTCCTTTCACGGGATGGCTCCCGTCTTAAAAAAGCACGGCCCGCCCAAGTGGCGGCGCCGCGCTCTAACGTATTACGCTTGCATCTAGCCTACCCTGCACGACAAGCACGCAGGCGTGGCCGAAAAGCGGAACCACAGGTTGAACATTATTTGCTCAACGGCGCGGGCACGCCTGTCCAAGAGACGACGCAGCGCCGTGCACAAAAAACGATCGGAGCGCGGGGCGTCCGCGATCCGGTCGTGGCATTTGGTCAACTAAACCTAGCAGGCGGCCATGATGGGGGCAGCGACCTGCTTCTTACGGGAGAGGACGCCCGGCATCCAGACGCCGTCGTGCTCGTCGGCAATGCCCAGGCCCTTCTGAGCAGCCTCGGTCTCGCCCTCGAGCAGGACCTGCGAGCCCTCCTCCATGATGTCGGTGATGCACAGGACAATGCCGTCGGCGCCCTTCTCGGCGGCGTAGGCGCGCATGGCCTCGCGGATCTCGTCGATCATGCCGAGTGCGCGGCTCTTGTCGACGGTCTCGTACTGGCCAATGAGCAGCTTCTTGCCAGCGGGCTCGAACATCTTGATGTCGTTGCCGACCATCTCGGCTGCGGTGAAGGAGCCGGACGGACGGGTGAGGAAGACCTCCATGCCAAACTTGACCGGGTCGACGCCCACCTGCTCGCCGAGCTTGGCGGCGACGGCGCGGTCGACATCGGTGGTGGTGGGGCTCTTGAGCATGAGCGTGTCGGTCATCATGGCCGAGAGCAGCAGCTTGGCCTGGACGTCGGAAAGCTCAACGCCGAGCACGTCGGCGAGCTTGGTGACGATGGTGCAGCTGGAGCCCCAGGGCAGGCAGATGTAGTGCAGCGGGCCGGCGGTCTCGAAGTCGCCGATGCGGTGATGATCGACAACGCCAAAGACCGTGGCGTCCTTAAGGCCGGCGACGGACTGGGCAGACTCGTTGTGGTCGGTGAGGACGACGAGCTGACCGGCCTCGACGGACTCGATCACGCGGGGCTCGGCGATGCCGGCGTCGGCGAGCAGCTTGGCGGACTCGGCCGGAAGCTGACCAAGGGCGCAGGCCTCGTAGGTGTTGCCGGCATACTCAACCTGGTTGAGCAGCTGGGACAGGACGACGGCGCTCATAATGGCGTCGTTATCGGGGTTCTGGTGGCCAAAGACAAGAACGTTTGCCATGGATATCCTCCACTTGATATGTGTACTTGGACGTAGCTATGGTAGCACGCCGATGCCGAGCCTTCGCAGACGGAAGGGCTACGGCATATTTTGGGGCAGGCATGGAGGCCAAGGCTGTCCCTTTTGCACCATGTTGGTGCAAAGTAACCTGGCCCCCTTGCACCAGCTATTTGCCGGCGGCGCGCAGGGCTACGTAAGCGGCACCGATGATGCCGGCGTCGTTGCCGAGCGAAGCGACCTTAATGGGCGTCTCGCGCGAGGCGGAGAGCGCGTACTGCTTAAAGTGCTCGCGGACCTTGTCGAGGTAGACATCGGCCGAAGCGGAAGCACCGCCGCCGATCAGGAACATCTCGGGATCGACCACGTTGGCAATAAGCGCCAGGGCGCGGCCGAGATAGTCGGCCATGGTATCGGCAGCTGCCAGCGCGAGCTTGTCACCCTCGCGGCAGGCCTGGAACACGTCCTTGGAATCAGAAGGCCCGGTGAGCTCGATGGGCTCGACGCCCGCCTTCTTGCACTCGGCAAGGTAGTTACTCACCACGCCGGTGGCGCTGGAATACTGCTCCAGATGGCCATGGCCACCACAGCCGCAGGTGCGCTCCTCAGCCGGGTTCAGGCACATGTGGCCAATCTCGCCGCCGGCACCCACAACGCCCGACACCACGTCGCCGTTAACGATAACGCCGCCGCCCACGCCGGTACCAATGGTGACCATCACCACGTTCTGTACGCCCTTGGCAGAGCCGAGCCAGGCCTCGCCCATGGCAGCGGCGTTGGCATCGTTCTCGTACTTAACGACCGCGTCGGGGCAGTGCTCCTGAATGGCGACTCTCAGCTCGGGCAGGTTAATGGCAATGTTGGCCTTGACCTTGGCATCGCCCGATGCCGGGATGGGGCACGGAACAGCCAGACCAATGCCCGCCACAAAGGCACGCGGAATCTGGGCCTTGGCGACCACCTGGTCGATAGCTTCGGTCACCGCGGCAAAGCCCGCAGCGTCAACGATGGGAGGCGTGGGCACGCTGGCCTTGGCCAGCAGGTTGCCGTCCTCGTCGAACAGGCCCTCCTTAACCGAAGTGCCGCCGACGTCAATGCCGATGTAGTACTGCTTAGGTTCCATGGGAGCCCGCCTTTCTCGTTTAAACATTGCTTGTATGGTACCGCTCCCCAGGCAAAAACCTGCCAAAAAGGGACAGGTTTGTTTTGGCGGGTTTTATCTGGGGAAACTCAAAGCATGAGATTCGGTTCGCTGGGCGGCAAAACAGCCCAGCCCCGTCCTCGAGCCAATCAATTTGCTCAATACCACATTATTCGAGTGCATATTCATTTAGAGCGCTCTAGTTTTTAAAGAGAAGCGTTTTTTAATTAAACCTTTCTCGAACTTTTCAAAAACGCAATAGGGATGCTTAGGTGTTGACTATACTTTCTTCTGTACTCAATCAAGCCGGAAAGGAGGTTCCATGATTCCCAAATACGAGGCAATAGCTGCAGATATCCGTCGAAGCATCGAGGACGGCGCTCTTAAACCGGGTGACAAGCTACCCACCGTCGTTGAGTTCTGCGAGCTCTATAGCGTTTCCAAAATCACCGTCAAGCGAGCTATCGAGCAGATCACCGAGGAGGGCCTTGTCACCAGCCGGCGCGGGTCGGGCACCTACGTTAAGGACACGGCGGGTCTTCCCGACCAGGCATTTTTCCAGGGCAAGAATGACCGCGCCCAGGGTTTTTCGTATGAGCACCGCGGGGAGAAGGTAACCTCGGTGGTCTACGATTTCTCGATTGTCAATCCACCAGCGGACGTCGCTACTCAGCTGGGAATTGCCGAGGACGACTTTGCCTATCACATCGTGCGCGTGCGCCAGGTCGACGAGAAGCCCATCGTCATCGAGTACACCTACATGCCTCTCGAGCTGATACCGGGCCTTAAAAAGAAGGACCTGTACGGATCGGTCTATAGCTTTATCCGCGAGCAATGCGGGCTGAAGATTTCGAGCTTCCACCGCACCATCCGTGCCGTGGCGGCAACCGAGGAAGAGGCCGAGCGCCTGGACACCAAACCCGGCGCTCCCCTGCTCGAGCTCAACCAGATTGGCTTTTTGGATAGCGGCAACGCCTTTGAGTACTCGATTTCGCGCAACGTCGGCGACCGCTTTGAGCTGCACAACGTAACGTTGGCATAGGTTTTTGTAGTCATGCGGGCGCACGTTATGGCTCGTTTAGAGTGGGCGACCGCACAACACCATGGGGGTATGAACATGTCCGATTTGATTAAACTGACGCCGATCTTCCACGAGAAGATCTGGGGCGGCCGCCAGCTCGAAACCGTATTTGGTTACGACATTCCCGAGGGTCCCATCGGTGAGTGCTGGGCCATCTCGGCCCACCCCAACGGCGACTGCCAGATTGCGGAGGGCCCGTATGCCGGCCACACACTGTCGTGGCTGTGGGCCGAGCACCGCGAGCTCTTTGGCAACTGCGAGGGCAAGGAGTTCCCGCTGCTCATTAAGATCCTGGACGCCAAGGACGACCTTTCGATCCAGATTCACCCCGACGACGAGTACGCCGCCGAGCATGAGAACGGTAGCCTGGGCAAGACCGAGTGCTGGTACGTGCTGGACTGCGAGCCCGGCGCCACGATTATCGTCGGGCAGCGCGCCAAGGATCGTGCCGAGGCCGCACAGATGATCGAAGACGGCCGCTGGGACGACATGCTCAACGTGCTGCCGATTCACAAGGGTGACTTTTTCCAGATTGATTCCGGTACCGTGCACGCCATCAAGACTGGTACGCTCATTTTGGAGACGCAGCAGTCGAGCGACGTGACGTATCGCCTGTACGACTACGACCGTCCCGGCACCGACGGCAAACTGCGTCCCCTGCACATTGAGCAGAGCCTCGACTGCATCGACTTTGATGCTCAGGCTCCGACCGACGGCACGGTGACCGCGCCCGAGGTCGACGGCGTGACCGAGCTCGAGTCTTGCCCCTGCTACACCGTCGATCGCGTGCGCGTTAACGGCAGCAAGACCCTCGACCAGCGTTGGCCTTTCATGTGCCTGTCGGTCATCGACGGCGAAGGCACCGTCTGCGGCGAGCCCGTTCACAAGGGCAGCCACCTGCTGGCCCCCAGCACCGTGGACCAGATCGAACTCGAAGGCAAGATGGAACTGATCATCAGCCACCTCTAGGTCGCAACAACAACCAAAACGAAACAAGGGGCTCCCCCGTTCATCAACGGAGGAGCCCCTACTCGTATCTATATATCAGCCCACCCGGCTCTCCAGACCAAATAGCGAACGAGCAAAGCGACGTTCGCAAGCAACGTTATCTAAGGACCTGGGCGGGCGTATGGGGCAACATCGATCGCGAGTTCCGCACGCAAAGGAGAGCACTTAATGTGCTCTCCGTCTTGCGCAGGACTGCCCGAGCAGGCGACCAAAGCCTCCGGCGCGCCCGCCTAGCCGGATGTACGGGTTTTCCAGGTGCGGCAGATCGGCCTGAAAGAGGAGGGCATAGACCTTGAGGTCATACCCGACGATTGAAGGCCGAGGTGCCTTGCCTGGGAAAGCCGCCTAGGTCAGTTTCACTATAGGCGCAAAGCCCTTCATAAGCTTTTTTGTCTGGCCGGTCTTTTCGAACTGCACCTCGATCATGTCTCCGGCGACCGAGATCACGGTACCCGTGCCAAAGGTCTTGTGGCTCACGGTATCGCCCGCGGCAAAGTCCTGCGACGCGCTGGCGCGATCGACCTTGCGCTCCACCGTCGGCGACACCTTGGACGACGGCTTTTTGGCTCGCGGCGCGCCCGAGCCAAAGGTCGAGGCAACACGACCGGCGTCGGGCGAGACCCCACGATGGCGCTCGGTCCCATAGCTGCTGCCGCCAAAGAAATCGTCGAAGCTCGATCCGCCGCGCGATCCGGAACCGCCGGTCGAGCGCGTATGCGAGCCAAACACCTTGCCGCCATACATATCCGAGCCCATGCCCGAGCCAAAGGTGCCGTGACGGTCGCCGCGCTTCTCCCAGCCCGTGCCCTCAAAACCGGCAGAACCGATACCGCTAAACTCGATATCCTCAAACGGAATCTCGTTGAGGAAGCGCGAGCGCGGGTTGGCAGAAGTCGAGCCGTAGGTGCGACGCGTGGCCGCATAGGTCAGAAACAGGCGCTTACGGGCGCGCGTGATGGCAACGTAGGCCAGGCGACGTTCCTCCTCGAGCTTGCCCGGATCATCGCTGCCGCCAAAGTCGTGCACGTGCGGGAAGATGCCCTCCTCCATGCCGGCCACGAACACCGCCGGGAACTCCAGGCCCTTGGCGGAGTGGATGGTCATCATGGTAATGGCATGCGTCTCGCCGGCCAGAGAATCCAAGTCGGAGCGCAGGGCCAGCCACTCCATGAGTGCCGGCAGCGCCTTACAGGTGAGCGGACCGTAGGTGCGCTCGATCTCGTCGGCATGCACGGCGCCCGCCGGCATCTCCGTCGGCGCGGCATACGCGTTGCCCGCGATGGCGGCGGCCAAGGCATCCTGCGGCGAGAGCGCCGGGGCGGCTAGGCTATCGAGCGGATTGGAGCCCGCGGCGTCGCGAGCACCGACGAGCGCCTCAAACGAAGACGCGGGCGCGGACGGCCCTGGCTCGGGCGCAGGCGCGCTCACCACAACGGGCTCGGGCTCGGCACTGGCGGGCACATCGGCAACACCGGCTGCACGCAGCTCTTCCAAGCTCTCGAGCGTGCCCTCGATATCCTCGTGCGTCTCCTCAAATTCGGCGGCGACGCCCAGGAATTCCTGGATGTTCTCGGCGCGGCTCTCGGACTCCATGGTGCCCTCGGCGCGAAACGCCTGCAGCAGGCCCGTCTTATCGACAATCATCTCGACGACGTCCTTGAGCTCGCCGTCCATGCGGCGGCCCTCGCGCACCAGCGCCACAAAACTCGACAGGCCGTTGCGCACCTTGGCACTAAACATGCCCGTCTCGGCTGTTGCGATCTCACAGGCCTGGAAGAACGAGCAACGGTTGTCGCGCGCCAGCTGCTCAATCTTTTGGATCGAAGTGGAGCCGATGCCGCGGCGCGGCGTGTTGATGACGCGCTTGACGCTCATCTCGTCGGCCGGGTTCACGATCATCTTGAGGTAGGCCATGACATCGCGGATCTCGGCGCGGTCGAAGAATCGCGTGCCGCCCACGATCTTGTAGGGCACGCCCGCGCGCAGGAACATATCTTCGAGGATACGCGACTGGGCGTTGGTGCGGTAGAACACGGCGATATCGTCGTAGCTCGTGCCTTTGGCATGCAGCTTCTCGATCTCGCCGGCAATCCAGCGGCCCTCGTCGCGCTCGTCGCTCGCCTGGAAGGCCTGGATCTTCTCACCATCGCCCTCGGCCGTAAACAGGCGCTTGTCCTTGCGCTGCGAGTTGTGACGCACCACGGCGTTGGCGGCGCTCAGGATATGACCCGTAGAGCGATAGTTCTGCTCCAGCTTGACGGTCTTGCAGTTTTTAAAGTCCTGCTCAAAGTCCAGGATGTTGGTGATGTCGGCGCCACGCCAGCTATAAATGGACTGGTCGTCGTCGCCCACGACCATGAGGTTTTGGTACTTGGCGGCCAGCAGGTTGGCGATTTCGTACTGGACGTGGTTGGTGTCCTGATACTCGTCGACGCTAATGTAGCGGAAGCGCTCTTGGTACTTGTCGAGCACCTCGGGGCGGGTGCGCAGTAGCTCGAGCGTGCGCACGAGCAGGTCGTCGAAGTCCATCGCGTTGGCGGCACGCAGGCGGCGCTCCAGCTCCAGGTAGACTTGCGCGGCCTTTTTGTCGTTGGGGCTATCGGCGCTCTTGAGCATGTCCTCGGGCCCGATCATGGCGTTTTTGGCCGAGCTGATCTTGCTGCGGATCATGTTGATGGGGAACTGCTTTTGCTCAATGCCGAGCGCCTGCATAATGTCACGCACCATGCGCTTTGAGTCATCGTCATCGTAGATGGTGAACTGGCCGGTGTAGCCCAGCAGGTCGGCGTCCTCGCGCAGCATGCGCACGCACATGGCATGGAAGGTGCACACCCACATGCCACGGGTGCCGCTGGGAATGAGTGCCGCCAGACGCTCGCGCATCTCGGCCGCAGCCTTGTTGGTAAACGTAATGGCAAGAACCTGCCAAGGCTTAACACCCAGGTCGCCGAGCATATGTGCGATGCGGAAGGTCAGGACGCGGGTCTTGCCCGAGCCGGCGCCGGCGAGCACCAGCAACGGGCCCTCGGTGGACAGGACCGCCTCGCGCTGGGCGGGATTAAGGCTGTCGATGTCGACGAGCGGCTTGGCGGGCTTGGGCGCCGGCGCGGGAGCGTCGTAGATGTCGAGCGGAACGAGCTCGGGCTCCGGCGCAGCGGGGGCGGTGTATGCATCGAGTGGCACGGGTTCCGGCGCGGGCGGCACGGGTACCGCGGCGTTCTTTTCCCAGGGCAAGGGCTGGGTCATGGGCGACTCCTCATCTGACGGACGGCGCGCCTGCGGGCAGCGCCATAGTTTGAGCCGTACCAGTATACCGAGCCGCGCGGACACCGACGCAAATCACACCACGACTCCGTGCGTCACCGTCAGGCGCGCCCCAGCGGATTTGGCGCAATGGGTTCAGGTTACTTTGCACCATGTTGCTGCAAAGTAACCTGTCCCCAATGCACCAATCAGGGGGCCACCGATGTCATGGCAACGGTAGCGAGCGGAGACCAAGGCGAATAAATTGGCATGAAAAAAGGGCGGCATAGACCTTTTGGCCATGTCGCCCTCTTTGAATAACAAGTTGTCGCCCTGGCCGCCGTGCGGCATCGACCGAGTTACAAACCGAGCATAGGCTCCAGGACGAAGAAGTACGCGAGCACCACGATGCCCAGGATGATGCGGTAGACGCCGAAGCACTTGAAGTCGTGACGGCGGACGAAGCCCATAAGCCACTTGATGGCGATAAGCGAAACCACAAAGGCCACGATGCAGCCCACGCCCAGGATGGCGATCTCGTTGGTGCCGAAGGTACCGCCCTTAATAAAGTACTTGACCAGCTTGAGCGCACTCGCGCCAAACATAACGGGAATGGCCAGGAAGAACGTGAACTTAGACGCCACCGAGCGCGTGCAACCCAGCAGCAGGCCGCCGATGATGGTGGAGCCGGAGCGCGATGTACCCGGAATCAGCGAAAGTACCTGGAAGCAACCGATACCCAGCGCGGTCTTCCAGCTCAGGTCCTCGAGCGTAGTGATGGAGCCAAAGTCCAGGTTATCGTCATCGTCTGCAGCGGCAGCCGCAGCGGGAGTGGCAAAATGCGCACCAGCGGGGCGTCCGCCCGCCACCACGGCACGCGAACCAAACGAACCGGCAAGAGCGGCCTGGTCGCGCTTGTTCGCGCGCCAGTTCTCGATCACGATAAACAGCACGCCGTACACAATGAGCGCCAGCGCCACGACGGGAGCATTGTAGAAATGCTCCTCCATCCAGTCGTTGAGCGGCAGGCCGATCGCCGCCGCAGGAATGCAACCGAGCACAATCTTGCCCCACAGCACCCAGGTGTCGCGACGGCCCTCCTTGCCCTTGCTGGGCGAGAACGGATTGAGTTCATGGAAGAACAGCACGCAGACGGCCAGAATGGCGCCGAGCTGAATCACGACCAGGAACATATTCCAGAACGTCTCGCTCACGTTCATCTTGACGAACTCGTCCACCAAGATCATGTGACCCGTCGACGAAACGGGCAGCCATTCGGTGATGCCCTCGACCAGGCCCATGAAGGCAGATTTTAGAAGCTCGATAATATCCAAAGGGACCCCCTCGTTAGACACCCGCCGGTAGATGTTCTGCGGACGATGCGGGCGATGTCCCATTATCAACCGTTGGCGGTGCGACCGCGCCTACCCTTACCAAAAAACTCGCCCGTTCACAGAATTGCGAGCAGTTAAACCGAAATCCTTGGGTATAACTGCAACAAGATAAAGTGTCCGGCGGTCAACGCACCCGCGCCCGCCCGATGCACGAGCCCCGCGCCCGTGCGATAGACCAAGGAGGAAACCATGAACGAGGGCTACACCAAGGTATTTGTTTCACTCGACGGTACTGAGCAGCAGGATTTTGTGCTCGCACGCGCCATCAAGGTCGCCGCGAACAACGGCGCCAAGCTGATTATCGGCCACGTTATCGATTCCACGGCACTCGAGAGCGCCGGCTCCTATCCGGTCGACCTGGTCAACGGCCTAGAGGAGGCATTTAAGAACTCCATCGCCAAGCAGCTCGAAGAGGCCAAGGCCAATCCCGACATTCCCGAGGTCGAGGTCATGATTCGCGCCGGCCGCATTCGCGAGACGCTCAAGGACGAGATGCTCGACGTGGTTAAGCCCGACCTGGTGCTCTGCGGCGCCCGCGGCCTGTCCTCGATCAAGTATGCGCTGCTGGGTTCAATTTCGACGTTCCTGCTGCGCAATACGGACTGCGACATTTTGGTCGTGAAGTAGCGTTGCTCCCACCGGCCGCGGGGCCTGCGGGGTTTCCACGGGCACGTCCTCGCCGCGTTGCGGCTGCGGGATGTGCCCTTAGGAAACCCCTCCCGGCCCCGCGGCCTTCGCAGCCTTACTTCAGCGAGTTGGCTGATAAAAGATAGCGTGCCGCCCCGTTTGGGGTGGCACGTTTTGTTTGGGCTGCACGTTTTTGTTTGGGTGGGCGTCTGCCGCGTGCGTTACTCGAAATATTGAAACTTATTCGTTGAAAACGCGAATGTTACGACGAAGCCTTCGCGGGGATCGGATGCTGCGGTGACGTCGATGCCCATCTTGGAGCACAGGCGCGCCACCAGGTAGAGGCCGATGCCCGTTGCGCGCTTGGTGGTGCGGCCGTTGTCGCCGGTAAAACCTTTCTCGAACACGCGCGGCAGGTCGGCCGCGCTCACGCCGCAGCCGTTGTCCGCGACGGTAAGCTCGATGCGTTCGCTCGCCAGGCGCTCGTCCAGCAACGCGCCCGAAAACACGATCTTTGCGCCGTCCTCGCGCGCATATTTGATGCTGTTCTGAATAAGCTGGCCTAGAATAAACTCGAGCCACTTCTCGTCGGTAAAGACCTCAAAGTCGAGGTTCTCGCACACCGGAGCCACGTGCGCCGCGATAAGCTCGCGCGCGTTGGCTTTAATCGCGCCCGTCACCAAGGTCTTGAGATCCCAGCGACGAATCAGGTAGTCGCGCTCCACGACTTCCGAGCGCGCGTAGTATAGCGCCTGGTCGATATAGCGCTCCACGCGAGCCAGCTCGCGACCCAGGTCATCCACACGCGACAGGTCGTCTTCGCTGCCATCCAGGTTTTCCAAAACCAGATGGGCCGCCGCCAGAGGCAGCTTGGCCTCGTGGACCCAGCTCTCGATATAGTCGCGATAGTCATCGGTCTGACGTCGGCCTTCGGCAACCTCGTCGCAAGCGGCTTTGCCCACCCGGCGCAAGACCTCGTACTCGAGCTCGCCCTCGGCATAGGTCGGGCATTGCACCATCTCCTGCACCCATGCGGGACTCTCGAGCTCCTCTGCCGCACGCTCCAGCTGGCGCAGAAAACGGCGACGGCGAGCGTACTCGATCACGATGCCGAGCATACCGAAGATAAAGGACACGCCAACCGCCACGACCACGATAGAAACGGGTGCGCCGGCGACCGTCAGCACAAAGCAGCTCAGCAGCACGCCGCACGTCCACACGGCGACGGGAAGCAGTGCATCTTTAAAGAACTTGCCAAACGACATAGCCGGCCCCTAGACCGAATAGCCTTGGCCGCGATGCGTGGTCAGATACCCTTTGACGCCGATTTTTTCGAGCGTGGTGCGCAGACGGTTGATGTTGACAGTGAGCGTGTTGTCGTCCACAAAGGCATCGGAGTCCCACAGATCCTGCATGATGGCCGAGCGCGAGACGATCTTGCCCGCGCGGCTCAGGAGCAGCGAGAGAATGCGCAGCTCATTTTTGGTGAGCTCGGTGCTGTCGCCGGTCGCCGTGTTGGTGACCGCGGAGCGAGCAAGGTCGAGCTCCAGCCCCTTGTGGACGAGCGTGCTGCGCTCGCCCGCCGCCGCGGTGCGACGCAGCAGTGCGTTGATGCGCGCCACGAGCACGCGCGCGCTGTAGGGCTTGGGAACAAAGTCATCCGCGCCGAGCGTCATGGCCATGACCTCGTCGATCTCGGTCGTGCGCGACGTGAGGACGATGATGGGGACCTCGGATTCGCGACGGACTTCGTGGCAGATGTGCTGGCCGTCTTTGACAGGAAGCGTCAGGTCGAGCAGCACCAGGTCGGGCGCGGCCGCGAGAATATCGCGCGAGACATGCTCGAACGATTCGCAGGCCTCGACCTCAAAACCGGCACGAGCAAGGATGTCGGCAAGCTCACGACGAATGGGCTCGTCGTCCTCAACGATATAGATTAGCGCCATGTGTCCTCCCATTTCGCGTAACTTGCACCTTCCACACCATTATGCCCACGGCGTCGCAGCGATACGACCCCGTGGGCACCTAATATGACAAAAGTGTTCGGTAGCCTTGAGAGAAAATAGGGGCCGACCGGTCCTAAACCGATCGGCCCCATCGCTTCGACCTCGAGCCTCTACTCGAGCGTACGCATGTACGCCGAAATGGCATCCAGGCCCTTCTGCAGGTCATCGGTGTTGTCGGAGTATGCATAGCCAATGCGCATGCTCTTGGGCTCCTCGAAGCAATCGCCCGGGGTGACGAGTGCGCCGGACTTCTTAATCATGTCGGTGCAGAACGTCCTGGAGTCAATGTCGTAGTCGTAATACACGAGCGCGGTGCTACCCGCCTCGGGCTTGACGAACGACAGGCGCGGCTCGCTCTCGACCCACTTCTCCAGAACAGCAAGGTTCTGACGGACGATGCGACGGCTGCGCTCAAGGATCACGGAAGCGTTGCCCAGAATCAGCTCCGCCACCGACTCGCTGAATATGCCGGCGGAAATCAGGTTGTAGTCGCGATGCGAGAGCAGCGCGCGACGGAGCTCCGGGCTCTTGGTGACCGCCCAGCCCAGACGCAGGCCGGCGAACGACCAGACCTTGGACATGGATGCGGTGGCGACGGCCTTGTCGTACAGGTCGACCACGGACTCGGCGTACTCATCCGTCTGAGTAAGCAGACGGTAGACCTCGTCGCAGAGCAGCCACGCGTCGTGTTTGCGTGCGACCTCGACAATCGCCTTGAGCGTATCGGCGTCGAGCAGGGCGCCCGTGGGGTTGTCCGGGTTATTGATGCAGATGAGCTTGGTATCGTCGGTCACCAGAGCATCGAGCGCGTCGACGTCGACGTGGTAGCCGTTCTTGCGATCGAGCTGAAGGATATCGACCTTCGCACCGCACATCTCGGGAATCGAGTAAAGCTGCTGGTAGGTGGGCTTGACGGAGACTACGTGATCGCCCGGTTCGACGAGCGTGGAAATAACCAGGGAGTTGGCACCGGTCGCGCCGTGCGTGGGCACGATATGCCCGGGCTCGACCGTCTTATAGAGACGCGCGACCCCCTCGAGGAAGCCGGGCTGCCCCTCGATGTCTCCATAGGTGAATCGGCGCGAGCACAGGCTATCGAGCCACGCCTTCTTGTCGGTGTTCGTAAGCTCGAACAGCTGGTCGAGTGTGAGGGAGTAGACGCACGTCTCCGCAACGTTGTGGGTGCACTTGGTCTCCCACTCGTTCATCCACTGCTCGACGGCGAAATCCTTAATCTGCATTGTCGTTTCCTTTCCTTGACTTTCTTACAGTTCCACCACGGTGCCCAGCCCCGCCTCGACGGCGCGGTCGTAGGCGATTTTCGATGCCGAAAGGTCCTGAACGGCGATGCCCGACGTATCGAACACCGTCACCTGCTCGTCATCCGAACGTCCCGTAGCCGTGCCGGCGATGACTTCACCGAGCTCCGCTTTGATGTCCTCGGGGGTGATGGCACCCTCGGCAACCGGAATCTCCAGCTCGCCGGATGCGACCGATTGCTCGCGGTCGTCGACGTAAACAGCGGCGCGGGCGACAAGTGCCGAGGCGAGCTCCTGCTTGCCGGGCATGTCGGCACCGACGCAAGAGATATGCGTACCGGGGCGCACCCATGCATCGGGGATGATGGGCTTGGTCGCCGGCGTGATCGTCACGATGATGTCGGCCTCTGCCGCGGCACCTTGGCCGTCGGCCGTCGCCTCGATGGAATAGGTGGATGCCTCGCGAGCATGCTCGCAAGCGCCCAAGATATGGGCGACCTCGTCTCGCATGCGCTCGACGCGAGCCTCGGGCGCGGCATCGGAAACCGGCTCCCACACCTTGACCTCGCCCACCTTGGGACAGGCGGCGAGCACGCCCGCCACCATATAGGTGCTCATATGGCCGGCACCCGCAACAAGCAGTTTGGACGCATCCGCCCGAGCCAGCCACTTGGCGCCGAGCGCAGCGGCGGCACCGGTGCGAAGTCCAGTGACGGCGGAGGCATTGATCAGCGCCAACGGCTCGCCCGTCGCGTTGTCGCACAGCAGCGTGGTGCCAAAGATCTCGGGCAACCCCTTTTTAGGATTCTGAGAGAACCAAGCAGTGAGCTTGAGACCGAAGAGGCCGCTTCCCGCCAACTCGCCCGAGCGGATATCCATATCGGCCACGCCGGGTTCGAACTGCTCATATACCATCGGCCACGCAACGCCCTTGCCCGTTGCCTTCTGGCGATATGCCTCCTCCACGGCAGCGATTGCATCCTCAATCGTCAGCACCTTGGAAACTTCCTCGGCCGAAAGCACCACCATCTGCCCCATCATCGCTCCTTTCAGCGAAAGCTTTACGTTGCTTCACTGTACGGTTTAGTAACGATGCCGCCAAGGATCATTTCTTATCGGAATCTACAACGATTTTCGATCTGATTTTTTGTTCTATCAGCAGATATTTGAACTATTTCTCGCATCAACGGCTTGCAGATGTGCGATTATCCTATTTATATCGGTACTTATTGTGCTAATTCACAAGGTGATGTTGATGCTATACACCGTCTCGGACTTCTCACGGGAATATGAGGGGTCGGTCCGCCTAATCGCCGGCAGCGATGGCGTCTCGCATGCCGTCTCTGGCGTCGGGATCCTCGATTATGAACTCATGCCCGGCCTCAAGAACAAGTACCAGCGCGTCAACTTCACCTCAGACGAGATCGTCCTCAGCACCTTCCTCTATGCGAAGGATGACCCGTACCTCATCACTGAAGCCGTGAAATACCTCGTCGCCAAGGGAACGAGCGGTCTCATCGTCAAAAACGTCCTGCACATCCCGATTCCCGACCAAGCCATCCGTTACGCCAACGCGCGGCACTACCCGGTCTTTCTCACGACCGACGACTCACTGTTCTTTGACAGCGTCATCTATGAGGTCAAACGGCATATCGAGCAGCTCGCGTCCATCGACTTCGCACAGCGCGAGATCGATGCCCTGAGGACAGACGTATCGCCCGAGTCCATCTGCCGACGCATCCGAGGCCTCAACCCGTCATTTCTGGACGAAGCGGTCGCCCTGTTCGCATCGTTTGCAGAGCCCCTCGACCCGCGTACGTTTTTGCAAATCGAACGTCTCTGTGCAAAATCGACCCTCGCCGGATGCCACAACATGCTGGCACCCTATGACGGAGGTTTGCTATTCGTAGCGACAAGCGACTCGGAGCAGACGCTCGATGTGGAGCGAATCGTGCAGGCGCTCACAGAGCTCATCGAGGCTAGCGGCATCGATGGCGGAGCGGAAGGGCTCGGCATCAGCGATATTCTGTTTGGAGACGAGGCGGTGGCGCAGGCGATCTCGCAGGCGATTTATGCACAGCGCCTATCTTGTCAACGAGCCGAGAGGCCCGTCCGCTATGCGCAGCTCGGCATCCTGAGAACCGTGATGCCTTTTGCGGAGACCCCGGAGATGCGATCGTTCTCGGAGGCGATTCTCTCGCCGATACGCGAGCACGACAGTGAGCATGGCAGCGAACTGGAATCCACGCTCGCCGCATTCATCGAGAACGACCGACGTATCGAGCAAACCGCCAAGCAGACTAGCCAGCACCCGAACACGATTCGATATCGCCTCGACAAGGTGACAGCTCTCACCGGGCTGAGCTACAAATGCGCCCCGGAGATGGAGCAGCTGTCGCTCGCCTACGCCATCGAACGCGCTCGCTCGGTTCAGTAAGCCCACCCCGCCTTGAGGTTAGGAGCGGCGGGCACGAAGCTTTTCGTAGCCGTCGGCGAAGAAAGCGACCGTGGCGGCGTCGGCCTCGGCGGCGTCCGTCTCGGCGGCGGGAACCACGCCGTGCTCGTCACTCACCAGGAACAGCGCGCCCTTGAGCTGTGCGGGGATGTCCACGCGCGTGACCGGGATGCCCTTGGTCTGGGCCAGCTGCTCAATGAGCGTCGCCGTGCCGCACAGGCACTCGTCCGCCGGCGCCACAAAGGCAAGCTCGCCGTCGTCGACGGCAGCAAGCAGCTCGGGCGCCACGCCGGTTTCGTCGGCCTCGGAGCGGGCCTCGGCGGAGCGGGCGCGCAGCGCCTTGGCCGACGTGTCGGCCAGCGGCTCGTACTCCCCCACCGTCATGGCGGCGTTGCCGTTGATGTCGATCACCAGCATAAGCACGCCGTCGTGCGCGGTGTAATCGCCCTCGGCAAGCGACCACTCAACGTGCTGTTTGGCCCAGCTGAGCATGTTATGGGTAAGCGGTTCGCCCTGCACCAGACGCTCGGACAGCGCACGGATGTGACGGTTGAGCATGGGCACCTTTTTGTTGGACATGCGCCAACGGCAGACAAGCGCGGGCTTGTCGAGCGTGAACTTCTCGACCGCCTCCTGATTGGCGCAAAAGTCCTCGTACGCACGCTGATCCTCGGCATTGCCAAACAGCTCGGCATCATCCACAACGGCCATATCCAACCTTTCTCAAAAACATACACCGAACCGTTATACCCAAAAAAGCCGCCCGCACCAACCGGCACGGACGGCAATAGATAGCTTTAGTTCGGGGCGAGCCAATACCGCTGGTGGAGCACAAGCCAGCGAGCCGGCACCAAGTGCCTCAGGTCGCCGCGAAAGAGGAGCGACGCGTACTTCTGTACGCGAGCGACGGTTTGAGCGGCGAGATGAGGTGCTTGGGGCCGGCGCAGCGTCGAGCAGTTATGCGGTTTGGTAAAACCGCATAACGACATTAGTGCCTAAAGTGGCGGGCGCCCGTGAAGACCATAGCAATATTGTGCTCGTTGCAGGCCTGGATGCTCTCGTCGTCGCGCTTGGAGCCGCCGGGCTGAATGATGCAGGTCACGCCGTGCGCGGCAAGCACGTCGACGTTGTCGCGGAACGGGAAGAACGCGTCGCTTGCGCAGGCAAAGCCGCCCTTCTCCACGCCCTCGCGCTCGCAGAAGTCCTCGGCACGCTCGCAGGCCAGCAACGCGGAATCCACGCGGTTGGGCTGGCCGGGGCCCATGCCAATGCCGGCCTTGCCATTAGAGACCAGGATGGCGTTGGACTTGACGCCCTTGCAGACCTTCCAGGCAAACTCGAGCTCGGCCATCTCGGCGTCGGTGGGCTTGCGGTCGGTGGGGAACGTAAAGGTCGCGGGATCCTCGGTCACGTGGTCGACCTCCTGCACCAGCATGCCGCCGTCGATGGAGCGCAGCTCCACCTGGGCGCCGTGGTCCACGCCGCCGGTCGCCAGCACGCGCAGGTTGGGGCGCTTGGCCATGCGCTCGAGCGCCTCGGCAGTGTAGCTCGGGGCGATGATAACCTCGACGAACTGCTTGTTCTGGTCGGCGAAATGCTCAACCAGCTCATAGGGTACCTCGCGGTTGCAGGCGATGATGCCACCGAAGGCGCTCTTGGGATCGCAGGCGAAGGCGCGGTCGTAGGCAGCCGTGATGTCCTCGGCAACGGCGGAGCCGCAGGGGTTCTGATGCTTGAGGATCACGCAGGCCGGCTCGTCGAACTCTCGGACCAGGTTCCAGGCGGCATCGGCGTCCAGATAGTTGTTGTAGCTGAGCGGCTTGCCCTGGATCTGCTCGGAGCCCACAAGCGGGAACTGAGAGCTCGCGGTGTTCTCGCAGCCCTCGGCAAAGCGATAGACCGTGGCCTTCTGCTGCGGGTTCTCGCCGTAGCGCAGGTCGTCGACCTTCTCCAGCGAGATCTCGAGCTTGGCAGAGGTGTCCGCCACGTCGCTTGCCTGGGCGGCAAGCCAGCGGGAGATGGCCGTGTCGTAGGCAGCGGTGGTCTGGTAGACCTTCACCTGCAGGCGACGACGGGTGGCAAGCGTGGTGCAGCCGCCGGTCTCGCGCATCTCGGCAAGGACGGCGTCGTAGTCGGCCGGGTCGGAGATAACGGTAACGCTCACGGCGTTCTTGGCGGCGGAGCGCAGCATGGAGGGACCGCCGATGTCGATGTGTTCGATGGCGTCCGCAAAGGTGACCTCGGGGTTAGCGACGGTCTTCTCGAACTCGTACAGGTTGACGACGACCAAGTCGATCAGCTTAATGCCGTGCTGAGCGGCCTCCTGCATGTGCTGCTCGGAATCGCGGCGGGCCAGCAGCGCGCCGTGAACCTTGGGGTGCAGGGTCTTAACGCGGCCGTCCATCATCTCGGGATAGCCCGTGAACTCCTCGATGGGGGTTACGGGAACGCCCGCGTCCTCGATGGCACGAGCCGTGCCGCCCGTAGAGATGATCTCGACGCCAAAGTCATCGACCAGCGTCCGTGCGAAATCGACGACGCCCGTCTTATCGGTAACCGAGATCAACGCGCGTGCGATCTTCACATCAGATCCCATGCAGTCCTCCTGTCTGGTACGCCGCCGTGCTCTGTGAGTCGGTGATACGTCGATCTGCAGCGCTCGCGCAGCGGCATTGAAAATACTGATTCAATGTAGCGCATCAAGCGCATCGATGCACCCCGCAACGGGCGCATGTGCAGAAAAAGTTTGCGAGCAGAGGGGATGGGCACGGCACTGGGCACGGTGAGTTCATGGAACACAGGGGCACCATAATTAGATGCCAATGGCGTGGTAGAACTGTGCTCGATATGCATCCGCAAAAGAAAGAGGCACCATGGTCTCGCGGGTTCTCTACCGACCGTTTGATACCGAAGACTTCGACGCCATCGCGCTGATTCTGCAGCAGCTTTGGCATAACAATTCGGATAACGATGAGTACAACCGCCTTGAGGCCGCGTGCGACCTCGCCTATTGTCTTTCGTCATCGACGTTTTCGCAGGTTGCCGTAATCGACGGTCAGGCGCGTGGCATTTCGCTCGCGCGTGCGGGACAGAGCTCCGGCGCCACCGTTAAGGAACATTGGATGGATACCGAACGCGCGCTGCTATCGCAGATGCGTGAGCTGGAGCCTGATGCCTGCGCCGAGTATCTCTCGTTTGTGCGTGCAACCATCCGAACCAACAACCGCCTGCTCGAGAGCAGCCCGTTGCCGCACGACAACGAAGTCACGCTGCTCGCCGTCGATCCCGATGTCCACGGCCTGGGTGTAGGCTCAGTGTTGCTCGATGCCGCGGTCTCGTACCTGTCCTCGCGCGGGGCGACAAGGGCGCACCTGTACACCGACTCCAACTGCTCGTGGAAGTTCTAAGAGTTGCACGGCTTTAAGCGCACGGCCACGCACCGCGCCAACCGCGAAGAGCGTCGTCACGACATGCCGCGCGAAAGCTTCCTCTACGAACTCGACCTAACAGCCTAGCCCAGGCAGCCACACCTAGTCATTTAAGAACGTCCCCAATGACTGATCCCCAACAACTAGCCATTTAAGTCTGTCCCCAATGAGTGGCCTAGGGGGTTTGTAGATAGCCGTGGTCAAAAAACATCAAATATGAGTACTGCTACCTTTTTAGTAGCAGCAACTTGGGGCATTTTTGATGCTTGTAGGCATGACGACCAGCTGCACGAGCTGACGTAGCTCCTCAAATGTTCAATAAAATGGGCTCCTAACGAGAAGTACTCTCATTAGGAGCCCATTATTATGTGCAAACATATGTGACCAACGCAGCAACAGTACTCATATTTGGCATTTTTTGTCCACTGCCCCTTGCGCGAAGGTCCTCAGCGGAAAGTTTGACCCGTTTCGATGCACAAAAATGGGATGAATCTTCCCTGGCAACCGCCCAGAAAGATCCACCCCAAAGCAAGCGCTCGCTAGAACGTTCCGCCGCCGCCTCCGCCGACGCCGCCGCCTCCGCCGCCCGAGAAGCCACCGCCTCCGCCGCCACCCGAGCTGTCCGAGCTCGACGCGAGCTCACGGATGCTCTCGTGATACACGCCATCGAATGAATCCATCGGCGACTCGTTGCCGTAATGATGGTAGTACCACCAGTAGCAGGGATAATTGTCGTAGAAACCGTCGGCCTCGCGCACCTCAGGCGGTACGGCCTCGGCAAGCTGACGCAGGACTTCCTTCGAAACGCCCAGCGCCGCACCCATCACCAGAAGTTTATTCCACAGGACCAGATCGCCGGGGACGGCTTCCTTTAGGCGCGTGAAGTCCTCGAGCCAATGCTTAAGCGCCTTGCATCGAGCCGCCACCTCGGCGCCCTCCGGCGTAAAGCGGCGGAACGTAAGGCCCACGCCAATACCCACCAGCACAATCGGCACCGAGATAACCGCGGCGATAATGTTCGCCTGTGCGCCGTCGGTAAAGAAGATGGATCCCACGGGAACAAAGGCGATCAGGATACCAAGAACCAGACAAAACGCCATTGCGACAATGCCGTCCGAGGCAACGTACTCGCTATCGGCCAGCTTGCCCTTAACGGTGTTCTGATAGTCCTCGAGTTTGTCGCCCACGGGCGTAGCGTGCTGCTTAACGTAGTGCTGCAGCTCGTCAAACGTGCGCGAGCGATCACCGTTCTCGTCGGGCTTAGCACCGGCAAAGAAGACCTTGAGCACCATGCGGTCAATGCCCTTGGCCGACTTCCAGCCCACATCACTCACCGTCACGCGATACGTCTGCTCTTCTTTTTCGCGCCCCAACAGACCCTTCTTGGCCTTGGTCACGGTCGCCTGTTCCAGCTTGATCACACGGTCGTCGGTGAGCTTCATGAGCGTGGCGATATATGCCTGATCGGGCACCTCGTTCCAGCTCATGAGGGCCGAAAGCACGGCGGGATGGTCGGCCGAAGGTACATCGCGGAAATATTCGTCCTGGAAAAGAGGCTTGGGTTTGCGACGGCGCAGCTTGAGCACAACGATTGTGCCGGTAAAGGCCACCGCCGCGACAACACTTAGCACGGCAAGTGCATTGGCAATCATGCGAGCGTGAGCGCGGCGGGCGTTAGCCTCGTCGGCCCATGCCTTCTCCTCGCTCAGGATCGTCGACATGCGCTCTTCGCCCGAAGCGGCAAGCTGCGGCACCCAATCGCTGGGGAAGGCGATGCGCGCCTCGGCGAATTCGCCCTCATGCACGCAGGGAATGGTATAGGTGACCATGGGCTCGTCCACATCGAGCGACACGTCGCCCGTCAGCGGGCCGTGGCCCCATGCACGGAAGTTATCGCCCTTGATGGCCGCCGTCCCGGCGGCAGCATTTGCGAAGTACACTTCCATCTCGACATCGTCGGAATCCGCGGACCAGCCGTCGCCCACAAACTTCCAGTAGAGCTCGGCGGTATCGGCCCAATTCATAACCGCACCGGTCATGGTGTAGCTCACATAATAGATCGCGCTGTCGCCGCTCTCGTGGGGGCTGAAAACCTTGATCTTTACGCCGCCGTCGGACTGCTCAACCGTATAGACGCCGCTGTCGCCTTTGTTTGCGCTGTCGACCTTGTTAAACGCGGTGTCGTCTTCCTCGACGCTCAACACATTGACGCCCGCCGCGCCGCCCTGCTGGTTGGTGCCCGCATTGATCTCCCAAAACACGCCGTTGATGTCGTCGTCGAAATCGAACTGGCGTCCCTCGACAACG
This sequence comes from uncultured Collinsella sp., assembly GCA_902497075.1. GTDB lineage: Bacteria > Actinomycetota > Coriobacteriia > Coriobacteriales > Coriobacteriaceae > Collinsella. The sequence continues at coordinate 22,826 of CABVDG010000016.1, forward strand.
GTCAGCGATCCATCGGCCTCGACCGTGGCACCGATATAGGTTTGGGTCATGGAGTAGCCGTCGGCGTGGGCGGCGACAGGCAGCAGCAACGCAAACGCGACAAACGCGCAGACGGAAACGAATCGCGCAAACAAGCGGCGCTGCCGGCAGGCATTGGCAACGGGGGCGTTCATAGGCACATCCTTTGTCTGTAAAACCAACATCGCCATTGTCCCACGTTTGCGGGCACACATGACGAATATCTGGGCCAACGGAACGTCAAATGGGACAAAAGTCCCACCCGAGTCTGGCACTTAGGGACGTTCCTTATCTGCCGGCAATTTGGGACACTCTTTGGCACGGCCTACATCAACGATAGACACCACTTCACAGCTCCGTCACAGGTGTAGCGGCTTTGTGTTGCTGCGACGTGTGCCGATTGAGTCCGCGAGCAAGGGGCATAAAGCAGTTGAGCGAAAACGGTTGCCCCTTTCCCGTTCGCTCGAGGATCATGTCCCCCTTTTCCGCGGAAACCCCGGCAGTTGCGAAGAGCTGCCGGGGTTTCTGTCGTTTGGGGGTTGAGTTGGTGCGCGGCAATCGAAACGTTGAGCCGCAGGCCCGCCGTGCACAATGCGCGGCTCCGCCAACTTGCGGTCCACAGCGACGCCTCCCCATCGCGCTCCGCGCTATACTCGTCCGCATGGACATCAACGCACGCAACATAGCAACGCCCGCCGCGGACGCGCCAACGACGCAGCCCGCCTCCGTTCCCACGCCCGTCGTGGGCCGCTTTGCCCCGTCGCCCTCGGGCCGCATGCACCTGGGCAACGTGTTCAGCTGCCTGTGCGCGTGGCTTTCGGCCCGCAGCCAGGGCGGCAGCATCGTGTTGCGCATCGAGGACCTGGACGATCGCTGCAAGCGCCCGGAACTTGCCGCTCAACTGATTGACGACCTAGCCTGGCTGGGACTCGAGTGGGACGAAGGCCCCTACTACCAGCACGATCGCCTAGACCTGTACGAGAGCGCCTTGCGCCAGCTGCAAGACGCCAGTCTCACCTATCCCTGCTTTTGCACCCGCGCCGAACTCCACGCCGCAAGCGCGCCGCATGCCAGCGACGGCACGCCCATCTACCGCGGCGCCTGCCGAAACCTTTCTGCCAAAGAAATCGCCCGCCGCAGCGCTCTGCGCGCCCCGGCCACTCGTCTGCGCGTGCCCACCGTCGATGACCTTGCAGACGACGTGATCGAATTCGTGGACCGCACGTACGGGGCCCAATGCGAGGCACTCGCTACCGAGTGCGGCGACTTTTTGGTGCGCCGCAGCGACGGCGTGTTTGCCTATCAGCTAGCCGTGGTGGTCGACGACGCCGCCATGGGCGTCACCGAGGTCGTGCGCGGATGCGACCTGCTTGGCTCCACGCCGCGCCAGATCTACCTGCAGCATCTGCTGGGTCTTCCCACGCCGCACTACGCACATATTCCGCTGCTCATGTCGCCGGATGGCCGTCGCCTTTCCAAGCGCGACCGCGATCTGGACCTGGGCGAACTACGCGCCCGCTTTGGCACGCCCGAGGCACTGCTGGGATGGCTCGCCGGACAAACGGGCATCGCACCGGACACCACACCGCGCTCTGCCGAGCAGCTGGTCGAGCACTTTAGCTGGGACGTCATCCGCGCGCACCGGGAGAACATCACTGTAACGATCGAGTAGCCAGCCATCCCGCCCCCTACGCAACATCCCAGGGCTGGAGTTCGTCACCCAAGCGAATGATGCAATCGTAGAGCACGGTATGGCGCTCGGCCGGGTTGGCATCCCGATGAAAATGCCCGTAGTACCAGCGCTTGTAATCCAAGCGGTCTTCCAGCTCATCGAAAAATGCCGTAAGTCGATCAACCGTGGGGCAATTCCAGCCGGGTGCCGGATAAAGCGTGGGCGAAAGCATACGCGTAGAGCAGGTGTGGGTGATCACGTAGTCGACCCTCCAGCCCACGCTGTCGAGCTTTGTCCGCGCTTCCTCAAAGTTGCGCTCACTCGGCAGCTCATGCGGCCACCAGCTGGAATACGGAATGCAGTATTCCTTGTCCACGCTCGTGGCGCCGCCCATGGTAAAGATCGTTGAGCCGTCGAGTTCAAAAACCTCGCCGCGCGCCAGGCGCCGTATGGGCGAGGTATCCGACAGGCGCTGCGTCAGCCCACCGTGCCACAACTCCATGGGACGCTCCGCCCAGTGATCGAAACGCTCGTGATTGCCGTCGACGAACAGCACGGTATAGGGACGCGATTCCAGCCAGGCGATATCGGTACATTCCTCGACAGAGAAATCCCACGGAAAGCCAAAGTCGCCCGCGACAATCAGATAGTCGTCGCTCGTCAGACTATCCCCAAGCTCCCAATCGCGCAGCTTTTGCATGTCGAGGCCGCCGTGAATATCGCCCGTCACATAGACCGTCATCGGATTACCACTTCCCTGTAAGTCGCTCGCCCACATTCTGCACGATCGCTAAGCCAACCGTTCCAGCCCTTCCGTCCCTTAGGGCTTACCCCTCGTTCTTCCATCCAAACGGATCAAGCACCCAAAAAATCAGATCGAGCACGCCGCCGGTCATCATGGCGCCGGCAAGGGCCATGCAAACGTGCAGAGAACTGGCACTTCGGAGCACGTCGAATGGCCCCAGAACAGCCAGCAGCGCGACCGCTGCGCCGGCAAGGCACAGCGCGAGGCACGGCCCCGCGTCCTTGACGCACTTCTTTGCGAGATGCTTGGTGTTGTCACTCATCAAAATCGAACTCCTTAGAGGATCGTTGTTCAGATGCATGCCGCCGCGACGAAGCATGGCGGCAGGGTAAGTGTCACATGTCGTGCGGACATCAATGGAGAAACCGCCTGCTCGACCAACCCATGACGCCGTTTTGCACCGGTACCCTATCCCCCGCTATCGAGGTCTAATACTTTTCCCGAGAAGTGAACGGCTGTTTTTGGACCCCTGGAGCATCCGCATTATTTGAGAACAAAATCGCAGGATTCTAGTATCGAAACCGCAAGAAACGATGCCCTTACAGTGTCGATGCTTCGGGGGTCCGATTTAGCTCGTTCACTTCTCGGGAAAGTATTAGACCTCGCTGCTAGCTACCCAGAAGGGCACCTCCCCCTTCCCCACCGCCACCCAAAAACTCATCCAACATTAATCTTGGCTCAAGAATCGCTTAATCTATAACCTGCACTATAGAGTTCGACCAAGGGCGGGGCGGCGCCGCGCAACGCAGGCCGCCGAACGCAACGCTCGCGCCCGGGCAGATCGCCCGGCGTCGCGCCCATCGAACGAAAGGACAGGTCATGGACGACCTCGAAAAAGTTGAAACCATCCGCACCAAGTGCAACGTGAGTTACACCGACGCCAAGGCCGCGCTCGACGCCGCCGACGGCAACGTTTTGGACGCCATCATTTGGCTCGAGTCGCAGGGCAAGACCCAGACCACGTCGGCGCACGCCGCCACCGAGTCCGCGCCGGCCGACGAGCCCTCGGCCGAGATGGTCGCCGCGCAGGCAGCCTACGAAAAGTCGAGCGAAAAGACCGACTTCTCCAAGAAGATGGACAGCGTGTGGGAGTACCTCAAAAAGCTCTTCCGCCTGAGCCTGGACACCAAGTTTATCGCCACGCGCCGCGATGCGATCATCCTCAACATTCCCATCCTGATTCCCATCGTCGCGCTGTTTGCCTGGGGCGCCACGATTTGGCTGATGCTGCTTGGCCTGTTCTTTGGCATGCGCTACCGCATCGATAGCGACGGCGACGTGCCCGGCAGCATCAACAACCTGATGGACAGCGCTGCCAATGCCGCGGACGACATCAAGCAAAATCTGAACGACGACAAGTAATCGCAGACGGGGGCACGTATGGCACGAATCCTGATCGTAGAGGACGAGGAGAAAATCGCCCGCTTTGTGACGCTCGAGCTGGAGCACGAGGGCTACCAGGTGGAGCACGCCGCCGATGGCCGCACCGCCGTTGACCTAGCGCTGGAGCGCGACTACGATCTGATCCTGCTCGATGTGCTGTTGCCGCAGCTCAACGGCATGGAGGTCCTGCGGCGTGTCCGCAAGCACAAGGATGTGCCGGTGATTATGGTCACCGCGCGCGATGCCGTGATGGACAAGGTGGCCGGGCTCGATGCCGGCGCCGACGATTACCTGACCAAGCCGTTTGCGATCGAGGAGCTGTTCGCACGGATCCGTGTGGCGCTAAAGCGCTCGGAAGCCGTGCGGGCGGCTTCGGGCGCGGTCGGCACCGGTGCCGGGGCGGGCGCTACGGGTGCCGGTACCGCCGCGACGTCCCCGGCTGGCGACTCGGCCAAGACCTCTGCCTCGCCCTCCCCCGCCACGCTCGCCGTGGGCTCGGTTGCGCTCGATCCCGACCGCCGCGAAGTCACGGTCGGCGGCTCGCCCATCGTGCTGACCGCCCGCGAGTTCGACGTCCTCGCCCTGCTTATGGCGCACGCCGGCACCGTGCTCACGCGCGAACGCATCGCGCACGAGGCGCTGGGCTACGAATACGTGGGCGACACCAACAACGTCGACGTGCACATCGCGCACCTGCGCGCCAAGATCGAAGACGCCGGCGGTGCCCGCATCATCCAGACCGTGCGCGGGGTGGGCTATGTCTGCCGCGCGTAACGACGAGGCTAAGCGCGTCACCTCCATCGCCCGCGCCATCAACTGGAGCTATATGTGGCGCCGCTTGGTGAGCTACGTCTGGCTGGATCTGTTGCTGCTGCTTGTTGCGGCGGCGATCCTCGTCTATGGCTACAACCAGACGCTGCCCGATGGCGCGTTTACCGCGGGATGGATCCCCGGCGCCGCTGTTCGCAGCATGTCGCTGACCCCCGCGCGCGGCTGGGACCTGACCACGCTCACCTATACCGTCGAGCTTGCACGTAGCACCAAGACCTTCCCCCTCGCACAGGACCTCGTCACGCTATGGGCTCTCTACCTTGTCGTTGCGGGCTGGCAGGTTATCAGCGTGCTCGATATGCTCGGCGGCGCCCGCCGCGTGCGCCGCACTATGGCGCCGCTCAACGACCTGGCCCTGCGCGTTGACGAGCTCGGCCGCATGCAGCTCGCCGGCGGCAAGATGGAAACGCTCGAGCAGGCCATCGAGCGCGCGAGCGTCGACTCGCCAAGCGTCACCACCGGCGACGCCGACTTGGCGAGCATCGAGGTCGCGCTCAACCGCCTGCTGCGTCAGATGCAAGAGGCAAAGCTGCAGCAGATGCGCTTTGTCAACGATGCAAGCCACGAGCTGCGCACACCCATCGCGGTGATTCAGGGCTACGTAAACATGCTCGACCGCTGGGGGAAAGACGACCCGGACGTGCTAGCAGAGTCCATCGCCTCGCTCAAAGCCGAAAGCGAGCATATGCAGGAGCTCGTTGAGCAGCTGCTATTTTTGGCGCGCGGCGATGCCGGTCGCACCGTGCTACGGCGCGCAAATACCAACCTGGCTGCACTGGTCGGCGAGGTTTGCGAAGAATCTCAGATGATCGATGCCGAGCACACGTATCGGCTGGCGCATGATGCCGCACCTACCAGCGACCCGCACTGCAACGCATCGGTTGACGTGGCACTCGTGAAGCAGGCGCTGCGCGTGATCGTACAAAACGCCGCCAAGTACTCGGATGCGGGAACGACCGTCACATTTGGCATAACGCCCGATGCGGGTATGGGCACGATCGACATAAGTGTTGAGGACGAGGGCATCGGCATGAACCAGGAATCCGCAGCTCACGCGTTTGAGCGGTTCTACCGTGCCGACAACGCACGCAATGCCGGCGCGCAGGGCTCGGGTCTGGGGCTCGCCATTGCCAAGTGGATCGTCGACAGCCACGGCGGCGTCATCGGCGTGACCTCGGTCGAAGGGGTCGGCAGCCGCTTTACGATTCGCCTGCCGCGGTAGGGGCGTCTCTCACGAATCGAAGATGAATGCTTTTCCGCGAAGTGAACGACCTATTTTGGACCCCCGAAGCATCCGCACTTTTTAGCGCCAAAACCGCAGGAAAAATCTGACAAAACCGCAGGAAACGGTGCCTCCAAAGTGTCGATGCTCCAGGGGTTCGATTTCACTCGTTCACTTCGCGGAAAAGCATTCACCTTCGATTTACGGCAGCCCGTCAGTCTCCCTCTCGGCATTAAAAATGGGGCAAGGCCACACGCCTTACCCCATTTTTCGTTAGCTATAAGCAGCTTGTGCGCTACTCGCGGCACAGATGCACGGCAAAGCCGGCGAACTCGCGCTTAAAGTACACGAGCTTGGTGCCACCGTCGGGCAGCAGCACGCGCGACTCCTCGTTGACCTCGAGTCCGCGCTCGGCAAACCACTTCTCGGCCGCATCGATGTCGTTGACGGCGAAGCCAATGTGGCCCTTGGTGCCACGACCGTTCTGCTTCATGATCTCGACCAGCGAATCGTTAAAGTACGAAACCGGGGTCTCGATGACGGGCAGGCCCATCATCGTCGAGAACAGCTCCGCGATCTCCAGGGCGTCTGCCGGGTCGGTGGCGTTAATGCCCACATGGGCAACGCGCATGCCAAAGAGCTCGACCGGATTGGCGTTCTGCTCACTCATACAGTTAGCGCCTACTGAGCCATGACGTCGAGAACGGCCTTCTCGGCAGCGACGCGGTTCATGCCGGTCATGAAGGGCACACCACTCACATACGGGCAGGTGAGGCCCTCGGGGGCAACGGTGGTGGCGATCAGCAGGTCGGCGCCCTCGTCGCAAGCGTCCTTGGCCTCGGAGATGGCGCACTGCACGATCTCGTACTTGTCGGCGTAACCGTTGGCGTCGAGCATGGTGGCGACCTTCTGGGCAACGAGCGTGGAAGTAGCAGCGCCAGCACCGCAAGCCAAAACGATCTTCTTCATAGGTAATGTCTCCCTTCATGGTTTACTTTAGGTAAGTGTACCGCAGCGAGCGACGGCGCTCAGCCTCGATGCGCTTTTATGCCAGTTTGCTTGCGCGCTGCGTATAATACATCTAGTACGTGTTGTCATACCGCTTGTTTACGAGCGACTAAGGACTCTGAAATGCCCGATTCCCGCACACTCTGGACCGCCGTCGTTATCATCTGCATCGCCGTGTCGGTGTTCTTTAGCGTCAAAAAACGCACCACGTTTAAGCGCCTACAGCAGCTTATGGCCGCTAAGCAGTGGGACGAGTTCGATCGCTTGCTCGACGCCAAACTCACCAGCATGCTGTACCCGCGCTACAACCGCGACTACCTGCGCCTGAACTCCTATCTGCTGCGCGAGGACCACAAGCGCGCCGACGAGATGTTCGATTTGCTGCTGGGACTCAACCTGCCCAAGATGCAGCGCGTCGACCTGGTAATCAAGGCCTTTAACTACTACGTTGGCCAGGAGGACCGCAAAAAGTCCAAGGAGTTGCTGCACGAGATCAAGGGCTTTGAGGGCGGTCAGGCCGAGGCAGTCGCGCACGAATGCCAGCTGATGTACGACACGATGATCCTCAAGCGCCACAACGACATCCCCGAGCTGGAGCGCATGCTCAAGGAGGCCGGTGACGACAAGGTCAAGAGCTGCCGCCTGGAATACCTGCTGGCCCTGCAGTACAAGAACAAGGGCGACGAGGCCAAGTTTGCCGAGTACTTGGAAAAGTCGGGCCAGCACTCGATGGCTGTCAACGCGTAACGGACGGCTTGTGCTAGACTTCTAGTCTCACGGGGGCGTGGCGGAATTGGCATACGCAGGAGACTTAAAATCTCTCGCCGCAAGGATTGTGGGTTCGAGTCCCACCGCCCCTACCATATGGAGCTTCCGAGCCCGTGTCCCCCAGGGATGCGGGCTCGTTTCTTTTGGACGCCGGTGGGCTCGAACCCGCGAGGGGGCGAGCGTCAAGCGGACGCGCAGCGTCCGTAGCGAGCCGGCGAGGACGCCGACAGGCGGCCGAAGCCGGTGCGTATTTGCGCAGCAAATACGCAGACGTCCCACCGCCCCTACCACGTATTGTTTACGAGCCCGTGTCCCCTGGGGATGCGGGCCCGTTTCTTGTGGATGCCGGTGGACTTTAGAAGTTGCGGTGGAATAGTTCCTGTTTTGACTGGTTACCAGCCCATTTAAGAACTATTTCACCGCAACTTAGATTGGCATTCCCACATTTTTCGATGGAAAAATGTGGTTGTCTCACACATTTTCCGATGGAAAAACGTGGTTGTCTCGCACATTTTCCAAAGGAAACGCCCAAATGGCCTTATACTAGCCAAGAGAGTTGGGAGGCAATATGCAGCGACAGCTTATGAGTGAACTTATCGCTTGGAAATCAAGGGCGAATCGCAAACCCCTCTTGCTCAAAGGAGCCCGCCAGACAGGAAAGACTTGGCTTCTTAACGAATTCGCGAGCCAACAGTATCGAAACGTCATTCGTTTTGACTTTATGCTCGAGCCGAGCGCACGCTCGCTGTTCGATGGAGACCTCGACCCCAAGCGCATCATCTCCCAGATAGAGCTTCTTCGCGGGCGAACCGTAACGCCGGCAGACACGCTCATCATCTTTGACGAGATCCAAGAGGCGCCGCGCGGCATCACCTCGCTCAAGTACTTCAACGAGCTTGCGCCCGAATACCATATCGTCGCAGCCGGCTCCTATATGGACCTCGCGCTCCGGCGCGAAAACGAGTCATTTCCCGTCGGCAAAATCGACCAGCTCACCATGCGTCCCATGGGGTTTACCGAGTTCGTTCGCGCCGTCGATGGCGACCCGCTCGCCGACGCCATCCTTGCCGCAGACATGAATCTTCTGGCAAACGTTACCGAAAAGCTCGAGCACTTGCTCAAGGAATACCTCGTTGTCGGCGGCATGCCCGAAGTCGTCTCCGCCTTCGCCGCGACCCGCGATTTCATCGAAGCCCGCAGGCTTCAGCAACAAATCATCGAGGCTTACGAATCCGATTTTGGCAAACATGCGCCCGCCCGCATCGTCGAGCGCATGAGGCTGGTTTGGAAATCCCTCCCCGGCCAGCTTGCAAAGGAAAATAAAAAGTTCATCTACGGAGCCCTTCGCCCCGGGGCGCGCGCACGCGATTTTGAAGAAAGTCTCCAATGGCTCATGGATTACGGAATCGTTCATAAGGTGCCGCGCGTTTCCGCTCTCAGGGCACCGCTTTCGAGCTATGAGGACCTCTCGGGCTTCAAGCTGTTTTGCATCGACACTGGCATCCTCGGCGCGCTCTCCAACCTCCCACCGACCATCGTCCTAAACGGATCCGCTGTTTTCACTGAGTTTAAGGGCTCGCTCACCGAGCAATACGTCGCACAGGAACTCTTGCTGCAAGGCAAAATCCCCGCGTACTGGTCATCTAGCTCTGGCAATGCCGAAACCGATTTTGCTATCGATCACATGGGGACTGTACTTCCGCTTGAGGTCAAGGCGGCGGAGAACCTTAAAGCGAAGAGTCTGAAAATAGCCTGCGAAAAATTCAAACTCATGCGCTGCGTGAGGACCTCCCTGGCGGCATATAGAGACGAGGACATGCTCGTCAATATTCCGCTTTGGGAGATTGGACAGATCGACAAGCTGACAAAGCAGCCCCGTCCCAAAAAGACTAGTTTTGGAGAGGGCTGAGGCTGGGGGTCCAGGCGATGGTGGGGGTTTTACCGTCGAGGGTCTCGTTGATGGTGGCGGCCATGCCGGCGAGCAGACTGTTCTCACTCACGGTAAGCGCCCTGTAGCCGCCGGCTCGCATGAGCTCGCGAATTACCACGGCACCTGCCAAGATCACGCCCGCGCGTTTGGGCTGCACGCCTGGCAGCGCGGCAATGCCTGCAACATCCAGCGTAGACATGCGCTCGATAGCGGCCGAAACCTGATCCAGCGAAAGCTCGCGCAGGTGCACAAAGCTCGAATCGTACGGTTCCAGCTCATGAACGAGCGCCACAAGCGTGGTGACGGTGCCACCCACGGCGACCAGGCGCTCGGCACGCTCAAAATTGCTCGGCAGGCCTTCAAAATAGGCAGCGAACTGCTCGCCCGCCCAGTTGGCGGCGGCAGCAAGCTCGCCGTCCGCAGGCGGCAGCACCGAGAAGAAGCGCTCCGTCACACGACGGCAGCCAATGTCCAGCGAACGCGTGCCCTCCAGCGCAAAGACCCCACGCTCCGGCGCATAGACGCCCGTCGCGAGCTCCGTGGATCCGCCGCCCGAATCGGCAACAATGATGCGCTCGCCAGCGAAGTCGTGCGCCACGCCAAAAAACGTCAGGCGTGCCTCGACCTCGCCCGGAATCACCTGCGGTTCGAGCCCCAGCTCGCGCAGGCCGTCCAGCAGCAGGGCGGCATTAGACGCATCGCGCGCGGCACTCGTGCACGTGGTGCAGATGCACACGGCCCCAAAGGCACGCGCCTCGTCCACAAACATGCGGCATGCGGCAAGCACGCGCTCGACCGCCGCCTCGCAAAAGCGGCCCGTCGCGTCGACGCCCTCGCCAAGATCGGTAATCTCGGTATGCTTGGACGATTCCACGATCGCCCCGGCCTCGACCTGCGCCAGCACCAGTCGCGACGACACCGTTCCCAGGTCGATCGCCGCCACCTTATATCGTTTGCAATCTGCCATTGCGGGCTCCCCTCCGGGCGCTATTTGCCGTTGGACACGACCGTCTGGCCCTCGACGCCGTTAAAACCAAACAGCATGTCGAGCGCCTGGATGTACCACGGCGCGTCCTTGCCCACCTCTTCGATCTCTTTGGCCACTTCGCTGGCCTTTTTGGCGTTCGAGGACTTTTTGCTCGACGACGAGTCCGAATCGTCATCCAAGCCCAGCACGTCAATCTTGGTCTCGCCGGGCATCACCAGGCCCAGATCCTCGGTCGCCGCGTCCTTAATGCCCTCCTCCGAGAGCAGTTTGTCGACGCTTTTCTGCAGCTCGTCGTTGTACTGCTGGCGAATCTCGACCTGCTTGGCCAAGATGTCGCTCGAGCGTTTGGCAACGTAGAGGTCGCGCACGGGAAAGTACAGGCTCACGAGCACCAGGACGACGACAATGCCGATAAACAGCCCACGCTGGGGCCCATGGGTAAAGTCGTAGATTGCCTTGATCACCGCGTTGTCGTTGGCGTAGTGCATGAAGTCCGAGCCCGAAAGACGGCTCGAGGGCCTGGTCGACCTATCGTGCGCCTGAGCCGAGGAACGCGATTCGTACGTCGCGCGCGGCGAACGGTCCGGGCGATGCGTCGACATATTCGTTTGAGCATGGGAGCGCGAAGTGCCCGCCGTGCGATTCGTGGGACGGGCAGCACCCGTGTAATCGGGCCCGCCGAGCCGCACCGTATGCGCGCGGCGAGACGACGGCTCACGCGAACCGGCGGAATAGTACCTGTTGTCGTAAATCTGATCCATGTGCGCCTTGTGCGGTTGAGGTTTGTTTGCGCTAAGTATTCTAGTTATAGCACGAGCGCGCGCACCGCCTTCGGCAGCCTTTGCTCAACATAAAAAAGGCGCTGAGCCACACGGCCCAGCGCCCAATGGCAGCCATCAGAAGCGGAGCGGAGCCGAGTCAACCCCGCTCCCGCGAGCACCACTTGTTTAGCGAATGTTGTAGAACGCGGCCTTGCCGGCGTAGCGCGCGCTGCCCTCGAGCTCGTCCTCGATGCGGATGAGCTGGTTGTACTTGGCGATACGGTCGCTGCGGCACGGGGCGCCCGACTTGATCTGGCCGGCGTTGACGCCCACGACCAGGTCGGCGATCGTGGAGTCCTCGGTCTCGCCGGAGCGGTGACTCACGATGCAGGCGTAACCGGCCTCCTTGGCGGTCTCGATGGCCTCGAGCGACTCGGTGAGCGTGCCGATCTGGTTGACCTTGACCAGGATCGCGTTGGCGGCACCCAGCTCGATGCCCTTCTTGAGGCGCTCGGTGTTGGTGACGAACAAGTCGTCGCCCACCAACTGCACCTTGTTGCCAATGCGGCGGGTCAACTCGACCCAGCCGTCCCAGTCCTCCTCGGCCATGCCGTCCTCGATGGAGATGATGGGATAGGTGTCGACGAGCTTCTCCCAGTAATCGACCATCTGGGCACTCGTGTACTCAACACCCTCGCCCTTGAGCTCGTACATGCCGGTTTCGGCGTTGTAGAACTCGGTCGATGCCGGATCCATGGCGTACATGAAGTCGACGCCGGGCTTAAAGCCGGCCTTCTCCACGGCCTTGGTGATGTACTCGAACGGCTCGGCATTGGTCTTGAGGTTGGGCGCAAAGCCGCCCTCGTCGCCCACGCCGCCGCCCAGGCCCGCCTCGTGCAGCACGCCCTTGAGGGTGTGGTAGACCTCGGCGCACCAACGCAGGCCCTCGGCAAAGCTCGGGGCGCCCACCGGCATGATCATGAACTCCTGGAAGTCGACGTTGTTGTCGGCATGCACGCCGCCGTTGAGGATGTTCATCATAGGCGTGGGCAGCAGATGGGCGTTGACGCCGCCCAGGTACTGGTACAGTGAAAGACCCGCCGACTCGGCAGCGGCGCGGGCGACGGCCAGCGACACGCCCAGAATGGCGTTAGCGCCGAGCTTGGTCTTGTTGGGGGTACCGTCCGCGGCGATCAGCGCGGCATCGACGGCGCGCTGATCGAAGGCATCGAGGCCCACGACGGCATCGGCGCACTCGTTGTTGACGTGCTCGACGGCCTGCGAGACGCCCTTGCCCAGGTAGCGACCCTTGTCGCCGTCGCGCAGCTCGCATGCCTCAAAGGCGCCGGTCGAAGCGCCCGAAGGCACCATCGCGCGGCCGAAGCTGCCGTCCTCGAGCACGACCTCGACCTCGACGGTGGGGTTGCCGCGGCTGTCGAGCACCTCGCGACCGTAGACGTCCAAAATATCGCTCATGTTGTCTCCCTCTCACTTGGAAACGTAATGGATGCAAGCGACCGGCTGACCGTGCACCGTCGGTGTGCCTCCGTAAGTTAGCCATGTCGCACTTTTTGCATTATGCCCTAAGTTAGCCGAGGGATACACTTGATTTTCGAAAAATATAGCGGGAACGATAAGGCGCGTCAGCCCGTCGTTCCCGCAGTCTTACTCCTCCGCCTTTGCGGCATCCCACAGGTCGTTGAGGCCGTGGGTCGAAAGCTCGGCAAGATCCACGTGAGCACCGGCCGCCATCTGCTCCATCGCAGCCCAGCGACGGCGGAACTTGGCCGTGCTCGCGCGCAGGGCGCTCTCAGCGTCAATCCCCTCTTTGCGCGCGACGTTGACCAAGGCAAAGAGCAGGTCGCCAAACTCCATCTCGCGTTCAGGCGAGCCGGGGGCCTCGGCCTCAAACTCGGCGCGCTCCTCGGCGACCTCGTCCCACACATCCTGGACCGTCTCCCACTCAAAGCCCACGGCAGCCGCCTTGCGCGACACCTTCTGGGCCTGCATCAGTGCCGGCAGATGCGTGGGCACGCCGTCGAGCAGGCCCTCGGGCGCAGCCTCGCCTGCTGCCACGGCCTTGTCCTTGGCAGCCTTCTCGGCAAGCTTAACCTCGTCCCAGATCTTGAGAACCTCGTCGGAGTTGCCGGCATCCACATCGCCAAACACGTGCGGGTGACGACGGATGAGCTTGGCGTCGATATCGCGCGCCACATCGGCCAGCGTAAACTCACCGGTGTCCGCTGCAATCTGCGCATGCAGTACGACCTGCATGAGCACGTCGCCGAGCTCCTCGCGCAGGTGTGCCTCGTCGTCGGTCTCGATGCAGTCGAGCGCCTCGTAGGCTTCCTCGATCATGTTCTTGCCAATGCTGCGGTGCGTCTGCTCACGGTCCCATGGGCAACCGTCGGGCTGACGCAGGCGCCAGATGGTCTGCACCAGATGCTGCAGCTCGGCCGACGCGTCGACCAGCGTGGACAGATCGCGCGAGCCCTCGGCATTTTGCTGAGCCAGCTGCTCTGCCATGGTTACTCCTCCTCCAGGATCACGTGGCGGAACGCGCCGTTCTCATAGATGCCGTAGCTGTGCGTGCCGTCCTTGGGAATGCTCACGCTGCCGGGGTTGAAGAGCCACAGGCCCGGGTGCGCGGCGCTTGCCTCGTTAACCTTGATGTGCGTGTGGCCGTAGACGAGCGCGGAGCCCTCGGGCAGCACGGGCGCGTGGTCGACGCTGTTGTGCATGCCGGCGCCAAAGACGTGGCCATGCGTCAGGAACAGCTCGCGGCCGACCTCGTCGAACAGCGTGGCGTAGTCCGCCATGACGGGAAAGTCGAGCACCATCTGGTCGACCTCGGCGTCGCAGTTGCCGCGGACGGCGATGATGCGGTCGGCTAGGGCGTTGAGCAGCGGAATCACGCGTTTGGGGGCATAGTCGCGCGGCAGGTCGTTACGTGGGCCGTGGTAGAGCAGGTCGCCCAGCAGCACGATGCGGTCGGGCTGCTCGGATTCGATGGCAGTGCACAGGCGCTCGGCCCAGTATGCCGAGCCGTGAATGTCGGAAGCGATGAGGTATTTCATGGTGGTCCTTTCGGGTAGGGTTGATGGGGGCTGAATACGGGGTCCGGCGAATGTGGAGCCCATCTACCGTGTTACTCGAATCGTAGCGCCACGCTCTGAGCCGCCTGCATCACGCGCTGGAGCGGCACGTTATGCTCGCGGGCAAGACGGGCACAGTCCTCGTACTCGGGCGCCGCACGCTCACTGCCGTCGGGCAGGGTGGCTACTTTGACGGCCACCTCGCCCCAAGGCGTCGCTACCTGCTCAAAACGACGCGGCAGGCAGACGCGTTCCATCACCTGGCGACGAACGGCGTTGGTCGTGGTCTCTAAAAAGATAATCGTCTGTAGGCGCTCGATATCCTCGTGCGAGCAGATCACCTGCAGCTGCCAGCCGGGGCGGCCCTTCTTGCAGTAAAGGGGCAGCCAGTGTACCTCGCGCGCACCTGCCTCGCGCAGGCGGTCGGCGGCATAGGCGAGCACCTCGGGCGACGCGTCGTCGATGTCGCACTCCAGTTTGACGATGGTCTCGGGTGCATCGGTCTCGCGGGACAGCGGAGATGTACTTCCACGTTGCATACGGTCCGGATCCTTTCCGCACGGGCTCGTTTTATTCACCCAAACGCTAGCACATCGGACGTGGCACAGGCGTGACTTTCGTCCGTCGCCGCCCTCGCCCCTATCCAAACATGTACGTCAGCCTCCAAACATGTCATTTTTTATCGGTTTTGGAGGCTGACGTACACGTTTTGGAGCGGGGCCGCACACGATCGGAATTGGGCCCGCACTCCGTCCACCACAAAGTTCGCCGCACTCAACAATTTTGAACTTTCTACGCAGTTCATCGGCCAAAAAATTACCCTCGGCATACTTATCCGCTGCATGATGTTACTCTAGTTGCATTTGGCTAACTAAGCGGCTGCCGAGGACCCCGCCTGGCACCGTTACGGCATAGGAGGTTTCATGTTCGAGAAGCGGCTCTTCTCCCTGGTTCCGCAGGCAACGCCCTACATTATGGCAAGCGTCCTGTTTAAGTGGATCGCGCTCATGGCAAACATCACGGTGATGTGGATGCTTGCGCGCATCTTGGGCGGCATCGTCACGGACGGCCTTTCGGCCGCGCTCGCCGTCGATGCCCTCGCACAGGCAGCCTTGCCGCTCGCCGCCGCCATCATCATGCGCGCCGCCTCCATCTACCTGGCCCAACGCGCCGGCGACAAGGCCGCGTTCGAGGCCGTCCGCCGCGTGCGCTCGCTCGTCTACGACAAGCTCACCGCACTCGGCCCCTCCTACACCGAGACCGTCCCCACCGCCGAGGCCGTCCAGACCAGCGTCGAGGGCGCCACGCAACTCCAGGTGTACTTTGGCGGTTACCTGCCGCAGCTCTTCTTTGCCGGCTTGGCACCCATCACGCTGTTTGTACTGCTCGTGGGCCAGGCGGGTCTTCCCGCCGCGCTGCTGCTCGCCTGCGTTCCGGTCATCCCCGTCTCCATTATGATGGTCATGCGCAACGCCAAAAAGATCGGTGCCGAGTACTGGGGCAGCTATGTCGATCTGGGCGGCATGTTCCTGGAGGCCGTGCAGGGTCTCACCACCCTTAAGGTCTACCAGGCCGATCGCAGCTGGCACGAGCGCATCAACGCCGAGTCCGAGCGTTTCCGCACAGCGACCATGCGCCTGCTGGTGATGCAGCTGCGCTCCATTTGCGTTATGGACCTGGTCGTCTATATGGGCGCCGCGCTCGGCATTATCGTAGCCGCGCTGCAGCTCGCCACGGGCAAGATCGGCTTTGAGGCGGCCTTCCTCATCGTCTTTCTGTCGCAGGAGTTCTTTTTGCCCATGCGCCGCCTGGGATCGCTGTTCCACACGGCCATGAACGGCATGGCCGCCTCGCGCCGCATGTTTGGCATTTTGGATACGCCCGAGCCCGAGCGCGGCGATGTTGAGCTTGACGGTCACGGCGATATCGAGCTCGCGGGCGTGAGCTATGCATACGGCGACCGCACGGTGCTGGACAGCGCCAACGCGACCATTGCGCACGGCTCGCTCGTGGCGCTCGTGGGCGAAAGCGGCGGCGGCAAGTCCACGATCGCGGGGATTATCGCGGGCCGCAAGGGTGCCTACCGTGGCAGCGTTCGCATCGGCAGCGTCGAGCTGCGCGATGCCACGGCCGCCTCACTCATGCGCGCCGTCACCCTAGTGCCCACCAACGGCTACCTGTTTGCCGGCACCCTGCGCGACAACCTGCTGCTCGCCCAGCCCAACGCCACCGATACCGAGCTTTTGTGTGCGCTCGACCGCACACGCGTGGCGGCCTTTGTGCAGGCCAACGGCGGGCTCGACATGGTGATTAACGAGGGCGGCACCAACCTTTCGGGCGGCCAGCGTCAGCGCGTGTGCATGGCCCGCGCCCTGCTGCACGACTCGCCGATCTATGTGTTTGACGAGGCTACGAGTAACGTTGATGCCGCAAGCGAGGCCGCGATCGGCGAGGTCATCGCGTCGCTTGCCGGCGGGCACACTGTAATTGTGGTGGCACACCGCCTATCGACGATCGTAGACGCCGATCAGATCCTGGTGCTGGAGCGTGGCCGTATTGCCGAGCACGGAACTCACGGCGAGCTCTTGGCCACCGCGGGCGCCTACGCGCGCATGTGGAACAGCCAGGAGCAGCTCTCGGCATATGCGTATGCGGAGGGTGATGCCGAGGATGCCGGCGCGGTTGAGGCTGTTGACAGCAGCGCTGCCTGTGCCGATGACCTCAACGGCGCTGGCTCGTCTTCCGCTGCCGCGGCGCCTGACTCCGGCCGCGCCCGTCGCTCGGCGCCGTCCATCATGTGGCGCATGATGGGGCTCGTCCGACCGCTTGCCGGCTGGCTTGTGCTAGCCGTCGCGCTGGGCAGCATTGGCATGCTCACTGCCGCGTTCGTGCCGGCCTTTGGCGCCCTTGGCCTTATGGCCGCGCTGGGCAGCAACGCCTTGGGGCTTGGTCTGATCGCAGCATGCGCGGCCTGTGCCGCCTGCAGCATCGCACGCGGGCCGCTCCACTACGGCGAGCAGCTCTGCAACCATTACATCGCATTCCGTCTGCTCGCACACATTCGCGACCTGGTGTTTGGCGCCCTGCGCCAGCTCGCCCCCGCCAAGCTCGAGGGCCGCGGCAAGGGCGAGCTCGTGAGCCTGGTCACCTCGGATATCGAGCTGCTCGAGGTCTTCTACGCGCACACCATCTCGCCCATTGCCATCGCTCTGGTCTGCACCGTTGTGTTTGAGAGCTTTTTGCTGGCTGTGAGCCCCGAGCTCGCGGGCATCGCGCTCGTGGCCTACGCGGTCCTAGGCGTGCTGCTGCCCCTGATCTCGGCCAAGGCATGCGGCACCACCGGCCGCCAGAGCCGCGAGGGCGCCGGTAAGCTGGGTGCCTTTGTGCTCGACAGTCTACGCGGCGCGTCCGAGACTATCCAGTTTGCCGGTGACGCCGATCGCAGCCGTGCCCTGGGCAAGCTGACCGAGCAAGTCGGCGCCGTGGACGCGCGCCTCAAGCGCCGCCAGGTGGCCAGCGAGGCCGTAGCCGATGCGCTTATTCTTGCGGCCAATCTGGTGATGCTCGGGCGTGCGCTGCAGCTGGTGTCTGCGGAAACGATTGATTTTGCCGCAGCGTTTGTCGCCGTCTTTACCTTTGTGTCGTCGTTTGGCTCGGTGATGGCCGTGAGCCGCCTGGGCGCCTCGCTGCAGGAGACGCTCGCCTCGGGCGCACGCGTGCTCGATTTGCTCGACGAGCGGCCCCAGTGCGCCGAGGTCGCCGATGGACAGAACGTTGAGTTTGCCGGCGCCGCAGCCGAGCACGTGAGCTTTAGCTATGCGGGCGGCGTGGGCGCGGGCGGCGCGGGCGCCACAGAGCAGGTCGCGAACGACACCGCTGCGAGTCTCATCCTCGACGACGTGACCTGCACCTTTGCGCTCGGCACCATGACCTGCATCATGGGGCGCTCGGGCTCGGGCAAGTCGACGCTGCTTAAGCTGCTCATGCGCTTTTGGGACCCCGCAGCCGGCGCCATCACGGTGAGCGGCGTCGATGCCCGCCACATCAACACGGCGAGCCTGCGCAGCCACGAGGCCTATATGACCCAGGACACACATCTGTTCTGCGGAACCGTACGCGAGAACCTGCTGGTCGCGCGTTCCGATGCATCCGATGCCGAGCTGCTCGATGCCTGCCGCTCCGCTTCGCTTACCGCCCTCATCGACCGTCTGCCGCAGGGACTCGACACCCCGGTTGCCGAGCTGGGCGACTCGCTTTCGGGCGGCGAGCGCCAGCGCATCGGCCTTGCGCGCATCTTCCTCAACGACGCGCCTTTCATCTTGCTCGACGAGCCCACCAGCGCACTTGACGCTCTCAACGAGGCAGCCGTAATGCAGGCCGTCGACGAGCTCAAGCGCCGCGGCAAGACCATTGTGCTCGTAAGCCACCGTGCCAGCACCTGCGCGTTTGCCGATTGCTCGCTTTCGGTCGAGCACGGGAGGCTGAGCTAATGGCACGCCCGGTCGACACACCGGAGCTGGCACGCAAACGTGAGCGCGAGGCCCAAATGGTGTCGCAGATGATCGCGTTGTGGTGCCGCGGGCATCATGGCGGCGGGCATGCGGTCGAACAGGCTGGCGACGATGGGCCCGTGCGCGTGAAGCTCGGCCTTCGGACCATTACGCTCTGCCCCGAATGCGCCGAGCTGCAGAAATACGCCATCGCGCGCATTGAGCACTGCCCGCACATGGGCACCAAGACATTTTGCTCGGCCTGTCCTTCGCATTGTTACCGGCCTGCCATGCGCGAGAAGATCCGCGAGATCATGCGCTGGTCGGGACCGCGTATGATCCGCCATCGCCCCATCACCGCCGTGAGGCACGCGATGGTAACAGTGCAGGCCAAACGCGTGGCGGCACGAAGCAAGTAGTCGCCGGCGCCGGCACGCGCCGCGCAGCCTTTCCAATCGATTTCGAGCTCCGGCGTGCGCGGCGTGTTGAGAGCTGCACCATTACAATGGAGCGGATTCACCAAATGCAAAGGAGCCGCCATGTCCGCTTGCCCGCTGGTCGATTGCCATACTCATACTTCGTTTTCGGACGGCCATGCCTCGTTTGAGGACAACGTCCGCGCCGCTACCGCTGCCGGATGCCGCGTCATGGTCTCGACCGACCACCTCACCCTGCCTGTCAGCATGGATGCTAACTGCGAGGTGCAGGTCGTCGAGGGCGACTTGCCGGCACATCGCCTGGCTTTTGAGGACGCCCGCAAGCTCGCCGCGCAGATCGCGCCGGAGCTCGAGCTTATCTATGGCTTTGAATGCGATTGGTACGAAGGCTGCGAGCCCTTGGTAGAGCGCTGGTCCCAGGGCGCCGTGGTGCGCTTGGGCAGCGTGCATTGGATTGGCGACCCGGGCGATATCATGGCCGGCGCCGCGGGCACGGCGGGAACAGAGAGCGTCGCTCGTCCCGATACGCCCGATTCGCTTTGTGGCTGGATCGACGACGATACCAACCCGCATGTTTGGGAAAACTTAGGCGTGCGCGGCGTGTGGGAGCGCTACGTCGATGACTGGTGCCGCGCCTGCGAGAGCCCGCTCAACTTTGATGTGATGGCTCACCCCGACCTAGTCATGCGCTTTTCGAAGGAAGGCTTTGCGCCCGACTTTGACCCCGCGCCGTTTTGGCAGCAGATGGCCGAGTGCGCGCACGATACGGGTCGCCGCGTTGAGGTCTCGACGGCCGCACCGCGCAAGGGGCTCGACGACTACTATCCCGCGACCGGCCTTTTACGTCACTTTGTCCACGCCGAGGTGCCGATCACTTTTGGCTCGGACGCACACCGCGCCTGCGACATCTGCTGGAACATCCGCGAGGCTCAGGCCCACGCCTACGGCTGCGGTTATCGAACCTTCGACATCCCCCACCTCACCGGAGAATGGGAGTCCACGCCCCTCGCCTAACTAGTCGTTTAAGAACGTCCCCAATGACTAGTGGCGGCGGGCGTTGAGTTCGCCGGCCAGTTCATCGAGGGTGATGCCGTAGCGCTCGAGCGTCACGAGCAGGTGGTAGATCAGGTCGCCGGCCTCGTAGCGGATGTGATCGTGGTCGTTATCCTTGCAGGCCATGATCACCTCGCTCGCCTCCTCGGCAAGCTTCTTGAGAAGCTCATCCTCGACTTCGGTCAGCAGACGCGCGGTATAGCTCTCCTGCGGCGATGCGTCGCGACGACCGTGAATCACCTCGACCAGCCCCGTCAGTGTCTCACCGATATTTCCCGGCTGCACGTTAGCTGTTCTGACTCCCATGGTTATTTCCTCTCGTTACTGCAGCGTAAAGTAGGTACCGGTCTCATCGAACCGAGGCTTTGCGCCCTTTTTCTCAAAGAACTCGACGATGACGGCATGGGCCTCATCGAGCCTTTCCTTCTCGGCCTCGAGCCAAAGCGACTGCGCCCCGCAGGCATCAGTCAGGTGCACGTGGCATGGCACGCCCGCGCGGAGGAGCTCGGTGTTGCAGTCGGCGACCTCGAACGGCGTCACGACTTTCATCGCACACCCCCTTCCACGCGCTTAAAGAAGCAGGTACGGTTGCCGGTGTGGCAGGCCGGACCCGGCGAGTCGACCTTGACCAGTAGCGTATCGCTATCGCAATCGGCCCAGAGCTCCTTGACCTCCTGCATGTTGCCGCTCGTCGCACCCTTGTTCCAGAGCTCCTGGCGGCTGCGGCTCCAAAACCACGTGGTGCCGGTCTTGAGCGTCAGCCCCACCGACTCCTCGTTCATCCAAGCAACCATAAGCACCTCACCGGTGTCATACTGCTGAACCACACAAGGAATCAGCCCGCGGACGTCGTATTTAAGATCAGACGCTTCTATTACCTCAGTCATCATTTCTCCCAAGTAATTACCGTAAACCCCACAGGTCGGCGAGGGTTGTCCAGGTGCCCGAGATTCCGAGCGACAAGCCCGACGACGCGTACTTAAGTACGCGAGAAGGGTTGGAGCCGGAAGGTCGGGTGTCTGGGCAAGCCGCAGCATTAGAAGTCCAGCCTCACAGGAATACCTTGAGAAGCCATATACTCTTTGACTTCGCGAATGCTGAAGATTCCAAAGTGAAAGACGCTCGCCGCCAGCACGGCATCGGCCTCGCCCTCGATCACACCCTCGGCAAAATGCTCGAGTGTGCCCACGCCGCCGCTCGCGATAACGGGAATCGGCACCGCGCGGGCCACGGCGCGAGTAAGCGCCAGATCGAAGCCGGCCTTGGTACCGTCGCGGTCCATGCTGGTCAGTAGGATTTCGCCGGCGCCACGACGAGCCGCCTCCTCGGCCCACGCCACTGCGTCGATACCCGTAGCGTTGCGGCCGCCCGCCGTAAAGACCTCCCACTTATCGGCGCCCGGCTCCCCGGGCAGCCCCACGCGCTTGGCATCGATCGCCACGACCACGGCTTGGCTGCCAAACGCCGCGGCGGCCTGGCTGATCAACGACGGATCGCGCACGGCGGCAGAGTTGAGCGACACCTTGTCAGCACCGGCGGCAACCATGGTGCGCATGCCCGCCAGGTCGCGAAAGCCGCCGCCCACGGTATAGGGAATGGCCAGCTCCTCGGCCGCATGCGCCGCCATCTCGATAGTCGTCGCACGGTTATCGCTCGTCGCAGTAATGTCCAAAAATACGACCTCGTCCGCACCCTCGCGGTCGTAGGCGCGGGCCAGCTCCACCGGATCGCCGGCATCGCGCAAGCTCACAAAGTTGACGCCCTTGACCACACGGCCGTCCTTGACGTCCAGGCAGGGAATTACGCGCTTGGTAAGCATGGGCTACTCCTCCCCTCGAGCGGCGGCCAGCGCCTGGGCCAGCGTAAAGTTGCCCTCGTAGAGCGCACGACCGGTAATGGCGCCTTCAATCGCGCCCTCACCCACCGCGGCCAGCGCGCGGATGTCGTCGAGCGTCGAGATACCGCCCGACGCCACGACGGGAAAGCCCGCGACCTGCGCCACATGGCGATACGCCGCCACATCGATGCCCGTCTGCATGCCATCACGCGCGATGTCGGTATACACCAGATGCTTAAAGCCCAGCTCGGTAAGCTGCGCCACGGCATCGTCGAGTGCCACGCCCGCGCCGTCGCGCCAGCCGTTCACCTTAACCTGGCCGTCGCGCGCGGCAATGTCGGCGACCAACAGCTCGCCAAAGCCCTGGGCTGCCACCTCAGCAAAACCCGGCTCGGTCACGAGCACGGTGCCCAGCGCAATGCGGCGAGCACCATAGCCTGCCAGCTCATCGATGCGTGCGAGTGAGCGAACGCCGCCGCCCACGTCCACGGACAGACCGTCGACGCCGCAGATGGCCTTAATCGCCGCCGAGTTGGCAGCGCATGTGTCCTCGTCCTCGCCAAAGGCAGCGGACAGGTCGACGACATGCACCCAGCTTGCGCCCTGCTCGGCAAACGAGCGGGCGACGGCCACGGGGTCATCGGAATATACCTTGCAGCGGTTGCGGTCGCCGCGCTCCAGGCGCACAACCTTGCCGCCGATCAGATCGATTGCGGGAAACAGGATCATCGGCCAACCTCCTCGACGATGTTGACGAAGTTCTTAAGGATGCGCTGACCCAGCGCGGAGGATTTCTCGGGATGGAACTGGCAGCCCCACACATTGCCGTGGCGCACGATGCACGGGAAACTCCGTGTATAGTGCGTGCGCGCCAACACATCGGTGGCATCGACGTCGCCGGCCACCGCGTAGCTGTGGGTGAAGTACATATTGGCGCCCTCGGCAAAACCGGCGAGCAGCGGATCGGCCGCGCCGGCAGGCGTCATGTGCACCTGATCCCAGCCCACGTGCGGGACCTTCAGACGGCTCGACTCCAGGTGCGTGCACGAGCCACGCATGATGCCCAGGCCATCAACCCAGGGACCGCCGGCCTGCTCGGAGGCATCGTCGTCCGCGTCCACGCCCTCGTCCGCAGGCACGCCCTCGTTGCCACGCTCAAAAAATAGCTGAAGACCCAAGCAGATGCCGAGCAGCGGAGTTCCGGCGGCAACGGCATCGAGCACGGCCACCTCCTCGCCGCTCTGGCGCATAAAGGCGATCGCGTCATAGAACGCGCCCACGCCCGGGATGACCAGGCCGTCGGCGTTGCGGATCTGCTCCGGATCGTCCGATGTGCAGGCGGCGGCACCGGCGCGCGCAAGCCCGCGCACGACGCTCGACAAGTTGCCCTTGTGGTAGTCGACCACCACGATCTTCGGTTCGCCCACGCGACCCCTCCACTTCTCATCATCCAAAACCACCACAAAGGTGCCTGTCCCCTTCGTGGTGGTTTTACCCTTGTGACGGTTACAGCGAGCCCTTGGTGCTGGGGATGCCCTGCACGCGGGGATCGAGCTCGCAGGCGTGGCGCATCGTGCGGCCCACGGCCTTAAAGGCGGCCTCGATAATGTGATGCGAGTTGCCACCCGCCAGTTCGCGCACGTGCAGCGTGAGCTTGGCATCGCGTGCGAAGGCATAGAAGAACTCGACGGCCAGCTCAGTATCGAAGCTGCCCACGCGCTCGGTCGGCACGGGCAGCTCGCAGTAGGCCTGGCCGCGACCCGAAATGTCCACGGCGGCCATCACGAGCGTCTCGTCCATGGCGATCGCCGCATCGGCAAAGCGCGTAATACCCGCTTTGTCGCCCAGCGCCCGGCAAAACGCCTCGCCCAGCACAATGCCCGTGTCCTCGACGGTGTGGTGCGCATCGACCTCCACGTCGCCCACCGCGTGCACCGTCAGATCGAACAGACCATGGCGGCCAAAAGCGTTGAGCATGTGGTCGAAAAACGGCACGCCGGTCGAGATATCGCACACGCCGCTTCCGTCCAGGTCGAGCTTTACGACAATGTCGGTCTCGCCCGTCTTGCGGGTCACCTCGGCATAGCGGTCCATCTACATCTCCTCCTTCACCAGCGCGGCAAACGCAGCCAGCACCTCGTCGTTTTCCTGCGGGGTACCCACGGTAATGCGTAGGCAGTCCGCGAGCCCCGGCGCGTAGCTAAAGTCGCGCACCAAAATCGAATACTCGTCGCGCAGACGCTCGCGCACGTGCGTGGCATGCGGCGTGCGCACGAGCACAAAGTTCGCCGCGCTCGGCCACGCCTCCACGGGCAGACCCTCGGCAGCCATTGCGTGCAGGGCACACAGTTCGCGCTCCCGCTCGGATGCAACCTGTGCCACCACGGGTGCGTACGCATCGCGAGCACGTACGCAGGCAAGCGCGGCGGCCTGGCTCAGCACGTTAACCGAGTAGATCTGGCGAATCGCCGCAAACGCATCGATGACCTCGGGCGCCGCGATCACATAGCCCAGACGCGTGCCGGCGGCGCCAAACGCCTTGGACAGCGTATGCAGAATCACCAGGTTGGGATGCTCGGCGATAAGCCTCTGCGCCGTGGTAGCCGCGCCAAACGAATCGTCCGCAAACTCAACGTAGGCCTCGTCGACCATGACCATGCCGGGGCACGCATCGCACAGGGCCGCGACAAAGTCGAGCGGTGCCACGTCGCCCGTGGGGTTGTTGGGCGAAGTCACGATGGCCAGGCTGCACTCCGGCGCCGCGGCAAGCACGGCTGCCTGGTCGAGCTCAAAGCTCGCCGGGTCGCGCCACACGTCGCGCACCTCGGTCTGACAGAGCGATGCAAAGAACGCATACTCGCTAAAGCACGGCGGGCAGTTGAGCAGGGTCCGTCCCGCGCCGCCAAACGCCAGCAGGTAGTTATAGAGCAGCTCGTCGCCGCCGTTTCCCACGCAAGTATTCTCGCGCGTCACGCCATGCCAAGCAGCCAGCTCGTCGCGCAGCTCGTTGGACATGGGATCGGGATAGCGGTTGAGCGGTGCGGCAGCCAAGGCCGCGTCGATCGCCTCGCGCACGCCAGCGGGCACGGGATAGGTGTTCTCGTTGGCCGAAAGATTGATGCGCGTGGGCGTAAAGTTGGGATCGTAGGACTCAATACCGGCCAAGTAGGGCTGGACGAGCTCCTTCATGCGCGGCGTGAGTTCGGCCATGTTAAGCCTCCTCGCCGGTCGCGCCAGCGCCATCCGAGCCTGCAGCCGCCAGGTCCACGCCCTCGGCGACCGTCGCGGTCGTATCACCCGGCCAGGCGACCTTGGTCAGGTCGGCCGCAGCCAGCGACGCAGCGCTCACGGCATCCTCGCCCTGCTCCAACACGCGGCGACGCAAAGCGGCGGAAAGCGCGTGCGCCCACAGGCCCTCGGCCTCGGCCAGGCGCTGCGTCGCGGGAGCGTCCGAGAGCAGGCCCTCGGGTGTATAACAAATGACACTCGAGCGCTTAACGAACTCTTCGACCGAAAGCGGGTTGGAGAACATGGCCGTACCGCCGGTCGGCAGCGTGTGGTTCGGGCCGGCAACGTAATCGCCGAGCGGCTCGGAGCTCCACGCGCCCACAAAGATGGCGCCGGCGTTGCGAATGCCGCCGAGCAGGCCCATCGCATCCTTACAGTGCAGCTCAAGGTGCTCGGGCGCCACGGTGTTCACCGCCTCGACAGCGGCAGCCATATCGGCGGCCACCACGATGGTGCCCTCGTTATCGAGCGAGGCACGCGTGATCTCGGCACGCGGGGACTGCGCCACCAGAATATCGATACCCGCCTCGACCTCGCGCGCAAACTGCTCGTCGCAGGTCACCAAATAGCAGGCTGCCAGCGGATCGTGCTCGGCCTGAGCCATCAGGTCTGCCGCGACCACCATGGGCTTGGCCGTAGCATCGGCCAGCACGCAGACCTCGGACGGGCCGGCGACCATGTCGATTCCCACATCGCCCGAGACAATCTGCTTGGCCGCCGCAACAAAGGCGTTACCCGGGCCGGTGATTTTGTCGACGCGCGGAATGGTCTCGGTACCGTATGCCAGCGCGGCCACGGCCTGGGCGCCGCCCACCATATAAATTTCGTCCACGCCGCCGAGCTTTGCCGCGGCGAGCGTGTAGGGGCTGATCAGGCCGTCTTTTTGCGGCGGGGTCACCATGACCACGCGCTTAACGCCGGCGACCTTGGCGGGAATGGCATTCATAAGCACCGTGGAGGGATACTGTGCGCGACCGCCCGGCACATAGATGCCGGCCGCCGCGAGCGGGGTCACCTTAACGCCGAGCATCGTGCCGTCCGGGCGCGTGGTAAACCAGCTCTGCTCGACCTCGCGCTGGTGGAACTCACGAATCTGACGCGCGGCCTTCTCGAGCGCGGCGACAAAAGCGGGATCGAGGCCCTCGAGCGCGGCATCGATCTGCTCTTGCGGCAGACGGAAGCTCTGCAGCTCAACGCCGTCAAAGCGCTGGCAATAGTCGCGCACTGCAGCATCGCCGTTGGCACGCACGTCGGCCACGATATCGCGGGCGGCGTCGACGATGTTTTGCGGCAGCACGCCCTTACGGTTGAGCTGGTTGGTAACGAGGCGCTCGCCGGGAGCAAGCTTGATGGTCTTCATATCGGTATCCCCTATCGGTCGAGGTTTTGTTCGAAAAACGAGAGACCGGGCGGCGGCACCAGTCGGCCCGCAGCCCGGACGTTGGGGCGCCCGCGCGTGCTCGCGCTATTGTGCCGAGCCCGCAACGGGCTCAAAATGCTTGTCCTTCACGGCTGCCGCCAAGCGATCTGCCAGATTGCGCACGCGCGGATCCAGACGTGCGGAACCCGGATTGACAAAGAAGCGGGCCGTGCAGTCCATAATGCGACCAGTAATAACGAGGTCGTTATCGCGCAGCGTGGCGCCCGTGGCGGTAATATCCACGATGCGATCGGTCATGCCGACGATGGGGCCCAGCTCAATGTTACCGTGCAGCGAGACGATATCGGCGTTCACGCCGCGCTCGGCATACCAGGCGCTCGCGATGCGCGGATACTTGGTGGCCACGCGAAGCGACCCGCGGCGGGCATAGTTGCGCCCGGCCTGGCCGGCGCGCCACGCAGGCTCCGCCTCGATAAACGTGCACAGGCCGTAGCCCAGGTCGACCAGCTGCAGCAGGTTGAGGTCTGCCTCGATAAGCGAGTCCCAACCGCAGATGCCACAGTCGGCACCGCCGCAGCCCACAAAGGCGGGTGCGTCGCTGGGACGCACGATGACAAACTCGATATCGCCGACCGCACCCTCACCGGCCTGTGTGTCGCGGCCGCGCACGATGAGGTGACGACCGGGGTCACGCAGCTCAGAGACGTCCAGACCTGCGGCCTCGAGCACGTCGAGCGTGTCGACCTTGAGCGAGCCCTTGGGCACGGCAATGCGCAGCGGACCCTCGGCACCGCGCCCCACGGCGTGATCGCCATCGGAAGCAGCGTCCTCGGCCGAGGTGTGCGCGGCCTCCAGACGCTCGAGCGAAAAGGCGAAGCCCGCCGCCGGCACCTCGATGCCGTCGCCAAATGCACCGGTAAAGATGGAGTCGTAGCGTCCGCCCGAACCGACCGGATCGGGCAGTCCGCCGGCATAGGCCTTAAAGACCAGGCCCGTGTAGTAATCAAACGAGTTCATGATGGAGAAGTCGAAGGACAGCACCTGGGCGTCCTCGGGAGCCAGGCCCTCGACCAGGGCACGCAGCTCGCGCGTAAGCGACGCGACAATGCCCGCCGCCGCCAGCAGCGCGTCGACACGGTCGAGCACCTCGGCACCACCGTGCAGGCGCGGCAGCTCGCTAATGGCGACCTTAACGGCCTCGGACTCGGCGCTTTCCGCCACGCGGGCATCGAGGCCCACGAAGTCGTTGGCGTGCACGCAGCGCAGCGCCTCGGCAGCCAGCTCGCGATCTTCGCACGCCGCAAGCAGTTCCTTAAACGGACGCACGCTGCCCGCGATAATGCGCGCACCGGGAAGTGCCAGCTTGCGCACGGCCTCGGCCACCAGTGAGACAATCTCGACATCGCCCGCGGTGTCGCCCGCGCCGATGAGCTCAAAACCCAGTTGCGTAAACTGACGCGAGCCACCGGCATTGCGCTGACACTCGCGGACCACCGGCGCCTCGTAGCGCAGGCGCAGCGGCAGATCGGCCGCACGCATGCGAGTCGAAACCAGGCGAACGATCGGCAGCGTGTTGTCGGGACGGACCACCAGCAGGCGGCCGTCGTCATCAAAGAGCTTAAACGGCGTGTCCGCAATGCGGCCGCCCTCCTCGAGCGAGCCCTTGTCCTCGAGCAGCGGCGTCTCGACCGGAAGGTAATGATGCTCCCTAAAGCAGCCCTTCACCGTCAGCGCAATCTCCTCGCGCGCCTGAGCCTCCTCGGGCAATATGTCCCGGAATCCCCACGGTGTGGCCGTCATCTGGTGAGCCTCCTCATGCTGCGTTTCATATAGAACAGAAGACCGGCATAGCTCCGCCGGTCTTCTGGGTACTTTAGCATACTAGAGTGCTTGCGGGGAAAATCATCCTTCACGGCTCACAGCGTATTCATTTGGAAACATGGGGTAGGTTGCCGCAACCCAACCCCACCTAGGCGCCAATCGCACGACGATACTCTGCCATTACCTGCGCATCGGCAGCTGCGGGGTCGGCAAAATAGCGCCAGTCATAGGTCTCGGCCGAAACAACTCCGCGATAGCCGCGCGCCACCAGCCTATCTAGGTCGGCGCGCATATCGCGGTCGCCGTCACCCCAGGCAAGATGCGTCGTGCCGTCTGCCGCAACATCGACAAAATGCACGTGGGCGACATCATCGCCAAGCAGATCGAAATAATCGTCGATGGTATCCCCCGCCACCGCCATAGCGCCCAAATCCAGACACGCCTTAAGTGCCGGATGATCAACCGCCTCGATCATGCGCTTCGTATCGGCTGCCGAGTTCACGATCATCGACTCAACCGGCTGTAGGGCCTCGAGCACCAGTCGCACGCCGCGCTCTCCCGCATGCTCGGCAATCGCACGCAGCATCGAGGCGCTGCGACCCCACGCGTCCTCGATTGGCTCGTTCAAAAATGCCCAGCCACTCGAGACCATGACCTGCTCGGCTCCAAGTTCCGCCGCGATATCCACAACGTTCTTAAAGTACGCGAGCGTGCGGGCACGTGCCTCATTCCCGCGCGCCGCGATATTCCACGGCTTGGGGTTGTTCTGTTCGGGACAAAGCCCCACAATCCGAACCCCATACCGCTGCGACAGCTCCCGCACCTGCCCGAGCGAATCGTATCCATGGCAATCGACATACAGATGCATCGCCCCGGTCCAAAGCTCGCAACACGTGTAGCCCGAGGCCGCTGCCGAAGAAAAGAATTCCTCAAGGTCAAAATAACGATGGCTGATATTCATGACGGCAAGCAGGGGGTAGCTCATAATTACTCTCCAACCTAAACGAGGCCCCGTTCCATATAGGAGCGGGGCCCAATTACATAAACGTTATTTGCTCTTAGTAGTCGAACTGGTGATAGTAGCGGCGATAGTTAAGGTTGTGCTTGGTGACCGTCTCGTAGTAAGCGGCAAGGCGGTCGGTCACGAGCACCGTCAGAATCCACGGGGAGACGATGACGCGGAACT
>CABVDG010000017.1:0-52253 GCA_902497075.1 uncultured Collinsella sp.
TATAACCGTGCAACGGAAAAGAGCCGCCCTTTCGGACGACTCAAACTGTAATGGGCTTTTTTGACTGGTATGATTGGTGCGACCATTCCAACTAGCTAAAAGAGCCCCGTCCTAAATTGACTACCGAGAGGATCTGCCATGGAGCGCATCGCGAGTTTTTCCGTTGACCATCTGCTGCTTGAGCCTGGCGTGTACGTGAGCCGCATCGACCGCGATCCGGCGACCGGCGCCGCCGTCACCACGTTTGACCTGCGCCTGACCACGCCCAACAAGGAGCCGGTCATGAACACGGCCGAGTGCCACACCATCGAGCACCTGGGCGCGACGTTCCTTCGTAACCATGCCGAGTGGTCGAGCCGCATTGTCTACTTTGGGCCCATGGGCTGCCGCACGGGCTTTTACCTGGTTGTCTTTGGTGAGCTGACGAGCGAGGAGATCTTGCCGCTCGTGCGCGAGCTGTTCGAGTTTGTCGCGGGCTTTGAGGGCGATGTCCCCGGTGCCGCTCCCGAGGAGTGCGGCAACTACTTGGACCAGAACCTCCCCATGGCAAACTGGCTCGCGCGTCGCTATCTCGACCGTGACCTGGCCGATATCGACGAGAAGCACCTGCACTATCAGCAGGCATAAGGGCCGCCCTCTGCCTCCAAACCGTTCACACGGAGATATCGACCGTTTAACTGTTTAGAAGTGTTTATTCGAGGTCATTAGCACTAGCTCGCTTAAACTAGTTCTCAGAGTGATATTCAGGCAAGGCTCCTGAAGCAGCATCTGTTGACATTGATTGTCGGATTCTGCTTCGGGAGCCTTGTTCTGTTTAGGGGGGCACATGGAAATTGTTAAACGAATTAATACCAGCGCTGTCCTCTGCGTCGATGGAAATGGCAGACAGTTGGTTGCATTCGGCCGTGGTCTGGGGTTTAAGAATGTCGGAGACGAGGTCCCTCTTTCGGAGATTCAACGAACGTTTTATAACGTTAGCTCTCGCTACATCGCTCTCGTTGACGAGGTCCCCGACGAGCTTCTCGAGCTTACCTCGGATGTTATTGATATGTCGACAGGTTTGCTGCCTTATGAGGTGAGCCCTAATTTGCCGTTTATCCTTGCGGACCATATCGCGTATGCGGTTAAGCGCAAAGAGCAAAATATCGTTGTCCGCATGCCTTTATCGTTTGATGTCCGCCAACAATATCCCGTCGAATTTAAAATCGGCGAGTATGCACTTAGGATAATCAGGAAACGTCTTAACGTTAGGCTTCCAGCTCATGAGGCAGTTGGAATTGCCATGGCGTTTATCAATAACATGGCCGATTCGGACTCATGTGAAGTAGTTAAAGAGTTTAGCGCGGATATCTACGATCGTGTTCTGGAGGAGTCAACCGTTGCTGTTGAAAATCGGCTTGGCATTCAAGTTGATCGGGAAGGTTTCGATTACGCAAGGTTCGCAACCCATCTTCAGTACTTATTCAATAGGTTGAACTCTGGCGAAAGCATCGTGAGCGACAACCGCAAGATGTACCTCTCGCTCAAAAAAGAATATCCGGTGGCATCAATGTGCGCCGATGATATTGCTTCTGTTCTCAGCCGACTGACGGGGCGGGAACTTATAGACGAAGAAAGACTCTACCTCATGATGCACATCAATCGAATTGCATCGAAAACAAGGTAATTAGTTGGCAAAGGCGCGCGCTTTGCTGATGGTTACATATAAAACTCAACATGGGAGAAATGGTATTTATGGCAGATACAACCAAGCTCGCTGCCGAGATTCTCGAGATGGTGGGCGGCGCAGACAACGTTACATTTGTAGCTCACTGCATGACTCGTTTAAGGTTCAACCTTAAGGACGAAAGCATCGTAGACGATGCAAAAGTCAAGGCGATTGATGGCGTGATCGACATTCGCCATTCCGCGGGGCAATATCAGGTGATTGTGGGACCTAAGGTCGATAAGGTCTATGAAATCGTTGCCAAGGAAACCGGGATTGATGCCGGAGATTCCGAGGCAAGTGAAGGAGAGACTAAGGGCTTTCTGGGAAAGCTAATGAAGTTCATCAGCGGCATCATGATGCCCGTTCTTCCTGCCTTGATCGCATGCGGAATGATAAACGCCATCCTTAGTATTCTGACGACGGCGGGTGCTGTTTCCGCCGAGAGCGGAATATACACTCTGCTGTACGGCATGGGAAATGCCTGCATGTATTTCATGCCCGTTCTTGTCGGATCATCTGCTGCTCAGTTCTTTGGAACCGATCGATATATCGGTGCGGTACTCGGCGCAATCCTGGTTTATCCGACTTTCGTTGCTGCGGCCGGAGCGGGCGATGCGCTGGATCTGCTCGGCATGAAGTTCACAATGGTGAGCTATTCCTCCACGGTGTTTCCTGCTATCCTGGCGGCTTGGTTCGCATCCGTTCTTAATAAGTGGCTGCGGGCGGTTCTTCCCGATGTTGTGGCATTTGCGCTCGTCCCGTTCCTGACGGTTGCTGTTGCCGCCCCCGTCTCGCTCCTTGTGATCGGTCCCGTTATTCAGCAGGCGAGCTCTTTGCTTGCGTCTGCAGTGCTGGCGGTCTATCAGTTCAGCCCCGTTCTTTGCGGCGTTATTCTCGGGCCGATATTCGGTCTCGTTATGATCCCCCTTGGACTCCATTGGGCCCTGATCGTGCTTTCCATCAACAATATTATGACCGTCGGCTCCGATCCTATCCTTGGACTTCTCTGCTGCAGCATGGGTGTTGTCGGCGCTTGTTTGGCGTTTGCTCTCCGCTCGAAGGACCCGAGTGAAAAGAGTCTTGGGTTCAGCTGTGCCATTACGGGCTTTTTCGGGATTACGGAACCGGCGCTGTACGGCATCATCTTGGAGCACAAGAAGATCATTATCGCTTCCATGGTCGCCGGAGCAATCAGTGCTGTTATTCCGGCGATTTTCAACACCTGTACGTTCGTTATGACGTCGAGCGGCATTTTTAGCTTTCCCGGTTATATGGATCCTTCTGGTGATATGAGCAGCCTCATCGGCGCAATTCTTTGCAATGTCGTCGGTTTAATTCTTAACTTCGTTCTCGTTTACATCCTGTATCGCCCTGATGAAGAGGCAGTAGTGGAGTAGACAATTATTCGGGATGTAAGCTGCCGAAAACCCCGCGGCAGATTGCATGTGGTGGGCTTGCCGTTGATTCACGCGAGCCCACCCTCATTTTTGGAGTGACTAGCTATGACAATTACTGCCGATATGACGTTTGGCGAAATCGCGCTCCTTCCTGAGTTCGCTGGCTTTGGCGAGCACCTTATGCTTTGCCGGCCTTCAACTTGGGAGCGCATGTGGAATAAACCCATTGTGTCTCATATGAATTCTGATGCTAATCCATATGAAACTGCTCGTGTTTTGCGTGGATTGAATCGAATTGTCGAGCTCGTGGATGACGGGAGGCAGGTTGCCTACGATATTTGGGATGAAGCCGACTGCATCCGTGATCCGACTCGGCGCAATACGAAACTGTTCTTCTTTCCCGGGAGACCTAGGGCTCCCTTTATCATTGCGGTTTCGGGCGGAGGTTATCAGAGCGTTTGTCATCAAGTGGAAGGCTTTCCCGTTGCCCCCGAGCTCAACGATGCGGGCTATAACGTGTTCGTGCTGTCATACAGGGTGAGGGTCGAGCCTTTGATGCCGCGCCCAATCGACGATTTAAATCGAGCCGTCCGTTTTGTCCTGGAGAATTCGGCGAAATTTAATGTCGCAAAAAGTTATGCAGTTATCGGCTTTTCTGCTGGTGCGCATTTAACTGCCGAGTGGGGGACGGACAACAAGGGATTTGCGTCCTACGGATGCGAGGCGCCAAAAGCCTTGGCCCTGTGTTATGCACCGATTGATCTTCATGGCTTTGAGAACGCATCAGACAATAGATTTCTTGATTCGGTGTGCGGCGGGGCTGGTCGCGACTCGCTCGATGATTTCTGTATTAATCAGCATGTGTGGGAGCAGTATCCTCCGACATATCTTTGGCAATGCGCTGACGATGATATTGTATCGCCCGACAATTATGAAAAGATGGTCGATGCTCTGGATGCAGCTGGAGTACACCATGAGGGAGTCATGTATTCAGAAGGGGGGCACGCATTGATGAAGCCCCATGCGCCGGAGACCGACTACTGGTGTATGAGCGTTATTGAGTTTCTTAAAGATTATCTCGACTAGGAAGCTGCATGTCGCTTTTTGAGCGGGTGATTTCGTCATGCAATGTTTTCGGTATTGATCGTGGTCGTGGATGAATGATGTTCTAGAATGTTCATACTGTCACATAAACGAACAGGAGCGAACATGCATATCTACTCTGTATCAGATCCCGAGTTCAAATCCTATGGTCGCGTGTGGGATGACGTGCCGTCCAACCTGACCGCCCCGCTTGTCGAGGCGCTTGCGGCCACGCCCATCCCCGAGGGCAGCAAGTACGTGGCAAGCGCGTCAGAGCTCGAGGGCGTCAAGGGTGCCGATAAACTGGGCTTTCTCATGTTTGGCGGCCGTCCTTTCCAGCTGGGCTGGTGTAACGGCCACAACACGCAGCTCAACTGTCTGGAGTATCACCGCGCCAGCGAGTTTAACCTGGGCGCCCGCGACTTTATCCTGCTCGTGGCGCATCGCTGGGAGATCGAGGACGGCAAGCTCGACACCGCGTGCGTCAAGGCGTTCCGCGTGCCGGCGGGTACGGTCGTCGAAGTCTTCAACACCACGCTCCACTACACGCCCTGCATGGTCGACGACGGCGGCTTCCAGGTGATGGTGGCGCTGCCGGCAGGCACCAATGGCCCGCGCCCCGAGGCTGCGGCCGACATGCCTGCCGCCGGCGACAGCTACTGCTACTGGAAGGCCGACAAGTGGGTCCTCTGCCACGCCGACAGCCCCAAGGCAGCCGAAGGCGGCTACGTGGGCCTCGTCGGCAAGAACCTCGACATCGCCTGTGACTAGCATCTTCCATCTCGATTTGTAACATCTAGCGGGCTAAATCGTCTCTACCTGTTACAGATTTAGACAAACTGCGGGGGGCTGCCCGAAAATCTCGATCTGTAACACCAAGCCCGGTTTTGGCTGCCTACCTGTTACAGATCGAGACAAACCGCCCCAAACCACCACAAAGGTGCCTGTCCCCTTTGTGGTGGTTTGGGGCGGCGGTATCAGAAAGTGTCAGGCAGGGGCGGCTGCCGGGCGTCTGTGCGCGAAAAGAAGTGTCGACCTGCGCCGTTGCCGTTGAGTAGCGCGCTGCTTACGGGGATACTGAAGCCACGACAAGCAGCGTGTGAAAGGATTGATGCATGGCTTTCCGTAAAGACTTCCTGTGGGGCGGCGCGACGGCTGCCAACCAGTGCGAGGGCGCTTACGATGTGGATGGCCGCGGCCTGGCCAACGTGGACGTGGTCCCGCACGGCAAGGACCGCTTCCCGGT
The DNA here is from genome assembly GCA_902497075.1 of uncultured Collinsella sp. Lineage (GTDB taxonomy): Bacteria > Actinomycetota > Coriobacteriia > Coriobacteriales > Coriobacteriaceae > Collinsella. Next base: position 5,435 of record CABVDG010000017.1, read on the forward strand.
CTGCCTCGGTGACCTCAAGATGCTCGAATGCGATGCCGACCATTATTATCCGGCGCACGGAGCCATCGACTTCTATCACCACTACAAGGAGGACATCGCCCTCTTTGCCGAGATGGGCTTTAAGACCTTCCGCATGAGCCTGGCCTGGACCCGTATTTTCCCCAACGGTGACGAGGTCGAGCCCAACGAGGCCGGTCTGGCCTTCTACGAGGACGTGTTCCGCGAGTGCAAGAAGTATGGCATCGAGCCGCTCGTGACCATCACGCACTTCGACTGCCCGATCCACCTCATCAAGGAGTACGGCGGCTGGCGCAACCGCAAGCTCATCGACTTCTACAAGAACCTCGCGACGGTGCTCTTCACCCGCTACAAGGGCCTGGTCAAGTATTGGCTCACCTTCAACGAGATCAATATGATTCTGCACCTGCCGTTTATGGGCGCCGGTCTGGTCTTTGAGGAGGGCGAGAACCGCGAGGAGGCCAAGTTCATCGCTGCGCACAACGAGCTCGTGGCGAGCGCCTGGGCCACCAAGATCGCCCGCGAGATCGACCCCGACGCGATGATCGGCTGCATGCTTGCCGCCGGCACCTACTACCCCTACAGCTGCCGTCCGGGCGACGTACGCGCCGCACAGCTCGATAACCAGCAGAACTACTTCTTTGTGGACGTTCAGAGCCGTGGCTACTATCCGGCGTGGGCACTCAAGAAGTTTGAGCGCGAGGGCATCGACGTGGGGATGACCGACGAGGACAAACAGATCCTTGCCGAGAACACGGTCGACTTTATCAGCTTTAGCTACTACAGCACCCGCTGCTCCGCCGGTGTCGACAACCCCGATGTCGAGAGGACCCAGGGCAACGCCTTCGCCGGTGCCAAGAACCCCTACCTGCAGGAGAGCCAGTGGGGCTGGGCAATCGACCCCATGGGCTTCCGCATCACGCTCAACGACATGTACGACCGCTATCAAAAGCCGCTGTTTGTGGTTGAGAATGGCTTGGGCGCCAAGGACGTTGTCGAAGAGGACGGCTCCATCAACGACGACTACCGCATCGATTACCTGCGCCAGCACATCCAGGCCATGCGTGATGCCGTGACCGAGGACGGCGTGGACCTGATGGGCTACACGTCCTGGGGCTGCATCGACCTGGTGAGTGCCTCGACGGGCGAGATGTCCAAGCGCTACGGCTTCATCTACGTCGACCGCGACGATGCAGGCAACGGCACCCTCAAGCGTTCCAAGAAGAAGAGCTTCGATTGGTACAAGAAGGTTATTGCTTCTAATGGTGAGGACCTTTCCTAAGGAAGCTGAGACACTCGACTTCAGAGTCTCCTGATCAAGGCGCCCGGCGAGCAGTTAATGCTTGCCGGGCGCCTTGCCGTCGGCGGATTTTGGGACATGTGGCCCGCTTTTTGGGCCCGCCTGTCGGTACACTAAAAGTACTATGGGTACCCGCGAGCGACATATCGGTCATGCGGCCGCCCGATCCGCACCCGTGGCGGATCCCAGGGGCGGCAGGCTCTTCGCCATGCCGCGATTCCTTGTTGGCATAACACATCAGGTGTACCGTCACCGCGTCTTTGCTATCGCCGGCGCCATCACCGTGCTGTTCCTCATGCTTTTGGCAGTCTTGCCGGCGCTGTTTGCCTCCGACCCCAAGCTTTCCAACGCCGTGCCCGCCTATAGCGAGGTGTCCGAAGAGGTCGTGGATGCGCTCGTCCACTCGAGCTCTCTCCCGTTGCTTGTCGCCGCAATTATATTTTCGATCTGGGGTGTATCGGTCTATCTACGCTGTTTGGACTATGTGTTGCGCCGCCGCCTTGTTGCCGTCGCCACCATCTGCGCCCTCTGGATGATTGAGGTCATCCTCAAATACAAGTCGTTCACACCGTTCTATGCCACCGTGCTGTGGTACCTGTACTACGTGCCCATGACGCTCATTCCGCTGCTCTACCAGCTGTGCGGTCTGCGCCTCGCGGGTTTGGAACAGCATCGTATGGGGCGTCGGTACCGCACCGTTTTGTGGGTCATGGCTGTCCTGCTTATCGGCTTTGTGCTTACTAACGATGTTCATCAGCAGGTCTTCCATTTCGATCGATCGAGTGGAACCTGGAGCAACGATTACACATATGGTTGGGGCTACGGTACCGTTCTGGTATGGACAGCCTTTAACTTCGTTGCCTTTTTTATCTTGGTAGGACGGTCCTCGTCTTTTCGTATTCAGCGTTTCTCGGGTACGGCCGCGCTTGTCCTATTGGGCGGCGCGTTCTTTGCCATTTCATATGCGCTGCGTGTGCCCTGGGCATGGAGGCTTAATTTTTCACTTGTCTACTGCGTCCTGTGCGTGGTGGCGATGGAAATCTGTCTCGATTGCGGTGTCATCCCGTCGTACCACGATATCGCCGGTATTTTCGGCACCTTGCCGCTTGACCTCAAAGTTCTAACGCGTGACCTGCAGGAAGTCTATGTCACGCCGGTGTCAAAGCCAATGCCGGTAGGCGTGCGTGAGGAGTTGCGGGTCCAAGAGCACGGGCACGCTCACGCCTTTGCCGTGGCGTCCGATCCCGATGTAATGTATCGCGCCTTTCCGCTGCTGGGTGGATCGGCTCTCCTTGCCCAGGACGTCTCGGATCTCAACGAGCTTAACCGTGAACTGGCACATCGTCGCATGGAACTGCAGCGTCAAAACGAGCTGCTCGCCGCCGACTACGACCTTAAGACGCACCTGGCAGATCAAGAGGCCGAGACCTTGCTGGTCCAAGACGTGGACCAAGCACTTGCCCGCGCGCTCGAAGGGATGTACGACCTGCTGAGTTCGCTGCCGCCGTTGACCGACGAGGCGTCTTCGCACGAGCGTTACCGCATGCTGCAGCGCGCCAAGATGCTCGTCGCCTATTGCAAGCGCAAAGGGTCGCTCACGTTGGCACAGCACGGTGAGAGCGGTTTTGATCGCGACCGCATTCAGCTCATCGCCAACGAGCTCGCAAGTGACCTGCGCACCATCGATATCGATTGCGCCTCGATTATCGCCATACGGCGCCCGATGCACGCCAGTACGGTAAGCGCCCTGTACGACTGCGTGTATGACTTTGCGTTTTTTGCCTACACCACCGACCATCCGGCGCTTATGTATCACTTGGGCGACCATGACCGATGCAGTGTCGAGCTGCGCGCCACGCTTTTTTCCAACGATGATGAAGATCTTTCGCAGACGCCCGCTGCGCAAGAGCTCGAAAGCGCTCTGCAAGGGCGCAACGTGGCATACCGCCTTGAGGGCGAGCCCGGCCAGCTGCGCATGATCGTCTTGATGCCGAGGGCGGGTGAGTGACGATGCAGATTTCGCTCATCCTTCCCCAAATCGTTGCGCTCGATGTTGTCTTTGCCCTGGCTGCGTGTCTGCAGACGATCCACGTCCCGCTCATCTCATCGCGCCGCTCGTCCTATAACCGTAAGGTGATTTGCGCCTACGAGGCGAGCCTCGTGCTTCACCTGATGATTTCGGCGCTCATCTTGTTCGCGTCGTCTGGCTCGTATCTGGTGGCGCCGCTTGACGTTTGCGCCAGGGCAATGGGCGGAGCGCTGTGGCTCAATGCCGCAATCTTTGCCTATGGCGTGGTGCTTATGGTGCGCTATCGTCGCCCCGTCATGCTGGCCGAACTGTTGCTCGTCGCCGCCGTAACGCCGCCAATGGTTGTTGTTATGGGCTCGGTGTGGGCCGTTGTCCTTATCGCAGAGGGAGCGTTCTTCCTGTTCCGTTCCGTCGCGGCGCTCTTGATGGACGTCCGTAACCGCCAGGAGGATATCACCGCGTTCTCGACGATCGAAACCATCAACGTGATTCCCGTGGGCATCCTGTATCTGGACTCGAGGGGCCGTCCGCTGCTCATGAACCGCTGCATGCGCAAAAACCTGGTGGAGCTTCATATGCCCACCGACCTAGGCGATATGAGCGGTACATGGAACGACCTGCGCAAGCTCAGCATGCAAATGCCCGAAGGCGGTAAGAACCGCGTGCGGATCAACCTGGACCGCTTTGGTGAGGCGCGTGCGGTGGTCGAGGTTTCTCCCGCCGAGATTCGCCTGTTTGTGTGCGATGACGTTATGGTCTCGGGCCGTTCGTTCGAGCGCATAATCGGTCTGGACGTGACAGAGTATGCGCATGCGCATGACCGTCTGGCGCAGGCCAACCACCTGCTTGAGCTTGCGGGCCAAGAGCTCCAGGCCCAGATCGAAGAAGTCAAAAAAGTTGCCGACAATGCGGCCTATCTGCGCATGCGCGCCCGCGTTCACGATGTGATCGGCCAGCGCCTATCAATCCTTCATCGCTATTTGGAGGAGGGGCGCTTGGACGACGAGTCGCTCGAGCAGATCGACCCGCTGCTGCGCTCAATCGCTGCCGATCTGCGCAGCGGGGGCGACACCGAACCGGCAGAGCAACTGGGCGATATCGTCCATGCTTTTGGCCTGGTGAGCGTGCAGATCGATGTTGAGGGTGCGCTGCCTGAGGACGCGCGTGTCGCCGCCGCCTTTTTGCAGATTATCCGCGAGGCCTCGACCAACGCCACCAAGCATGCGCAGGCGCATCGGGTCCATGTGCGCTTGTGGCAGGAGAGGACGGATGCTGACGCCGTCGCGCACATGACGATTTCTAACGACGGGTCCCCGGCCCCCGTATCGTATCGCGAGGGAACGGGAATCCCAGGTATGAGGCATGTCGCGCAAGATCTGGGTGGCAGCCTAGAGGTCCACGCCACCCCGCCCTTTACGCTTACGGTATCCATTCCGCTTAACGCCAACGACACGTCCCAAAGGAGAAGTTCATGATCCGCGTGTTAATTGTCGAAGATCAGGCCATCCTGCGCGAGAGCCTGGCGCGCTCCGTTGGCGACCAGCCCGATATGACCGTTGTCGCCGCAATCGCCGATGCCTCCGAGGCCTTGGGTGTCGCGCTCAAGGAGCGCCCGGACATGATACTGATGGACGTGTGCACCGAACACGATTCAAACGGCATCGTGGCGGCGGCACGCATCAAGGAGCAGCTGCCCGAGTGTCGCATCATTATCATGACAGGCATGCCCGAGATCACCTTTGTCGATCAGGCCCGCGAGGCGGGCGTCGATAGCTTTGTGTACAAGAACGTCGGTATCGACGAGCTGTTCGCCGTGATGCGCTCCACGCTGGCGGGTTACTGCACGTTTCCCAAGCCGCCCGAGAGCATCTTCTCGGGCACGGCGGCCCTCGACGATGTCGAGCTGTCGATCTTGCGCCTTGCCTGCGAGGGTAAAAGCCGCCGCGAGATTGCGGCCGAGCTGTTTATGAGCGAGGGTACCATCAAGCGCCGCATCTCGGAGATCCTGAGCAAGACCGGCTACGACAACATCATGCGCCTGGCCGTGCATGCGGTGACCGAGGGCAGCATCGTTCCCAACATGGAGCGCCCGTAATCGACGCGCTCACCCGTGTTCCGGCGCCGCAAAGATAGGCCGCCCACCGTTTCGCATCTAAAAACGGCGGGCGGCCTGCTTGTATGGGCAGTGCTGTCGGCATAAAGCGACGGGGCCGCAGGATCATCTCCTGCGGCCCCGTCTGGTGTGCGCGGATGTGTCCGCCAATCCGCGGCTGTCGTGGTCTACCGCTACGCGATGGTTGCGCTGTAGGAGGCGACGTCCTCGTAGGAATCGGTCAGGTAGGCGTCGATGCCGATGGTCGTGTTGACCAGGTCGTCAAGGCTGTCAAGCTCGCCGCTCGAGAACGTGAATTCCTCGGTGGCGTTGGTGTCGGGCATCAGGTGAGCCGAGAACCAGGGTTCCTTCATGGTGCCGTTGATGTTGGTCTTGCCGGAAGGAGCGTAGAAGGTCAGGTCCTTGTCGCTCTTGTTGGTGATGTTGACGACAAAACCGATGTCGCCCCACTCGTCCTTGAACTTCTCGGTGATGGTGATGGTGCACAGGTCGTCATCGGCAACGGTGACGGCGGGGGAGATTTCAATCTTCTGGACGTCGTCGTCTTCGACGGCCTCGTTGATCTCTTCTTCCTTCTCGGCCGCCTCGCGATCTTTCTTCACCGTGCCGGACAGGTCCTTGTCGGACTTGGTAAAGACAAGATTGCCGTCATCCTCTTCGAGGATGAGCTTGCCGTCCTTGAGCTTCATGTCATGCGGCTCGTCTTCGGCGGCGATGGTTACGGTGGTGGCGTCCTTTGCCTCCCATTTAAGGTCGACGACTTCAAGGAACAGGTCGAGGGCACCTGTACCGTCCTCATCGAGAATCAGGACGCAGTGCACACCCCAATCCTCGAGCATCTTCATGTACTCATCGGTCAGTTCTTCGCCCTCCAGGGTTCCACCCGAGAGTTCCCAGCTGCCGACGAAGTTGGCCTTGGGGTCTTTGCCGCCGCCGCTGCAGCCCGTCAGGGCAAAGGCGAGCGCAAGGACGCATGTCAGAAATGCGAGTACGGACTTTTTGAACGTTGTCTTCATGGTGTCCTCCTTTATCGAACGAAACCCATAGAAGCAAATGCGGGGGTGGCGGATCCCCCGCCAATTACCAGATAGAGGGGCTAGGGCCTGGGCGTTCCGCAGTTGCTGCAGAACTTGCCGCCGTTTTCGCTGCCGCAGTTGGGGCAGAACCACTTGGCCGGTGCCGGGGCGGGTGCGGGACTGCCACACTCGGAGCAGAACTTGCCGGTGTTGGTGGCGCCGCAGCTGCAGGTCCATGTGCCGGCCACGGGAGCAGCGGCAGGAGCCGGTGCGGGAGCGGGTGCCGGAGCCGGCTGCGGGGCGGCCTGCTGCTGTGCCTGGCCGGCGGCGAACAGCTGGCTGGCGTTCATGCCGCCCATGCCACCTGCCATGCCCATGCCCATAAAGCCTGCCATCGCGCCGTTGGGATTGGCGGCTGCCGCGCGCATTGCGTCGCTCTGGGCGCTGGCAATGTTGGCTGCCGCCATGGTGGGATCGCGCATGACCGCAGCTTTCTGCAGATCCTTGATCATCTGCTCGTCCTCTTGCGAGGCGGCGATGGAGTTGACGCCAAAGCTCACGATCTCGACACCACGCAGGTCGCGCCAGTCGGCAGAGAGGACCTCGTTGAGCGCACGAGCGAGCTCGGTGGTGTGGCCGGGGATGGCGCTGTAGCGGATGCCCATCTCCGAGATCTTGGCGAAGGCGGGCTGCAGGGCGGTGAGAAGCTCGGACTTAAGCTGGCTGTCGATCTTGTCGCGCGTGTAGCTATCGGTCACGTTGCCGCACACGTTGGTGTAGAACAGCAGCGGGTTGGTGATGCGGTACGAGTACTCGCCGTTGCAGCGCACGGAGATGTCAACGTCCAGGCCAATGTTGTTATCGACCACGCGGAAGGGCACGGGCGAGGCGGTGCCGTACTTGTTGCCGATGATCTCCTTGGTGTTGATGAAGTAGACGCGCTGGTCCTTGCCCGCGTCGCCGCCAAAGGTAAAGCGGCTGCCGATATTGGCGAAGGTCTCCTTGATGGAATCGCCTAGGTTGCCGCTAAAGACGCTCGGCTCGCTGCCGGTATCGAAGACGAACTCACCGGGCTCCAGTGCGACTTCGATGATCTTGCCGTTTTGCACCACGAGCATGCCCTGGCCGTCGTTGACGGCGATGACGGAGCCGTTGGAGATGACGTTGTCCTCGCCGCGCGTGTTGGAGCTGCGGCCACCGGTGCGCTTGCTGCCCTTGCAGGCCAAGACGTCAGCAGGCATCGATTCGCAATAGATAAATTCCTTCCACTGGTCGGCCATGACGCCGCCGGCAGCACCCAATCCAGCTTTCAAGAGTCCCATGGTGATCTTCCTTTCTCGTCAAAGGCCGGGTGGTATTGGTTGGATTGCTTAGTCGTCCTTGTCGTCTTTCATGACAACGGTGGTCTCGGTGTGGCTGAAGGTGTCGTGCTTCTCGGTCAGGTCGAGCTCGCCGCAGTACTCGTCGGCGTGGGTGGCCTCGTTGGCCGTCTTGAGCTGGCCTACCAGTAGCACGTCTCCGATAATCACGATGATCAGCGGCGCGATGATGTTGATGAGGATGCCCTCGATATCAAAGGCGAGGTAATCCGGATCGAAGGCGTTCTCGCCCATAAAGAGAATCTGGGAGAGGACAAATCCGATCACAAAGAACAGCACCGAGGCAATAGCGAGCTTGGGCTTGGAGCAGGGGAGCTCGCCGACCAAGCGGCCGGTCTGGCCGTTCATGGCAAACAGGTAGCTCTTGCCGTTCCACGAGGTGGAGAGCATCCAGACGGGGAACAGGGCGTAGTCGCTGTCTTCCCAGGTGTAGTCGAGCTGCTTGCTTTCGACCGTGGCATCGTCGTATTCGTCGACGACAGTCTCGCGCAGGGCCGAGATCGTGCTTTCTTCCATACGGCGCTCGGCGCGCGCCTTGCAGGTCTCGCAGTCCTCGTCGTAACGGTTGGCGATGTAGCCGGGCATATATGCGACCGAGAACGGACGCAGCGCGTCGTAGTCAAACGGCTCGATGGCGTCCATGTGGCCGTCGGGCATCTTGGACGATCCGTCGACGGGCACGCGCTTAAACGAGATATTGCCCTTGCGATAGGCATCGTAGTGGTCGGTGGTCGTGACGGTGCGATCGGATTCCTCGGTCACGGTCTCGTTGGTCGCGTCAAAATACACTTCGCCGTCAACGCGGGCGCCGTAGAGCCAAAACGGCACGTAGACACCTTGGACCTCGTCGATGTGGTTGCCGGTGACAAAGCTCTTGGGCAGCAAGATCTTGCCCTTGTAGTGTTCCTTGAGTGCGGCCGTGACGTCGTCGCGCCCGAGCTTAAACGGAATCACCAGGTCGGGCGAGAAGTCGCCAGAGAGCTGGCCGGGCGCCACGGCGGAGTTGCCGCAGTACGGGCAGGTGGTGACGGCGACGGTGCCGTCGGACACGAGCTCGGCGCCGCACGACGAGCAGATGTAGCCGGCGTTTTGGGCGAGCTCCTGCACGGCATCGTCGGCAGCAGGTTTGGGAGCTGCGGCTGCGGCATCGGCTTTGGCATCTGCCTTGTCCTGGCGCTCGCGATAGAGGGCCTCGACTTCTTCGACTTCAAAGCGTGAGTCACAGTAGTCGCAGACAAGCTTTTGCTCGGCGCTGGCAAAATGCAGGGGGCCACCGCAGGCAGGGCACTGATAGTTAACGCTCTCGAAGGCCATGATCGGTCCTTTCCGTGCCGGAGGCTATGCGCCGATGGCGCCGCCGCAGTATTCGCAGCGCCCACTGGCATCGGGAATGGTGGTGGCTCCGCAGAAGGGGCAGGTCACCGCGGTCTTGGGGGCCTTGGCGGCCACGACGCTGTCGCGCGTCTCCTGGCGCAGCTGCACCAGCGCGTCGCGGACCTCGGTTGCCTGGCGCTTGGCCTCGCGGTATTCGATGGAGCCGCGCTGATCGATGGTGGAGTCGTTCACGCGCAGGTTGATCTCGGTAAAGTACGGCGTGTTGACGTGAATGGTCAGATTAAAGTCGTAATCCAGGTCGTAGCGCGGCGGATTGTAGCTCTCGCGCTCGCCGTCCTTAGTCTCGCGATAGATCTCGGTGCGATGCTCGTCGATATCCATATCGCAGCCGAGTACCTGCGAGAACTCGATGATGTCGGGATTGGCGTCGCGCCAGCGGCTCTGCGAGGTGATGATCAGCAGGCCTGCGTCCTCATCGAGCATAATATTGGTGCGTCCGGCAGAAAGCGTGCGCGTGGGATTGAACGACGCCAGGCGCTCGGCGTTGGCCTCGCGGTAGGCGAGCTGCTCGCGGATATCGTCCGCGGTGCTGGAGCGATAGCCGTGAAAGTAGGGGGAGAGCTTGCCGGCGCACTCTTTGCACAGGTAGCCTTCATTGATTTTTGTCTTACCTAGAAGTCCCAGCTCGGTACCGCAGATCGCGCACTCTTTCTTCTCGAACATCTTGTCAAAGAAGCCCATGGCTGCCTCCCATCAACTGGTAGCGTGTGTCACTTTTGATGATGGGGGAGTGCGCGATCTTTCACGATACCCAGACGGCTCAAGGAGTCTCCACAACTGGGACACATGGCCCATTTTTCCTACTCATTGGGGACGCACTTAAATGAGTGAAACTACTCATTTAAGTGCGTCCCCAATGAGTGCCACAGAATGAGAGTGGATAATCTCCCGTTTTTGGCCTGTTTGTGGGCTCAAAGTGGGAGATTATCCACTCTCGTCATTTGGGTGTCCAAAAATCCTCGCTCGTTTGGCGCCTGGGGACACTCTTTGTCGAATGCGGCGGCTGCCGAATGTGGGCGCCGTCCTTGTTATGCCACGGTTACGGCGACCTGGGCGTAGCGGCTGCAGGGGCGCTCGGCGCGCGTCTGCACGGTAAGGGTGAGCACAAGGCGGTCGCCGGGCCGCGCGTCGGCGGGCACGATGAAAGCGGTGTCTACCGTGCATTCTTGCCACAGCGACAGATCCTGGATGCCCGCATAGCTCGATGGATCCACGGCGACATCCCAATGCGCATCGAAGCCCTTGCCATCGGGGTCGACGATGGACGCTGTAAGGTTGACGCGCTCGCCGGCTGCGGCGCTGCGGTCGGCAGTGACCTCGACAACATGCGCCGGATGCGAGCAGGCTGCCGGATCATGGGCGCACCATTGCGCGCGGGCGGCAAAGTCTTCCTGATAGGCACGCAGATAGGGATTGAGATTGTCGTCTGCGGGCGTGCCGAGGGCGGCAAAACCGGTGGGCGCGTTCGCATCGGGGTGTCCATCAAGAAACATGCGGCCCAGCAGCGTATCGAAGTCGCGGTCGTCGATACCGCGCAGGCCAAACGGAAGCAGCGGAATATAGGTCATGCTGTCGCCTTCGGCCATAAAATCGCCGCGCTCAAACTGCACTGCGGGCATGCCTTCTAGACCCCAATCCAGACGGGCATGCTTGCCAAACTGAAAGCGCTCGGGCTCGTTTTCGTAGACCCTGCCATCGCCATAGAGCATATAGCGTGCCATGAGGGGTCCGTTGCCCTGCGTGAGATTCTGCTCGGGCCAGGGAGCCTTAAACAGCGGCAGCGTATCGGGCTGAGCTGTTTTGGCGTCGACATAGCCGCCATACATATAGGGAACACGCCAAAAGATGAGCTCGGGAAAGAGCTCGCGCCCATGGTCGAGCCACGAGTTGTCCTGTCCCACGCCATCGGCAACGCCCATCACGCGCACCTTCTGATAGACCTGCTGCTGCACGGCGGGCCACTCGGGCGTGGCGCGATAGCGCTCGGCAATACTCATGAGGGCGCGAACGATCGTATTCATACCACCCCAGCTGAGCAACCATAACGTACGCGGATCATCATCCAGAATCGCCTGCGCAATTACGCGAGACCCCTCAGTTTCCTCAGTCACATCACCCTCAAAGGCAACATTTCCCACAAACGTACGCTCGATCATCTGGGCGGGCGTGGGAAACGGCGGTTCACCGGCGGCGTCCGCATTTGCCTGCAACTGCGGCCAAGCCTGGGCGTATTCATTACTCCAGAGACTCTCAATCCAATGCTCGGGAAACGGCCGATACTCACGAAGCTCGCCGGCTAGCGGATCGGGCTCATGAGGCACAACAGCCCACTCATAAGAGCGCCGCCCTTTGGTCCGCCAATGCGAATTCACCTCGCCGAGCGTATGAACCCCATCCCCAAGAAAGTGATACTGCGAAGCCGTATACACCACAGCCTGAACATCAAGCAAGTTGAGATACAGAGCCAAATGAACAAGCGAGTTCATATCGTCGACTTCCATATCGGTAGTAACAATCACTCGAGTCAACTTCTGGGACATAGGAACAGCTCCAATCAAAATCAATTCAGCCAGTTACGCGCAAGGCAAGACGGGACCCATGCCCCCATCGCCACCGACCCGGCGGCCCGCTAGAAGCGGCCGGCCAGGGTCACGGCAACGTCAACGCAGCGGGGACCGGGGTTTAGTCTTGCAAACATTCCGCAGGGGGCATGGGCAGGCGCAGCGCGAAGCGCAAAGCGCCAGCCCATGCATGCCCGAGGACGTTTGCAAGACTAAATCCCGGTCCCCGCGATGGGAGGGCTTAGCGGTCGACCCTGGCCGACCACTCCCAGCAGCCCACCGGCTCGCCGTCGATGAGTACGTTGCCCCCGTCGAAGTCTTGATAACACAGGTCGTTGAATTGGTGGATCCACACGCCGTGGTTGAACGTCTTCTTGGCTGAGCCGTCGGCCTCGCGATACACGCCGGTCAGGTCCTCGACATGGCTAAAGTAGGTGAGGTGCACGTTGGCATCGGCATTGCGCAGGCGCGCGAACAGCGGCAGCACGGTCTGTTGCGGGTGCACGAGCTCGTCGCCCTTTGAGTGCGTAAACCACAGCGGCGTCTTGGCGAGCGCGGCCACGTCCTCGTCCGTGGCGTTGTACCACGGGGCGCAGCAGGGAAGGCCCGCGGCGAAGAAATCGGGGTAGTCGGCGCACAGGCGCAGGGTCATAAAGCCGCCGTTGGAAAGACCGGCGACCACGATGCGGTCGGTGTCGATGCGGTCGGCATGCTCGGCGACAAACTCGTCGATAAGCGCCTTGAGCACGGAGGAGTAGATGCTCTGGTTGGAGCGACCGAGTTGCTCGACGCCGTTGTCCATCCAAAACGTGGGCGACTGCGGCACGAGCACCCAGGCAAAGCCGCCAAAGTAGCGCTGGATCTGCGCCTGGCTAATGGCCGTCACGCGGTTGCCGATATAGGCGCGCGTGGCGCCTTCGCCCTGCGTGGCGCCCTTGCCCTCGCCGGCGCCGTGCAGATACACCACGAGCGGTGCCTTTTGGGGCACGACCGTCGCCTCGGGCGCAAAGGGGTTGAAGCATGCCGAGTCTTCGGCCTTAAAGCTGGGCTCAAAGAAGCCGTATTCGAGCGCGATGCCGTCGACGGCGGTCTTTTGTGTGGCGTTGCTCCAGCCTTTGAGCGCGGGGCAGATATCGCCACGGCAGGTGTCGAAGACCAGGCCGCAGGTGGGATCGTCGCCGTCGTTGCCGGGAAGAGCTGTGAGCTGCGTGATGCGCAGCTGGTCATCGAGCATGCGCGAGCCCATGACGCCGCCTTCGATGGTCTTGGTCAGGCGCTGCTCGGCGACCTCGAGCGCCACATGGGTGCCCACGGCGAGCTTACGTCCGTTCTCGTCGCACGGATATGCGGCGAGAATGTCGATGTAACCCGCGGAGGGCACGGCATGGTCGGCGCCGCGCTCCTTGCGCATCAGAACCTCGCCCGAGCGCTCGTGACGCTCTACATATATATGGAAGGTGTTCGCGTCGATGTCGTTGGCGCGCACGGTGCAGGGCAGGTCGAGTACGACCTTGCTGATCCAGGGGCCAAAGTCGCCCAAGGTGGTGACGGTTGCGTAGGTGCACGATCTGAGTTCCATGAGCTGCCTCCCTTGCGCCGCCAACACGAAACATAAGCGGCAATACAATCTAAACATGTTTAGTTTAATCCAGAATTGCAGAACAAGCAGATAAACTCGGTAAACGGCAAAACTGAACACGCAATGAACCACTAAACATATGTTTACTAACTTCTAGCAGGGCTTCTGCTGATGAGGTAACAGGTCAGCGAGGTGTTTATCAAAATAAAAGCCCACGTAAAGAGCTATATATGAATAGATGGCCAAAGAGACCATCTTCTGCCATTTAAATACGCTCACCCCCGATTTCCTACCGTTCACCGGACTTCAGATGGCAAAATTGCCACAAATGAGGCGCTCCGTGTAAACTAAAGCCCGTAAACGTTCAGTAAACACTTTGTTTACGACAGCGTATCCAAGGGTTCGGTGGCCGTAAGGGGTTATAGCCGCCGGACCAAAGGCGTGCCTACATCCAACTGGGTAGGCACACGAAGATATGGGGAGGGGTCCCATGGCAGTAGATAACAAGCAGATTGCCACCGATGTCCTCGAGCTCGTGGGCGGTGCGGAGAATGTTTCCGTCGCCACCAACTGCATGACGCGCCTGCGTCTGACGCTCAAGGATAATAACAAGGCGGACGTGGAGAAGATCAAGAAGGTCAAGGGCGTTCTGGGTTGCCAGTTCGCCGGCAGCCAGCTCCAGGTCATCATCGGCCAGAACGTGCCCAAGGTGCTCGCCGAGTTCGTCGCCATCTCTGGTGTCAAGCAGGGCGAGGCCGTCAACGAGAACCTCGATGCTCCCAAGGAGAAGTTCGAGCTCAAGAACCTGCCCAATATCATCCTCGACTATCTGTCGGGCTCCATGACCCAGCTCATCCCGCTGCTCATGGCCGGCGGTCTGTTCCGCACCATCGCGGCCGTCCTCGGCCCCACCATGCTGGGCGTTATCTCGGCCGACGACCCGACCTACACGTTCCTCTACACCACCCTGTACGAGGCAACGTTTACCTTTATCCCCATCTACCTGGGCTATGCCGCCGCTAAGAAGCTCGGCGCCTCTCCGGTTCTGGGCATGCTCCTCGGCGGCGCTCTCATGGCCCCGTCCGTCGTGAGTGTCGCGACTCAGGAGGGTGGCGGAATCATTTCCGTCTACGGCATCCAGATCGCCGCTGCCAACTACCAGCAGTCCGTCCTGCCGATCATTCTCTCGGTGCCCGTCCTGTACTTTGTTGAGAAGTTCTTTAAGAAGGTCATGCCCGACGTGCTGTCCACGGTCTTCACGCCGTTCTGCACCATGATCGTCACGATCCCCATTGCCTTCATCGTCCTCGCTCCTATCGGCAACGAGATCGGCACGCTGATCGCCAACGCCCTCTTCGGCCTTGCTGACCTTGGCGGCATCGGCATCCTGATCGTCATGGCCATCCTCGGCGCCTTCTGGCAGCTCTTCGTGGTCTGCGGCATGCACATGCCCGTCATCCTGCTCGCTCAGGTTCAGATCATCGCTGCCGGCTACGATCCCTTCGTCTTCGTTTCCACCAACTGCGCTATGGCCGCCGTCTGGGGCTGCGCCTTCGGTGCCTTCCTCAAGATGAAGAACCCCGACGAGAAGTCTCTCGCCATCGGCTACGTCATCTCCGCCATCGCCGGCGGCGTCACCGAGCCCGCGCTCTTCGGTATCCTCATGCGCTTCCGTCGCACTATGCTCGGCATGTTCATCGGCGGTGCCATCGGCGCTGTGTTCTCCGGCCTCATGGGTGTTACCTATTACCTCGCAGGCGGTGCCTCCAACTTCCTGGTCTTCACCAACTACCTGCAGGGTGGCCAGATGAACACCGTCTGGGCTATCGTCGGTATGGCAATCTCCTTTGTCATCGCCGCTGCCGTCGTCTTTGCCACGGGCTTCTCCAAGGAGGAGCTCGCCGAGATGGAGGCCTAAGGCCAAACCATTCGGTTGCATATGACCTCACCTACACGACAGGGCCCCGTCAGGCGCAAGCCCGGCGGGGCCCTTCTTGCAAGGTAGACTGATGGGGGGCGGGTGAGATTCGCCCGCGAGGGTTTGCCAAGCGGCGGGGGCTTTCGCGCGGGGTTACCGCGAAAGTTTCCGGCGGTTCGCAAATCCTTTATCGAACGAAAGGACATGCAGATGAGTTTGGGAACGCTGACCGTCAACGGTCGCCAGGATGGCTTTTTGTGCGAGGGCAAACCGTTCTTTTGGTTTGCCGATACGTGCTGGAGCGCGTTTACGAGCATTGCCGAGGCCGATTGGGACTACTATCTGACCCGTCGCGCCGAGCAGGGCATGAACGTGCTGCAGATCAACACGCTGCCGCAGTGGGATCGCTGCTGCCCCGATCTGGGCATTTGGCCCTATGCCAGCGAGGATGGCGTGCATTTTGATTGGTCCCGTCCCAACCAGGCGTACTGGGATCGTGCCGCCGCCATGTGCCGTGCTGCCGTCGAGCACGGCATTCGTCCGGCGCTCGTGCTCATGTGGTGCAATTACGTGCCCGGTACCTGGGGCGCCAAGATCGCCGAGCGTTGCGGCGCCGAGGTTATGCCGCGTGAGGAGGTTCGCGCCCACGTTGCCCGCGTCGTCGAGAACCTGGGCGAGTTCGACCCCGTCTACGTGGTGACGGGCGATACCGACTTTGCCAGCGACGAGGCGATCGCCTATTACGAGGACGCCCTCGACGAGGTCGTCAAGCGCGCGCCCGAGGCACTGCGCACCATGCATATCAACCGCGGTAACCGCACCATTCCGGCGCAGTATCTGGACCGTCTGGACTTTTATATGTTCCAGCCCGGCCACAACTACGAGGGCCAGCCCGAGGCATGGCGTCTGCCGCAGGACTTTATCGCCAACTATCCCAAAAAGCCAATGGTCAACTCCGAGCCTTGCTACGAGCAGATGGGTGCGTCGCGCAACGTCTACTGGCGTTTTACCGCGCAGGATTGCCGCGCGAGCGTATGGTCGTCGATTCTTGCCGGCGCCAGTGCCGGCGTGACCTATGGCGCACACGGCGTGTGGAACTGGCAGACATCGCGCAGCCAGGGTTCGGTCCTGGGCGAGGGCTTTGATATGCCGTTCCGCTGGCAAGAGTGCCTGCAGTTTGCGGGCGTGTGGGACTTTGGCGCGATCGAGCATGTGCTTGCCGGCCTGGGTGCCACGGCTGCCGATGACGCGCTTGCCGTGGTTCCGGCGCAGGAACTTCTCGACGACGCACGCGAGGCCATTCGCGTGGCGCGCGTTGGCGATCGCATCGTCGCGTACCTGCCGCGTACCACGGCGCTCAAGTTTAAGCTCGACGGCGCGCGTGGCTGGACGGCGACGGTCCTCGACATGGAGGACAAGCGCATCGCAAAGCTGCCCGTCCGTGACAACGGTGACGGCACCGTGCGCGTGGCGCAGCATCCCTTTGAGCACGACGCGCTGGTGATCCTGGCCCCCGGGCGCTAACGGCTCTTCTCCAACATTTACAACCCAGTCCCTTTCATTAGGCTGCGACGGAATGGTTCCTGCATGACGGCTTTAAGCTGCCAAGGGGAGCCATTCCGTCGCACCCTTTGTTTACTCATTGGGGACGTACTTAAATGAGTGCTTAAATGAGTGGCAGTTGGGGACACTCCTTGCCGAGCTAGAGACCGCGCGCCCCTTCTGGGTCATGCGGCTCAAAATCGCGGCGTCATGCGGACGGCTGGGGTCGAATTTGCAACATTTCGAACTTGGCTTCGATATTGAGATTGGTTCTTTATTAAAATGGTGTTCCGGACAACAAAGCGGGTGGGGGTTACCATGAGGGACCTGGGAGACACAACCGCATATTTGCGCCGGGGCATGCGGGAGATTCTGTGCCTAGCGCTGTTCTTCTTCACGTTTTTGGCGTGCGAGTATTTCTTTGATGCGCGCATGGCCGAGTTCGTGCCATCGAGTGAGGTCGTCATCTACGAGAGCATCGTTGTCGGCGCGAGCGTGATTGGCTTTTTCGTGCGCCCATTTCTGTACTATCGCCGTCCCCAGACGATCGATGCGATGAGCGATATTACGGGCGTGCTGTTGGTATCGGCGTTGCTGCTGATGATTATGGCAGTGCGGTTTGAGGTAGTAATTGCCGGCGGCCTGGTGGCGTGCTGCGCCCTGGGCTATTGCGGATCGACCGCCCATGCCAATCTTGCGCGGCGTTTTGCGCAGACGCCCTGCCTGGCGCGCACCGTGGCGGTTTCCTATGCTGTGGGCATTTTGGTGCAGGTGCTCAACCATATGGTGATGCCTGCGGGCATTCCCCAGCAGTCTGTTCTCATTGCCTGTGCGATTGCGCTGGTGGGGCTGCTTCACGGTGTCCGCCGCGCTAAATTGCGTGATGAGCCTGCGCCCGAGTTCGAGGTCGAGATTGCCGAGCTATCGGTCGATGCGTCGGAGCGTGGCGCCAGGTGGCATGATGACCCCGAGGCAAAGGCGGCCTTTCAGGGTGCCGTGGTGCGTCTGACGGTGGCGACCGCTTGCCTCACCGGCGTGTTCGCGGCCCTCAATGCCGGCCTTACGACCTCGCATGCCGCTGGCGCTATCGATCTGGGCGACTGGCCGCGCTTGCTGCTGGTTGTGAGCGCCCTTGCCGCCGGCGTCCTGTATGACCTGCGTGGGCGTTCGTATATGAATATCATCATGACGTGCGCCGCCATGCTGTCCACGCTCTCGTTCTTTGTACTTATCACCGATGGCAACGGTGGCAACACGCTTGCCGCCACGATTATCTTTTACCTTGGCACGGGCTTTTTCGTGGTGTTCTTCACCGCGAAGTTCGCCGCGATTTCGATGTATGCCCGCTGGGCGTATCTGTGGCCGTGCATGGGCCGTGTTATCAACAACGTTTGCTCGATGCTCGTGACGGCTCCGGCGGTGGCGATTATCTCGAGTCAAAACGTGCTGGCGGCAGTGAGCGTCGTGCTCGTGCTGTTTGTCGGCATCGCGATTTCGCTGTTGGGACAGTTTGGACAAGACGGTGAGGGCGAGGCGACGCGCGGCAGGCTGGCGCTTGCCACCGACGATCTTGGCGTGAGCTGTGAGCCCGGCCAGGCCGACACGGTGCCCCTGGAGGCGCCGGAGCTTTCGTTTGACGATCGGCTCGATGGCTTCGTTGCCGCCTTTGGGCTCACCAAGCGCGAGCGCGATGTTCTGGAGGCACTGGTCGTTTCGGACGATAGCGTGCAGGACGTGGCGGCGGCACTCTTCCTTTCGCGTTCCACGCTCTATCGCCACATCGCTTCGATCAACAAAAAGACCGGTGTCTCTTCGCGCGTAGCCCTCATCAACTTCTTCTGGTCCTGGACACCCCAAGACTAGCTAACCACCACAAAGGGGACAGGCACCTTTGTGGTGGTTTTTTACCTGCAAAAATATGAATATGAGACATTTGTCACCTGCCGTTTTGGTGCTCAAAGGCATATGAATGTGATGCTGAGCAGAGCAGAACGGAGGGGGTGCACCTATGGCGTCTCGGGGTTGCGCGTCTAATAAAATTGCGGGCGCGCTTATCGCCGTGGTGGTCTTTGCCGCGGCGGTGACACTCATGCGAGTTTACGTTGCCGGCGAACATGGCGCTCAGGGAAAGACTGCCGCGCAAGTGTCGCTCAACGATTGCGCTGCCGTTCCGGTGGCGGTCAAGCTTATCGAGGACGGGGAGGCGCGGACGGCCTATGAGACCGACGATGACGAACTGGTCGTATCGACTTTTGCCGCGCTCGATGGCTGCACCGTGGGGGATGCGGTGGATGAGCGGACGAGCGATGCCGGCCGAACGCTCGTCTTTGTCTATACGGATGGCTCGGAGCAATCGGTAGAACTTGAGGGCAAAAACATCGTGCTCGATAAGACGGCGTATCGACTTAACGGTGCCGATGAGTTATGGCGGCAGCTTGCCGCAATCAAAAACAGCTAACGAAATTAGGGATGTACGGGATGAGTGACTTGAGATTCTGCCCGGCGTGCGGGGCGCAGCTGCCTCGGGTCGCCGGCGTGCCGGTGCGATTTTGCCCGGGGTGCGGCGTCCGACTTGAGGGCGTTGTGGGCTACTCGGGCGCCGTGGGGGCTACAGATGGGGCGACTGCCGATGACGATGCGGACGAAGGCGCCGACTCGAGCGTGGACGCGCCGGCCGATGCGCTGGTAGAGGCTGTCGGCGTCGCGTCGTCGTCTCGTGACGCGGCCACGACGGATGCGCCTCACATCGGTGACCTTGAGCTTCATACCGCATGCGATACCTCTGGCGGCCAGGCACTCGCGCAGGTGGTGCTGCCGCGGGGCTGGCATATCGAAGAGGCGCATCTTGAGCGCAGCGGCAGTTTCGACTGCCCGATTTCGGTTGGCGTGACGGCGGCGGGTCCGATGGGTGAGCGGATTATGTACCGCTCCGAGCTCTGCTACGTGGATGCGGGCGCCGTTGCCAAGCGTATCCCCACGCAAACCGAACGCAAGGTGTTTGTGCACGTGGAGGCAGCTTGCGACGAGCTGGCTCAGGCCTGTGCGGCACGGCTGGGTGCGCGGGCAGAGGTTGTTGCCGAGCAACCGTACCCATCGAGCGCGGAGGTCGATATCGAGCGCGAGCGTGCCCGCGTAAAGCGCGAGGCGGCAAACGACTTTGCGATCCAGGGCTTTTCGATGGAGCCGAGTGATGTGGTCTATGAGTGCCGCATGCGTCGATATCGGCTCACGGGCGCTCCGATGCCCACCGAGCTCGCGGTGGCGGCCAAAGTCGAGGGCTATATGTTTTCAATCGGCGGTGTCGCGGGTTCTATGGGCAAAGGTGTTGCCGCTGGGGCCGAGGCGCTGCTGGGCGCGGGCCTTTCGAGTGGACTGATCGGCGGTGTTTTGGGCAAGCGCCTGCGCGAGCGCCAGGCGGCGGCAGCGGCGGGACAGGGCGTCGCGCAAGAACAGCCCACGGGTCGAGGCGGTTGCCCGGACGGAGCGTCGTTCGAGCTGGGCGCGGCCGACCTGCTGCAGTGGCGTATCAGGGACAGCTTCTGTTTGGCTGCGCCAGAAGGTCGCCTGGACGAGGCGGCCTCCACGGCGCTTGCATCAATGGCGTCGACTCTGCGGCTCAATCCGGCGATTGCACGCGAAGCGTCAGCTCAAAAGCAACAGATGGTGCTTGAGCAGCGCCAACGCACGCAGATGAACATTGCCCAGCAGCAACAGCAGTTTGCGGCCTGGCAACAGATGCATGCCTCGCAACAGGCGGCGTTCGACAGCTACCAGCAGGCGTGGTTCGATCGCAGCGACCGTCAGCACGCCGCGAATATGGCTGCCAGCGCCGCCAATTTTTCCAGCGCGGGCGTGGGGACGGGCGCCGCCTCGTATTCCGATGCCATTCGCGGGGTCAACCATTACACCAGACCCGACGGCACCGATGTCGAGGTCTCGGTGATGGCCGACCAGGCCTGGGTCAACGGTTCGGGCGATGTGATCGGTACACGCGATGGTTTTGAACCCGGTTTTGGCTGGACGGAACTGCCTCGTCAATAGCGTGGGGTGGCTTATGTGTGAATCGATGCCGGGTGTGTTTCTCGGCATTGTGCTAAAGAACGGGAAAGGAACAATGATGAGGGAGACGGTACTTTCGCGCACGGCATTTGTCGCGGCGGCGGGAACGGCGCTGCTGACGCTTGTGGGGTGCGGCGGACAGCGGACGCAGGATGCGACGGGTTTTAACGACGACCGCCCGGTAAAGGACAGGATGGACGCGGGTGCGACGTCGGGCGATTCCGGCGACGCGGACAGCGGCTCGGCGGATGCGTTCGATACGTGGTCGGATGATTGCTGGGATGCGCACCGCAACATCAGCATCGCGGCGCTCCTCGAGCTTAAGGGCTGGCAGTTGCAGGAGTTTGCCTCGCAGCAGGGCTATACCTGGCAAGACGCGCTCGAGATGTACGAGGACGAGGCGGGACACGTGCTCAGCGTCTGCAATATCAGCAAGGACGGCGCGACCGAATGGCTCGGCGAGGACGAAATCGGAAAGCTCGACAAGGGCGGCACCGGAAGCACCGTGATGTTCACGCTGCAACTTTCGGGCTATTCGAGCTGCGAGGATGTTATCGCGGGCTTTTCCGTGCCGGTCGAGGACCGGGCGCAGATTACTTCGGGCTCATGGATCGCATGCGTATACGGTTCCAACATGGCGCGGCACGTTGCCATGGTGAGCCCGATGGAAAACGGTGACTACCGTTTGGATCTTATTACCGAGGAGGCTATCAAGACCGGTAGGTTTACCCAGGGCGGCGGTGCTCCGACGATAGACGAATTTTGGCAGGAAAAGACTGGACGCGCGCTCGGCTAGGTGCGACGTGGCCAATACCATAGCGAGGAACGAACATGATGAATGAAGTGACGATGAACCGTGCGGCCTTTGTGGCAGGCGCGGGTGCGCTGGCTTGTGCGCTGGCTGGCTGCTCGGGCGGATTGGGCGGCGCGGGCGGTGCCAGGAAGGCGACCACGGCGGACGCCGCCTGTGTAGACGACAACGCCAACGTGACGGTCTATGCTGCGATCAACTTGGACGGCGCCGACCTGGTGCGCCTGCTCAAGCATCAAAACTATGAGTGGCAAGGCGAGAGCGTGGGCTACGGTGCCGCCGATGACGCGGGACTTTTCGCTTTTACCTTTTCTAAGATTTCGGATGGCGTGGACGAACTTGCGAACAGCGCGATACCGCTTTCGGAGTCCGAGTACGAGGAACTTGAGCCGGGCGGCGGAGACGATAGCGTGGCGATTTTGCTCTCGGTGGGCGGCTATACGACGGGCGATCGTGCGCTTACCGGCGCAATCGGCGATGCGGCGATAGTGCAGGAGAAGTGCACAATCGACGATTCCGTGTATTGGCTGGTCAAGGCGCTCGACGGCAGCCGTTACGTGATTTCGGCCTACGACACCGAAGATGATGGCGACAGCGCGCATGACATCTATATCTATAGTGAGTCTTTTATTCACACCGGTTATCTGAGCGGCGGCGACCAAATCGATATTGACGAACTCTGGAGCCGCCTGACCAATGCCTCGTAGCGCACCAAAACCACCACAAAGGGGACAGGCGCCTTTGTGGTGGTTTTGCCCTTGGGCTGTCTACTGTGGCGGCTCACCGTGCTAAAGCAGCTCGCCGTGGTGGGCGATGTAGCGGCGCTTGGCCAGCTGGGTGAGCGCGATGTAGGCGGCGACGATGCCGATCAGCAGCGCGAAGAAGCTCGTCGGCAGTGGCATGAGGCCCAGCGCATCGGCGATGGGGCTTGCCGGCAGCCAAGTGACGAGCGCCAGGCCCAGCACGGTGAGGATGCACAGCGCGGGCGCGGCGTGGTCGCGCGGGCTCGGCAGACGCGGGGAGCGCAGCATGTGGATCACGAGTGTCTGCGACCACATGGACTCGACAAACCAGCCGCTCTGGAAGAGCGCCGCAAAGGCCGCCATGCCTGCGACGTCGCCCGCGGTGGCAAGCTCGGCCCAGCTCGCGCCCATGGCGGCGGGGCACACCACAAAGAAGAGCGCGGCGAAGGTCACGATGTCAAACAGCGAGCTCACGGGGCCCAGCTCGAGCATAAAGCCCTTGATGGACGCGGCGTCCCAGGCGCGCGGGCGGGCAGTCCAGGCGTCATCGACGGTGTCCCACGGCAGCGCGATGCACACGATCTCGTAGACCAGCGACAGCAGCACCAGCTGCAGGGCGCTCATGGGCAAAAACGGCAAGAACAGGCTCGCGACGGTCACGGACAGCACGTTGCCAAAGTTGGAGCTCACCGTGGTCTTGAGGTACTTGAGCAGGTTGCCGTAGGTGCGGCGGCCTTCGATGATGCCGCGCTCGAGCACGCCCAGGTCCTTCTGAAGCAAGATGATATCGGCGGATTCCTTGGCGATGTCGACGGCCGAATCGACCGAGATGCCGCAATCGCTCGCGCGCATGGCGGCGGCGTCGTTGATGCCATCGCCCATAAAGCCCACGGTGTGGCCGAGCAGCTCGCGCATGACGCGCACCAGGCGCGCCTTCTGCAGCGGCGAGAGCTTGGCGAAGAGATGGGTGCTCTTGGCGCGCTCGGCAAGCTCGGCGTCATCGAGCGCATCGATCTCGGAGCCCAGCAAGACATTGCTCGCGTCGATACCGATCTGCTCGCAGACGGTGGCGGCGACGCGATCGTTGTCGCCGGTCAGGACCTTGACCGCCACGCCCTTGGCCTCGAGGGTGGCGACGGCGCCCGCGGCACTCGCCTTGGGCGGATCGAGGAAGGCCAAAAAGCCCATCAGCACCATGTCGCACTCGTCGGCGATGCCAAATTCGCCCACGCAGCGCGGATCGGTCTTCTGCGCCACGGCAATCACGCGCAGGCCCTCGGCGTTGAGCCCGGCGACCTGCTTGCGAATCTGGGCGAGCTTCTCGTCGGTGAGCGGCTGAGCGATGCCATCGACCTCGACAAAGGAGCAGATCTCGAGCATTTCCTCGGCAGCTCCCTTGGTGACCATCTGGGTTTTGCCCTGGGCGTCGGCGACAACTACGCTCAGGCGACGGCGCGAGAAATCGAAGGGCACCTCGTCGACCTTGGTATAGCGGTCGCGTAGGCTCTGGCCCAGCATGGAATCGGGCACGACGGTCGAGGGCGTCACGTCGGCACGGTCGATAACGGCCAGGTCGATAAGGTTTTTGAGGCCGGTCTGGAAGAAGCTGTTCAAAAACGCATGGCGCAGCACGCGCGCGTCCTCGTTGCCGTCGGTGTTGAGGTAGCGCTCGAGCACGATGCGGTCTTCGGTGAGGGTGCCGGTCTTGTCGCAGCACAGGATGTCCATCGCGCCGAGGTTTTGGATCGCCGGCAGCTCCTTGACGATAACCTGGCGACGGGCGAGGTCCTTGGCGCCCTGCGACAGGCTCGTGGTCACGATGACGGGGAGCATCTGCGGCGTGATTCCCACGGCCACGCTCGTGGCGAACAGCAGCGCGTCGATGACGTTGCCCTTGGTGGCGGCGTTGATGGCAAAGACGGCCGGCGCCATAACGAGCATAAGGCGTACGAGCAGCATGGAGACGCTCGAGACGCCGCGGTCAAACGCACTCTTCTCGCCGCGCCCGTTGAGCATCTTGGCGATGCCGCCCAGGTAGGTGTCCGAGCCGGTGGCC
Organism: uncultured Collinsella sp.; assembly: GCA_902497075.1. Lineage (GTDB taxonomy): Bacteria > Actinomycetota > Coriobacteriia > Coriobacteriales > Coriobacteriaceae > Collinsella. The sequence continues at coordinate 29,954 of CABVDG010000017.1, forward strand.
ACAACAAGTGCCATGGCGGTGCCGTTTTGCACGGAGGTGCCGGTAAAGATGATGTTCTTGCAGGCAGAGAGCGGCAACGTGGAGCTGTCGGCGCCCTCGACGATCGTTGTGGTGGCGGTCTTCTCGACGGCCTCGCTCTCGCCGGTGAGCGCGGACTCGATCACAAACAGGTCGCGCGCGGTGATGATGCGGGCGTCGGCCGGCACCATATCGCCGGCAGAGAGGCGGATCATATCACCGGGGACGAGCTCGTCGAAGGGAATCTCGATGCGTCCGCCGTCGCGCAGGGCACAGCAGGTGTTGGAGACCAGGTCTTTGAGGGCCTCGGCCGCATTGCCGCTGCGGGCTTCCTGGATAAACTTCATGCCACCCGATACCAGCAGCATGATGCCGATGACGATGACCGTGGAGGGGTCGCGCTGGGGCTCGGGCACGGCGAGCACGTCGATGTAGAGCGAGACCAGCGCGAGCGCGGCGAGGATGCCGGCGAAGGGGTCGATGAACGCGTCGGCGATGTGGCGGGCAAGCGTCTTGGTCGGCGCCTCGATGGTGTTGGGGCCGACGGCGTTCAGGCGCTCGGCGGCGTGCTCGGCGGTGAGGCCGTCGGCTGTGGCGTCGAGCAGCACGAGGGCGTCCTGGGCGCTATGGGTGGCGGCGAAGATGGTGTTCTTGGATAGGCCGGCGTGAGCGGCGGGGCGCGCCGTGCGGCGGCGCTTGGAGATAGCTTCGAGTACCGTAGCGGTTTTGAGCATCAGCATAGGGTCCTCCTTGTTGAAGGGAGTTAGCGTACGTGTCGTATTTGCTTCAAAAAAACCTAGATGTCGCCCACGTCATACTCACGAACCACCACAAAGGGGACAGGCACCTTTGTGGTGGTTTTGACGATCGGCTGTTGGCGCTTATGCGTGTGCGGAATCCTCGCGGCGTGCCGAGGGCGACATGCAGGTTTTTCGACTATGACTGCCTTCCATGGCACACCTCCTTAAGGCCGGGCGCGGCGCGCTTTGGGTATCTCGTACCCGTTTTAATCCGCCCGTATTTTTGATGAGGGGGGTTTGCCGTGTCAACCCCATTGTTCGGAAAACCATTGCCCCTGACAAAGCCTTTACAGAATGCCGCGAGCTCAAAGCGCGCCCGCAACGCGCCTTGCCTGCGCTAAACTGGAAGGCACGTACGCGATTACGAGAGGAGCCCGCATGGAGGCTTACAAGCAAGAGTTCATCAAGTTTATGGTCGAGTCCGACGTTCTTAAGTTCGGCAGCTTTACGCTCAAGAGCGGCCGTCAGTCCCCGTTCTTTATGAACGCCGGCGCCTACGTGACGGGCTATCAGCTCAAGAAGCTGGGCGAGTATTACGCCCAGGCCATCCACGATAACTTTGGCGACGACTTTGATGTGCTGTTTGGGCCGGCCTACAAGGGCATTCCCCTGGCCGTCGTGACCGCCATTGCCTACCACGAGCTGTACGGCAAGGAGGTCAAGTACTGCTGCGACCGCAAGGAGGCCAAGGACCACGGCGCCGACAAGGGCAACCTGCTGGGCTATGAGCCCCAGGACGGCGACCGTGTGATCATGGTCGAGGACGTCACCACCAGCGGCAAGTCCATCGACGAGACCTATCCCAAGGTCAAGGCGGCTGCCGATGTCGAGATCAAGGGCCTCATCGTGTCCCTCAATCGCATGGAGGTCGGCAAGGGCGGCGTGACCACCGCGCAGAAGGAGATCGAGGCCAAGTACGGTTTCCCCGTCGCGAGCATCGTCTCCATGGCCGAGGTTGTTGAGACCCTCTACAACCACGAGATCGACGGCAAGGTTGTCATCGACGACGAGCTCAAGACCGCCATCGACGCCTACTACGAGCAGTACGGAGTCCGTTAGTTACGCGGTTTTACCAAACCGCGTAACAGCTCGACGCTGCAAACCCGCCAGAGCGGCAATCTGCCTTTCAACTTCGGCGGCATGACCAGAAGGTCAATGCCGCCTCGTTTCAAGGCACCTTGCTCGCTCTGGCGGGTTTTCGCTGTCGCTACCAAAACATCGGCACTCCCGTTGCTGGCGATGCGGCACTTGGGGACGTTCCTTTTTTGCCGGCAGTTTGGGACACTCCTGATGTAGTCATTGGGGACGTTCTTAAATGACTACTCAGGATGAGCGTCCAAAAATCCGCGCTCGTTCGATTGGCGCATGTCTACGCAGCGTAGGTTGTCGAGCCTGGCCTTCAAATGGATACTGACTGTCGAACCGGTTCACTCCATTTCTTCAATTTGATTGGACAGCCCATGAACCAGACACGGCAAACCAATGCTTCCCATACTTTTTTGGCAGCGCATGTCATCAAGCGGCTGCGCGAAGAGCGCGGCCTCACCCAGCGCGCCCTGGCGGAAAGCCTTGGCGTGACCGATAAAGCCGTCAGCAAGTGGGAATCCGGCCGCGGCCTTCCCGACATTTCCCTCGTTGGGCCTTTGGCCCAGAGACTCGGCATAAGCGTGGCTGAGCTTTTGGCTGGTGACATTCGGGCCAACGCCAACCGTGCAGGCAATATGCTCAAAGGCGTCTTTTACGTTTGCCCTATCTGCGGAAACGTTGTGCACGCGCTCGGAGAAGGCAGCTTTAGCTGCTGTGGCTCCACGATGTTTCCCCAGGAGGCCGAAGAGCCGGACGCGGACCACGCCTTTTCCATCGAGCGCATCGAGGACGATTGGTACGTCACGCTCGATCATCCCATGACCAAGGATCACTACATTAGCTTTGTGGCATATGCGACTATGGATGGCATCTGCTTTAAGAAGCTCTATCCAGAGCAATCGGTGCAGCCGCGCTTCCATATTACCGGGCGCGGCAGGATATATCTTTACTGCAACCAACACGGACTCTTTACGTCGCTGACGCCTCGCAAATAACGGCTGTCTATCCGCCCTCCTCATGCGTTCCCAGGGGACCCAAAATGAGCGTGAATAATCTCCCGGTTTTGGCCTGTGCGCGGGCTCAAAGTGGGAGATTATCCACGCTCGTTAGGTTAGTGTCCGAAAATCCACGCTCGTCGCTACTTGAGCCCGGGCAGTCGGGTGTAGGGAAACGACCGCTCTAAGAACTCGGAGCAGCGGGCGTAATCTTTGGCAAAGTAGCTGCTGTAGAGCGAATCGAGCACGTATTGCACGGCGATGTGGCTGGCGAACTGTGTGATGCGATGCGTCATGCTCTCGTGATCGCTCACCGTGAGATAGGCGGCAAAGCCGGGGTGAATGCGGGCGCAGTGCGGTGTGCCGATGACGATGACCGGGACATGTCGACTGCTGAGGATTGGCAAGATCTCCCTGAGGTTGGGGGCAAGGCCGCTGTAGGAGATAACGATTGCCACATGGTCGGGGCCCGAGGCGAGCGCCGTACGCACCTGCGCCTCGACACTGTCGTGGCACGTCGCGCTTTTGCCGGCGGAAAGCAGGCGATCGCGGAACATTCCCGCTGGATACAGATTATGCGAGCCCGTGTAGATGTCCACGGTGCCGGCGCGCACGATAAGCTTGGCGGCCTGGTCGAGCTGTGTGGGGTCGAGCAGCTCCTGCGTTTCGGCCAAAGTGGTCTGATAGAGCCCCTCCATACGCTCCATCACCTGCGCAGGAGTGGAGGTGGCATCGAAGGGAAAGTTGATGTCCACGTCGCGCCGGTTACCCGTCTCGGCTGCCTGACGGATGAGCTCGACCTTGAGGTCTTTGAATCCCTCGAGGCCGAGCTTTTTGCAAAAACGGTGCACGCTCGCAACGGAAACGTTGGTGCGCGCGGCAAATTCCTTAATAGAGAGCCCGCGGACGTCTTCGCCCATGGCAAGGGCCGAGATGCCGAGCTGTTGCTCGGTAGGGGTAAGGCCCTGCGCCTCGGAAATCTTGCGTTTGATATCCATGCGAACTCCCACACTCAACAAACCTGCCAAAAAAGGACAGGTTTATTTTGGCAGGTTTTGCCCGCAAAGGGTAACGGGACCGAGGATGCCGCTCGGGGCGACGGGTTCGGTGAGGGCGAAGATGTCGGGAATCGCATGATCGAGCGTGTTGATGACGTCGACGGTGAGTTCGTGCGTGCCGGCAGCAAGTGGGTTGATGGCAAAGCGATAGGGCGGACAGATGCGTGTGCCGAGTGGGTGTCCGTCGAGCGTAAGTGCCGCGACTTCGTAGACATCTCCCAGGTCGATTGTGGCATCGGCAAGGTCGTTCGCCAGCTCGAACAACGTGCGATAGCGGAACGTCCCGCAGGCATTGGGGAATCGCTCGGCCGTGAGATCGCACAAGTGCTCGAGTTCCCGCGGGGCGCCAAAGGTTCCGCCGCCGGCAGGGGAGAGGGCGACGGTCCAAGGGCCGTTGATGTCGAGGGCGAGCGCATCGCTCGAGCCCATGTCCGCGCCGTCCCCGGACTCAAGCTCGCCGTCCGTCTCCAAGGCAACGAAGCAGCTCTCGAAGGGTGCGAGCTCAAGCGTTCCGTCAAACGCAACGGGATCGGTGCCATTCAACAGGTCGAGGCGCGTGCCGCAAAGTCGCTCGCCTTGCGCGAGTTTAACTGTGCAGCCGATGCGCTCGCGCGGATGCTCGTTGACCAACATGACGTAGGTCTCGTCGGCGCGCTCGTAACGAAGCGCGCGCAGCCAGGACTGGGGCGTGTCGGTGACAACTGTCTGCAGCCCAGCGCTCGCCAGCACGCCCGCCATATCGGCAAGCGGAGTCGCTGCAAGTTCACCCAGTTCAACCACGCCATCGGCGTCGTAAAGCGCGCTCGGCACCTCGTCGACGGCGAGGGCCATAACCCCCGCATCCATCATGCGCCTTACGGCCCGCGCCGTCGCCGAGCCAATAAATGAAGCTCCTGGCATAACAAACGCCTGGTAACGACAATCGTTTACGGCAAGCATTCCATCAGCAATTGAAACCTCGTAACGGTCCTCATCCTCAAAAGCCTCGGCGGGCACAAAATCAAAGTCGATCTGCGCGCGCGTGAGCTCGGCAGCCACGCGCTCGATAGGCATGGCGCTGCCGGCCCACTCGGCATCGGCGTGGTACAGGATGGCGACGGGACGCGTGGCGCTGCCTCCCGAAAGCAGCGTGGCAGTGCGGTTCATATAGCTCATGAGCTGGCCAAAGTGCGGCCATTGCGGATTGTTGCCGTGCGCGTAAAAGTGCGGCGGGCAGTCCCAATCGGGAAAGGGCGCCATGCTAAACGCGTGCGGCGTAAACCAGTTAATACCGCGGACGAGCATGTGGTCGGCGATCCATTTCATCTCGCGCAGGCCCTCGTGCCAACCGAAGGCGCCAAAGACCTCGGCCATGCAGCGCCCCTGCTTTTTTGGGTCGAGGCGCGCGGCCGAAGAGCCCAGCTTGGCAAGCGCGTAGGTAAAGAACTCCATGTTCCACGCGCCGTGGAAGTAGCTGTAGCGCCCGTGGTCGATGCCGGGGGCAAGCTGGTTGATGACAACGTCGATGCCCGCCATATCTTGTCCGGCGACCGCGCGGAAGTAGTGCCCGGCGCCCTGGCCCAGGCGCGTGTGGCAGCTTTTGTCCTCAATCACATGTCCGATGTGCATGACGCCGCGCTCGCGGCACCAGTCGCCAATCTGCTCGTCAAAGCATGCGCGGTAGAGTTGCGTGGCAATGTCCATGTAGGCGTGACGGGCTCGGGCACCATCTGCCTCGCGTGTCCAAAGGCCGTGTAGCTTGGTGAGCCAGTCCTCGCCAAGTGCATTGCACAGGCGGCTGGCAAGCTCGTCCGACCAGGGCAGTGACATATCGCCGCGTCCAATAAAGCTGCTGGTAGAAGCATCGTCGAGAGCCGTGCCCTTCTCGTTCATAAAGCCCGGCTCATCGGTAAAGAACCCCAGGATGGTGCAGCCGAACTCGTCGCCCAGGTGCTCAAACGTGGGCTCGTAGACGGCATCGATGAGCACGCGGCACGAATCGGCGTCGACCATGTTGATGTACTCATCGCGAAAGCCGGTCTTTTGGCTGGTGACGAAGAGCTCGACGGTGGTGATGCCGGCGGGCGCGTCAAAACGCAGGCGAGCGGGGGTGCCGTCGGCCTGCTCAACGGAGAGCTCAAGATTGAGCGGTGCGCCGGCGGCGTCGAAAGTCGCCGCGCCCACAAAGCGCTCCGTGGGATCCATAAGATTGCCGAGCTTGATGACCGTGGACGGCTGGGGACCGACGACCGTAACCGTGCGATGTTTGAGCACGGTCTTCTTAAGCGCGGGGTCGACGTTCTCGCCCGCAAGCGCGCCGTTGGCGTAGCCCGTGGGGAAATGGGCGTCGTCGAGCAGCCAGATCTTCAACCCCAAGCGCTTGCACTCGCCGATGATAAAACGCAGGTCAGCCCACCAGCCGTTGCGACAAAACTCGGGATGCGTGCGCGATTCGAGGCAGACCTCGCGGATGTCCGCACCGGCAATCTGCTCCAGGTATTCGGTAATCGTCTCGTGCGCCTCGCCCTTGAGCCACAAGAACGGAAGCACATGGTTGTCGTATGCCGCCATATCCACTCCTCTAAAACCAACCTTTTAAATCGATAGAAGTCAGAGTACGCCGAGCGCGCCGTCCTGCTAATATCAAAACCACAGCAGAATATGACCGAATCAATGATTGTGATGCCATGGATCTTGCACGTTTAGACAGCCTTCTGCTCGAGCTGACCGACAGCGAGCGTGCTTACCACGCGGGCGCCCGCTATGACTGGAATGATGCGTTCAGCTGGGGTCATCAACAGAATATCGGTGAAAAACATATCCATAAAATCGGTGACCCGACGCAAGCCTTGCACCAAGAAGGCATGCCTGAGGGCCTATCAATCGTGCGCAACTCGCGCTTCAACCCTGTACCGGAGCATGTGCACGATTATGTCGAAATCAGCTATGTCTATCGCGGGCATGCGCCGCAGACCGTCAACGGCGAACAGCTTATGCTTGCCCAAAACGAGGTGCTCTTACTCGACGCCGCCTGTCCACATGCCGTAGGCGAGCTCGGCGAGTATGACATTATGCTGAGCATCGTCATCTCGCGGCCGATGTTGCACCGCAGCCTAGAGCAGAGCCTGTCGCCGTCAAGCACCGTCTCGCAGTTCCTCATTAATGCCCTCAATGACGAAACCGACCACCGCGGTCATGTGCATTTCCGCACGGGCAACAGCCGCCGCGTGCGCCGATATATGCAGGAGATGCTGTGTGAGCTTCTGGAGCCGACGGCTGCGAGTCCCCAGATCGTGTCGAAGCTGTTTGAGTTGCTGTTGGTTGAGCTGATGCAAAGCTATGAGGCCGCACTGCTGCAAGCGGGCAAACCTACACTTCCCTCGGCGCAGGTCGCGGCCGCCGTGGGCTACATCGAGCGCCATGCCTGCGATTGTACGCTCGAGGACGTAGCTCGCCACCTCCATCTGAGTCCCAACTACGCAAGCGCGCTGCTCAAACGGCAGACGGGACGCACGTTTATGCAGCTCGTGCAGGAGAGTCGCCTAACACGCGCGGCAACACTGCTCGACGCCGGCTCCACTGCGGAAGCCGCGGCGCGCGAGGTCGGCTACGCCAACATGAGCTTCTTCTACAAAAAGTTTGCCGAGCGCTATGGCTGCACGCCGGCAGCGTATCGCCAGCGTTTGCCCAGATAAAACCGACCAAAATAAACTTGTCCCTTTTTGGCAGTCCCTTTTTGGCAGGTGTCAGGAAGTGTCAGGGGCGGCGTGGCGGCGGGGTGCCGCTGCGAAAAGAAGTGTCGGGTTTGGCACCCCTGCCCCTGCCTGTCGCGTGCGTGGGCGATACTCGGCTTATCGAACCGCGATGCAAAGGAGATGCTCATGGCAAACATCAAGTTCCCCGAGGGCTTCTATTGGGGTGGCGCCACCGCCGCCAACCAGTTTGAGGGTGCTTGGAACGTGGACGGCCGCGGCCCTTCCGTCGACGACCACTTCCTGGGCGGCAGCTACAAGGATCCGCGTCAGATTACGATCGACATCGACCCCGACCGCTTCTACCCCAATCATGACGGTATCGACTTCTACCATCACTACGAGGAGGACATCGCGCTGTTCGCCGAGATGGGCTTTACCATGTTCCGCATGTCCATCTCTTGGAGCCGTATCTTCCCCAACGGCGACGACGCCGAGCCCAACGAGGCCGGCCTCGCCTTCTACGACCGCGTCTTCGACTGCCTGCGCGCTCACAATATCGAGCCGCTCGTGACCCTGTCGCACTACGAGATGCCCTATCACCTGGTCGAGAAGTACAACGGCTGGGCGAGCCGCGAGCTCATCGGCTTCTTTGAGAAGTACTGCCAGACCGTCTTCGACCGCTATCAGGACAAGGTCAAGTTCTGGCTCACCTTCAACGAGATCAACTGCGGCACCCAGGACATGGGCAACCTCTTTGGGACCAGCATGATCCAGGGCTTTGAGGGTCCGGCGTCGGCGGTCCACACCACGCCGCAGGCTCGTATGCAGGCACTGCATCACCAGTTTGTCGCCAGCGGCCGCGTCGTGCGCTATGCCCACGAGCACTACCCGCAGTTTAAGATGGGCAACATGGATTGCTTCATCCTTTCCTATGCTGCCACGTGCGATCCGGCCGACGTGTTCGCAACGCAGCAGGAGATGAATACCATGAACTGGTACTGCTCCGACGTGCAGGTGCGCGGCAAGTACCCGTTCTATGCCAAGCGCTTCTGGGCCGAGAACGATGTCGAGCTCGTGATGGAGGACGGCGACCTGCAGGATATCGCCGACGGCAAGGTCGATTTCTACACCTTTAGCTACTACATGTCCGGCACCGTGGGCACCCACAAGGATCACGAGATGACCGAGGGCAACATGACCTTTGGCGGCAAGAATCCCTATCTGGAGTCTACCGACTGGGGCTGGCAGATCGATCCGCTGGGTCTGCGCATCGCCCTCAACGAGATTTACGCCCGCTACGAGATTCCGCTGATGGTGGTCGAGAACGGCATGGGCGCCTACGACGAGGTCGAGGAGGACGGCTCCATCCACGACCCGTATCGTATCGCCTATCTGCAGAGCCACATCAAGGCCATGGGCGAGGCCATCGCCGACGGCGTTGACCTGATTGCCTACACTTGGTGGGGTCCCATCGACCTGGTTTCCGCCGGCACTGGCGAGATGCGCAAGCGCTACGGCTTCATCCACGTCGATAAGTACGACGACGGCACCGGTACCTACGAGCGCCGCCGCAAGGACAGCTTCTTCGCATACCAGAAGATCATCAAGTCCAACGGCACCGAGGGTCTGGATTAATCGACAATATGAGTGCCGCTGGGGAAAAGGTTTTGGGAAGGGCTTGGAAGGGCTTGCGATTCGAGCCCTCACCTTAGCAATTTGATCATTTGGCACTATAATCACCATAGGCATGCGCAAAACGTTGCGCTTAATCAAGAGGAGAAAACGTATGGGTCTGTTTGACATGTTCAAGAAGAAGGCTGAGCCCGCGGCTGCCGCTGCTCCGTCCTCCATCTCTGCTTCTGCCGGCGCCGACGTGCTGTGCTCGCCCGTCAAGGGCAAGGTCATCAAGATGGCCGACGTGCCCGATCCCGTCTTTGGTGGCGAGGTTCTGGGCAAGGGCTGCGCTGTGTGGCCCGAGGACGACCTGGTCTACGCTCCCTGCGACGGCAAGGTGACCGTCACCATGGGTCACGCTGTGGGCCTGCAGTCCGATAGCGGCATCGAGGTTCTGGTGCACGTTGGCGTCGATACCGTCAACATGAACGGCGACGGCTTCGAGGGCTTCGTCAAGGCCGACGACGTCGTGAAGGCCGGCCAGCCCTTGCTCAAGATCGACCGCGCCAAGATCGCTGCCGCCGGTTACAAGGACTGCGTCGTCGTGGCCGTGTCCAACACCGCCGAGTTTGCCGATGTCGAGCTCGCCGTCGAGGCCGACTCCGCTGTCGCCGCCGGTGACGCCATCGTCAAGGTCGTCCGCAAGTAGGCTGCGGCAACATAAGGATGTGCAAGGGTGGTCGGGTTATCCGGCCACCTTTTTTATTGCACCGCGGGGAAGCGTTTTATTGCACGTTGGGCGGGCTTGCAAACCGTTCGGACGCTAAAACGAACCGACCGCGCCTTCGTGCCGTCGAGGGTGTTAATAAGTGGATAGTATGGGCTTACTTATTACAACGTGCGCCGCGTCTGGGAAGCGCGGTGCCGCTCATTGGGAGGAACAACATGAAAAAGAAGCTGCTGCTTGCGCCCCTCATGGCCGTTTTGGTTGCATGCGTGGTCGTGCTTTCCGGTTGTGGAGGCCCTTCGATCGAGGAACTCATCACCGAGGATCTTACGACTCAGTTTGACGAGGTCAAGAACGGTGGCGACGAGTTCCTTTCTGGTCTGGAGGAGGCTTCGGGCGACGAGTTCGAGCAGCTGGGTATCGATCCCAAGGAGTATGCCAAGACCTATCTCGAAGGCTTTGACTACGAGATCGGCGACGTGACGGTCGACGAGGACAAGGGTGTCGCGACCGCCGAGGTCTCCATCACCTGCAAGTCCATGAACAAGATCGTCGAGGACTTCTCCACCCAGTATCAGGAGAAGGTCGCCGCGCTTGATACGGTTCCTTCCGATGACGAGCTGTACAAGATGGCAGGTCAGGTTATGGTCGATGTGACCAAGGCCACCGAGCCCAGGAAGACCACGGTTATCTTCAAGTACACCTGCAACGACGACGGCGAGTGGTCTGCCGACGACTCCGTCAACTCCGAGATGATGGATGCAATGCTGAGCTAGTTCGTTGCGGCGTTTTACCAAACGCCGCAACTGCTCGACGCTGCGCGGGCACCAGAGCGACAACTTGTCATTCAAAGAGGACGGCATGACCAGAAGGTCTATGCCGTCCTCTTTTCATGCCAATTTGTTCGCTCTGGTGCCCGCTCGCTGTCCGTCCTCTACCTGCGGCGTTGCCATGGTAGTCATTGGGGCGGCACTTGGGGACGTTCCTTTTCTGTCGGCAGTTGGGGACACTCCTTGGGCGCGGTTGGTGCATTGGCGTTGCATCGGGTGGTCGGGAAACCGCGGCCCGGTTTTTGGCCGAATTCCGGGTCGCGGTTTCCGGATGGGTTGGGTTGCGGAAAGCGCGACCCGGAATAATGCTCCGAAACGGGATGCCGTTTCCCCGACGTGCCTCAAACGGAAAGCGCATCCCATTCAGGAGCTCCAAAACGGGATGCGCTTTCCGCGCGACAGAATCTACGCAGCCGTGTTGAGCGACAGCCCCGCTACTCGCCCAGGATCAGCGCCGCGAGCTCGTCTTGGGTGTCCACCACGTAGTCGGCGCCGGCGGACTCCAGCTCTGCGCGGCCGCGGAAGCCCCAGCTGACGCCTGCACTCTTAAGGCCGGCGTTGTGACCGGTCAGGATATCGACATTGGAATCGCCTACATAGAGTGTGGTTGCCGGATCGGCGCCTAGCTCCTCCATCACATGCAGCGTGACGGGCGCTTCGGGCTTGGGCGGAAAAGCGTCGACACGGCCCTGGACCAGCGCAAAGCGCTCGGAACCAAAATACTTCTCGATAAGCGGAGCGGCCGAGACGTGGTCCTTGTTGGTGAGTACGGCAAGCTGCACGCCCGCGGCGCGCAGGCGGTCGAGCATCTCGATCGTGCCGGCGTACGGTGCGGTGTGGTCTTCCTTGTGCTCGCCGTAATAAGCCCTAAACTCGGCAAGCGTCTGCTCAAACATACGGCTGTCGCCCGCATACTCGGCGGGCATAAAGCGCTCAACTAGCTTGAGCATGCCGTTTCCCACCTTGTAGCGGTACTCGTCCACGGCAAACGTGGGCCAGCCGTGCGTCTTGCAGGTATGGTTGCCGGCGGCCGCCAGGTCCTCGAGCGTGTTGAGAATGGTGCCGTCCAGGTCAAAGATCACATGGGAAAAAGCTGCTGCCATGGGTGCTCCTGCCGCTTGAGTTGTAAAACGCACCCCATGATACTGGGCATGCGTGCCGGGCGTGTCTGGAATCTGAACATCTTCAAGGGATATCGAGCTGCATCGCACCGGCCGCGGGAATGTGCCGTTAGCAAATCCTCGGCAGCTGTTCTTCCACAAGCATGTCGAGGATGCGGGTCGAGCCTTCTATCCGATGTCGTGCGTAAACGCAGCCAGAAACTCCTCGAATGTGTCGGTCTGCATGAGCCTCATCGTTGTCTCTACCGAGGAGAACACCTCAATAATCAGGTCGAGCACATCTCTAAAGAGCCCCATGTCCTCCTGCGCGATGCCTATGAGCAGCACAAACCGCACGTCGTGGCGTCCCCAGGGAATCGGGGCGTCATTGTGGGCCACGGCGATAAACGAACGCTCGGGATACACCGAGATCGCGTGGGGTATGGCAAGGCTGTCGGTAAACGCCGTCGACGAGACGCTCTCACGCAGATGCACGTCAGCGATATACTCGGGCGTTGCGAGCCCCTGAGCGGCCAAAAGTTTCCCCATTCGGTCGATGCAGCTTGTAGCGTCGTCTGCGTCCACGTTGCGTATAAACAGCCCCGGCTGCAGCAGACGCCCCAAAAGGCCCTGGGCATAGAGGCGCCGCCGCCGCTCTTGAATGGCGCAAAGCCGGTCGCGGATCTTTCGCACGTTTTGCTTAGTGAGGATGGGTCCGATCAAGATTTTGGTGCTGCCGCCGCAAACCGGCACGTCGATCGTGGTGACCACCACGTCGCACTCGGGAGGATCGGCCAAGTAGTTATCGCAACTCATCACGGCAACAACACTTATGTCGTCGCCAAACTCGGCCTTGAGGTCGTCGACGAGCCTGCGTGCAAAATCGTGGTACTCCTCGATAATCACCGTGCAGGTGATGGCGCCATCGGGTGCAGAGAACTTCTCAAAATAGGCGCCGATGTGAAAGGCGATAAATGCGATTTCGTTCTCGCCCACCTCAACATCCATGGCGGTCGAAAAGCGGTGGGCGATATAGACCGCCATGTCGTAGACTGGTGCGTACTCGCTTTTGATCTGCGCGGCGAGCGGGTTGGGGTAGCTTACGTGGTAGATAGCGCGCTGGTAGGCGTTAAACATATGCAGGACGAGCTGCAGGCGCATAGGCTCGTCGATAAAGCGTGGTAGGTTGTAGCGCTCGCCGCACTCGTCGAGAATTCCCAGGACCATGTCCACAAAATCGCGGTCGATGATGCCCGCGAGCTCCTCGCGGTTGAGGTCGCCAAAATCGCAACGCTCGACGGAAAGCGCCAAAAGCAGCAGGATCTGCTGAAAATCGGTGCGCGGAATCGCGCAGCCAAACTGCTTCTCAAAGTAGGCGGCGATGCGCTGGGCGCAGTGCGTGATCTGCTCGCGCTGCCCGAGCTGCTCCACTAGGCCGTCTCCGTCGATGACGCCGTCTACCTCGCTGAGCTCGTTGTTCGAGGTGAGCCTGATGATGATCACCAGCAGGTGCATAAGCAGGTTGGAGAGTGCGTAGTCGTTGATAAACAGGTCCGAGCGCTGACAGATCTCGACCAAGCTCGAGAGGGTCGCCTGCACGTCAAAGCCGGGAAACATGTTCTCGAGCGTCTTGGTCGAGGTGAAGTATCCATAGGAATTGTGGGTGGCTATATGGCCGAGAAGCTTGCGCTTGTCGGCCTCGCGCCCCGTAAGCGTCATACGGTAGTCGTGCGTCTCGACATTGAGGCCAAATTGTCGCACGAGCGCGCGCACCTGTGGCATCACGGAGCTCTGAAACGTGCTCTCGCTGATAAAGAGCTCATCGGAGATGTCAAAGACGGAGAGTCCACCGCATGCGTTGACAAGGCGGGAGATGGTAAAGTCGCGTCTGGTGTCCGCACTCGCGGGGATGGCATCGACGTTCTCGCGAGGACTTGCGGCAGCGCTGGCGGTGGCCGGTGCCGTCGCGGCAAGGCGATAGCCCTCTTTAGACGATTCAATATGCCGGGTACCGGTTTCGTTGACCTCTGCAACATAATTGCGGATGCTTCGCTCGCTTGCGCCTAAAAGGCCGGCAAGCATCGAGGAGGATACCCATGAGCTGCTGTTTTCGAGCACGTCGATCATGCGGTTGATGCGGTTCTGCTTGGCACTCGCCATGGCTTTCCTCCAAGAGATGAACGGCAGATGGGGCGTACCGCCCCATGGTATCTCAGCTCCGCGTGGAGCAGCTTTTCCAATTTGCCGCCCAAGCGGAAAATCGCCCGTCTTGCCGCGCAAGCGGAAAAATTCCCGCCTTGCCGCCATGCGGAAAAAAGACGGTTGGCAGCAAGTACCTTCCGCCACGTATAGTGCAGCTACGGTCAAGGGCGGCCGGGTCGACACGGGCGCCCAAGAACACGGCGGGGACCGTGGTGGCATCGGAGCCGCCTTGGGCCCGCTTATTGGGAAAGGAGTACCCCATGGCAGATGAGAACGGTACCGTCCGCATTCTCCTCGCTTGCGGCATCGGCGCCTCGACCGGCTTTATGGCGGCGGGCATGCGCAAGGTCGCAAAGTCCAAGGGCCTTGACTGCACTATCAAGGCAGTCAGCAAATCCGAGATCATGGACTACGCCGACAAGATCGACGTCCTCCTGCTCGGCCCGCACTTCGCCTCCGAGGTGCCCGAGATCCAGGCGCAGGTGGCGTCTCATGGCGTGAAGGTCATGGCCATCGACCCGGATTACTATGCGGCACTCGACGGCGAGAGCATCCTCGAGGATGCTTACGACCTGCTTGACGAAGGCTAGGAGGGGACAACATGCTGCTAAAGTTCATGGAAGCGGTCCAGGCATGGATCACCGAGCATGTCGTCCCCGTGATGAACAAGCTTACCTCAACTTATTGGTTCGGCATCATCTCCGACGCGATCCTCTACATCGTTCCCTTCTCTATGGTTTCGGCAATTCCGAGTCTTTGGAACATCATCCGTCGTTTTGTCCCGACGCTCCCCGATCTGTCGCCACTCACGACGTTCAGCTTCGGTCTCGTTGGCCTGTTCATGGCGTTTATCATTCCGCACGACGTCGCGGTTAAGGAAGATCGCAAAGACCGCAGCATGATCGCCGGTTTCACCGGTATAGGCACCTTCATGCTGTGTATGAATCCTGCGATCACTGAGGACGGTTACGTTTTTCAGATGCCCAAGTTCGGCGCCGGTGGTATGTTCACCGCCATGGTTGTGGGCTTTGTCGTGGGCTTCATCTACAAACGCATGGCTCGCATGACGTTCTTCTCGGAGGACAGCATGGTCCCCGACTTTGTCAAGAACTGGTTTGATAACATCATCGCCGTCTTGCTGTCGCTCTTCATTGCGTGGATCTTCACCAGCATCCTTCAGGTTGACGTCTTTGGCGCCGTTGCGATCATCCTGTCGCCCGTCACCGGTTTTGCTCAGACGCTCCCCGGCACTATCGCGCTTCCGCTCGTCATGGACACCTTCTATTTCTTCGGCATCTCCGGCTGGGTCTTCGCGCCCATCCTGCAGTCCATCCAAAAATCCGCCCTTGCCGAGAATATGGCTGCATATGCCGCCGGTCTCACCCCGACGAACATCAACGCCTACGGCCTTACTCGCTACATTATGATCGGCGGCGAGGGCGCCACGCTCCCGCTGGCTTTCTACATGCTTTTCGCCAAGTCTAAGAAGAACAAAATGCTCGGTCGTGCCACGCTCGTCCCGTCTCTGTTCAATATCAACGAGCCGCTCGTGTTTTCCACGATCGTTGCCAACCCCTTCATGTTCATCCCTATGGTGCTTCAATCCATCATCCTGCCGGCCAACGCCTATCTGTGGATGAGCATGGGCTGGGCGAGCCTTCACGTTGAGAATTTCGACATGAACTTCCTGCCCAATGCTGTCTCGGCGTTCTTTATGTCCGGTGGCGATATTCGCAACGTTGCCCTGGTTTGCGTGAACCTGCTGATCGCCGCGATTCTCTGGTTCCCGTTCTTCAAGGCGGCCGACAACTATCAATGCAAGGTCGAGGAAGAGCAGGCTGCCGAGAAGGCTGCAAAGAAGGCAGCTAAGAGGGCCGCCAAGGCCGCTGCCGCTGCTGCCGCCGAGTAAACCCCTATGGGCGACCCAGAGTCCGTCGCCTAGTTGCTACCAGATGATTCGGTGCCGGCCGTGAAGGCGGCTGGCACCCAAGAGAAGGAGGCCATGATGGCTGATGAAGCAATCAACGTTCCCGCAGTCGCGATGAACGTCATCATCAACGCCGGCGACGGTCGCGCCTGTATCGACAAGGCGATGGACGCTCTGGCGGAGTTCGATTTCGATGCGGCGGACGCGCACCTTGCCGAGGCCGACGCCAAGATTCTCGATGCGCACAAGGCGCAGACCGAGATGATCCAGCGCCAGGCGGGCGGCGAGGAGGTCGAGTACTCCCTGCTATTCGTGCACGCCCAGGATACGCTCATGACCATCAGTGCCGAGCTGCACATGGCCAAAAAAATGATGCCTGTGGTGCGCGCACTGGCCGCCCGTTAATACGTCCCCCGATCGCGGGCCGTGCCCCTGCGGCCCGCATCCCAACCCAACCAAGAGAGATGAGGACATACCATGATTGACCTTTCTACCTATGACTTTGGCGAGGCGTTTCCCAAGGGCTTTCTCTGGGGCGGCGCTACCGCTGCCAACCAGATTGAGGGCGCATGGAACGAGGGCGGCCGCGGCCCGGCGGTCTCCGACTACGTGATTCTGCTCGACCGCGAGACCTGCGCCCGCGAGGGCATCGTCGAGGGCGGCCCGCTCAACTCCGTCACGCGTCAGTCGCTCGCAGCCCGCAAGGCAGACGAGATGGCCTACGATTTCCCCAAGCGCCGCGGCATCGACTTCTACCACACCTACAAGGAAGACATCGCGCTTTTGGGCGAGATGGGCTTTGGCGTCTTTCGCATGAGCATCTCCTGGAGCCGTATCTTCCCTAACGGTGACGACGCCCTACCCAACGAGGAGGGCCTGTCCTTCTACGACAAGGTCTTTGACGAGTGCCATAAGCACGGTATCGAGCCCATGGTTACCCTCAATCACTTTGACATGCCGCTTCACCTGGCAGAGGAGTACAACGGGTTTGCGAGCCGTCACGTGGTCGACGCCTTTGAGCGCTATGCCGAGACGCTTTTCCGCCGCTACAAGGGCAAGGTCAAGTATTGGATGACCTTCAACGAGATCAACCACGTCTACGCCAACCCTTGCACCTGCTGCGGCGTGATCTGGGATGAGAAGGAAGACGGATCCAACCCCTATGCCGGCCGCTGGCCCGAGAAGTTCCAGGTCGCTCACAACCAGCTCGTGGCTTCCGCCAAGGCCGTTATCAAACTGCGCGAGATCGACCCCGAGGCCCACATCGGCAACATGCTCTGCCGTCTTGAGAACTATGCCGAGACCTCCAAGCCGGAAGACCAGCTCCAGGTGCTCTTTGAGGACCACTTCAACTGGTTCTTCACCGATGTCCAGGCCAAGGGTGAGTACCCCTACTACGTAAAGCGCTTCTTCCGCGACTACGGTGTCGATATCAAGATGGAGGACGGCGATCTCGAGACCCTCAAGGCCGGCGTGGTGGACTACATCTCCATCAGCTACTACATGACCTATATCATGCGCTACAAGGGCAAGGTGTCCCCGGAGCCCTCCGGCAAGTTGCTGACCGAGATTAAGAACCAGTACCTCGAGATGACCGAGTGGGGCTGGCCGATCGACCCGGTGGGCTTCCGCATCACGCTTAACCACATCTACGACCGTTATCACCTGCCGATCTTTATCGCCGAGAACGGTAACGGCATGACCGAAAACCGCGACGAGAACGGTTATTGCGATGACGATGCTCATATCGAATACATGAAGGAGCATGTCGAGCAGATGCATCAGGCGATTCTCGACGGCGTTGACGTCTTCGGTTACGCCTGGTGGGGCCCCATTGATCTCATCAGCTCTGGTACGTCCGAGATGACTAAACGCTATGGCCAGATTTCGGTCGATCAGGACGACCATGGCGACGGCACCGGCAAGCGTGGAAAGAAGAAGAGCTTCTTCTACTACAAGAAGCTCATCGCCAGCAACGGCGCCGACACCGCAACCGATAACATCGTGGTGGAGTAAGGAGCAGAGATGGTTTCCAAGACGACGGTCGTCAAGAATCCGAGCGGCATCCACGCGCGCCCCGCATCGCTGTTTGTGCAGGAGGCGAGCAAGTACGAGAGCTCGATTACCGTTGGCAAGGTGGGCGGAGACGCCAAAGACGCCAAGTCAATCCTGATGGTCATGAGCCTGGGAATGGCCTGTGGTTGCGAGATCGAGATCGCAGCCGACGGCGCCGACGAGGCGGCCGCCGTCGATTCCCTCGTGGCGCTTATCGAAAGCGGCTGCGGGGAGTAGGCGCGCAAAAGCCACGTCGATGTTCTTTGGGCCACCCGGAGTGGGCTGGCCCCAGATAGACGGGCCCGCCGGTGCGCGCCAGTGGGCCCCTTGCTTTAGGGAGGTTAACGATGGGGGCAAGAAACGTCTGTGTTAGGGGCACGGGGCGCGCCGGGGCGCGCTCGGCTCTCACGACCCTGGGGGTCATGTCGCTGGTCTATGCGGGCGGCGTTCTGCTTATGGACGCGACCGTGGGCGGGCTTACGGGCTCTGCGGCGTCCTCTGCTTCGATTGCGTCGATGCTCGTTACCTTGCTGCTTATCGTAGCGTTGATCTTCTCTGAGGTGCGGGCATATCGGGCGGTGGTGGCTTCGGTGCCCTTTGAGCCCGATATGGGCGACAAGGCGCTGCTGGGCCTCTCGCTCTGGTTTGTCGGCGGCATGCCGCTCGGCATCGCCAACTTGGTTCGCGCCGTGGCGCTTGGAGGCGCCGGCGACGTGCGCCAGGTTCTCATACAACTGGGCGTGAGCGTCGCGCTCGTGCTACTGACGTATCCAAAGTTCAGAGCGTAGATAACGGCAAAGCTCGCAAATGCAAGGACCCCCGCGACCGATTCGATTCGGTCGCGGGGGTCCTTGTGCTGAGCTGGTAAAAAGCTCATTGTTCAAAGCGCAGTGGCGCGCGGATGCCATCGTTAGCAAATTCTCGGCAGCTGCTCTCCTACGAGCATGTCGAGGATGCGGGTCGAGCCCCAGCCGGTGCGCACGCGCACGGCGGGGCGGGCGTCCTCGGCAAGCGGCAGCACGCGACCGATAATAGCGGCATTCTCGCCGTAGCGCGCGGCGCGCATGGCTGCCAGCGCGGCATCGGCCTGCTCGGCCGGCACCACGGCAACCATCTTGCCCTCGTTTGCTACCTGCAGCACGTCATAGCCGAGCATCTCGCAGGCTGCCTGCACGTCGGGGCGCACAGGCACGGCATCCTCGTCGACCTCCATGGCAACGCCGCTGGCCTGGGCAAACTCATTGAGCGTGGACGCCAGGCCGCCGCGCGTGGGGTCGCGGAAGCAGCGTGTTTCGGGTGCTGCGGCAAGCACATCGGCAATCAGGTGGTTGAGCGGCGCGGCATCGCTTTCGATGGTGCTCGAAAACGCCAAGCCCTCGCGTTGGCTCATGATGGCGATACCGTGGTCGCCCAGCGTACCCGATACCAGAATGACATCGCCGGGCTGGCAGTTGGCGCCGCTGAGCGCTACGCCCACGGGCACTTCGCCCACGCCGGCGGTATTGATGTAGACGCCGTCGGCCCCGCCGCGCTCGACCACTTTGGTGTCGCCGGTGATGATCGCCACGCCCGCCTCGTGCGCCGTCTCGGCCATCGTTTGCACAATCTGGCGGAGCTTATCCATGGGATAGCCCTCTTCGAGGATAAAGCCGCACGATAGGTAGCGTACGTTGGCGCCCGAGGTCGCGACGTCGTTGACGGTTCCGCATACAGCGAGGCGGCCGATGTTGCCCCCGGGGAAGAACTGCGGCGAGACTACAAAGCTGTCGGTCGACATGGCGATGCGCCCGCTCGTGGGCAGCGCGGCGACGCCGGCATCGTTGCCCTCGAGCAGCTCGGGCGACCCAAAGGCATCCAAAAAGACCTCATCGATGATGCGTTTCATCATCTGACCGCCAGAGCCGTGGCCCAACAGGACAGTGCTATCGGTGGCAGTACGGGACATATCGAAAACTCCAATCGAGGACGGAATTATATGGGTGAGGTGCAGCGTCGACCGGCCCGCCGTTCGTTAGAGCGGCGGAACCCATTAGCCTCGGTAGCGGAAATATGCTGCACAGCTGCCCTCGGAACTCACCATGCAGGGGCCGATGGGATGCTCGGGTGTACAAGCTTGGCCGAACAGAGGGCAGTCGCTCGGCGTAATGGCCCCGCGCAGCACGTCGCCGCAGCGGCACCCACGCGGCTCGACCGTCGTCTCAACGGGCACGCCAAAGCGAGTGCGGGCATCAAAGCGCGAGAACTCGGGGCGGATGGAAAGGCCCGAGTTGGCAATCGGCCCCAGCCCGCGCCATGTGGTGTCGCACGGCTCAAACACCTGCTCGACCAGCTGGCGCGCCACGGGGTTGCCGTTCGCATTGACACCGCGGCGGTAGGCGTTGTCGATCGCCGGCCTGCTCTCGACAACCATCTGGACCAGCATGCAGATGCCCTGCAGGATATCGACCGGCTCAAATCCCGTGACCACGCCCGGGGTATTGAACTCGTCGACCAAAAAGCTAAAGGGCGCCAGGCCCGTGATGGTGGCGACGTGCCCCGGCAGGATAAAGCCGTCGATAGTGGTCTCGGGATCGTTGGCGATGGCGCGCAGCGCCGGCGGCGTGGTCTTGTGGGCGCAATAGACCGAAAAGTTCTGGAGTCCGCGTGCATCGGCCTCCAAAATGGCGGCGGCGATGGTGGGCGTTGTGGTCTCAAAACCCACGCCCATAAAGATGACCGGGCGGTCGGGGTTGTGTTCGGCGATATCGAGCGCGTCGAGCGGGGAGTAGACGATGCGAATGTCACGCCCTGCCGCTTTTTGCGCAGCGAGCGAGGTGGATGATCCGGGCACGCGCATCATGTCGCCAAAGGTGGTGATGATGGCGCCGTCTATGTTGGCGAGCGCGATTGCGTGGTCGATGTCACGGTTGGCGGTAACACAGACGGGGCAACCCGGACCGCTCAGCAGTTTGAGCCCGGCAGGCATAATGGAGCGAAAGCCATAGCGCCCGATGCTCACGGTATGCGTGCCGCAGACTTCCATAAGGTTGATGCTGCGGCTGCCGACAAGCTCATGAATACGATCGATGAGCTCGCGAGCCAGCTTGGAATCGCGAAATGCCGAAAAGTCGATACCGGAGCGAGCCGGCTGCGCCGCCGCCACTAGTATGCCTCGGCCGGGTTGGTGGCGAGCTGGTCCTCTTCGACCAGCTCGGTCATGGTGTTGACCAGGTCGAGCGTCTCCTGCGCCTCCTGCTCGTCGACAATCTGAATGCCAAAGCCGGCGTGCACGAGAATATAGTCGCCTACCTGTGCCGTCGGCACGAGGCGCAGCGAAACGGGGCGCTCGATGCCCATCATGTCGACGGTCGCCTTAAGGTCGTCGTCGCGTTTGACCACTTTACCGGGAACGGCAAGGCACATAATGTTCCCCTTTTATACGTTTTGCGCTGGATAGGCGCCTAATTACCCATCAGTTGATGGTAGCGCTCGCGGGAGTCACGAGCAAACGCGTTACACCTGTGAGACGGCGGCGCGCAGGCTGGCAAAACAGCCTATCGCGATGTTGTCTGCGCAAGACGAGCGCTTGCGACCGCCGCCTGACCGTAGGCGATGCAGCCGTCATTGACGGGTGCGGTGTGGGGGACAAGGACAGTAAGGCCTGCGCTTTTGAGCTCGCGGGTGAGGAACTGAAGCAGGAGTCGGTTCATGAACACGCCGCCCGAGAGCGCGATGGTGTCGAGGTCTTCACGGACGCAGATCTCGCTTGCGATGCGGGCCGACGCGCGTGCGATGGTGACATGGAAGTCGAGCGCGAGCTTGTCGGCGGGCACGCCGGTCCTGATTCCCTCCAAAAGCGCCTCAAAAAGCGGTCTGGAGTTCAGAACATGGAAGTCGTCCGGACGGGATGATTCGGTTACGGAAAAGCTGGCCATATTGCCGGTGGGGCAGGCACTTTCACTGCTGAACGCGCGCCAGGCGGCGGCTTCGAGTTCTATGGCAGGCTCGCCCTCGTAGGTTGCCTTGTCGCAGATGCCCAGAATTGCTGCCGCGGCATCAAAGAGACGCCCCATGCTGCTGGTGCGCGGGCTGTTGATGCCGTGCTCGATCATGGTGGCTGTCACGCTGCGCGTTTGCTTGTCGAGGCTGTCCAAAAGCCGAGCGGCGCCTGGGTGCTCGAGCAGACCGAGCTCACTGAGCAGGGCAAAGGCGTTGCGGCGGCCGCCGCGCACGGA
>CABVDG010000018.1:0-51395 GCA_902497075.1 uncultured Collinsella sp.
GAAGGTCTTTCCGACCTTGCCCCTGTACGAGTTGTACCTGCGGTAGTCGGTCTCGCGGCGGATCCCGCAGCTGATGCCCATCTCGCGCATCATCTTCAGCGTCGTCTTGTCGGCTATGCGCACGCCCCGCTCGGCGCGCAGGCACATGGCGATCTGCCTGTGGCCGCACCCGTTGGCGGTGCGCGAGAATATCTCGGCGGCGGCCTCCCAGAGCTCGGGCCTGGTGGGGGCCTTCGGGTGCGACAGCGCGTAGTAGTAGCTCGACCTCGCCATGCCGGCGCACTCCAGCAGGCGCCCCAGCCCGTGCCCCTCTTCGCGCAGGACCCTCACGGCCTCGACCTTCGCCCTGGTCAGAGCCCGTCCCTCTCGACCAGGGCACGCAATTTTTTTAGGTAGGCCACCTCGGTCTCGAGCCTTCGGCAGCGCTCCTCGAGCTCCTCCTCGCGGGTCCGCGGCCTCGCCTTGGAACCGCTCTGCCGGCCCTTGGGCCTCGGGCGCAGGGCCTCCGCGCCGCCCCGGCGGTAGAGCGCGCACCATCTCTTGAGCGGCGACATCGACATTATGCCGAACGCCGCCATCGCCTCGGCCTTCGTCATGCCGCCGTCGACCACGGCGGAGGCTGCGGCGACCTTCTGCTCGTATGTGTACCTGGCCTGCTTGCCGTCCATGGATAGCAGCACCTCGCTTCCGAACGACCGGTATACGCAGAGCCATTGTCTCACGGTGTTGCGCGGGACCGACAGCGCCTTCGCCGCCGACTCGGAGCCGTGGCCTCGCTCGAAGAGCCCGATCGCCGCCTTCCTGGCCTCGATGTCGTGCTTCACCCTCAAGTCGACACGCATAAAAAGCCTCCCATTTCTCATGTCCAAGAAATGGGAGGCAGTTCAGAAAGCCGTCGGGCGCGTTTTTGATGTATCGATTTTTAGCTGAGGCAAGTCCAGTTGACGGGGGTCGAGCCGTGCTGTTCGAGTAGCCGATTGGCAGCGGAGAAGGGGCGCGACCCCATAAAAGCGGGGAGTTCTGCCGTGGCACGGTTGGCCGAAAGCGGCGAGGGGTGCGTAGAGGCCAGGCAGAACTTGCCGGTTGCCTTGCCCGCGCCGATCGCGTCGAGCTTGCCCTCAACCATTTGCTGGGCAAAGCGGCCCCATGCCAAAAAGACGACCGGCTGGGGCAGCTGGCAGCAGCGTTCGATAACATAGTCGGTCAGGGTGCTCCAGCCCAGTTTGGCGTGCGAGTTCGCGGCGTGCTCGCGCACGGTGAGCGTAGTGTTGAGGAGCAGGACGCCCTGTTGTGCCCATGGCGTTAGGTCTCCCGTGGCGGGAATGGGGCAATCCAGATCGGCTTTGAGCTCCTTATAGATGTTGCGCAGGCTTGGCGGCAACTTGGTTTGCGTCGCGGGGACCGAGAACGACAGCCCCATGGCCTGGTTGGGCCCGTGATAGGGGTCTTGACCCAAGATGACAACCTTGACCTGGTCGGCCGGCGTGTAGGCGAGGGCATTGAGGATGTCGTCTTGTGCCGGGTAGATGGTCTGCTCGGTGCGCAAAAGGGCGATGCGCTCGAGCAGTTGGTTCGTAGTGTCACGTACCGGCTGCGGCGCATCGCCCAACCAAGTTGCTATGTTGCGGTCGCGGGTTGCGGTGTCCATGGGGCTCCTTTATGGCAGATGCTCTGTTGGCATCTATTGTAAAGGCGCACCGGTTGCCTTTATGCCGCGGCTGCATAAGGAGTGGGGATTACGAGACGCGCTCGGGCGCTCCTGCCATGTGAGCCTGTCCATGTGCGCGGAGGCGCGGAAGCTCGACGGTTGCCACCATGACGCCGGTGAGGATGAGGGCGGCGCCAAAGAAGGCGATGGGGCTCAGAACCTCGCCGACCAGGAAGAACGAGAAGACGGCGGAGCAGACCGGCTCGAGCGAGAAGGCGAAGCCGGTGGTCTCGGCAGGCACGTGGGGCTGCACGAGCGTTTGGGTGATAAAGCCATAGGCAGAGCAAATGAGTGCGAGCGCAACGACAACGACGATCTCGTTCGGCGTGCCGGGAAGTGTAAAGCCGCCAAAGGCGAATGCGGCGATGCCCGAGAACAAGCCGCCAAAGCCCAGCTGCCAAACGCCCAGAGCCAGCGGGTCGACATCTTCGACAAAGCGCTTCGCCACAATGATGTGGCCGGCATAGACAAAAGCGGAGAGCAGCATGATGAGCGCGCCCGGTTTCAGGCTGGTGAAGTCGGCGCCCGAGAGCAGCAGCATGCCGCAGGTGACGATAGCCGTGCCGATGAGCACTTTGCGCTCGGGGGCGCGGCGCAG
Organism: uncultured Collinsella sp.; assembly: GCA_902497075.1. Taxonomy (GTDB): domain Bacteria; phylum Actinomycetota; class Coriobacteriia; order Coriobacteriales; family Coriobacteriaceae; genus Collinsella. Next base: position 2,307 of record CABVDG010000018.1, read on the forward strand.
TAGGGCGGCGTTGGCAAACGGCACGATCACGACCGTCAGGCTCTGCAAAAAGCCGGCGGTGGAGGCAGAGGTGAGGCTGGAGCCCAAGCACATGCAGGTGAGCTCGGTTGCCATGATGGCGCCGATGATGGCGGCGCGAACCATGAGGTCGCGGTTGATGCGCAGCGCGTGCTTGTGGAAGAGCAGCAGACAGGCCACAAAGGCGATGATGCAGCGCAGCGCAACGATGCTCGTGGCGTTCATGCTGTCCATGCCGATCTTCATGAGGGGGTACGAAAAGCCCCATGCGACGGGAACGGAAAACGAGAGCGCGATTGCTTTTTTGCGATCCATGGGACTCCTTTTGTTACAGAACGGTTTCGTAAAAAGGATTCTGCTCCCAGATGTGGATGTAGTAAAGCGAATGTATCTTCAGTATGATTAAGAAATGCTAATGTCGGAAGAAAAAGCCCTGGCAAAACGTTTTACGGCTACATCGATGAGGAGACACGATGGCATCGCGGTATCAGATTGTTTGTATGGTGGTCGATCGCGGCAGTCTTAAGGGTGCGGCCGATGAGTTGGGCTATACGCAAAGTGCGGTGAGCCAGGCCGTCAAGGCGCTCGAGCGCGAGCTGGGTACCACGCTTATCGAGCGCGGCAAGCAGGGCGTTTCGCTTACGCGCGACGGCAAGCAGTATCTGCCGTATCTGCGCCAGATTGTAACTGCCGAGGCCGAGCTTGAGGGTAAGCGCCAGGAGTTGCTGGGGCTTTCGTCGACCGATATTCGCATCGCGACGTTTACCAACGTGAGTCGCACTGTGCTGCCGCGTGTAATCCGCGACTTTGGGGCTCTGCATCCTGGCGTACGCTTTACCCTCAAGCAGGGCGATTACACGCGCAACGCTCAGTGGGTGCACGATGGTGTGGTGGACTTTTGCTTTACGGCGCGTGGATTTACCGCCGGGCTGCAGAAGCGCGTGGTCTATCACGATGAACTCGTGGCACTGCTGCCGGCGACGCATTCGCTGGCGGCAAAGGAAAAGGTCACGCTTGCCGATTTGGCATCCGAGCCGTTTGTTCTGCTGGACGAGGGTGAGCAGAGCCTGGTGCTCGACGCGTTTGCCGCGCACGGGCTGTCACCGCATGTGACAAGCGAGGTCACCGACGACTACACCATTATGGCGATGGTGGAGGAGGGGTTGGGCGTGAGCATGCTCTACCGCCGTACCGTCGAGGGCATGCGGGCCGATATTCGCGTGCGGCCCATCGTACATGCCCCCTCGCGCGACGTGGTGGCGGCCTGGCGCAGCTGGGACACCATGCCCATTGCCACCAGGCGTTTTATTGACTACATGAGCTCGCATATCGTCAATTAGCGATAGCGTGGCGCTCGGGGTTTCGCCTAACGCGCCCCTGCCTTGGCCTGGGCCAAGCGGTAGGTGCGTGCCGGGTGGCAGAGTAGTACCGCCACGACCATAAAGAACGCCGTGGTGCCCAGGCTGATGGGGTAGACCATCATGATGTTCGCAAAGGTGCGGAAGTGCGGGAACACGCAGAACACCCAATAGAAGCGGATGCCGCAGACACAGATCATGGTGATGAGGGCGGGCATGAGCGAGATACCAAAGCCGCGCAGGTAGCCGGACATGTTTTCGTAGAACATGCTAAAGGCGTACGCCGGGAAAATCGAGCACACGCGGATATAGCCGATCGAGACGATGTTGGGATCGCTGTTGAACAGCGATAGGATTTCGCGCCCGAGGCCGACAATAACGATAATCGTGGTGAGGGCAACGATACCGCCTTCGACCAGGCAGACCTTAAGCGTCTTGGTGCAGCGGTCGATCTGGCGGGCACCGTGGTTTTGTCCCACAAAGGTGGTGCAAGCCTGGCTAAAGCTGTTGAGCAGGTTGTAGCACACATACTCTAGACTCATGGCAGCGCTCGATGCCGCCATGACTTCGGTGCCCAGGCTGTTGATGGCAGACTGGATGATGATGTTGGCGACGGCAAAGACGGCGCTTTGGATGCCGGCGGGCAGGCCGATCTTGATGATGCGCTTGAGGGCGACGGGGTCGATAGCCAGGTCGCGTAGGGTGACGCGGACAACGGAGTCGGTCTTGAGCAGGCGGATAAAGAGCGTAGCGGCGCTGACGGTGTAAGCGATGGCGGTGGCGATGGCGACGCCCGCGACGCCCCAGTGGAGTACAGGGACAAAGATGAGGTCCAGGCCAATGTTGAGGACGGTGGACACGGCAAGCGCCTGCAGCGGCATGCGGGTGATGCCGACGGAGCGGAAGATCGCGGCCTCAAAGTTGTAGAGCAAAATCGAGGGCATGCTGAGCAAAAAGACGCGTAGATAGAGTGAGGCGAGCGGCATGGTCTCGGCGGGAACGTTGAGCGCGGCGAGCATGGGCTCGGCAAAGATCTCGCCCAGAGCGATGACGACAAAGCCCACGAGTGCCATTAAAATCGAGGTATGGACGGCACGTTTGACCATGTTCTGATCGTTGCGGCCGATAGCGTTGGCGATGACCACGTTGGAGCCAAGCGACATGCCAATAAACAGGTTGAGCATAAGACTGGTAAGCGGAACATTGGAGCCGACCGCCGCCATGGCGAGGGTTCCCTGGTCGCCCGAGAAGTTACCGATGATGACCGTGGCGATGAGGTTCGACAGCTGCTCCAAGATGCTCGTGGCGGCCACGGGGAAGGCGAACAGGGGAATATTGCGCCACAGCGAGCCGGTGGTCATGTCAATGTGCTTAGATACGGTATCAGCCATACGCTCTCAATCTCTAACATGCTTTTTCGTGCTCATTTGCGCAGATGATGATACTCCTAATCGACTAGTCATTGGGGACGTTCTAAAACGATTACTCATTCAAGAACGTCCCCAATGACTAGGCGGGGAAGGCGTGCGACAATGGTGGGCGTTGTGTTGTTCGCGCTAAGGAGTTGCCATGTTGTTGTGTCCCGTTTGCCATGAGCCGCTGGTGGATGACGAACGCGGTGCTGCATGCGCGGGTGGGCACCGGTTTGACCGTGCGCGCGAGGGCTATCTATATCTCCTGCGCTCGTCCAAGAGCGGCGACTCCATGGGCGATCCCAAGTCGCAGGCACGCAGCCGTCGCGACTTTCTGAACCGCGGTTACTATGCGCTGTTGCGCGATGCGATGGTCGAGCTGGTGCGCGAGCGGGTGTCTGGACGTGCCGCGTCTACGAACTGCCCCATGACGTTGCTCGATATTTGCTGTGGCGAGGGCTACTACACCAGCGCCATGGGTGCGGTGCCGGGCGTGGATGCTTACGGCTTTGACCTGGGCAAAGAGATGGTGCGCCTTGCCGCCAAGCGCGGCGATGCGACCTACTTCGTGGCCAACATGAAGGACATCCCCGTGGCCGATGGCACCTTCGATATGGTGACCGAGCTCTTCGCTCCCTTTAACGAGCGCGAATTTGCCCGCGTGCTGGCTCCAGAGGGCTCACTCTATACCGTGGTGCCGGGTGCCCGTCATCTCTTTGGGCTCAAGGAGGTGCTCTACGATACGCCGTACCTTAACGATGAGAAGCTGCCGAAGACCACCGAGCTCGAGTTGGTCGGAATGCAGCGGGTGTCTGCGAACATTACGCTCCAGACCCAGGCAGACATCGAGGCGGTGTTCCAGATGACGCCGTACTACTACCGCACACGCCCTGCCGACAAAGAGCGCCTGGCAAACCTGGATACCCTTCAAACCGACATCGACTTCATCATCGCCGAGTACCGCCACAGCTAACAACCTGCCAAAAAGGGACAGGTTTGTTTTGGCAGGTTTTATCTGGGCAAACGTAAAGGGCCGACCGCGGAGATGCGCGATCGGCCCTTTTTAGTTGCTTGGCTGCAGAGGTTATGAGAAGCGAGCGCTTACAGGCGGTCCTTGTTCTCGGCCTTAACGGCGTGTGCCTGCTGAACAAAGAACAGGTCGTACACCACGATGACAAAGGCGACGATATTGACGGCGCTGCCGCCGAGCGCGGGAAGCGTGAGCGCGGCCTGCGCAATCGTGGCGATTGCGGCAACGATGCCGAGCTTAAACGCAGCATCCACCTGCGAAGGCTTGTTGGCGCCCTTGATGCCCGCAACACCTGCGGCGAGATCGATGAGGCCCTTGGCGACCAGCACGACCGCGGCGAGCATGGCGTTCGACCCGTACGTGGAATCGAGGTTGCCGGTCGCGATGCCGGCGATTCCAATGACGAGACTGGCGATGCCCAGAACAAAATAAATCAGGGCAAGGATTTTGAGTGTCTTGCGAGCGGCGCTCATAGCTGGTCCTTTCGATGCGGGCGCGGAGAATCTGTCGCACCCAGGTTGCGGCACATATCGTGAAGCACATTGTAGTTCAACGGGGCGATGCATGCGTTTGAAAGCGTCTCTTGCCTGTACGGTCCAACCTTTCAAAAAGGAAAGCTGGACGTAAGCCAAATCGATGGCAGCCCATGTGCGGCGCTGCGATGATGAGGCCGTAACAAGGAGCTGGTCTCAAGGAGGAGTCATGATGTACGGAGCAGGGCAAGTGCGTGAGCCGCAGTCGTTGGGAAGGCGCATGGGTGATTCTGTGATCGCTGCCGTGTGCACGGGATTGATGGCGGTGCTTTGCATTGCGATGCTGTGGGCCATGTCGCATGTGGGACAATAGCGGACGGTTGGGTGCTGGCATAAACGGCACTCGCGTATTCGTTTTGCTTGCTAAGGAGTGCCCATGGGCGTCGTCGATCCCTTTTCTGTTGCTCGGGCCGCGGGGCTTGAGCTGATCGGGAAGTCCGAGGGCCTCACGCTCACCGACGGCACGATGGAGCTGCGTGCCGATTTTGACCGCATGCTTCCGCGGCTCAAGCAGGGCCGTCTGCAGCAAGAGCTGTTGGTAAAGGCTGCGCGCGCAAAAGGCATCGAGTGCCCATGGGCGATTGATGCCACGGCAGGCTTTGGCGAGGATTCGCTGCTGTTGGCGGCCGCGGGCTTTACCGTCGATCTGTATGAGCAGGATTGCGTGATCGCGGCGCTCCTCAAGGATGCCCTGGATCGCGCGGCAGATGATCCGGCGCTTGCGGCTGCCGTGTCGCGCATGCGCTTACATGCGGGCGAGGACAGCATTGCCGGCCTTCGCCATACGGCTGAGCTGATCGGGCGGGGCGAGCTTGCCGCCCCCGACGTGGTATATCTGGATCCCATGTTTCCCGAACGCACCAAGAGCGCGGCGGTGAAAAAGAAGTTCCAACTCTTGCACCATCTGGAGCAGCCGTGCGCCGATGAGGAGACGCTGGTCGAAGCTGCGCTTGCGGCGCGCCCGCGCAAGGTCGTTATCAAGCGGCCGGTGAAGGGGCCGCTGCTTGCCGGCGTTAAGCCGAGCTATCAACTTGCGGGCAAGGCCGTTCGCTACGATGTGTTGGTGCCGCCGCGCCCGTAGCTTGCGTGCGATGGCTGGCGCTCCGTCAATGCCGTGCCGATGCGGCGCCTATTTCCAAGGGTGCGACGTCAAGTGCCAGCCGCCGCAGTATTCGCATTTGTAGCAGGCCAGCCCGCGGCGTCCGCGGTTTTCGCAGTCGGCCATAACTGCCTCGGCCTCGGCGCGCGTGTCGTAACGGTTTTTGCGCTCGCACGATTTGTAGCGCCAGGCTTCATCGCGCTCGGCGTCCAGGGCGTCGCGGCGCTCGTCCTCGCGTGCAAACAGGTCGCTCATATCGCCGCCGGTAGCAGCGCTCAAAAACTCGCTTTTGGCCTTTGACCAGGCGGCTCGCTTTTTGCTTCCCATCTGCTTCGCGCCCTTCTCCAAACGTTGGTATCATTGCTCAATCAAAGTGATACCAATAAACGTGAGGTCGCCGCGTGATGATCAGAAAAACCCTCGATACCGACATTCCCGCCGTCATGGCCATCTATGACGCGGCCCGCGCCTTTATGCGCGCACATGGCAACACGACGCAGTGGCCCGAGGGCACGCCTTCGGGCGAGCAGCTGGCTGCCGATATCGCCGCCGGTGGCAGCTATGTGTGCGAGGAAGACGGACGCGTGGTGGCGACGTTTGCCTTTCTGCCGGGGCCGGACAGTTCCTACGATGTGATCGAGGGCGGCCAGTGGCGCAGCGACGCCCCGTATGCTGTGCTGCACCGTGTGGCGTCCGATGGCACCGCGCACGGTATCGCGGCCGCGATGTTTGCCTTTGCCAAAGAGCGTGCCGATCACCTGCGTATCGACACGCATCAGGATAACCTGCCCATGCAGGTTGCGAGTATTAAGGCGGGGTTCAAGCGCGCCGGCGTCGTGCATGTGTCGGACGGCACGCCGCGTGTTGCGTTTGACTGGCTGCGCGAGGCATAAGAGCGAGGGCTCATATCAATAATTCGTGCGAACGAAAATGGCCCCGGGTTGGGCTATTTTCGTTCGCTGTGCTGTTTTGCAAGCCGGCTTTCGCAAGGCGCGAACCTACGAAAATCGCCGCGCGGCAACGCGGGGCGATGAGCTCGGTCGGGGGATAGGGCTCGCTTCGCCCGCCGGCTCGTAAATTGTATCATCCAGTGTGGAGCGCGAACGCCCGTTGCCGCGTGCGATGGGCTTGTAATAAGAGGAGAGCCATGTCGAAGCAAGCGGTCGTTGGAATCTTGGCGCATGTCGATGCCGGCAAGACCACGTTGGCCGAGGCCATGCTGTTCAACGCGGGTCGCATTCGCAAGCGCGGCCGCGTGGACGATGGCGATTCGCATCTGGATACGAACGAGATTGAGCGCGAGCGCGGCATTACGATCTTCTCGTCGCAGGCCGTGCTCGACCATGGCGATACCCACGTCATGCTCGTGGATGCACCGGGGCATGTCGATTTTTCTGCCGAGGCGGAGCGCACGCTGCGCGCGCTCGACTACGCGATTTTAGTTGTGGGCGCCAACGATGGCGTACAGGGGCACACCGAAACCCTGTGGCGCCTGCTCGCGCGCTATGAGACCCCGACGTTCATCTATATCAACAAAATCGATTTGGAGAATCCCGGTCGCGATGTTTTGCTGGCACAGCTTGGGCAGCGTCTTTCCGAGGGCTGCCTGGATGCCAACGAATTGTTGGCGGGCGGCACCATTCAGGAGGACGCTGCTGCGTTGGATGAAGCGGCTCTCGACGAGTTTCTCGACGCAGGGGAGCTTTCGACTGCCACGCTTTCGCGGCTGGTCGCAGAGCGCAAGCTCTTTCCCTGCTTTGCCGGCTCGGCGCTCAAGGACCAAGGCGTGGACGAGCTACTGGATGGCATATGCGCGCTGATGCGTGAACAGGCGTGGCTCCCGGAGTTTGCCGCCCGCGTCTATCGTGTCAGCCGCGGGGATCGCGGTGAGCGCTTGGCTTGGGTTAAAGTGACCGGCGGCACGCTGCATGCCAAGCAGATGATTGACGGACGTTCCGGTGCCGAGGCATGGGAGCAAAAGGTCGATCAGATACGCATCTATAACGGCGAGAAGTATGAGCTTGCCCAAGAAATTACTGCTGGCGGTATTTGTGCCGTGACGGGTCTTGCGCACGTTCGCCCAGGGGACGCCCTGGGCGCGGAGCCCGCGGGCGATGCGCCCGTCATTGCGCCAGTTCTCACCTATACGGTGCTTCCGGGCGAACACGACGTCCATACGGTGTTCAAGGCGTTGACTGAGCTGGCGGATGAAGACCCCATGCTCGGCGTAGGCTGGAATACGCATCTTGAGCAGATTCATTTGCAGTTGATGGGCGCAGTGCAACTCGAGGTCGTACAGCGGGTGTTGGCAGATCGCTTTGGCCTTTCGGTTGCGTTTGAGTCTGGCGGCATTCTCTATAAGGAGACTATTTCGCAGCCGGTCGAGGGCGTGGGCCACTTTGAGCCGCTGCACCACTATGCCGAGGTGCATCTACGCCTGGAGCCGTTGCCAGCGGGTTCGGGCGTGCAGTTTGGTACCGTGACCTCGACCGATGAGCTCGATCTTAACTGGCAGCGTTTGGCACTCACCAACGCCATGGAGCGCGATCACCTGGGTGTGCTGACCGGCTCGCCCATCACCGATGTACGCATTACGCTCACGGGCGGCCGTGCGCATGCCAAACATACCGAGGGCGGCGATTTTCGCCAGGCCACGTACCGCGCGATTCGCCAGGGTTTGATGCAGGCGCGCGAGGCCGGCGCGGCGGTGCTGTTGGAGCCGTGGTATCGCTTTGAGCTCGAGGTGCCGGGGGAGTGCGTGGGTCGGGCGCTCTCGGATGCCACGCGCATGGGTGCCGAGTACGAGCCGCCGACGATGACAGGCGACCGGGCGAAGCTTGTGGGTCGTGTACCGGCATCAGAGGTGCAGGATTACGCGCTGGAGGTGGCTGCCTACACGAGTGGTCGTGGGCATCTGTACCTGGAGTTCGCCGGCTATGCGGCATGCCATGATGCCGAGCGCGTAATCGAGACGGCCGCCTATGAGCCCGAGGCCGATCTGCCCAACACGCCCGACTCGGTCTTTTGCTCTCACGGCGCCGGTTACACGGTCAAATGGTACGACGTACCCGCCGCGGCGCACGTAAAGATCGATCCCGCCGCCTTCCGCCCCTGGCGAGCAGCAGACGCCGAGTTTTTCGGCCACATATGACAAAGGTACAGCTCCTTTGTCATATGCTATTGGTATAACTCGGTATAAGTTGGTATAACTATTACCAGGGTTTGCCAATCCGAGGAGGCCGACATGAATCCAAATCCCTTTAAGCCCACGGCTGGCAAGCGGCCTCCGATACTCATCGGTCGCGAGTCGGTCGTCGAAGATTTCGAGGAAGGGCTCGATAACGGTGCCGGAGCGCCGGGTAGGCTCATGCTCATTACGGGAAACCGCGGCTGCGGCAAGACGGTTCTCTTGCGGGAACTGCAACGTCTAGCCAATGAGCGCGGATGGGCGGTTGTCTCCGATTCCGCTTCGCTTGGCTTATGCGACCGCTTGGCCGACGCGCTTCGCTCGAATAAACCCGTTGTGACGTCAATGGAGTTCGGTCCGTCATTTGGCCGGATGTCGGTCGAGGCGGCGCGGGCAAAAGGCGAGACGTTGCGAGGGCTGGTCAACGAGCGCCTTAAGAAGCTCGGTCCAGGCAAGGGCATACTGTTTGCGATTGACGAGGCGCAATCGGCGTCTATCGAGGAGCTGGCGGCTCTTGCCGTTCTCTATCAGCAGGTGCTTGGAGACCAGGATGCCACGGGCTTGTCCGATAGCGACCAGCGCGGTCTTGCGCTGGTGTTCGCCGGCTTACCCAGTATGGCTGACGATCTGCTCGAAGAGCCGAGCGTGACGTTTTTGCGGCGTGCCCAGCAGCGTACGTTGGGGGCGATATCTTTGCCCAAGGTGCGCGATTCGTATATCCAGACGGTCAAAGACACTGGTCTTTACGTTGACGCGGAGACGGCGGACCTTGCGGCGCGCAAGAGCATGGGGCATCCCTATATGGTTCAGCTGGTGGGATATTACATGTGGCGGTCTGCTGTCCGGCGTAGCTCGCAGGTCATTGAAGTGCACGATGTCGAGGATGGCCATGCGGACGCCGTCTCCGAGTTCTACGAAGCAGTTGACGCGCCCCTGTATTACGGGCTGCGCAGTCCGCAACGCCTCTTTATCGAGGCCATGGCTGCTGACGAGGATAAGCCGACGCGCATGGCGGACATCATTGAGCGTTGCGACCGTACTCAGAGTTGGGCGAGTAAATATCGCGCAAGCCTGATTCGCGAGCGCGTCATCGAAGCTGCTGGATACGGCCTCGTCCGGTTTACCGTGCCCATGCTGGGCGCGTACATTCGCGATCGAGTTTTATGGCATGAGTAGGGTGATAAAGGTGACGGAACAGAAGATGAGCCCGCAGGCTATCGAGGTGCGTGGCGCGCGCGTCCATAACCTCAAGGACATCGATATCGATATTCCGCTGGGAAAGCTCGTGGGTATTGCCGGCGTGTCGGGCTCGGGCAAGAGTTCGCTGGCGCTGGGAGTTCTTTATGCCGAGGGCTCGCGCCGTTACCTGGAGGCGCTCAGCACCTATACCCGCCGTCGTCTGACGCAGGCCGAACACGCTCAGGTGGACGAGGTGCTGCACGTGCCGGCGGCGCTCGCATTGCATCAGCGCCCCAGCGTGCCAGGCGTGCGCTCGACCTTTGGCACCATGACCGAGCTCAACAATAGCCTGCGTCTGCTCTTTAGCCGTTGCGCCCATCACGTGTGCCCGCACTGCGGGGCGCGTGTGGAGCCGAGCCTTAACGTCGCCGCTGGTCTGCCGCTCACGTGCCCTGCATGCGGTCGCGAGTTCTACGCGCCGAGCGCCGAGGACCTTGCGTTTAACAGCGGCGGTGCGTGCCCTACCTGCGGCGGCACCGGTGTCATGCGCGAGGTAGACGAGGCGAGCCTGGTGCCCGACGAGTCAAAGACCATCAACGAGGGTGCGGTGCTTCCCTGGGGCACGCTCATGTGGGACCTGATGAAGCAGGTGGCCGGCGAGATGGGCGTGCGCACCGACGTGCCGTTTAACCAGCTCACGCCTCAAGAGCGCGACATCGTGTTTCACGGCCCGGCGGTTAAGAAGCATATTCTCTACGTTCCCAAAAACGGCGAGGGCGCCACGCCGCTCGACTTCACCTATTACAACGCCGTCTATACCGTCGAGAATGCGCTCGCCAAGGTCAAGGACGATAAGGGTCTCAAACGCGTTGCACGCTTTTTGCGCGAGGGGCCATGCCGTGATTGCGGCGGCACGCGTCTCTCCGAGGCTGCGCGCCAGCCCCAGGTACGCGGTATCAATCTGGCACAGGCTGCGGCTATGACGCTGGGCGAGGCGATCGAGTGGGTACGCGGTGTGCCCACATCCTTGCCGGACGAGATGCGGCCCATGGCGACGGATATCTGCGATTCGTTCTTGAGCACGGCTCGTCGTCTGGTTGACCTTGGCCTCGATTACCTTTCGCTCGATCGCGCCGGCGCCACGCTTTCCACGGGCGAGCGTCAACGCGTGCAGCTCGCCCGCGTGGTGCGCAATCGCTCGACGGGCGTGCTCTATGTGCTGGACGAGCCCTCGATTGGCCTGCATCCGGCCAATGTTGACGGTCTGGTGGGCGTGATGCGCGACCTGGTTGCCGATGGCAACACCGTGGTCGTTGTCGACCACGATACGCGCGTACTGGCGGAAGCCGACTATCTGGTCGAGATGGGCCCCGTTGCCGGAGCAGGCGGTGGTAACGTGATCGCCGCGGGCACGGTAGACGAGGTCGAGCAATCGCAGGACAGCCGTATTGCGCCGTTTTTGCGCGCCGAGCCCAAGCGCTTGCGTCCACAGGTGACTGATGAGGAAATGTTCGACCAAGGCCATATCCGCATGGCGACCGATGTCATCCATACCGTCAAGCCGCTCGAAGTCGATATTCCGCGCGGTCGCCTTGTCGCGGTTACGGGCGTTTCGGGTTCGGGCAAGACGACCCTGGTGCTTGAGACACTCATTCCTGCGCTCAAGGCGCAGGCAGCCGGCGAGCGCCTGCCGGGGCACGTGCGTTGGGTCGACGCCGAGGGTATTGTCCGCGCCAACCTGATTGACGCCACGCCCATCGGTGCCAACGTCCGCTCGACGGTAGCGACCTATGCCGATATCCACGACGAGCTGCGCCGCGCCTTCGCCCGTACGCCCGAGGCCAAGGCTGCCGGTTACAAGGCGGGCGCCTTTAGCTATAACACCGGTGCCCTGCGCTGTCCCACATGCGACGGCACGGGCTCCATATCGCTCGACGTGCAGTTTTTGCCCGATGTCGAGATCGTCTGCCCCGCATGTCGTGGCTCGCGCTACGCCGAGGCCGCCTCGCGCATCCATCGCGAGGGCAAGGACGGCAGTCTACTTACATTGCCACAGCTTATAGATATGAGTGTGGACGAGGCGCTCGACGCCACGGTGGGACTCAAGAAAGTTCAGGCGCGCTTGCAGACTTTGCACGACTTGGGTCTGGGCTATCTCACGCTCGGCGAGCCCACGCCGGCGCTTTCGGGCGGCGAGGCGCAGCGCCTTAAGCTCGCGAGCGAGATGGGCCGTGTGCAGGACGATGCCGTATTCGTGTTCGACGAGCCCACGATCGGACTACATCCGCTCGATGTTCAGGTGTTGCTGAGTGTGTTCGACGGCCTTGTTGCCAAGGGCGCCACGGTTATCGTGATCGAGCATGACCTCGACCTTATCCGTAACGCCGACTACGTAATCGACATGGGCCCAGGGGGCGGCGACGCCGGCGGGCAAATCGTCTGCGCCGGTACGCCGGCGGATATCACGGCCTGCCCCAAGAGCATTACCGGCCGTTATCTATAGACAATGAGGCAAAGGGACAGCCCCTTTGCCTCATTGATGCCTATTTCACGCATTGAGCCGCGAGATAGTCGCGGAAGAATGGCAATTCAAATGCGACGAGCCCTCGTCCTCGTTCCCCGATGATGCCGGCATCTATCATGCGGCGTCGGTAGCGGGAGACCTGCTGCGGCGAACGCTTAAGGCGTTCGACAAGGTCAGCGGTGGTGGACTCTTCCTCGTCATCGAGCATGGCGATGAGGAATCGCTTGTCCTCTGCAGTGAGTTCCCGATAGGTTGCCGCGAGGATTCGGTCGTCCATCTCGTCGCGCGCGATTTTGATTCCCAGGTCAAAGTCGCGTGACGAGATTTCCTTCGAATCGCTTGTGAGATCCCAGGCACGGTAGCCTACGAGTTGCAATAGGAAGGGAAAACCAGAGATCGAGCGAACGGCTCTATCGATTCCCTCAGCATCTGCCAGGCGATCGTTTTCCTGGATCGTGCGAATCAAGGCCTCGCGTACGTCATAGTCGGCAATGCGACCCAGATGATATTGTTGGGCGCGGCGAAGGAACGAGACCGTCTTGTGGTTCAGTAGCGTCGATACGTTGTTGGGAAGTCCCGCCATGAGCAGAGCGACGCGTTTCCCATCGGTCACAAAGTGCTGATATGTCGCTGCGAGCTGAATCATCTCGTCGAGTGTCGGGTCCACCTCGTCAACCGTGACGAGCAGACCGGTGCCCGCCTCGTTGAGCTGGTCGATGATGTCGCTCATGCGATAACGCCAGGTTGAGGCATCGTGGACACGATTGACCTCGACGCTGCCGAGCGGTGCAATTCCGAGACCGGTGACTTCGAAGTTCTTAGACGGGTCGATAAGATGGCCAGCAGCACGTTTCGCCCCGAACTCGATTTCCTCAAGCATTCCCGGGAGCGCGGTCGCCTTTACGGCTATCCAGCCGTGGGATTCCGCCCTCGTCGCGAGCGACGACATGAGAGCGGTTTTACCGGTTCCGCGTGCCCCTGAGAAGATAGAGGTCAGTTCTGGGCGTCTGCGCTGGCTCAAGAAAGCTCGGTCCAGATCACGAATGATCTCCTGCCTTCCGGCAAGATGTGCGGGAACCTCACCAAAACTAGGAGTAAACGGGTTTTCGAGATACTCCACTGTGCCCTCCTTCAGCGTCTCGAATTAACTTCATTTTATTCTAGTTAATTTCAGTTAAAAGCGATTAATTACGTTTAACTATGTGGCGCTTGAATGTGACAAAGGGACAGTCCCTTTGTCACATTCCCGGAAAGCCTGTTTGGCGCAGGGCTTCGTAGAGGACGATGGCGGCGCTGTTGGAGAGGTTGAGTGCGCTGATGCGGTAGTCGTCCGGATTGACGAAGTTGCCGCAGATATCCTGCTGAAGGATGGCCTCGTGGCTGTCCTGGGTATGCCCCAGCGATTCCTCGTGAGCTTCCCAAGCCTCGGCGTTATCGAGTGAGTCGCAATCGCGTAGCATCGGGATGCGCTCGCAGCGCTCGGGCGCTGCGGCAAGCAGTTGCTCGGGAATGCCCGAGCTCTCGCTGCCAAAGACCAAGTAGTCGCCATCGCGGTAGGTACTCTGCGCATAGGTGCGGCGTGCCTTTTTGGTCAGCAGATGCAGGCGTTCGTCAGCGGGGGAGAGGTCGTTGCGCGCAAGGAAATCCTCCCAGTCGGCATAGGTCGTCACGTCCAAGTTTTGCCAATAACCCAGACCGGCGCGATGTACCGTCTTGTCGTCGAGCGAAAAGCCTAGCGGCTCCACCAGATGCAGACGGGCGCCGGTGACCACGCAGGTGCGGCCAATGTTACCCGTATTGGCCGGAATCTCTGGCGCATACAGCACAATGTTGAACATGAATCTCCTTGGCTCGGAACGAAAAACCGCCACGAAGGGGACAGGCACCTTCGCGGCGGTTTGGCGGTCACGTAACGGGCGGACATTTCCGCCTCGATAAACCTAGGCGCGGTGCCAATCGGTCAGACAGGCGTCGAGGGAAGCGATGAGCGCGTCCTTATCCATGTGACGGCCGATGATGCACAGGCTCGTCATGCGGTCGCCCGTCTCGTCGTCCCAAATCTGCATGATCTCGGGGTTCTCGTCGATGACCTTCTGCTTCTCGCCCTCGGGCGCCGAGTCAACGAACAGGCCGTTCTCCATCAGACGCATCTGGTGGCCGGCCTGCTCAAACATGTAGCACATGTCCGGATTGTCGGCCTGCCACAGCGGACCCTTGACGCGGATGACCTCGTCGGGCCACTCCTGCTCAACAAAATCGGTAAACTTCTGCAGGTCAAATGGCTTGCGACGCGAGTACACAAAGGTCTCGATGTCGTACTCGAGCACCTCGGGGTCGTCGTGCTCCTCGGGATGCTCCATGGCCTCGATCCAGGCGGCGGAGTTGTAGGCGCGCATAAAATCAAAGCGATTGGTATCGAGCAGCTCCTCCATGGGGACCTCGCCGTTTTGGGCCTCGACAATCACGGCGTCCTTCTGCAGGCTGCGCACGATGGCCTTGAGCTCGGCGATCTGCTCAGGGCTCACGGTATCGGTTTTGTTGAGGATCAACGTGGAGCAGAACTCGATCTGCTGGATGAGCAGGCTCTCGATGTCGTCCTCGTCAATATCCTCGGCCAGCAGGTCGCGGCCGCCGTTGAACTCGTCATACATGCGGGCGCAATCGACCACGGCCACGATGTTGTCGAGCGCGAGCTTGGGCTCGCCGCCCACCTTGGCCTCGTCGCAAAAGCTCGAGATGGTGTAGGCGATGGGGATGGGCTCGCAAATGCCCGATGCCTCGATGATGATGTAGTCGAAGTTGCCTGAATCGGCGATGCCCTGCAGCTGGTTGGACAGGTCATCCGAAAGCGTGCAGCAGATGCAGCCGTTGGTGAGCGGGATGAGGTCGTCGGTCTCGGAAAGACCGCCGTCGGCGATGAGGCTGGCGTCGACATTGATCTCGCCGATGTCGTTGACGATCACGGCGGCGCGGATGCCGCCGTCGTTAGCGAGGATGTGGTTGAGCAGCGTGGTCTTGCCGGCACCGAGGTATCCGGTAAGCATGATGATCTTCACGGGTTTGTTGGGCATGTGCCCTCCTTTGTTAGACATGGCTTACAGTTGAATCTTATGCCAAACGCCTGCTCTTATACCCACGCGCCGGCAAATAACACAAGCTACTCCCAGGCTCCCCATACATCGGGGCAGTAACCGACGGTGGCCTTTTTGCCGTTGCGCACGATGGGCTCGGCCAAGACCTGCTGGTTCTCGAGCAGCTTGTCGAAGCGCTGACTGGGGGTAAGGTGCTGGATGAGTGCGAGCGTCTCCTCGTCTTTGGCCTTGGGGTTAAGCAGCTTGTCGATACCGCCGACCGCTTGCATCACGCTCGTGAGCTCGCCCTTGCTCATCTCCTTTTCCTTAAGGTCAATAAACTGCACCTTAATGCGGCGCTCCTTAAAATAGCGCTGGGCCTTTTTGGTATCGAAGGACTTTTTGGTGCCGAAGATTTGAATATTCATAGCTCCGCCGTTCTACCTGATGAAGTTGGTCGTTGCTCGATCTGCCTCGGGTGCGTTGATGCCGGCGGCCTGGCCTGCCTCGATGCAGCGCAGGAGCCAGGCCATGTTTTTGCCGATGTTTCGCATGGTGGCAAGGCCCTCGGCATCCCCATCGGCGTCGCCGGGCACGCGGCCAAATACGTTGTTCCAGTAGGTGGAGGCAACTACGGGCATTTGCTTAATGGTGAAGTACTTGTTGAGCACATCGAAGGTGGTCGACGTGCCGCCGCGACGGGCGACGGCGACTGCGGCGCCGGGTTTGTGCTCAAAGGCATGCCCGCCTGCATAGAAGGCGCGATCGAGGGCCGAAAGGATGCGGCCGCTGGGGTGCGCGTAGTAGACGGGCGAGCCAAAGACAAAACCGTCTGTCTGCTCGGCGGCAGCGATGAGCTCGTTCACCACGTCGTCGTCAAAGGTGCAGCGACCGCCAAGCTTGCCACACTGACCGCAGCCGATGCAGTCGCGAATGGGCTTGGCGCCCAGCTGAAACACCTCGGTATCAATGCCTTCGGTATTGAGCTGCTCGGCGACCTCGGCGAGTGCGCGGGCGGTGTTGCCGTTTGCCTTGGGGCTGCCATTGACCAAAAGAACCTTCATCACAAACTCCCTCTGCTTTTGGTGACTTCTGCAGAGGATTATCGCATGAGAGGGCAGATGGCGTGGGGCGCGATTCCAGCGACCGCCTATCATACGCCCCGTCTCGATCGGTAGCTTCATCCGAGGGCCAACGGCGGGCTCGCTCACCAGGTACGAGAGGGACACGGTCCAGAGGATGTTGGAGCGCGGGGCCTCATGCAAGCCGATTGTGAGGAGCCTGGGCAGGTCGCCTTCGATGGCGAACTCTGAGGTCTTAGAAGGCGGGCTGCTGTGCGGCTTGAGGAACGATCTCGGCGGGCAGGAAGTGGCGGCGTGGCAGAACTGGCAGTTCGACAAATGCGGAGATCGAAAACTCCGCAGAGGTTTCGCCGGAGGCCAATTGCTTTTCACGCTGCCGTCGCTTGCGGGTGTTTTCAAGCGGGTGAAGCTAGCGGGTCGTCGACACCTTCATGTCCCGCACGATGTAGTTCATAGTGCGGTAAATTTGCATGCGCAGTTTTATCGCGCAGATGAATTCATGATAGGTGAATCTGATCTGTGCCCCCGTCCTGCGGTATGTGACGTAGTCCGGCCTCGCCCCGTTTATATTTCGACCTTAAGGCGAGTGCCGCATGTTTAAAACGTATTGGGAATACGTTTGCAAAAGAGCAAGCCAAAGGGTACAAATTCTCCTATTTCTTTCATATCGTCCTTTTTCTTTAAACAGACAAAAATGAGGCGAAAGATTGTCCTATAATAAAAACATCAAATTGAGTTTTAGTGTGGGCTTATATAACGGTTTTCATGATTGGGGAATCTGCCATCCACTTTAGGTCCGAGGAAGCCGCCAATGTCTTTAATATGTAGGACTCAAACTTACAGCTTTTGAATCCATTACATACTCATTACAGATAATTAGAAATAACCGAGAATTGCTAGGTCCATAATTGCAATTAAGTATTTCGTAAGCACAAAAGAGAGCGGATTGTATATGAATTATCTTAGCTCGGCCTCAGTTGATGTGACCTATCGATGCAATTTGCGCTGTCGGCATTGTTTTGATTTCGGCGGGGAATGTGCCTATGAGGAAATGAATGATGACGAACTGATCAGCGTTTTTCGACAGCTTGCCTTGATTGATCTTTCGTCGATTTGCATTTGTGGCGGAGAGCCCATTCTTAGGTTTGATTTGATTCGTCGCGCCGTGAGGTTAGTTAAGGAGCTTAATCAAGGCACTCTCGTGTCAATGGTCAGCAATGGCATTCTTTGGACAGAAGAAATTGCTGACGCCCTAAAAAGAGATGGACTGGATTTAGTGCAGTTTAGCCTCGATGGGCTTTCAGATGCGTCTTATGACCATGTGAGGTTGAGTAACGGTAAGCTCCATCGAGTACTGGATGCGATTAAGATCGCACGAAGACACGGAATAAGGGTCGCAGTTGCTTCTCTCCCCCATGCTAGGAATATAAGGGAATACCCTTCAATAATAAGTTTTTGTGAAAAAGAAGGTGTAAGTGATTTTAGAGCACAGCCTTTGATGCCGCTCGGACGAGGTGAGCTGAATTATAAGGATCTGTGCCTAACGCCCGAGCAAAATGATGCGCTTGCTGCATATTTGAGCGCGCGCAATGCTGTTTCTCAAATGCAGATTACCTGGGGTGACCCCGTAGATCATTTGTATATGTATAGGGAGACAGGGAGAATTCCGCAAATATGCGTCAATGCGTATGGGGAGCTCTCGGTGTCTCCTTACCTGCCGATTACCATTTGGAATCTAAATCGAAATACTCTGCGGGACTATATTGATCTCGAAATAGATAGATATGCGTTACGGCACCCAATTGTCGAGAAGTGCCTAGCTCGTATAGAGGAGCTTTCGGACTTCACAAGTATCCAACAGGGGCTTCCTGTTCTTTTCAAAGAAAGGAACATAGATATATCTCAAGAATTGGAGGATGCTGCACGTGTGCACGGGGGTAAGTTGCGTAAAAGCAGTTAGGGCTAAAGAGAGCGACTGCAAAGAGGTTTTGTCTTTTGTTTATAGAGCCAATGAAAGCATGGATCAATATGTCGTGCTTGACCCATTCTCAACTATACAAAATGGAAAGATGAGAGGACGTCTAATTAGGCAGACTCTATTTGATGGGCGTTATCAGGTTTGCCTGATCAGGGCTGATTCCATCGAACCTTGCGGAATGCTGATTACGGCTAAGGGCGCTGCACTAAGAGGCAGGTCTAGCAGTTTGGTTTTATTTATATTGGAAAGGGGGATTCAAATTGCGGAGTTGCGCTGGGAAGGTTCGGAAACGCCATGTCGAGTAGCCGCTATCACTAAGGATGGCTGCGAATCTGGGCTCGAGCAGTTTGGGTTTAAATGGTCGGTGGCGGTAGAACTTGCGAACGGAACCATGAATTACTATTTCCTAGAGGTAGGGTAAGGAAATATGAAGAAAAGAGAGATGCTGGGTGCTGTTCCGAGAATGCGGTATGCCGTACGCGTAAGGCACACTCAGACCGGTAGCGTTTTGACCGCGAACAGCTACTATATTCGTCTCAATGAAGATGCGCTCGCTATCGTTAATTTGATAGATGGAGGGCGGTGCATTAAAGATATCGCTAACGAAATTTGCGCCAATAAGAAGTTGTCCGGCAGCGATAGGTCAATCGTTGCCGATAAAGTTCTAAATACAATTTTGAAAATATGGAAAACAGGCTTATTTCTCGAGGGCGATTTAGACGATCTTGCACCTAGATTTCTGTATCAGCGTAACAATATCATGTATATTCCCTACTACGCGAAAGCCGCTTCACTGAGATGTTCGTATCTGTCTCCGATTGTTGATGGGTCTATAGTTCAAACGGTCAATGACATCTCGGATAACTTCGGCTCATCATCAGTCGTATTGGAGCTTCAGGACAACCAGCAAGAGTGTATGACGCAAATTGCTTTTGTTAGAACGATTGTTGAAGATGCCTACTTCCTATATTCAATATTTGGCGTAATTCCAAACTTGCAGCAATGGCAGGGAATTCGTGACTACATGTCGGTCTTTGAGCTTGTTTTTAAGAGCGAAACGACTCAAGAGGATTTGAAAAGTGATGGAATGCGAGATCTGAATTACCTGATCTATTCAGTGAGCGAAACAGATCGGTGTCTTTTGCCGCCCACTCTCTTGAAGGGAGTGATACCTAATGAGTTAATGGAAGGTGATATGGAGATTAGAGAATTGCAGATTGATCTGTAGTTTTGGAGACTATTGCCAAGTTAGAAAGAAGGTAAAAAATGGATTTTGATCCGCGGGTTGGTCCAGTTAACTTAAATGGTGGCAGTCAAGATCCGGAGCCAGCGGTGGGAGTTGCTATATTCCCGGCTGCAGTTTGGGCGGTTGCAGTTTATGACATCGTAGTTGGTGTTAACTACGGCGCAGTCGTTAATGCTGCTGCAGCGGCTATGGTTTATACGAAGGCGGTTGCTATCGAGTAATTCACACTTGGTTTGATTCGATTGTGAATGCGCAACTAGGACGGAAAGCAAAGGAAGTTCTATGGAAACAGGGGATGCTGTCTGCTTGATGACTTCGATTGCCCTGATTATCCTTTCAATCCAATACAGAAGAGGAAGATGGCTCTGCTCAATTGCTGGATATGATGTCACAAAAAGGGAGAGCGGGATTGATATACGCCCTTACGCAAAGTTGATTTCTTCTGTGACGTTATGGATGGGGCTGCTGTTTTTTTTGTTGGCGGTAGAGGGCTGGGTACGCGATTGGAATACCAGTGTTTTTGAAGTTTTGGTTCTACTTCTGTTCAGCTTGGCTTCTTTGTCGTTCGTGCGGCTAGTTAGGTTTGTGTTTATGAGACGATAGCCAGCGGAAGCGGGATGGACGACAAAATGGACCAATACAGTCAATTGTCAAAAGAATTTGATAGGGTTGGCTTAACAGATTTACTTGAGGGCATATCCGTGGCGGGGGATAGGTTTTATGTTGTTGAGCACTTATTTGCATCGGGTAAAGTAAACCAAGAATATCGAGGACTAGTGAGGCTTCTGTATCTTGGAGAGTCTGTGGCGCAAGCTGAAATGAAGCCATTTATTGAGCTGATTAAACTATTAGTGGACGCTGGCATCGTTGTTTTAGAGGACGGGATTGTCCACTCAACGGGTCTGGTTTTAAATCGATATAGAGGTGTCTGGATTGTCGCGGATGCTCCACGGCCAAACCCTAAAAGATATTTCGGCCCAGATTCATTAGGACTTGCCAGGCGGCTGTCTCCTCAGCTCGGGAAGAAGGGGCTTGATTTGTGTGCGGGCTCTGGGATTCAGTCGCTGATCATGGCAGCGGGTGGCATGACGGTTACATCGGTGGAGATAAACGCCGAAACTTGTGCAACTAACATGCTTAATTCCAAGTTGAATGGGCTGGACGGTGCGATAAAAACTGTTCAAGGGAATTTGTATGAGAAGCTCGAACCTGATAGTAAATACGACTATATAGTTGCAAATCCTCCGCTAGTCCCCATTCCCAATGGACTTGAATATCCTTTTGTCGGAGACGGG
Source organism: uncultured Collinsella sp. (assembly GCA_902497075.1). GTDB lineage: Bacteria > Actinomycetota > Coriobacteriia > Coriobacteriales > Coriobacteriaceae > Collinsella. Next base: position 23,319 of record CABVDG010000018.1, read on the forward strand.
GGATTTGATGGATGCCGAGTTAGCAACGAGATTATCGAAAAGCTCCCAGATTATTTAAGCGATGATGGTACCGCGTTGATGGTGGGAATGATGGCTTGTGCTGATAAGGACAGCCTGGATGCAGTCTCAATAGTGCAAGACATAATGAGCAGCGAGTTGTCGGGAACGATGTCTTTGCTGGGATATGACGAGGTCTATCCATGCTCTTCGTTTGTTGAGGGTGTTGCATGGAGTGCGTATTTGGCTAATCCAACAAGGTGGACATCAGTAGATGAGGCAATTGATGATGTTTACGAACTCTATCGAAATGACCACACTGCAGGCGTTTATTACTATGTGTTACGGCTGCGAAAGGACAGTTCTCTGGATAGAGGGTTGAATATAATTGACAACTCAAATAAAAGGCCCTGTTCAGAGGCGTGGTTGATATAATGATGCATTTCAAATGGCGGAGAGACGAGTGCGCGTTGTTCTGGCATGTGGTCAAAACAACGATGTCATGCCACGGCGCAAAGATGCTGATGGTCATGGTTCTGGTGAGCTATGCTCTGACATCGCTGTCACCGTATTTGAACGGACAGTTTGTTGATATGCTCGTTTACGGTCAGGACATGCATTCGATTTATATTTTAGCCTTTGCTATAGCATTATTGGGGATTATTTCGGCGGTCTTCTCTTACTTTGCAAAGATGCTCCAGACGTCAGTCCTGAACCTCTCGTATTTCAGTTTTTTAAAAGAAATCGTGTCAGACTTTCAACATTTGCCACTTACGGACATAGAGTCGACTTCCCCGTTGTACTCTGCTCAGAAAATAAACTCGGACACCTCTTCAATAACATCGTTTGTTGTCATAAACATGATTCCATTGTTCATGAATGCGATTACAATGATTGCGGTTTTTTTGCTAATCGCTTCTCTCGATTTATCGATATGCACCGTCGGCATAACGCTTCTTGGGGCGTATTGCATTATGGTGCTTATGCTTCAACCCTCACTGCTTGCCGCTTCATTTCAAAAGAAAGAGGAAGATGGGTTCCTGTTCAGCTCCATAGCATCACGTATCGCACGGACGTTCGAGATTAAGCTGCTAGCCGGTTATGACAGCAGCTTCGAACATGTAGAAAAACAGTTTGATGTTGCGTACTATCCTTCAGTTCTTGCACTTGCGAAAGTACAAAGTATAGTAAGTTCTAGCGATCGTATGGCGGCGGCGGGATTTCAAGCTGTTTTGTTGCTGGTTTCGGGAGCAAGAATAGCCACAGGAGCTATGACAATTGGGGAATTTACCATGATAAATTCTTATTATTCCCTATTGATGAGCTGTGGCAAATACTATATCGGCGTCTTTCAGTCTTTGCAGGAAACGAGGGCATCAATAGCTAGGCTGAATGAAATAAAGGCGCGAAAACGGGATTACCGAAATTGCCTTGCGGTTAATAATTGGAGTGGGTATGATGAATTGGACACCTAGTTAAGAGCGAAAGGTGTTCAAGATGACCCAAAGAAGAAAGCGATACGACAGGCAGTTCAAGGTCTCGGCGGCAAAGGTGGTCCTGTCCGGGGAAATGACGGTCAAAGGCCTATCGGAGGAACTCGGCATAAAGGATTCGACGCTGAGAAGATGGGCCCGCGAATACGAGGAGATGGGAGACGGCGCGTTCCCCGGAAACGGCTCCCCGAAGATCAACAAGGATTACGAGATCGTGAAGCTCAAGAAGAAGGTCGAGGAGCTCGAGCGCGAGAACGAGATACTAAAAAATTTCCGGGCCTTCTTGAGTCAAGACCATGCGTGAGGTTCGAGTTCCTCAAAGAGCATAGGGGCGAGATCGGCCCCATCAAGAAGGCATGCGGGCTGATGAAAGTCTCGAAATCCGGTTTCTACGAGTATCTCGGCCGGAAGAAGTCCGACGCCCAGATAGAGCGGGAGGCGATCGAAGGTTTCGTCGTCGAGGCCTTCGAGCGGCACAAGGGCCGTTACGGCTACCGGCGCATCAACCGCGAACTGCGAAAAAGCGGCATCGTCGTGAGCGAGAAGCGCGTGCTCCGCATCATGCAGAAGCTCGGACTTGCCGGAAAGGGCGCGACCCGAAAACACCGCATCCAGAAGAAGGTCGAGCCGGGAGACCCTCGGTTGAACCTGGTAGAGCGCGCTTTCACCGTGGGCGAGCGCAACAGGCTTTGGGTGGGCGACATCACCTACATACCCACAAGAGAAGGGTGGCTCTATCTCGCAGCCGTGATAGACGCCTTCTCCCGCAAGGTCGTGGGCTGGTCAATGTCCGAGCGCATCACCGAGAAGGTCGCGATCGACGCGATGGAGCAGGCGGTCGGCAGGGAGGGTCCGCCAGATGACGGCAGCCTCGTCTTCCATGACGATCAGGGCGCGCAGTACACCTCCCGTTCCTTCCAGCGGTGTCTGGACTCGCATGGCATAGTCCAGTCGGTATCAAGGCCCGGCACGCCGCTGGACAACGCGGTGGCCGAGTCGTTCTTCAAGACGCTGAAAAGGGAATTGGTGAAAGAGAGGAGCTATGGGACGAGGGACGAGGCCAAGCAGGACATCTTCAAGTACATAGAGCTCTATTACAATAGGGTGCGCATGCATTCCACCCTGGGCTACATGTCTCCAGTGGAATACGAGCGGCAATACGCTTGAGGATCCTTAAAAGAAAGTCCAGTTTATCCTTCCCACTCCAAATGTGGGCCGCATACAGGTCCTAGATTTAGACTTCAGTTTAATTCGCGACGAAGAGCTGGTTGATATAACTTGCGGGGTGAATCTTCAATTCGACGTGGGCAGAACGTATGTAATTACAGGCCCTAATGGTGTTGGAAAAAGCACACTATTAAAGCTGCTCCTGGGTTTTTACGAGCACGCAAATGACAATATCGAGTACGATTGCACAAAGTTGACCGCTATCAATCTTGACCGAGTTCGGTCGGAGTGTTTCTCTGCTATGCAGCAAACGGCTTTCGTCCCCGGTGACACAGTTGAAGACTATTTGCATGAATACGGCATCAGCTATGAGTTAATGGCGTCGTTTCTCAAGGAATGCGGTTTCGAACCAATTGATAAAATAAGATGGGAAAAATGTTCTAATCTATCTGGAGGAGAGCTGCAAAGGTTGCGCTTGGCTATGGCGTTATGCCGAAAAGCGGATTTTGTAATTCTCGATGAGCCGACCAATGATCTTGACGGATCGGCATGTGGCTGCCTGATAGAGTACATTAAACAAAATAAGCGAGGTCAGGCCTTTTTGATCGTTTCGCATGATTCTAGATTGCTCGATGTCGCCGATCATATTTTGGTAATGAGCGGTGAGGGGGCTATTGAATTAGCCAAATAATGGATTCCTGGTTGTGCTGGAATGATATTGGGACGTATATTTGGTTGCTTTTTAAGGCGGGCATAATAATCGGGTGATCAACTCTTTCTCGTTCCATATGAATTTAGCGCCTCCCGAATGAATGTAATGGGCGGCTCCGGAACCCCCGCTGTCCTGGCCTAGGGGAAACGGAATAGACGGACCGACCGTTCGACTTTGCCTGGGAAAAGGTGTCGGGCGGTGGGCGGAGTATGGCCACCGGACTCATCGAACCGCATCTCCGCCATTCTTTCAACTGGGAAAACGGTGCCCCCGGGCTCTGGAGAGACTGCGGGGGGCGTTCGGCTAACTGCGGGTACGACCTATTTGCCCAATGTGTTCGCCTGAGATCGGAAATTAACTATCATGCGCCCCACGTCGCTAGTCCAGCTTGGTGCCCGGTACCTGCGGTGCTTCTTCAAGCAGCGCTTTGAGCTCGTTCAAAATGGAAACGGGCTGTCGATCGACAGCGTCCAGATGAAGCGTCGCCACACGAATGGGTGGCTGATATTCAAGCGAGCCGATGAGTACGGGGGAACCCAGGAACCGTTCGATGTCGCTTGTGATCTCGTCGATCGCCTCGGGGCCGAGCTCATCGAAGAGTGCCACGAATGTCGGCCCCGTCGAGCGGAACAGGCGGCCCTTGCCGCGCGAACAATCCATGAGGCAGGCGGCGCTTTCGGCGAGCACGCGGTCGCCTGCATCGAATCCAAAGCGGGCATTGACCTCGGCGATATCGTCGACCTTAATGGCAATAAAGCCTGCCTCGCGCGTCACGCGACGCATTTCGCCAATGGCGTTGACCAGGGCGTGAATATCGCCCAGGCCGGTTACGGAATCAGTCGTATCTGCCAAGCTTCGGTTGATGATAATGCCCACATACATGCCGGGCTCGGTATCGGTGCCGTCCAAGCGGTAGCCCGTGCAGTCGCAAAGCACGTATTTTCCGGTGGCATCCATTACGCGATACTGCATGTAGTGGAAGTGCCACGTGCCGTTTATCACCATGTCGAGCTCGGCACGTACGTTGTCGCGGTCCTCGGGATGAACGCGGGCAAGCCACATGTCGACCGAGTTAAAAGGGTGCTGGGAGGGCAGGTCAAAATCGCGCACGGCGTTAACCGACCATTGCGATTCTCCCGTATCGAGATTGAGGATAAACGGATAGCGCGTCTCGGAGCTCATGGAGATCGCTTGGAACACCCGGTCGTTGCAGGGAAGCTGATCGACGATTGGGCGTTGCGGCGCGTCATCGTCTTTCGGTTGCTGCACACGATGCATAAGCTTATAGCGATACATCTTGCGATCGGCATCCATCGTCATCTGGCGACGCGTGTCGCCGGCAAGTGGATCGACGCGTGAGCAGCCAAAGCTAAAGCTGCCGATCATGGGCGCCTTGCCACCTGAGCTCGCCTCGATCAGCCCGGCACGTACCTGCTCCAAGCGCTGCTCGAGTTCAATCTCGTTTGCGGAGAGCGAGATGAGCACAAACTCGTCTCCACCGATACGGAACAGCATCTCATCGTGCTCCATGGTTTCGGAGAGCGTGCGGCAGATGCTCAGAATATAGCGATTGCCTTCGGCGTGGCCAAACCTATCATTGCAATGCTTGAGATGGTCGATGTCGATATAGGCGCAGGTGAAGGGGTCGCCTTTGCGCCAGAGTTGCTCGACGTGACGGTCGAATCCGTTGCGGTTGCCCAAGTTGGTGAGCGGATCGATATAGGCGTTGCGCTCAAGCAGCTGGCGCTCTTGTTGCAGGATGGCATGCGTCTTTTGCAGTTGCTCACCAACGGCGCGTAGCTCAGCAGGCAGCGCGGCAACATCGAGTTCGGCGGTCGAGACGCCGTTCGCAAGTCGCTGAAGATAGGCAATAATCGATTGCTCGCCCAGGCGATACGACTCGTTCATGATGGATAACCTCCTTGGGCGGAACAACGGTTTGTATCATATCCCCAATTCGGTTTGAATTGGGGATATAAGTTAGCTAATGGAGACAAATGTCTCCTTCGACGGTGGCGTTTTGCGCGCGAGCGTATCAGTTGTTATTGCCACCATCGAGCAATGCCTCAAAATCCTTCGCCGGCATGGGGCGGTAGTAGAGGAAGCCCTGAGCGTAGCGGGCGCCCATTTGTCGTAGCATGTTCGCCTGCTCATTTGTCTCGACGCCTTCGACCACGACGGGCAGATGGAGCGACTGCGCCATTTCGAGCATCGATGAAATGATTTGCGTGCTGCGGCCTTGATCGCGGTCGGTGGGCACAAAGGTGCGGTCGAGCTTGATGACGTCGACGTTGACGTTCTTGAGCATCGCGAGCGTGGACTGGCCGGTGCCAAAATCGTCCATGTAGGTCGAGAAGCCGCGGGTGTGCAGGTCGGCTGTCAGCTTGTCCACGGCCTCGGGGTCTCCCGTATAAGCCGTCTCGGTGATCTCGATGCGCATGAGCTCGGGCGGTAGCTTGTATTGGGTGGCAAGCGCCCCCATATGTTCGGCAACGTCGCAGGCAAGGATATCCACGCGCGACACATTAAGCGAGACCGGAACCACACGAAGACCGCGATCGATGCGCTCGCGCAGCCACGAGGCGACACCCTGCCAAATGTACTTGTCGAGTGTCACCACAAAGCCGCTTTCCTCGAGTGTGGGGATAAACGTTACGGGCGAAATGAGAGAGCCGTCCTTGTCAATCCAGCGGGTGAGTGCTTCGGCGCCAATAACCTCGCCGGTTTCCATATCGACCTGGGGCTGAAGGTAGTACGTGATGCGGCCGTTTGAGAGCGCGTATTGGAACTCGGTCAGCGTGTGGTGGAACGCAATCTCGTGCTCATATTCCTCGGGGCGGAAAATGGCAATGCGCTCCTTGAAATCGTTTTTGGCGCGTCGATTGGTAAACATTGCCTTCGCCTGCGCATCGATGGTGATTTCCTCATTGGAGTCGATGGGGTAAACGCCCATGGACGGCCAGAAACCTACGCCGTCATCATGCCTGGCTACTGCCTCACGAACGCGGTTGTAGATTTGATGGACGGTGATGTGCTTAAAGGGGATGAGTACGCAAAAGTCATCTTGGCCCCAGTACCCTGCGACGCCCATATCGGCATTCTCGATGTCCTTGAGGACCGTGCCCACATCTGCGAGTACGCGGTCGCCCTCGGCCTGGCCGTGCCATTCATTAAACAGGCGCATGTGGCCCATGTCGACCGTGGCGATGCACCAGGCGTCGTCGCGCCTTGCCTCGAGAAATGCGTTGGCGCGCCGCATAAACTCGCTGGGTCGATAGAGGCCCGTGAGCGTGTCGATGCGTTCGGCGATGGCGCTTTTGCGCTCCGCCTCGGGTATGGGGAGACTATCGTTGGGAACAAGCCCGCCGGCCGTGCGAAGGCGACGCTCGAGTTCGCCTAAAACGGCGGTCGCTTGATGGGTTAAGTGCTCGTAAAAGGCCGGGACGACAAGACAGACGGGAGTAATGGTGTCGCCCGCGATTTGCACAGGAGCGAAAACGGCCTCTTTAAGGTGGCGGGTCAGTTGCTCGAATGCCTCGTGGTCTAAATCGTTGCTGAGCACGACGAATTGGACGCTACGTGAACGATAGACCCTGCTCCTGCCGCGGGTGATCGACAGCATTCGGCCTGCGTATTCGGCAAGCATGTTGTCGACAGCCTCGGCCCCGTAGAGCTCGTTGAGCTTTGTCGTGCCACGAATGCGCACCGCTATAAGCCCCGTCTCGCAACGGTCGCGACGGCAGGCGTCGATGGCGTTGACCAACATGCGCTGGGTGCCGAGGCCTGTGGCGGCGTCGACGGTTTCGGCAAGCGAGTGGTTGACGAGCTCGCCGACATAGAGCGAGGGGATATTTTCGTCGCCATCGATACGAAACCCGCGAGCACGGCAGAGGACGTAGCCGCCGGCGGCATTGCGTACGCGGTACTGCATAACTCGACGGTGTTTGGAGCCGTTATAGATTTGGTCGATGTCGGTGAGGTAGGCCTCAAGGTCATCGGGATGGACGCGCGTTTTCCAGTAATCGCGGCAGTTGTCTACATGCTCCGAAGGAAGACCGAGATCGCGCAAGGCACCTTGTGACCAAAGGGTGCGATGTTTGTCCAAGTTCTCGATAAAGAAATAACGGCCCTCGTTGAGCATCGAAAAGGCGTCAAAAATACGATCGCTTATTTCGAAGTCGTCGGCGTGGACTTGCGTGATATTGCGTCGATCGAGGTGCATGGCATGACGTAGCTTGTAGTCGTACATGCGATGGTCGGCATCGAGCGTCATGCGATTGGAAGCTTCGCCCAGGGCGGGGTCGGCATGTGACACTCCGTAGCTAAACGAGTGGGGCATCTCGGAATCGTTGTTTTTGAGCAGAACCGTTCGGCAGTGTTTCAGACGTTCGGCGAGGTCGTCCTCGGTTGCAATCGTAGATAGGATGGCAAACTCGTCGCCGCCTATGCGAAACGCCGCTTCGCCCACCTTCATATACAGCTTAAGATAGAGACTTACCTGCAAGATATAGCGGTTGCCCTCGTCATGCCCAAAGACGTCGTTGCAGTGCTTGAGATTGTCGATATCGATGAACGCCATGGTAACGGGGGCGTCCTGCTCCCAGAGCTCCTCGAGGGAACGGGCAAAGCCGCCACGGTTGCCAAGCCCGGTAAGCTGGTCGGTAAAGGCAGTCCTGATCAGATCCTCCTGCCGTTCGAGAAGGTCGCGGACGGTCTTTTCGAGCGTTTCGGTGTAATTGCTGACAGTATCCATGTTCTAAGCGACTTTCTGAGGTCGGGGCGGATTGCGTTGGGCGAGCTCGTTGTGTACACGCGTCGTTGCTCAGCGCTTTGCATGTATCCAGGCCCCCGCCTTGCCGCGTTGTTGAGTTAATTTGCCGGCTAATGTTCGCTGTTGATAACAGCTGAGTAGTGTAAACAATAGTGCACAATTATATATGGGTGCACATGCTGTGGGCGGCTATTATTCGACAAGCGGTAGCGCGACGATGCGATGTTCGATAAAAATGCGACTGGGACGATATATGTTGACGGGTATACTTGTCCCGTTTCAAAACGCAGGAACGGAGATGGTCGCATGGTACAGTCAAATATGACGCGCACGGTGGGGCTGGCGCTCGAGGGAGGCGGCTACCGCGGTATGTATACGGCGGGCGTGCTCGACGTTTGGATGGAGCACGGTTTGACCTGCGACCATATGGTGGGCGTCTCGGCGGGCGCGGCGTTTGGTTACAACTTTAAATCGCGCCAGATCGGCCGCGCCATTCGCTATAACAAGGCCTATTGCGCCGACAAGCGCTATGCGAGCGTGACCAGCTGGCTGCGAACCGGCGATATGTTCAATGCCGACTTTGCCTATCACGAGGTGCCTATCGAGCGCGATCCCATCGACCTGGAAGCATATCGCGCCTGCCCCATGCGATTTACGTGCGTGTGTACCGATATCGAGACGGGCAAGGCCGTCTACCACGACCTGCCCTATGGCGACGAGCGCGATATCGAGTGGATCCGGGCGTCGTCGGCAATTCCCGTGGCGACGCGTCCTGTCGCCATTGAGGGCCGCAAGTACCTGGATGGCGGCGTGGCCGATTCCATTCCCAGCGCTTGGCTGTTTGCGCAGGGGTATGACCGCAATATCGTGGTACTTACGCAGCCGGCGGGCTTTGCGAAGCAGCCCAACAGCGTGATGCCCATGCTACGGCGCGTGTTCCGTCACTATCCGAAGTTTGTCGCAGCGCTTGAGCATCGGCATGAGGTCTACAATGCCACGCTCGATGACCTGGCACGTCGCGAGGCTGCCGGCGAGATCTTTGTGGTGCGGCCGAGCGAATCGGTGAAGGTGCCGTCGCTGTGCCGCGAACCGGATGAACTTGAACGCATCTACCAGATTGGTCGCCGCGATGCGGAGGCGACCTTGCCGGCACTGGAGGCATATCTGGCAGGGTAGAGGCTGCTGCCGTCATCTCGGCGGAAAGCGCATCCCGGAATGGAGACCCAAACTGGGATGCGCTTTCCATTGCTGAAGATATGAGGCTGCGAACCAGCTGCTCGGCCTATGCCTATGCCTATGCCTGCTGCCAGGTGTCGACGAGCTCCTTGGCGGCGGCGTAGGGATCGTCGGCACTGCAGACGGCGCTCACCACAAAGAAGCCATCGACACCGGTTGCCTTAAGCTGCGGCAAGTCGGCCGTCTTGACGCCGCCGCCCACCACGATGGGCACGGGGCTTGCCGCGTGGAGTGCGTCCAGGTCCTCAAAGCTCTTGGTGATGATAGAGCCGTCGGCCGCGCGTCCGCAGTCGCGCTTGGTCTCGGTCTCGTGGAGCGGGCCGATGCCCAGGTAGTCGACCAGGCTCATGTCGGCGGTCTTGACGTATTCGAGCATCTCCTCGCAGCGGGCCGAAAGGCCCACGATGGCGTCGGGGCCCAGCAGCTTGCGACAGACCTCGACGGGAATGTCGCTCTGGCCTACGTGCACGCCGTCGACGGCAATGCCCTGCTCGCGCGCGGCGAGTACACAGTCCAGACGGTCGTCGATTAACAGGGCGACCTGACCGGTCTTGCCAACCTGTGCGATTGCCTGCGCGGCGTCGCCGGTCAGTGCAATGATCTCGCGGGCACTTGCCACCTTGGAGCGCACCTGGATGCAGGTAAAGCCGGCGTCGAGTGCCTGGGCCACTACATCGCCCACGGGGCGCCCGAGCGTGTTTTCGGGGCCGAGTACCAGATAGGCTGAGATATCAAGGTTGTCGCGGATGCTCATCGTGCTTCCTCCTGCTTCTTGATCTGCGCTTCCATGCGCTCGAGCTTGCCGGTCATGGTGTCGGTAAATCCGGGTCGAATATCGGCTTTGAGCACGACTTCGGTGCGGATGCCCTTGCTCGCCAACACAAAGGTTGCGTCGCGCACGACCTGCATGACCTCGTCCCAGTCGCCCTCGATCTCGGTGAACATCGAGGTGGTGCGGTTGGGAAGGCCGCTCTCGCGAATGACGCGCACGACCTCGGCGACCTCGGCGGACAGCTCATCGCCGGTGCCGCACGGGGCGATGGCCACGGCGACGAGCGTATTCATGCCGGTATTGGCTACGGGTTCGGACATGGCTTACGCCTCCTCGAGCTCGAGCTGGTTGTTGGCGATGTCCTGGGCGGTCGCGCGGTAGAGTTCGTCGATAAAGGCGACCTTAAAGCTTGCCGGGGCATCGGCGACAGCGGCGGCACGCGTGCCGGCAACGTTGTAGACGGCGGTGCCGCAGGCGGCTGCCGTAAACGGATCGGCGGCGCAGGCATACACGGCCAGCACGCCGCCCTGCGAGCAGCCGCAGCCGGTGATCTTGGACATGAGCGGGCTGCCGCCGTGGGACTTGGCCACGGTCGTGCCGTCGGTGATCAGGTCGACCTCACCCGAGACCACTACGGCGCCGCCGGTGTAGCGGGCGAGTGCCACGGCGGCATCGCGGGCGGCGTCGACCGTGTCGGTGGTGTCGACACCGCGTACGCGGCTCAGATCGGCCGCCTCGCCCTCAAGACCCCACAGGCCGGCGAGCGCGATGATCTCGGAGGCGTTGCCGCGCACGATGGCGGGCTTGTACTGCTTGAGCTCATTTACCAGCTGGGTGCGCAGACTGCCGATGCCCAGACCCACCGGATCGAGCACCCAGGGCTTGCCGGCGTCGTGTGCCGCCTTGGCCGCGCGGGGAATCGTCTGCTCGTAGATGGGGAAGAGCGTGCCCATATTGAGATAGATGGCGCCGCCGCCGGCAACGAGTGCCTCGCCCTCGTCGGGCAGATAGACCATGGCGGCCGATCCACCCACGGCGAGCTGTGCGTTGGCGACAAAGTCGATCGTCACTGTGTTGGTGATGGAGCCGGCCATCGGATTGGTGGCGCGAATCTCCTCCACGGCCTTGACCATATGTTGCTTAAGCTGTTCCGAATCAATCACTGCACATGCCTCCTTGGCATAGAAAAGGGGCGCTGTGCATAGACAGCGCCCCTGTAAAGGCGGCATGCTCCCTACGCCAGCATTAACTGACAGGTTCAAAGGATTGGGCCCCATGCCCTCTCAGCCTTGTGGTTTGCACCGCCGGCACTCCCGCATCGAATCTGTTGTTCCCTATACTAACGCACCTGCCAAAAAGGGACAGGTTTATTTTGGTAGGTGGCAACTGGGGCGTTGCATTTTCCCAGATAAAACCTGACAAAATAAACCTGTCCCTTATTGGCAGGTCGTTACAATAGACGGGATAAAGAATGACCGAGGGGACCTTATGATCAAACTTGTGCTGACCGATATGGACGATACGCTGATTCCTGCTGGACACGATGGCGCCAGCGACTGCGCCATCGAGGGCATTCATGCCATGCAGGCGGCGGGCCTGCATTTTGGCCCGGTTTCGGGTCGCCAGCCGTCCGCGATGAGCTGGATGTTCCGCAATCGCTCCGAGTGCTTCTCGACCGGTGCGTTTTGCAACGGCCAGGTGATGTTTGTCGATGGCGAGGCGGTTGCCTCGCGCGCAACTGATAACGATGCCCTTATGCGCCTGGCCGACTACCTGGAGCAAGAGACCGACGATACCTATTTGAAGGTCTACCGTCTGGGTGATGACTTTTGGGACAACGACGCCTATTGCGTGACAAGCGATCCCGAGCGTGTGCGTCGCGCCATGGAGTCAGGCGGCAACGCGTGGCTCAAGGGCGAAGAGGCTCCCTGTCGCCCTGTCGTTGACGATGCCCCGGTATACAAGGCGAATATCTGGAGTGCCCGTTCGCGCGAGGAGCTCGCCGAGCTGCGCGAGCGTGTTGCCGCCGAGGTGCCGGAGCTCTCGCTCGTGTTTCCCAACAACCGCGTGCGCCTGTTCGACGTTCTTCCGACCGGCTGGGACAAGGGCTGTGCTGCGCTGGAGCTGGCGCGCGCTTTGGGCCTGACGCCCGACGAGGTGGCCGTATTCGGCGATTCCGATAACGATTTGCCCATGATCGATGCCGTTCCCAATTCCGTTGCAGTCGCCAATGCCAACGAGGCCGTCACGGCTGCCGCGCGCTGGCATATCGGCGCTGCGGCAGATGATGCGGTTGCCGGGGCTCTGCATCAGATTGCCGCCTGCGCCGCGACGGGGGAGATGCCGTCGTTTATGCGTCAGATGGACGCGACGGGTTTCGACGTCACGAACGTCTAGGGAGAAAGCCATGAAGCTCCAGCAGCTCAGATATGTCGTCAAAGTTGCCGAATGCGGCAGCATCACCGAGGCCTCGCGCCGGCTCTTTGTGTCGCAGCCTTCGATTACCGCGTCAATTCGCGATCTCGAAAACGAGATGGGTGTACACATCTTTGAGCGCACCAACAAGGGCGTCATTGTGTCCGAGGAAGGCGAGACCTTCTTGGGCTACGCGCGCCAGGTGCTCGACCAGGCCGACCTGCTCGAGGGCAAGTACAAAGGCACGTCCGAGCAGGTGCCGCACTTTAGTGTGAGCTGCCAGCATTATTCCTTTGCCGTTAATGCATTTGTCGATGTGATCCGCGAGTTCGATGCCGCGCGCTACGACTTTACCCTGCGCGAGGAGCAGACCCACGAGATTATCGAGGACGTCGCGCATATGAAAAGCGAGCTCGGCATCCTGTATCTGTCGGAGCACAATCGCGAGGTCATCGAGCGCATGCTGGCGGCCAACGAGCTCGTATTCGAAGGACTCTTCTGCGCTACGCCGCATGTCTTTGTGTGCTCCGACCATCCGCTGGCGGGTCGCTCGAGTGTGACGCTCGAGGACTTGGAAGACTACCCGTTCCTGTCCTATGAGCAGGGCAGCTACAACTCGTTTTACTATTCCGAGGAGCTGACCTCGACCTTTGAGCGTCGCAAGAATATCCGCGTGCGCGACCGTGCGACGTTGTTCAATCTGGCCATGGGCCTTAACGGCTACACGGTTTGTTCGGGCGTGATCAGCCATGAACTTAACGGCCCCGGCATTATCTCCATTCCGCTCGATGTAGACGAGTACATGGAGATCGGCATCATCACGCGCAAGAACACGACACTTACGCGCTACGGGCAGGCCTATATCGAAGCGATTCGTCAGCACATCTAGACTGCTGCGTTCTGCACGGGTCAAATCTCTTTATGGCAGTCCAAACTGATATAGGAAGCATCTATATCAAACTGTTATAAACATATATTTTACGATGTCCATATGAGCGCTCATACTCTGTCCCAGTAAAGCAACCAATGCAAAGGGAGATATCTATGAGCACTTCGATTCAACCGAACGCGCCGTTTCGTGCCGATATCGTCGGCAGTTTTCTTCGTCCGCAGGCTGTAAAGGACGCCCGTGCCGCCTATGTCGCGGGTAAACTCGACGCTTCCGGCCTTAAGGCCGTCGAGGACGAGGCCATCCGCGACTTAGTGGCCAAGCAGAAGGCTGCCGGCCTGCAGGTGATTACCGATGGCGAGTTCCGCCGCAGCTACTGGCACCTCGATTTTATGTGGGGCCTCAACGGCATTGAGCGCCGCGCCTCGCGCACGGGCTACATGTTCCACGATGAGGAGACTACCGCCGACACCGCCGTGGTAACCGGTCCCATTAGCGGCGAGAATCATCCGTTCGTCGAGCACTTCAAATTTATCAAGTCGCTCGAGGGAGAGGGCCAGGTCGCGCGCCAGACCATTCCGGCGCCGATCCAGACGTTCTCCGAAGTCACACTCGACCGCTGCGATGGCCAGCAGGAGAGTCTGCACGCCGTCTACAAGACCGACGAAGAGCTCGTCGGTGCCATTGCCGCAGCATACCGCACCGTGATTGCTGACCTGTATGCCGCGGGCTGCCGCAACATCCAGTTTGATGACTGCACCTGGGGCATCTACTGCGATACCGATTTTGTTGCCAAAACCGGCATGAGCCCGGTCGACCTGCAAAAGGTAAGCGAGCTGGGCGTGGCGCTCAACAATGCCGCCATCGAGGGCAAGCCCGACGATCTGGTTATCAACGCGCATGTATGCCGCGGCAACTACCACTCCACCTACGCTTTTGAGGGCGGCTACGACCCCATCGCGCCGTACCTGTTTGCGCATGAGGACGTTGACGCGTTCTATCTGGAGTTCGACACGCCCCGCGCCGGTGGTTTTGAGCCGCTCAAGTACGTTGCTCCCGGCAAGAAGGTCGTGCTGGGCTTGGTGACCACCAAGGCGGCAGAGCTCGAGAACGAGGATGTTATCGTCGAGCGCATCCGCGAGGCGGCAAAGTACGTGCCGCTCGAGAACCTGTATCTGTCTCCGCAGTGTGGCTTTGCCAGCTGCGAGATTGGCAATAAGCTGACCGAGGACGAGCAGTGGGCAAAGATTGCGCTGGTCAGGCGTATTGCCGAGCGCGTTTGGAAATAGCGCTAGCGTTTGCAGGTGGCGGCGCGTGCGAGGTACTGCATATCGCGTACAATGGTTCGGATCGTATCGTTCGGGCAGGTTATCCGATATGCCTGATCGCCCTTCCATTCGAAAGGACTTCCATGTCCCAGTCTTCGACGCCCGCCGTCACCGATGCCATCTACGATGCATCGTCGCTCGGCCGCCCGCGCATGTTTGTGTTGGGTTTGCAACACATGTTTGCGATGTTCGGAGCCACGGTGCTCGTGCCCGTGCTCACCGGCCTTTCCGTTTCGGCGACGCTTCTGTTCGCCGGCATCGGCACGCTGCTGTTTCATTTTCTATCGCGCGGTAAGGTGCCCGCGTTCCTGGGCTCCTCGTTTGCCTTTATCGCGGGTTATGCCGCCATTGCGCCCAACGGCGAGGCTGAGCTTTTGCCCTACGCTTGCCTGGGCGTAGCTTGTGCCGGCCTGCTCTATCCGGTGCTTGCGGCCCTGTTCCGCGCCTTTGGCGCCAAGCGTGTCATGCGTTTCTTCCCGCCGGTGGTGACGGGCCCCATCGTCATTTCGATCGGTCTGATCCTGGCAAGCTCCGCTATTGCCAACTGCCAGACCAACTGGCTCGTTGCCGTGGTTGCCGTCGCCGTAATCGTCATCTGCAATATTTGGGGTCGCGGCATGGTCAAGATTGTGCCGATTTTGCTGGGCGTTGTGGTGAGCTATGCCGTTGCGACCGCGCTGGGCGAGGTCGATTTTTCGGGCGTTGCCGCCGCTCCCTGGGTTGGCTTGCCCGTCGTGTGGGACAACACGGTGTTTGCACTCTTTGGGCCGCAGTTTGATAGCGGCCTCGCCACGACGGCCATCATCACTATCATGCCGCTGGCCTTCGCA
Source organism: uncultured Collinsella sp. (assembly GCA_902497075.1). GTDB lineage: Bacteria > Actinomycetota > Coriobacteriia > Coriobacteriales > Coriobacteriaceae > Collinsella. The sequence continues at coordinate 38,929 of CABVDG010000018.1, forward strand.
ACCATGATCGAGCATATCGGTGATATCTCCGCTATTGGCTCCACTTGCGAGCGTAACTACATCGCCGATCCCGGCCTGCATCGCACGCTGCTCGGCGATGGCCTTGCCACGATTCTGGCTTCGCTCTTTGGTGCTCCGGCCAACACTACCTATGGCGAGAACACCGGCGTGCTTGCTCTGACGCGTGTGTTCGACCCGCGCGTGATTCGCATTGCCGCGTGCTGCGCCATCGTGCTTTCGTTCTGCCCCAAGTTCGCGGCCGTCATTGCGGCCATGCCGGCGTGTGTAATCGGCGGCGTGTCGCTCGTGCTCTATGGCATGATCAGTGCCGTGGGCGTACGCAACCTTATCGAAAACCAGGTCGATTTCCAGAACAACCGCAACGTGCTGGTGGCAGCTCTGGTGCTCGTGCTTTCGCTCGGCATTGCCTATAGCACCGCCGGTGCCATCGTGCTGGAGCTGGGCGGCGTGACGATTTCGCTTTCCGGCCTTGCCGTGGGCTCGCTGGTGGGTATCGTGCTCAACGCGATTCTGCCGGGTAACGACTTTGAGTTTGATGTCTCCGAGCTCGAGGAGTCCACCGAATAGCGGCTGTGTCCAAATCAGTTAAAAAAGCCGGCCATGCGTCCGATGCGCATGGCCGGCTTTTTAGTGCGCAAGAACCCAGTGGATGCCGCGCGCCATGCGCAGGTCGGTTTGGGCAAAGTGGTTGCCGGGGTTGAGCTCCAGCATTGTTGGAATGTCACGCTCGATAAACAGCTCTTCCATCGCGCGCGTATCGTCGAGCACGTGCCGCATCATGCGGTTGGGCGTCTTGGTTTCCTTTTTGCCGAGTGACAGATAGACGGCGTCGGGCGTAGCTGTCATCGTGCGCTCGCGAGCGTAGTCGATAAAGCCGGGGAACCACAGCGACCCCGATGCACTCGCCGCGCGCTCAAAGACATCTGTTTGCCAAAGTGCCCACAGTGCAAAAAGACCCGCCAACGAGTAGCCGGCAACGCCGCGCCAGGTGGGCGGTTGCGGGAGCGATGATTCGGCCTGGGGGATTATCTGCTTCAACAACTCGTCAAGAAAACCAGCGGCCTGTCCACCAAAGGGCTCGGCATCGCGCACGGTACCGTCGCATACCCAGGGGCTCAGCTCGCGATTCCAGTTGAGGCTGCCAATGCCGACAAGCGTGAAGGGCGGGCAGTTGAGCTCTCGGCAGCGTTCATAAACCTCCGTGCCGTCGCCCATGACCACGGGAAGATAGATGACTGGTGCGCTTTCGGCATGCTGTGCATGAACGGTTATCTGCTTTTGATGCGCTTCCATGACGGGCTTCTCTCGGCGTTGTGATATCGACGGCCCCCATTGTCGCACGCCGGCTCATGCAGGTTGGGCTAGACCAAAGACAATCTCGTGCATACCCTGCGGACGCATATGGAAAACGCCACCGCCGGAGGGGAGCTTGGCGGTGGCGTTGTTAAACGGTGCTGGGACTCGGGGCCTTCGCGGGAGCTGCCATGTGCGCAGAGGCGTCTAAGAGCGCTTGCGGCTCGCCATGGTGCCTGCGGCGATGGCGGCTGTTCCCGCAAGGGCGGCTGCCACGATGGCTGTGTTCGAGGTGTCGCCGGTTGCCGCGAGCTTGCCGACGGTCTTGGCTCCCATGGCTGCAACTGCAACGGTCTTGGTTGTCTTCGTGCCCTCGGACTTGGAACCCTCGGGCTTGGTCTTGCCGTGCTTTTCCTCGGGCTTGGTCTCCTCGGGAGGCACGATGACCGTGCTCTTGGCGACAGCGGCGTCATAGGGGGAGTCAATCGTGGCATCGCCCGTGCCAATGGTCTGCCCCGCCTCGTAGACGATGCCGTCGCTGAGCTCTTCCTTGTTGCGATAGTCAATGACTTTGCCGCCTGCAGGCGTCTGGATGATGGCGTCCTTGATTTCGATGGTGCCGATCGCCTTGCCGTCCGCGCTCATGGCAAGGGCGAAGATGGCCGCCGTGTCTCCCTCGGCCGTGACCTTGCTGCGGACGATCGAGATGGTCGCGGGCGTGATGCCCTTCTCGGTCTGCGCGAAGATGCCGATGTTCAGGCCCTCGGACTCAGGGATGATTTCGTCGTTTTGGTCTCCACTGTAGTGGTCGGGGCCGTCGCCGCCGGTCTCGGCATAGCGGGCTATGGCCTTGACAACGGAGTCGCTGATGTAGATATGGCCACCCGCTTCGTCGGAGTAGAAATTACTGGTGGAGATTGCAACCGAGAACCTGCCTTCTGCGAGCGCATCCACAGTCGAGCCGTTCTTGATGACGATGTCGTCCTCATCGGTGAAGAGTGCGCTGGCTTCCCCGCCATCTGAGCTTGCGCGGACCGTCACGGTCGCGCCATCGAGCGTGATGCCCTTGTAGACATAGATGCCATACCCAACGCCACTTGCGTTGAGGGAAGCGTTCGTGACCGTGAGGCTGTTTTTACCGTCGATGGCGGCGTCTTCCTCGGAGCTTGCCTTGACCTGGCTGCCACCCGAGATCTCGATGTTGCCGTCGGCCCAAATCGCATTGTCTTTGATAGAGCTTGCCTCTACCTTGCCGCCGCCCTTTATGATGAGGTTCTCGTTAGCATCGATACCCTGATCCTCGGTGGCCTTGGCGGTGACGGTTCCGCTGTTGTCGATCGTGATGTTGCCGTCGGCCCTGATGCCATCCGAATCGCCCGTGGCGTTAACGTTTCCCGAGCCCTTGATGGTGACATCGCCCCCGGCATCGATGGCATCGTGCTCGGTGCTCGTGGCGTTGACAGTGCCAGCGCCGTCGATGTTGATGTTGCCGACGGAAGTGATGGCGTCACGAGAAGATGTCACGTTGAGCGTGCTGGACGCGTCGCCCTGAATATTAAGCTCGGCGTTCTCGTTCGCGCCATCCTTAACCTTGATGCCGCGGCCGTTGTCGTTAGTGACGGTGTTGTTGCCCTCGTAGCTCACGTTGAGCTTGCCCGCTGCCTCGATCGCGCCGCCGTTATAGCCGTTGAGCTTCATGTCGTTGGCGCCGTCCCAGCTCCAGGTGCCGGCGGCGTCGCCCGCCGCGGTGCCGGCGTTGTATTGGGTGCCGCCGACGTCCACCCACTCGGCCGCGAGCGAGACGCTCGGCATGAGCAGCGAACTTACCGTGAGCGCGCATACGGCGCCTACAACGATGCGGCGTGTCACGCGGCGCCAGCTGCCGTGTGCGAGCAGCGTGCGACGGCGCACGTCGGGCTCGACAAAATGGGCTCCAGAGGTTTTGTCATTGCGCTTGGGGGTCGTGAACAAGGCGGCCATGGTTACTCCCATCCTCATAGGGCCTATGCGATTACGCCCAGCATATCTGCAGGATGTAGCCGGCGGTAGTGCCGTTTGGAGAGCAAAACGTCCAAAACTTGCGAAGCAATACATCGCGCGTCCGTGTGGCGCCTGGCTTTAAAAGCAAAGCGCGGAGCCGCTCGATGCGACTCCGCGCTTTGCTGTTTGGTATTGCAAATCTTGCGCCTACGCTACAAAGAAGTAGACGAGGAAGGCAAGTGCTGCGATCCACATGAGCGGCTTGATCTTGGAGGCCTCGCCCTTAAAGAGCGCGACGATCACGTAGGCGATAAAGCCCAGGCCAATGCCGGCAGAGATGGAGTAAGTGAAGGGCACGCCGGCGACAATCATGAACGCCGGGAAACCTTGCGACACGTCGGACCAGTCGATCTCGGAGGCCTCGCTCATCATGAGGTAGCCGACGTAGACCAGAGCACCGCAGGTGGCGGCGCTGGAAACGATGGTGACGATGGGGGAGAAGAACGCGGCGAGGATGAACAGCACGCCGGTGGTGACGGAGGTGAGACCCGTGCGGCCACCGTCGGCAGCGCCGGACGTGGACTCGACGAAAGTGGTGATGGAGGAGACGCCCATAAAGCCACCGGCAGCAGCGGCCACGGAGTCGACGACCAGGATGGGACGGATGTCCTCGACATTGCCGTCCTCGGTCAGGAACTCGCCCTGCTTGGCGACGGCCATCGCGGTGCCCATGGTGTCGAAGAAGTCACTCATGAGCAGCGAGAAGGCCACGACGAGCAGCATCGGGTCGGTCAGAACCTTCACGATGGCCATGTTGCCATCGGCGGTGCTGGCAAACGGGGCGCCAAAGGTCGAGAAGTCGAGCGGTGCGATGAGGCCCTCGGGCGCATGAGTGACGCCCAGCGGGATACCGGCGATAACGGCGACGATGATGCCGATGAGCAGCGAGCCCGGCACGTTGCGGGAAGCCAGGGCGACCGTCACGACGATGGAGATGATGCCGACGATAAAGGTGGGGGAGGTGATGTCGCCCAGGCCGACAAGCGTACCGGCGCCAGCGGTGATGATGCCGGCGTCGCACAGGCCGATCATGGCGATAAACAGGCCCAGACCCACCGAGATGGCGTGGCGCAGGACCACGGGGATGGCGTCCATGATGGCCTCGCGCAGGCCGCACAGGACGAGCAGCAAGATGACGATGCCCTCGAGGAAGATAACGCTCATGGCCACGTGCCAGTCGCCGCCGCACATGGTGGTGGCGATGCCCGCGATCATGGCGTTGATGCCCAGGCCCGACGCGCAGGCGAGCGGGCGGTTTGCGAAGATGCCCATGCAGATGGTCATGATGCCGGCGCCCAGGCAGGTGGCGCAGGCGAGCGCTCCCGCATCGATGCCAGCGCCCGAGAGTACCGCGGGGTTGACGGCGATGATGTAGGCCATCGCCAGGAATGTTGTCAGTCCAGCGCGAAGTTCGGTCCCGATTGTGGACTTGCGCTCACTGACGTGAAATAGTTCGTCCATGCATACCCTTTCCTTGTTCGGCCCCGAGTTTAGGCCGATTGACACGAACTCACCCACTATATCGCCTTTGTGAAGTTGGTGTTCCTCACATGTTGATGTTCGGCGGTTTGTAACGGACGGGCGGTATCTTTCGCATGAAATTGTGTAGGTACCGTATACTTAAGCGGTTACAACGACCCCTATGGAGGAACGTATGATTAAAGAGCTCTGCCGCGACGAGGCTATCCTGTCTCAGCGTTGCGAGGTTGCGACTGTCGAGGACGAATCGGTCGCTCAGGATCTGATTGATACCATCAAGTCGCTCGATGATGCCGGCTGCTTGGCCGCCAATCAGATTGGCGTTACCAAGAAGGTCTGCGTCTACCTGGACGATGCCGGCGAGCCCCACGTGCTCTACAACCCCCGTCTGGTGTTTGGCCTGGGCGCCAGCAAGATGGAGGAGAGCTGCCTGACGCACGAGGAGGTCACCAAGTCCACGCGCTATATCAAGTGCAAGGTTGCCTTTGACCAGATCGTCGATGGCAAGATGCGCGAGCGCAAGCAGGACTTTGTGGGCTTCGAGGCGCAGATGGTCCAGCATATGATCGACCACTGTCTTGGAAAGTTGGTCTAAGGGGACCAAAGCACCGCACTTCGTCTCTTTTGGTCCGGGCGTGACATTGTTGTCATGTCCGGGCTTTTGTGTTTAGCGCCTTTTTGTTTGGTGACAATGAGCTTAGCAAGAACGTAAAGCTAGGAGGCGCTATGTGTACGAGCATTCGATTTACCGATAATTCTGGCCACATGTATCTAGGCCGCAACCTCGACTGGAGCTTTGACTACGGCCAACAGGTTCGCGTGATGCCGCGCGGGTTTCACATCCCGTATTCGTTTATCGACGATGCGTCGGCGGCACACGCGGTAATCGGCATGTGCATCGATTACAAGAACTATCCCATGTTTTTCGACTGTGGTAACGATGCGGGTCTGGCTGTGGCGGGGCTCAACTTTCCCGGCTATGCCGAGTATGCCGAGGGCCCGGTTGATGGAAAGACCAATATCGCGGCCTATGAGTTTCCCCTGTGGGTGGCAGCGACGTTCTCGACGGTCGATGAGGTCGAGGCCGCGCTGCGCGACACGGTGATTGTCGCCAAATCTGCCGGAGAGGGGCTGGGCGTGTCGCTGCTCCATTGGATTATCGGCGACAGCCAGCGCAGCATCGTGGTCGAGATGATGGCTGACGGCCTGCATGTATACGACGATCCGGTCGACACCCTTGCCAACCAGCCGACCTTCCCGTGGCACATGGAAAACCTGCGCACCTATATCACCGCCACAAGCGATTTTCCGCAGACGGCGACATGGCGTGGCGCCGAGCTTAAGCCCTATGGAGCCGGTGCCGGCATGCGCGGCATTCCGGGCGATTGCTATTCGCCGAGCCGTTTTGTAAAGGCGGCGTACCTCAATGCCAATTACCCGCAAAAGGAGAGCGAGACCGAAAACGTCGTCCGCATGTTCCGTTCACTCGAGGGCGTGGTGATGATCGAGGGTGCGTCCAGGATGGGCGATGGCAAGTTCGAGAAGACTATCTACACCGGATGCTTTAGCGCGCGCACGGGCAATTATTACTACGCGATGTATGGGGATCCGTCGATTCGCTACGTGAGCCTGATGGATGCCGAGGGCGCGAGCCCCGATAGGCTCGTGGTTCCCGAGCCGCGCCGTTCGTAGCCGTTAGCTTTACTGCAATGCAAAGCGGCCCTGCGTCTCTCGTGAGGCGCAGGGCCGCTTGGTAGATCAGAAGTTGAAGGCAAACATGATGCCGATGACTTTGTCAAGATATATTAAACAAACGGTAGCTTCAATTCATCTTTGGAATAATAGCCGTTCAAAAGCGAATCGATTGGCTCATTTAGATTATATAAAATTTCTTTATTTTTACTTCCGAGCGGCGCGCCGGGCATCTGGCATCAACGGATTCCCTGTTTTGGCGCTTCGAAGGCACGGACTCCGTTTCGTTAATTTCTGATTAGAAATGCTGAAAATCCAGTCAGAAGCGGGCTGGGGAACGGGGCAATAAAAATGGCTTTCGAAATGAGTCGGCGAAGCTTTTTAACGGCCGGTGGGGCCACAATGCTGGCGGGCACCGCCTCTATGCTTGTTGGCTGCGCGTCTGGAAGCGAAAGCGGCGCGGGAAGCGTGGCTGCCGGCAAGGATGATGCACTGAAGGTTGATAGCGACGGCAAATCGGGTGGCACGGATAGCGACGTTAGCGAATTCTACGAGCACGTTATCTCTGTTTCTGCACTTGCGAAAACATATGCAATCGGAGAGAAGATTGTCGGCGTGGCGATTGAATACGACGTGGATGTCGATGCGTCTTCGGTTGATCCCGGACATGGCGCCATCGGTCAACAGGCCCAGGAAAAGGGGCTGGGATCTTTCTCGGTTTTGGGACGCTCGATTGTCACTGCCTATGTAAACGACAAAGCCGAGCTGAGTGATGAAGGGGGCAAAAGCAAGGGAACGTACGTCATCGTCGAGCTCGATCCAGCAGATGCGGGCGCACAGACGTTGATGTTTCAGATGACGCGTGGGTGCGTAGGCTCAAACGGTCCCGTATCCCTTGATAGCGGTTGCGTCAAAATCGCCCAAATAAAGGATCTCAAGGATTCTGCAGGTAAAAAGCTTACAGGCGACGAGACATCCTCCCGATATCTCGTGGCTTCGACTGTTCTCAACTCCGAGGCAGACAAGTTTGTTGCAGGGACCTACGATGACCCCAAAACTGGATTCCATGCTTCGTTTGCCTTGGCACAGCCTGACGACTACGACAAGGCAAAGAAATACCCCATCACGCTCTTCCTGCCGGATGCGGGGGTAACCACCTGCGATGTGAGGGTGAATCTTCGTCAAGGTCTGGGAGCCCTTGCCTGGGCTGATGGGTCACAATTTGTGCTGACGATCGCTGGAACTTGTTGCGATATCGAGACTTGCCTGCATGTAATCGAGGACCTGATCGACCAGGGTTACTCAATCGATCCGGATCGCATTTACGGGACGGGCGAATCTGCCGGGTGCATGGCCCTCATCGAATATGCCTCCAAGCATCCCGATGACAATTCCTTTGCAGCGCTTATGCTCGTTGCCGGGCAAGGCAACATGACTCCGATTGCCAAGACGCCCATGGTGATATTCGTTTCTGAAGACGATTCCAATTCCTATGGCGGCATGACGGATCCCGAGAAGGGTGTCGCGAGTATCGGAATTCCTTATGTTGAGAAGCAGCTGAATTGCGCCTATAACTATGACGGCGAAGGACATACGAGTGGCCTGTGGGTTGATTACGACGCAACGGGAGAGAAAAACCCTTCGGGTAACCAGGAAGGAGCCAAGGCGGCTAGCAGCCAGAAGACGCTCGATGAGCTTATGGTCGAGCTCTCGGATGTCTGCTCCTCGGCCTGTAAACAAGCGGTGACCGATGGGGCGCATGTCGTTTTCCTTCATGTAGAGAAGGGAACTCTCGATAGCACCGACAAGACGGTCCAGGGTGGAAACACTCATAACTTTACCTGGCAATACGCTTATGCGATTCCCGAACTCATCGAGTGGGTGAGAGACCAGTCTCTATAGCCTGCTTCTTTTTCGATGGCATTTCAATGTGGGCTAGGGTTATATGACCGATTGGGGCCAGGCGGTTGTCTAGCCCCGGAAATGCCGAATAGCAGTCTACGATTACGTCCAGGTAAAGCCTCAAAGGTGTTTTACCTGGCCAAAAACGTAGACAAAAGCGGCCCTGGCAGATCGTGAGACGCAGGGCCGCTGTCGTTGATTTATGGCGCCGCTAGAAGTTGGCGTCGTTGAGTTGTTCGTTCTCGAGGCCGTCGAGCTGTTGCTGTTCGGGCGTATCGGCGACGCTCTCGAGCAACTCGGTGGGATCGACGTTCATGTCCTTACCGGCTTCGTTGCCGTTGACCAAGTCGTCCGAGAAGATGTCGACTTCCATTTCCTCGGCCTCTTCGATCTGAACTTCGAGTGGCACCTGGGTGCGTACAAGCTTGACTGCCGGACGCATGCGGGCAAACAGCGGCACGTACTCGATGATGATGGCCGAGTTCTCTAGGCCGTACCAACGTGCCGGGCTTCCGCAGGCGCGGCGGACGGCGTACTTGATGGCCATCACGCGGTGGTCGTTGCGGTTGATGTCCGTTTCGGGGGCAAGCATCTTGCGCAGCATGCAAAAACGGAAGTCGCCCACGTTGCCGCGGGTCTCGTAGATGGAGTAGGTGTGATGCTGCGGCGGCAGCTCACCCGATGCCATCAAGTCGCCAACGATCTGGCGCAGGTAGGCGTTAACGCGCTGGTTGACCTTAAAGCCCAGGTCCAAGCGCACGCGGAACAAAAAGTCCGTGCCAAAGGTCTCGACGGAATATTCGTGCGTATAGGGCTCATCGGTGACATGCACGTTAATGAACCAGTATGCCTTGGCGCGCTTGGGATGTTTGTCCAGGATGGAATAGAGCACGTCGCGGTCGAGTGTAAGCGGATCGGGGTTGTTGGTGAGGAACACCAGGTTGTCGGCGAGCACGGGATAGGTCTCGTCGTTGCGCAGGCGGTTGAGCTGATCGATGTACTTGGAGACCGGCAGCAGGATCGTCTGCGTGCGCTCGATGGCGGTGCCGCGGCGCCACACATACATAAGGCCAAACAGCAGCGAGGCCAGGAAGATCATCACATAGCCGCCGTCAAAGAACATGGTAAGGCACGAGGCGAAGAAGCACAGCTCAATGGCACCGAAGAGCAGGGCGAAGACACAGGCACCCAGCTTGTGCTTGAGGATGCCGGCGATATAGCTCGTCAAAAGCGTCGTGGTCATGAGCATGGTCACGGTAATGGCGAGGCCATAGGCGCTTTCCATGCGCTCGGAGTTCTGGAACAGCAGCACAATGAAGATGCAGCCGATCCACATGATGTTGTTGACAAGCGGAATATAGAGCTGGCCCTTGGTGTCGCTGGGGTAGTGGATGCGCAGATGCGGCATAAGGTTGAGACGGGTTGCCTCGGATACCAGCGAGAACGAGCCGGTGATGAGCGCCTGCGAGGCGATGATGGCCGCTACGGCCGAAAGCACGATGGCAAAGGGGCGCAGGGGCTCGGGGAGCATCATATAGAACGGGTTGACGATATCCATCGCGAGCATCTGGGGGTTGGAGTTATTGGCGAGTAGCCAAGCGCCCTGACCCAGATAGTTAAGGATGAGGGCCGCCTTAACAAACGGCCAGGATACATAGATGTTTGCCTTGCCCACGTGGCCCATGTCCGAGTAGAGCGCCTCGGCACCGGTTGTCGACAGAAAAACGAAACCAAGCACCATGATGCCCGAGTGGTTGATGGGCGAGAACAGGAACATGATGCCGCGAATGGGGTTGAGCGCGCGCAAGATGGACAGGTTGCCGAGCATGTTGAACAGACCAGCGCCTGCCAAGAACAGGAACCATAGTGTCATGAGCGGGCCGAACAGCTTGCCGATCGACGAGGTGCCGGCGCGCTGCATGGCAAATAGGCCGCAGATAATGATGATGGTAATAATGATGACGTTGGTTTGCCCGTCACCCAAAAGCGCGTGACCCCACTCGATGGTGCGCAGGCCCTCAATGGCTGTGGTGACCGTGACCGCAGGGGTGAGGATGCCGTCGGCGAGCAGCGCCGCGCCGCCGATCATGGCGGGGAGAATCAGCCACGGTGCCACCTTGCGCACGAGACTGAACAGAGCGAAGATGCCGCCTTCGTTGTGGTTATCGGCCTTCATGGCGATAACCACGTATTTGACCGTGGTCACGAGCGTCATGGTCCAGATGACGAGCGAAAGCGCGCCCAGAATCATGTCCTCGCTGACGGTGCCGATGCCGCCGTTGTTGGCGACGATCGATTTCATGGTGTACATGGGACTCGTGCCGATGTCGCCATAAACGACGCCGAGCGTTACGAGCAGCATGCCAGCGGAGAGGGGAATGGCTCCATGCCCGCCTTGACTACGCTGGTCTTGGGGGCTTACCTCCATTTTGTTGTGTGCCACGTGGACTCCCTTAGACATCCGGTTATCTGTCTAGGACAGATAACCTTTATGCCGTCTTTATACATACAAGAGCAGTTTGGCACATCGGGTGATTTTAGACAATAATCCTCAACTGGGGATTATTCATGTACGCAGGTAGCATTTCAAAGCAGGGGCATATCCGCTGAATGGCTTGCTGCAATGTGATAACCGCGGACGCGCCCCTGCTTTGAAATGAACTGCGCCCCAAAACTTGGACGGGCTAATAAGCGGCCTACTGGAGTGGGTATGATGAATTGGACACCTAGTTAAGAGCGAAAGGTGTTCAAGATGACCCAAAGAAGAAAGCGATACGACAGGCAGTTCAAGGTCTCGGCGGCAAAGGTGGTCCTGTCCGGGGAAATGACGGTCAAAGGCCTATCGGAGGAACTCGGCATAAAGGATTCGACGCTGAGAAGATGGGCCCGCGAATACGAGGAGATGGGAGACGGCGCGTTCCCCGGAAACGGCTCCCCGAAGATCAACAAGGATTACGAGATCGTGAAGCTCAAGAAGAAGGTCGAGGAGCTCGAGCGCGAGAACGAGATACTAAAAAATTTCCGGGCCTTCTTGAGTCAAGACCATGCGTGAGGTTCGAGTTCCTCAAAGAGCATAGGGGCGAGATCGGCCCCATCAAGAAGGCATGCGGGCTGATGAAAGTCTCGAAATCCGGTTTCTACGAGTATCTCGGCCGGAAGAAGTCCGACGCCCAGATAGAGCGGGAGGCGATCGAAGGTTTCGTCGTCGAGGCCTTCGAGCGGCACAAGGGCCGTTACGGCTACCGGCGCATCAACCGCGAACTGCGAAAAAGCGGCATCGTCGTGAGCGAGAAGCGCGTGCTCCGCATCATGCAGAAGCTCGGACTTGCCGGAAAGGGCGCGACCCGAAAACACCGCATCCAGAAGAAGGTCGAGCCGGGAGACCCTCGGTTGAACCTGGTAGAGCGCGCTTTCACCGTGGGCGAGCGCAACAGGCTTTGGGTGGGCGACATCACCTACATACCCACAAGAGAAGGGTGGCTCTATCTCGCAGCCGTGATAGACGCCTTCTCCCGCAAGGTCGTGGGCTGGTCAATGTCCGAGCGCATCACCGAGAAGGTCGCGATCGACGCGATGGAGCAGGCGGTCGGCAGGGAGGGTCCGCCAGATGACGGCAGCCTCGTCTTCCATGACGATCAGGGCGCGCAGTACACCTCCCGTTCCTTCCAGCGGTGTCTGGACTCGCATGGCATAGTCCAGTCGGTATCAAGGCCCGGCACGCCGCTGGACAACGCGGTGGCCGAGTCGTTCTTCAAGACGCTGAAAAGGGAATTGGTGAAAGAGAGGAGCTATGGGACGAGGGACGAGGCCAAGCAGGACATCTTCAAGTACATAGAGCTCTATTACAATAGGGTGCGCATGCATTCCACCCTGGGCTACATGTCTCCAGTGGAATACGAGCGGCAATACGCTTGAGGATCCTTAAAAGAAAGTCCAGTTTATCCTTCCCACTCCATACGCCGCACATAGGGACTGATTCCGGAATTCCTCCGGGGTCAGTCCCTTCAGTTTAACCTGGCGCCTCCTCGTGTTCCAATGGA
>CABVDG010000019.1:0-41667 GCA_902497075.1 uncultured Collinsella sp.
GCCGCGCGGCAAGGAGATATATTGCCAGACCGGAGGGGCGCCGGGGGCGGGAATCGCGCACTCCATATTTTGTTCACAAATGAATAGGTCCCTCAGTCACGTCACTGAGGTTATAACTGAAGCATCAGCTTCTGATATTGGCGGTGACCAGCTGGTTTATAGATGTTGAGGCATCGGTCATCTCTGGAGCGCCACTTTACTCCAAAAGCATCGGTTATTTGTTTCCCGTCGGTAAAAGGCAGGTTTTGTTCGCCAAGCGTTCCTATATATAGAAGTTCGGGTTCGAACCGTGCATCGGTAACAAAAAAGCGACCAGCCGGAGCCGATCGCTTTCTATTCTATGCTGGAGCATCCAGAGGGGTGCTTCCGAACTCATTTTCTCGCTGCCATTCATGCTTTCGAAGCATCTTTCTACAGCCCTCGTTGTCTATCCTCATATCTCACAGGTCTTCCGGAAATTCACAAGCAGTCTTAGGGTCAATTTAGTTCTGCTTTCAGAGACTTGTTTGAGAGTTTTTAAAGACAGTTCAAAACAATAAGTGAGACACCATAAAGCAGAGCAAGATGAGCCGGATAGAAAATGTAGAAGAAATATTTGAGCTTCAGCCCTCGCTTGCCATTATAAAGATTGATAAGCAGCAACGAAACGACCGCGGCTGCAACATCAGGATTAAATATATTAGCTGTAGCAAACTCAAATCCGCCGCCAACTATATGGCATGACGAAAGGAGCACTGCGCATACTGCAGCAAAGAACATCTTGGCCTTGCTGTCGTGGAATAAATAGAATGCAGCCACAAGCAGAATGCCATACACACCGCCATCTAGTTTAGTGTATTCAGCTGCCAGTGCTGTCAAAACAATCAGAGCAATTTCTGCGATGTACCTCTTCCATTTTGAAAGGCTTTGTATCTTTTCCAGAATTATCAAGAAGACCAAGCAAAGCAGGAGCTCACACATAACATTTTGTTGCCGAAGGTCAAATAGTTGCCCGGTTTGAACGAAATCGTATATGGGCTCCGCAATGATTGCGAAGACAAGCATATTTCGCAGGTACCTCTTTATGTCATGAGTATGCAAAAATCCCTCAACTATCAAAAAGCAAAATAAGGGAAATGCAATTCTGCCAAGAACATGAAGCACATCCGAAGCCTCGCTTAGAATCGCCCACTGTTCGTCTGATATCTGATTGTACGATGCGTGAGTCATGATTCCATTGGTCAGGACGATCCTGCTTACATGATCGAGAACCATCGAAATGGCCGCTATTATCTTTAATGTGCTGCCGCTAATTCCGTATCTATCTGTTTTCATTTCGTTTTCCTTTCTTTGGGTGGGCCGTCAGAGGTTCGGCCTGCTCTGCAGGCAGCCGCTGCGGCGCTTCGCGCCTCGCGCGCTGCACTGGCAAACGCTCACGCGTTTACTCAGCTCCGCGCCCTTTCGGGTTCGAACCCATGTCGCGGCAACAAAAAAGCGGCCGGCATCCGCCAGTCGCTTTTCTATTCTATGGTGGGCCGTCAGGGGTTCGAACCCTGGACCTTGGGATTAAAAGTCCCCTGCTCTGCCAGCTGAGCTAACGGCCCGCGGGTGGCATTGTACCACGGTCTGGGACTATTCCCAACTCCATTGGCCGTTCTGGAAAATCACAACTTCACGTCCATCAGGCGTAATGCCCGTAATATCGATATCGTCCGTGCCGATCATAAAATCGACGTGCGTGCTCGAGACGTTAACGCCATGCTCCAGGAGCTCCTCCTTGGACATGTCATACCCACCCTCGATGCATTCGGGGAAACCGACACCCAGCGCGAGATGGCAGCTAGCGTTCTCATCATAGAGCGTGTCATAGAATAGAACGCCACTTTCACGGATCGGCGTATTCTTGGAGATAAGCGCGACCTCACCCAGATGAGCGGCACCTTCATCGGTGTCAATAATGCTCGCAAGCGTCGCCTTACCCACGCGGGCATCGTAGTCCACTACGCGGCCCGCCTCGAACTTAATCCAAAAATCGTCAACCTTGTTACCGTGGTGAATGAGCGGCATAGCCGAATACACGATACCGTCGGCACGCATACGATCAGGCGAGGTGAAGACTTCCTCAGTGGGAATGTTGGGGAAGAAGGGGTGCCCATCGGGCGTCTTGCCCTTGCCGCCGGCCCACTCGTGACCTTTCGTCATGCCAATCGTCAGATCGGTTCCATTTGCCGAGGTGTAATGCAGGCAGTCAAAACGATTGTCGTTCAGGAAACGCAGGTTCTTTTCGAATGCGGCGTCATGGAGTTCCCAGTCGCTCTCCGGGTCCTGGCCATCGGCGCGAGCGGTATGCAGAATCGCATTCCACAGCTTATAGATTGCAACCTCATCGGCGTCTCCCGGGAACACCTCGCGCGCCCAGGCAACGACCGGCGCGCCGGCGATGCACCACGGGTTGATGTTGTAGTCCAGTCCGCGGCGGAAGACCTTGCACTGCGTGTTCCTTGCCTTAGAAGCTGCAGCAGGCTTAGCGGGATCGATGCCCTTAAGAGCGGCAGGGTCCGCACCCTCGATAAAGATAAAGCAGGCACCATCCTGGGCCAGTGAATCAAGCTGCAGGCGCTTCCACTCGGGCGTCTGCTCAAAATAGCTTTTCTCGACATGCTCGTACGTGAGCCTCGTCACGGCGTCATCGGCCCAAATAACCGTCACGTGACCGGCACCGGAGGCATAGGCCTCCGCGACCACCACGCGCGCAAACGGCGCGCACTCGACCGGAGACTGAACGACAACCTCCTGGCCGGGCTTGACGTTTACGCCCTTGCGGACAACCAGGCGCGCATAGTTTTTAATCTTGGGCTCTAGGGCCTTCATGCCCTCCAGAGCCTCTTCGACCGTCAGGGCAGCTCGAATCATGTGCCACTCCATCTATCTATAGAACAGTAAAAAGGCGCGCCGCAAAAACGACGCGCCTTATATCTTAGCGATAAGTATGCATGCAAACGCTACTTCTTCTTAGAGTCCTTCTTGTCCTCCTCGGCAGCCGAGCGCTCGATAAGGGCGTTGAGCTTGTTCTCGGACATGCCCTCGGCCTGCGTGCGGTACATGTTGCGCAGGGGACGAATACGAACAAAGTCGTAGATAAAGTCACCCAAAATGACGATGTAAGACAAAACGATGCCGACCATCTGGACAGGGCTGGACACCATGCCAGCGGGAGCGAAGTACAGCGAAGCCCAAATGGCCACGACGAGCACCATGCCGATAGCGAGCACGGCCCACCAGATGCGGCGGCGCTTGGTGTAGTCCTCATCCTGCTTGAGAAGGATATTCGACACCGTGTAGATGCGATCCTCCTTGGCGCGCTGCTTAGCCTTGCGGGCGCGCTTCTCCTCTTTAGAGAGGCCCTCGAGGTTCTCGCCCTTCTCGAGCTCTTTGCGGCGTGCCTTAGACGAAGCCGGCACGACGCGGACAGAGCTCGCTGCCTGACGGGCGGGCTTGGCGGATGCGGCGGACTTGCGCGCAACCCCGGTAACCTCGTGGGATTGCGTGCGCTTGTTCGTGGCGCTACGGGTACTCACTTATGCGTTCTCCTTCATGCTTGTGAACTGGGAGCCCGTGATGATCTGGAAGGCCTCGCGATAGCGCTCGGACGTGCCATCGATGACCTCGGCGGGCAGGTGCGGGGTCTCCCCCGTCATATCCCAGTTGGCTTTGAGCCAATTGCGGACGAATTGCTTGTCGTAGCTGGGCTGAATCTTGCCCTCCTCGTAGCTGGCGGCAGGCCAGAAACGGCTGGAGTCGGGCGTGAGGCACTCGTCGATCAGCGTGACCTTGCCATCGATGACACCAAACTCGAACTTGGTGTCGGCAATGATGATGCCACGGGTCGCTGCATACTCGGCGGCAGCCTTGTAGATCTTGAGGGAAAGGTCGCGAATCTGCGTGGCGATGTCCTCGCCCACGATCTCGCAGCAACGCTCGAACGAGATGTTCTCGTCGTGGTCACCGATCTCGGCCTTCGTGGACGGCGTAAACAGCGGCTCGGGAAGCTTGGAAGCCTCGGTCAGGCCCTCAGGCAGCTGGATGCCGCAGACGGTGCCGTTCTCGTCGTAGGTCTTCTTGCCCGAACCGGTCAGATAGCCGCGGACGATGCACTCGATAGGAATCGTCTGGGCCTTCTTAACCAGCATGGCGCGGCCAGCGAGGTAGTCACGATACTCAGCAAACTCCTCGGGGAAATCCGCCGGGTCGATGGAAACGAGATGGTTGGGGACGATGTCGGCAAACTTATCGAACCAGAATGCCGAGATGCGATTGAGCACCTCTCCCTTAAACGGAATCTCGTCGGGAAGAATGAAGTCGAACGCAGAAATGCGGTCGGTGGCGACCATCAGCAGGTTTTCACCGGCATCGTAAATATCACGAACCTTGCCACGGGAATCCGGACGACGCTCCATCGTTGTCACGTGAGTCACTCCTTACCTAAATACGACAGAAATGCGGGTTCTTTCCCGCATGTTTTCGCAAACTCGGAGCGGCAGGGACACGGCCCCTCCTTCACCGAATAGCGAAAAGCTAGTGCTCCATTGTAGTAGATGCCGCGTCCGCCATGTGCTCGCGGGGCAGATGAATTGTAAAAGTCGTACCCTTTCCAAGCTCCGACTCCACGGATATGTAGCCATGGTGACGCTCGACGATCTGCTTGGTCACGGCGAGGCCGACGCCCAGGCCGCCAGCTTCGCGGGCGCGGCTGGCATCGGCGCGCCAAAACCGCCCGAAAATGCGCGACAGATCGTCCTTGGCAATACCGATGCCGGTATCAGAAACGGCAATGCTGACGTGCCTGCGGTCACTGAGCACCGACACCACGACCCAACCGCCCTCGGGGGTGTAGCGCATGGCGTTGCTCATGAGGTTGATAACACATTGCGTGATCATGTCGGGATCGGCCTCGACGACATCGTCGTGCCCTTGGGTTTCATCTGCAAAGCGAAGACGAAGGTCACGGTCGGCAAACAGACGCTCCTGGCCGTTCACAATCGATCGCACGAACGGAACCATGTCCACCGGTTCTAGATTGAGCGGAGCCGTGCTGTTTTCCATACGCGATAGGTCGAGCATCTGCTGCACCAGACGAGCCAGGCGACGCGTCTCGGAAGCAACGGTCTCCAAATGCTCATCGTCGGTGGGATACACGCCATCCTGCATGGCCTCGACCGTTGCGAGCATGGCCATAAGCGGCGTGCGAAGCTCGTGTGCAACGTCTGAGGTCAGGCGCTTCTCGTGTTTCATATCCTTCTCGAGCGAGGTGGCCATCTCATCGAAGGTCTCACCCAGCTGATCGATCTCGTCATCACCGCGCAGCCCCGTGCGAGCCGACAGGTCGCCGTCACGGATTTGCTTTGCGGTACTGGTGATGCGATGAATCGGTTTGGTGAGCATGCGCGACACGAGCGATCCGATAACGACCGAAATGCAGATTGCAACAACCGCGGCGAGGGCCATGGCGTTAAAGGTCTTCTCCCTAAACGCAGAGTCCGCCTTGGTGAGCAGAGCGTCGGAGCCGATGGCCCACAGCTTTACCTGTCCGGCATGCTCGCCGGAAGACGTTACAATCTCGACGTTAGCAACGCTATCGGAGTCGGTTGGAGCAGACGAGACCGGGCTATGCGATGCCCTCTTGCCGCTCGTGTCGTCGGTCGTAGCCTGGTTTTCGCGTACATCGGCGGCGGCGCTTGCCGAGGGCCAGGAATCGTCATAAACGATCACACCCTTTTTATTGACGACCTGCATGCCCAGATCGTCGGAAACCAAACTCGACGTTGCGACCGTGCGCAGTTCTCCCGCGGTCCAAGAGCCGTTTTCCTCATATGAGGTCGCCAACTTCTCGGCAGCGGAATTTGCGATTTCGACGATATTGGAGCGTGTGTAATCCGAAAAGACCGTGCCCCACACAACAGAGACAACGCCCACCAGCACCAATACCGTCATGAGCGATGTCAGAGCAAAAGCAAGTGCCATGCGCGAGGGATAGCTCATCGTTGGCCGTGAATCGGAACGAGGCGTGTTCCAACTAGCCTTGGAACCCGCCTCGCTCTCCTGCTTGTGCTTTTGTCCGATTTCAAAGCGCGCAGGTGTCATATGTGATTTCCCTATTTCTCGTCCGACTTATCGGTCTTGGCCGGAGCCTCGAAGCGATAGCCGACACCATGGACGGTGTAGAGCCACTTGGGCTTCTTGGGATCATCGCCCAGCTTGGCGCGAAGATTCTTCACGTGGCTATCGATGGTGCGCTCATAGCCCTCAAAGTCATACCCGAGCACTTTCTCGACCAGCTCCATGCGGTTATACACACGGCCGGGATGGCGGGCAAGCGTGGTGAGCAGCTTAAACTCGGAAGCCGTCAGATCGACTTCCTTGCCCTCGACCAAGATCTTGTGGCCCGAGATATCGATGACCAGATCGCCGAAGTCGAGTACCTCGACGGCGGGCTCGTCGGCCTGATGGGCACGGCGGAACAGAGCGCGAACGCGGGCGACGAGCTCGCGCGGCGAGAACGGCTTAATCAGATAGTCGTCGGCGCCGAGCTCAAGACCGATAATACGGTCCTCGATCTCGCCCTTAGCCGTCAGCATGATGATGGGGACATCCGAGGTATCGCGAATGGTGCGGCAAACGCGCTCGCCGGGAATCTTGGGGAGCATAAGGTCGAGCACGACCAGGTCGAACTGATGCTTCTCGAACTCCTCGATCGCGGACTGGCCGTCGCCGACGCCCACAACCCAGTAGCCTTCGCGCTCGAGATAGGCAGCGACGGCGTCACGGATTGCCTTCTCATCCTCGACCAGCAGAATCTTTTTTGCATCTGAAGCCATAACACGGCCCCCCCCTGTCTCAATTAGCTAAGAACAAGCCCATTTTAACGCACCTGAGCCCGCCGGATGCCGCTATGACGCGGCAGCTCGGCGGGCGGTACTCACAATTACAACGCGTTTATTCCCCTGTTGGCGCCTTTTTAACCCCTCTAAGCTTAAAGAGAGAATAGGCGTGCAGTGACCGTCTCTGGTATACCCTGGCTGTTGCGCACCGTGGCGTACGTAAGGAATGAGTCCGATTTTCCCGCCGTAGCTGGATAATCGCCATACTCCAAAGCGCGGTCGGGCGACAGCAGCGAGCCATAGGTCTTGGCAGAGGTGTCGATCAGGAAATGCGACGCCTGTACCTTAACAAGGTATTTATTCTTCTTGCCAGCCGCACATGCGAGCGGCTCGCGTGACAGGAAGAGGTACGGCCCTCCCTCATTACCGATATACGTGCCCATATTGCCCAGGCTGCCCACGCCACTATAGGTCGCCTCGATAGAAAACACGAAGGTATCGCCCATATATACGGCCTCGAAAGGCGAGACTGACGAGGGAAGGACTAGCTGGGCACGTTTGGTGTTGTTGCCATCGGTCAGATCGATTGCCGTTATGCCGTAGTAGACGCCCTCGTCGTTGCGGACACGCGGCGAGATGGTCAAAATGCCGTCGCTCACGCGCGGGGCCGACGCAAAGCGGCCCGTCGATTTCCAAATTGTCTCGGCCTTGGATTCATCAAGCGAGCGACGATAGCAAAACGAATCACTACTCGTTTTATTGCCGCCTGCCGAAGGCATTTTATACCAGATGACCGATGACCCGAACGCCGTAAACAGGGGCGGATCATAGTCCTTGCCACCTCGATCGAGCTCAACCACGTCGCCAGAGAGCGAAGCGCCCGACAGATTTTGAGCGTAGAGCTTCCACGATGAATTGGCAAAGTTCATCTCAACCCACGCGAATACGCCGTCGCCGGCACGGACATCGTAGAATGCATATCCCGTGCCCTCGATAGGATCCTCGATTAATGTGGTAAGCGAGCCATCACCCAGGTTGAGCACACCGAGTGTGTTGGCGTGCAGCGCCGATGCGGGCGCCATCATCGCCGCGGCGTAATCGCCGTCGCAGTAGTACAGCAGCGTACCCAGAGGCAGCGTCCACGACGCCGCCGGCTCAAGATCGATGTCGACTGCCTCGTACTCATCCGTAATCGAGATGATCTTGGAATCGTCCTTGATAACCTGCGGCTCGCCGGCGGCATCATCGCTGGTGCCCGTTTTTTTCGAGCATCCGGCAAGCACCGTGGCAGCGCCCGCGGCAGCCCCACCGAGTACAAAGCCGCGACGCGATATTCCGTTCTTGATGTGATCGGCGATACCCATTAGGCGATCTCGGTGCGAGCGGCCTCGATAGCGCGTGTAAGCTGGTCGGCGCAGGAGGTCTTTTTCATACCGCAGGTATTACCGGCGAGAACCTCGATTACGCGATCGGCAGGAGCGCCCTCGACCAGCTTGGAGATAGCCTTGAGATTGCCGTCGCAGCCGCCGGTAAACTCAACGCCCATCACCTTGTTGCCGTCATCGGAAAGATCAAGGTGAATATTGCGAGCACACACGCCCTGAGGCTTGTAATCAAACGAAATCATGCGATCCCCTCTCAGAATGTTATTCGAGACGACTATTATCCCCGTCTTTCCCTAAATGCAACGAGGCGCTTTGCCGGCAACACACATTACCAGCAAAGCGCCCTAAAAAGCTAACGTTATGCCCGAACCTACTCGAAGCTCAGCTGCTCCAGACGATCAAAGACCGTGTCGATACGGGTGAGGAAGTCCCACGGATCAAAGATCTCGTCGAGCTTCTCCTGACTGACGGTGCAGCGCGGGTCGGCCTCGAGACGCTCCTTAAAGGTGGGGCCGGAGACACAATCCTGTACCTCGTGCCAAGTTGCCATGGCGTTCTCCTGCACAATGGCGTACGCGTCCTCGCGGGTGATGCCCGTGTCGACGAGGGCGAGCAGCACCTTGGAGGAGAAGATGAGACCGCGGGTCTTATTGAGGTTGGCCATCATGCGGGCAGGGTACAGCTGCAGGCCGTCGATAACGCGGATGAGGCACTGGAACATGTGGTCGAGGGCGATGAAGCTATCGGCCTGGGCGACGCGCTCGGCAGAGGAGTGCGAAATGTCACGCTCGTGCCACAGGGCGACGTTATCGAAGGCAACCTGGGCGTTGGACTTCACGACGCGCGACAGACCGCAGACTTTCTCCATGGTGATGGGGTTGCGCTTGTGCGGCATGGCTGAGCTGCCCTTTTGGCCCTTACGGAACGGCTCCTCGGCCTCGAGCGTATCAGTCTTCTGCAGATTGCGGACCTCGGTAGCGATGCGCTCGCAGGTGGCTGCGGTGGTGGCGAGAACGCCGGCGAGATAGGCGTGATGGTCGCGGCTGATAACCTGCGTGGACAGCGGGTCGTGAACCAGGCCCAGGTGCTCGCAGACATACTCCTCGACGAACGGCTCGATGGAGCTGTACGTGCCGACAGCGCCCGAGATGGCACCAAAGGCAACATTCTTGCGGGCGTCCTCAAGACGATCCAGATCGCGCTTGAGCTCCCAGGCCCAAGAGCCAAACTTCATGCCGAAGGTCATCGGCTCGGCGTGGATGCCATGAGTGCGGCCGGCACAGAGCGTGTTGCGCTCCTCAAAGGCGCGACGCTTGCAAATCTCGCCGAGCTTCTTGACGTCCTCGATGATCAGGTCGCAGGCCTGGGTGAGCTGGTAGCACAGGGCCGTGTCGCCCAGATCCGAGCTGGTCATGCCATAGTGAACCCAGCGGCTGGGCTTGGGGTCGCCCTCGGGAACATCGGCATCGATGTATTCCTTCATGTTGGTCAGGAAGGCAATGACGTCGTGGCGCGTGACTTCCTCGATCTCATCGACCTTCGCCTTCTCAAAGTTGGCATGGTCGCGGATCCACTGGGCCTCGTCTTTGGAAATACCGATCTTGCCGAGCTCCGCCTGGGCCTCGCAGGCCAGAACCTCGATCTCCTGCCAAATGGCGTACTTGTTCTCGAGGGAGAAGATGTGTCCCATCTCCGGGCGGGTATAGCGATCGATCATAGCGGCTCCTTTTTGGTTATTGGCACGTTGGTCGTAACCCATCCATTGTACCGTGCGCAGGTGCAAGTATGGGCAGCAGGCATTAACCTAACATTTTGGAATTGGAGCGAGCAACGGAACGTCCGCGTATTTGCTTCGCAAATCCGCACCGGCTTCAGGCGAGCCCCTCAGCTTCACGAAGCCGAAGGGGAAGACTTTGTTGAATTAGCCGTCCCCATGTCTCCCGCGCCCGGTAGAGCGGGCAACGGGACGTCTGCGCATTTGCTTCGCAAATACGCACCGGCTGCGGTCGCCTATCGGCGACCTTGCCTGCTCGCTATAAACGCTTCGCGTTTATTTAACGCTCGCACCCTGGCGGGTTCGAGTCCCGGCACTTTATTGAAAAAAGCACGACACCGAAGCGGTGTCGTGCTTTTACTTTTTTTGGAGCGGGCAACGGGACTCGAACCCGCGAGTGTCAGCTTGGGAAGCTGATGCCTTACCACTTGGCGATGCCCGCATATGTGGGGGATAGTATAACGCGGTTGTCTTGTTCGATACAAGGGTGTCGATGCTTGTTTTAGCTGTGGAGAATCATTTGAAAACCGCGCCAATTGTGGAGATGAGGACCTTTGTCTTTCTTTTCTTACCATCTTCTACCTGCACTTTTATCTGATTGTTGTATTTGAGCTCGATTTGTCAGAAATCGGGCAAGCTTTTGGTCAGGCTCCGGTACTTACCCGCATGAACCTCGGGGGTAGCCTCATCCTACGCGTCGCAACCTCCCCATGCGGCGCACGAGGGATAAGGAGCAGCCATGTCCAACGCACCCACGCACTCTGTCCACAGCGCAATCGCAACAGGTCCGCTGCTCCTGCTCCTCTTCCTGCTTTTCGGCTGCCTGACACCGGGAGCCGCATTTGCCGTCGATGGCTACGACCAGCTCGGCTTCCGCACTATTAGCGATGATTGTGGGCCCTTCCTCATCGGCAAGTATGAAGCTCAAGACGCCTCGATTGCCTACTGCATGAACCAGGAGCGCCCCGGCCCCACCAAGCCGGGCGACCCATGGCTCAACTTTGATCAAGGCTGGGTGTGGCTCGACGACGAGTTCGCGGCAATCGTTTGTCACGGATATCCTACCGCCACGTCGTTTGGCGGTTACCATCTTTCACCCGATCGTGCCCGCGCCGCAACCCAGCTTGCCGTATGGATGCTCAACGGCACTACCCATGTCGACGGTACCTACTCTTACACGACCGCTCAGGGCAAAACCAAGAGTGGGCACTTTATCACTGACAATGAAGTCGTGGCGGCGGCGCGGTGGCTCCACGACAGCGCAAAATCAGGAAGCATCAAAGCCGCTCCGCACCGCGCGCGGCGCTATCTAGGAGCCGTATCGGGCGGCAGCAAACGTCAGGACATGCTCTATGTACTGCCGGCGGTCTCTGTTTCCTTCCAAAAGCAGTCTGCAAACGCTGCCATTACCAGCGGAAACAATACTTATCAGTTTGACGGGGCAACATTCGATGTTTTTGAGAGCACCAGCGGCGCGCGTGTCGGCACCGTCCAGATGGACAGCAACGGTCGAGCGCAGGCAACACTTCTGCCCAACACGGCATACTACCTAGTTGAAACGAAGGCGCCGGCCGGCTATGTCCCCCGTCGCGATCGCATCGCCTTTACCACGGGGAATGACGGTGGAAAGGTCGCCATTGATGAACAGCCCGGCACCATCAATCTGCGTATCGTAAAACTCGATGCCGCGACGAATGCCGGCCCCCAGGCGGGATCTTCACTCGCAGGAGCAGAGTTCACGTGTGTGTCGCAATCAACCCCTGGATGGGCGCAAATTCTCACGACTGACGAAAGCGGTCGGGCTACCCTCGTCGATGTCCCCTTAGGAACCTTTACCATCTACGAATCAAAAGCCCCCGAGGGCTACCTGCCATCCAACGACAGCTGGACCTATACCGTTGGAGCCGACCAGCTCGGCGATTCAGGCGTGGTCGAGATCGAATCTCGCATTTCCGATATCCCCATTGCGTTTGACCTTGAGATTTCCAAATTCAAGGATTACGGCAATAGCGACCAATCCGGCCTGGAGCAGCCGGCGGGTGGTGTTGTCTTTGAGGTTGTCAGCAACAGCTCTCAGCAGGTTGTTGGCACACTGACCACAAACATCTATGGCTTTGCCTCCACCAAAGATCAGCCCGAAGCATGGTTCGGCACAGGCAAGCGACCCGCCGGTGTCCACGGAGCCGTCCCATACGACCGTGCCGGCTACACGATTCGCGAGGTTCCGGAAACCGTCCCCGAGGGTTTTAAACGTGCAGGGGAATGGACCGTCGGGGCCAATCAGATTTCCGACGGCGCCGAGCTTCAATATATCGTGGACAACCACGCTCTGTCGACGCATCTCCAGATTGTAAAACGCGATGCCCAAACAGGCGCTTCTGTTCCCCTAGCCGGATTCTCCTTCCAACTCCTCGACAGCAATCACGAACCTGTCTCACAAACTTGCTGGTATCCAGCACATAACGTAATGGACACCTTTACGACTGACGCGACCGGGACCGTCACACTGCCCGAATCGCTCGTGCCGGGCACCTATTATGTACGCGAAACCTCGGCCAAAGAGCCCTATCTTGTCGGCGAAGAAATCGAGGTAAACATACCCGCCGACATGAACCTAACGCCCGTTGCAATCGCCTCGTATTATGACCACGCCGCGACCGGAAATATCAGGATCGTTAAAACCGATGCCGTAGACGGCAGCAGCCTCGCGGGCGCCATCTTTGAGATCCGTGCCTCGGGTGATATCGTGCGCCCCGACGGTAGCATTGCCGCACTCGACGGTGAGACTGTCGCTACCGTCACGACGGATGAAACTGGAGAAGCACGCGCGGACAACCTCCCACTGGGATCTGGCACCGCACGCTACGAGGTTGTCGAGACTCAAGCGCCGGCAGGCTTCTTGCTCGATCAGACAACCCATATTGCCGACCTTACTTATGCCGACCAGAAAACACCCGTTGTAGAAGCACGGCTTAACGTATCCGACGATTACACCAAGGTTGATATCTCCAAGGTCGATGCAAGCGGTGAGCAGGAAGTAGAAGGCGCACGGCTCACCTTATATGGTCCCGATAAAACCGAAATAGACTCCTGGACCTCATCCGACAAGCCACACCGCGTCGAACATCTTGCACCCGGCACCTACTCGTTGCGCGAAATGATGTCTCCGCGGACCTATGACCTTGCCGAGGAGATAACGTTTGAAATAAAGGATACGGGAGAAGTCCAATCCGTCGCGATGAAGGATGCGCCCATCGAGATCAAGGGGCAGGTCGACAAGCGTCAGGAACTTGTCCAACCTATCGAAAAGGGCCTGTTGGCTAACGGCGATGGTAAAAACCGTGCCACGATGCAAACCAATACGGATGGGCTTTTCTCCTATACCATCGACGCTCGAAACGATTCAACTACCTGGGTTGATGAGTTTACAATTACCGATGATCTTGAGTGTGCCGAGGACGATACGGCGAGATTCGTCTCAATCGAAACCCCCGTCGCCATCGGCGACCTCAATGGTCTGTGCAACGTGTGGTATCGCACGACGCCGTTGGACTCGACAGACGTCGATGAGCCGGCATACGCGACACTTGACGA
Organism: uncultured Collinsella sp.; assembly: GCA_902497075.1. GTDB lineage: Bacteria > Actinomycetota > Coriobacteriia > Coriobacteriales > Coriobacteriaceae > Collinsella. Next base: position 13,611 of record CABVDG010000019.1, read on the forward strand.
TGGGCACGAAAATCCTTGGCTTGAGTCCGACGAAGTAAGGGAAAGTCTGGGTGAGGATTGCCGCCTCGTCGATTACGACGGCTGGCACCTCTGGAAGGCGGATGTCTCGACCACGGAATCCACCACACTCGAGGCGAAAGAACTCGACCTTGCGTCCAATACCGTCGTAACGGGCATTCGCATTGAATACGGTGCGGTAGCCGCCGACTTTACGACTCGAAGCGATGCGGATTCTTGGACCCGCGATGATCTCAAAGATGAGCACGACGACCTTGACGACGCCAAAGCAATCCTTGGCACAGACGCTCGGGGCGCAATCGTGCACATGCAGGCGACGTCGGCTTATACGCCCCAAACCGCACTCACCAACAGCGCACGCGTCGATCTTTGCCGCAACGGCGGCGGCGATAAACTTGAGTCACATGACGAGGACCGTGTCATTCAACGCTGTACCCTACCGCAGGACCTACCGGCAACAGGATCAGTTCCCATCGCCGCTTGCATCACCGCGCTCCTGACCTCGGGTGCCGCAGCCCTATGGTTCGCTCGCCTTAGGTCGACCTCAAAGAAGCGCTAGCGCGATGAAAAAGCGGGCGAGCCAGTCCCCTGGCTCGCCCGCTTTCAATCATGTAAATCGCCGTATCTACTCTGCAGACGAAGATCCACCATCAACGATTGCCTGCTCGGACTCAGGAATCCCATCGGCACCCGTACTCTGTTCTTGCTCCACCTCTTCGCTGATTGCGGAGGCGGGGGTCGAGCCCTTTGCACCCACGATGTAGGCAGCCCCAAATCCTAACGCAATGGCAATCAAGGTCAAAATCACGTAGACAGGCCAATGGCGCTTAATATACGAAAACACGTTGACTCCTTAGAGCTCCGTCTACGAACGGCGGATAACCTCGGTCACGACCTCGGATACCGTGGCAATGTTCGTCGGGTTGACATTGTGGGGCAGGTCGTCCTCGGTACGAGCGCAAGCCAGACGCGTGCCGTCCACGCCGGCGATGGTGAGGGCTCGGCGGCTCGCCTCGAGCGCGGCATAGGCATCGGTCTTGGCATAGGGCATCTCGAGCGCGCCACAATCGACATGGAACGACTTGCACACCTTGCTGACCAGGTTCATGATGCGGCGATCGCCCTTGAGCAGCTGCTGTTCGCCCTCGACCGTCACCACCGAAAGCCTACCGGCGCCGACGGATTCAAGATTGATGAAGAATACGCCGCGGAGCTTATCGCGATGCGAAGCCAAGAAGGCCTTCATGCCGGCGCCATCACAATCCGAGGCGCCCGTTGCCACAAACCAGATATCGTGACCGAGCAGCTCATCATCGCCCATAGAGGCGACAGCCGAGAGCATATCTTCGGAAGAAGCGCCATCGGAAGACGTAGCGCCGCCCTTCCAGCCATCGTTATCGTCCTCGAAGTTATCCCACGAACCGATACCGCGACCGGACTTCTTGGCATCGTAATCGTCTTCGACGCCCAGCCAATCACTCATGCTGTCCTGCTCGTTTTTCCTTTTACGACCGAACAGGCCACCCAGGCCGCGTTTGCGAGACTTGGGTGCCGCTGGGGCGGGAGCCGAAATGGTCTCGATCGGCTGCGCGCCCGACGCAACGGGCATAGAAGGCGCAACGGGTGCCGATGTGGGTTCGGGACCCTGGGCAGTAGCAAAGGGGTCGTTGACCTGGGCAGAGGGATCGGGAAGGTCGAACAGCGACGTGCGAGACGCAACGTTTGCCTGCTTCATCGACGGCAGCGACGGATCGGGGACCGAAGCCAGCGGAGACGAGGAAAGTGCAGGCGACGGTGCCGACGCCGGATCGGGAACATTTATCTGCGGACGCGGCGATGCCTGGGAGGAAATCTGGGCCATAAGGGAATCGACCGTTTCGTCCTGGGTGGGAGCAACATTGGCAACCGTGGCACCGGAACCACTCGGGGTCGGCATGGTGAAAATCTGCGTGGAGTAAGGCCTCGACTCATCCGTCTCGGGAGTCTCGGAAACCGCAGGCACTTCCTCCTGCTCGACCTCGGTCGAATCACCTTGATCGGCTGCCGCGTATTGCTCTTCGTCAGAGTTGGCCTCGACGGACTCGTCCTCGGTCGCATCCTGAATTTCGGCAGCATCAATGGGCTCGCCATCGCCCGCCGCGTCGCCCTGCTCATCGGAAACAGGAAGGGGCTCGGCAATTGCGGTGCTTTGCTTTTCAAACGTTATCGTGGAATCGAACTGCGCGGCATCAAACGACATGGTGCTATCGACGTGCTGCTGAGCCTCGAAAGACGTTGTTGCCTCAACAACATCCGCTGACGTCGGTTGCTGGGACTCAAAGGACGTCGTAGCTTCGGCAGCGTCGACGGGCCCGGACTGCATAGCCTCGTTCTGCTCAAACTCTTGCGCCGCGCGCTCACGTGCCGCCTCGGCTGCCTGCTGCTGAGCGATAGCCTCCTGCTCGGCAGCCTCGCGTGCGGCAGCGCGCTTCTCCTCGAAATCGTCGACATATTTCCTGCCCTTTGCAAGCGCACCCTTAAAGAAGCTGGAAGCGCTGGCGCCAATCGAAGAGAACGCGGATGCAATATCGGCATGGGGCGTTGCCGCGGGAATCTCGGCAGAGAAATCAGTATCGCTCTCGTAAGACACGCGCCTCGGCTGTTCAACGTAATCGTCGTCAGACTCGTCCGCAACGTCTTGCGCCGGCGCGGCGGGAGCCAAAATGTCCAATCCTGCCGCGGGATCGATCGCAGACACCGCCTCGGGCTCGGCAACGGCAGCGGTAACCGCGGCAGACTCATCATCCGCAGTGACAACGGGCGCAGGCTCGGGCTCAAACGTCGGCTCCTCGCCCTCCTCGTAATCGAGCGTGCAGGACTCGGGAAGCATTCCGAGCGCACGGATGGCATCCGAACCAAAGCGGATGTTGCCGGCGGCGTTGCGATAGAGCTTGGGCTCGGCCGCGGCAGGCTCCTCCGCCGGCTCAGCAGCGGGAACCTCGTCATTGAACTCTTCGGCCTGGACAGCCTGATTCTGATCCTCGGGCACGATGGCGCCAATCAGCGTCTCGTCGGCAGACGCACCCTCAAAGCCCTCGATCTGCTCGTCAAAAGCCTCGCCCTGTTCGGGCTCGGTTTGAGCGTCGGGAGCAATCGGCTGACCGAACTCGTCCTCGGCGTAGGTAGGCTCTTCGTACTCGATGGTGTTGCCGTAGTCGTTTTGCTGCTGGGCCGCGGCATACTCCGCCGCCGCGCGCGCCATTTCCTCGGCACGACGTTTCTGCTCCCCAAAATAGGTATCGAACGGAACATCGTCGGGAAACTCGTTCTCGCCCTGGAAGGGAGCAACGTTGTCCATAACACCGAGCATAGCGGCGACAGAAGACTTGTTGCACACCGCGCCGGACGTATAGGGAAGAATGTGGCGGTTAGAGATGATGTTTGCCGCGTTGGCAAGTGCAACGAGGGAAGCGAGGATCGCGACAATCCACAGCAGAACCTTGAGCGCGCCGGGGAGCGGCAGGATACGCAGGATAGCAACGGCAGCAGGGGCAACCGTGGCAACGGGCAACAGCTTGGCGATGAGCGCACGATACGAAGCATAGGGCTCGCGGGCGAGCAGCTCAGCACGGGGAGAGTCGTAGTGTGCGACAACGACCACCGGGCGGTTGCGCGGAGACGCGAGCGGGCCCGAGGCCTTGTGGTAGGCGATGACATTTTGGCTCACGCCCGTCTTGCCCAGGCGCGAAACCACGGGGTGGCCCGTGCGCTCGAGCACGTAAAGAACGGCGCCGACAACGGCCAGCAAGGTGCCGACCAAGCCGATACCGCCGCCGATGCCCATCAGCAGGGCGCCGGCAAACGCAAGAATACCGGTAACGGCAAATGCCAACCTACCGGGCGCCGGGGCATTGAACTCCTGAACCTCGGGATCAAAGCCGTGGTTGCGGAAGATCTGAGCGATATCCTCGGCAGCCAAGCGCTCTTCTTCGCTGCATGCCGGCGTAATGCCGGTGTTCTGCAGCAGGTGGTTAATATAGTTCTGGGTGTTCGCCATGTGCGCTCCACATCCATAATCCGACAAATAGGCCCAATGCATGCACATTAGAACCGTATATAGTCGAAAGTATACCCCGAGCGAGCGCAAACGACCGAATTCGGGCCATCTTAACGCCCCGAGCGGACAAGGATATAGCCTAATCTCCATATCGGACTAAAATCATGGCAGCAAACCACCTTCTCATGCGAGGACTCTATGACGGCAAGCGACGCGACCGCGACAATTAAAAAGGGAAGTTCGGAGCCCGGTTTCGATAAAACGGCTCAGCGCATCCTCAATCTTTTCTTTGTGCTCAACAGCTCCCCCGAACCGCTGACGACCGAGCAGATCGTCTTGGATTCCGACCTGGGATATGGCTCCGGCAACATCGACTCGGATAAGCGCAAGTTTCGGCGCGATCGTGACAAACTGCTCGAGCGTGGCATCTTAATCAAGGAGGTTCGCCCCGCCGGTGCGCAGGAGACCGAGGAAAGCTCGTGGACAATCGACCGCGAGCACACCTTTGCAGCAGGCGGCCTCATCACCGCAGACGACGCCGATATCCTGCTCAACGCCATCGACCAGACACTAGCGGCCGGCTCTTCCACCTTTGCCGCGCCGCTTGCCGATATTCGCTCCAAAATTGCCTACCTCACCGGCATGTCGGCGGTGGACGAAGCACCGATCCGCCGCTCTCCCACCGTCGATGCGGTATGGAGCGCCTTTGCCGAGCGATGCGCGCTGCGATTTTTATATCAGAACGGACGCGGCGAGCAGAAAGAACGTACCGCCTGCGTCTACGGCATGTTCGAGCGCGAGGGCGTGGCGTACTTCTGCGGCCTCGACAATGCCACCGACGACATCAGGACATTCCGCTGCGACCGTATCGTTCGCGCTTGGCGTCCTTCGAAGGCCTACGCCATCCCTGCAGACTTCAATCTCAACGACTACCTGTTCTTTGGATTCGATTTTGCCGACCGACCGCCCGTTGCAGCTACGTTCTCATTCGCCCCTCAGACGCAGATCGATATGATCAACGGTCTCACGCGCGGGCGAGGTAAGCTCGCACACACCGATGCGGGATGGATCTGGACCGTTGACGTGCGCGACCTTGAAGCCGCCGCTTCATTTTGCATGGCCCACGCCATGGACGGCATGAGGCCCATGGCCCCCAAATCGCTCAAACAGGCGTGGAACCACCTCATCGAAAGGACGGTGCACGAGCATGCCCGTGCGTAAACTCACCAGCGAGCAGAGGCTCTCGCGCGCCATCGACATCATGGAGGCCCTCTACGCCGCCGGCGAGAACGGCATGACTCGAAACGAGATTTGCAGTCGCTTTGACATCACGGGGGCGTCGCTCGACGAGATTCTCGAGATCGTCTCGACGCTCGCGGACCGAGAATCGGGTGCGCGTATCATCTGCGAATGCCACGACGAACGTGTGGTCCTCACCGGTGACGCCGGACGTGTGCTACCGTTGCGCTTGAGTGCCGCCGAGGGCGCTGTGCTCAACCACGAACTTGAATCGTTGGGGATCGAGCCGCAGACGGCAGCTCGGATTCGACACGCTCTTCTACCCGAAGAGCTCGGCTATAACCAGAGCGTCTTTGACACCGTCAACCACGGGTCACACTGGCAGCAGCTGAGCTGCGCCATTCAGGACGGCGTTCGCTGCCTCATCTCGTATCGTTCGATGGACGATGCACGGCCACGCGAGCGTCTGGTCGATCCCTTGCGCATTACGGCAAACGGCGACCAAACATACCTGATTGCCTGGGACATCGCAGTCGATGAGCAGCGCACCTATCGCATGGATAAAATCGAGGGACTCACCTTGACGGAAGACTCCGTCGTGCCTCACGCATCGGACGTTGCATCCCTCCACGATTCCCTTGCCCGGACGCAGCGTAGCGCAAAGCTCTTGATGCCATTCGATATGGCGGAGCATCTGGACTGGGCCGGCATCACCCTCATCGAGCGCAGCGGGGCAGACATGGCAACGGTAACCGTGCATTACGGCTCCGAGCGTTGGCTACTGAGCCAGATAATCGCAGCGGGTGGAGCCATCCGCATCTTGGATGACCCCACCCTGTCAAAGCGTCTGTGCGATATGGCAAAAACCCTCGTCTGTCCGCTTTAGCGCCGCCGCTCGTGGCGTGCGCGCCACAGTTGCAGATAGTGACCGATCTGCGCCGATTCGATGCGCTGGTAGGAGCTCGTGGGCAGCGACGTTAAGAACTTCTTTCCGTAGCCCTTCGTCACCAGGCGCGGGTCGGCCAGAATCAGCACGCCGCAATCGGTCGACGAGCGGATAAGGCGGCCGGCCGCCTGCTTGACCTCGAGCACTGCCTCGGGCAGCGAATAGCGCGCCCAAGCGCGGTCTTCGCGCAGGTTGCGCTCGCACGAGAGCGGGTCCGTGGGGCTCGAGAACGGCAGCTTGGGAATGATGACGCAGCGCAGCGTCTCGCCGCTGGCGTCAAACCCCTCCCAGAAGGCCTTAAGCGCAAAAAGCGATGAGGTCGGCTCGTTGATAAACCGGTCGCGTAGGCGACGAGGAGATGAGTTGCGCTGCTGGCAGTTGAGCTCCAGACCCGCACGGGCCATCTTGGGCTCAACGCGGGTGTACAGGTCTTCCATGTCGCGCCGATTGGTGAACAACGTGAGCACCGATCCGCCCATGGCAAGATGGGCGTCGACCAGCACGCGCTCGAGCGCCGTAAGATAGCTCTCGCGATCGCGCGGATCGGGGATATCGCCCGCAACGACTACAGCCATGTTCGAATCGAAGTCGTAGCTCGAGTCCAAGTGCAGCGATGAGGATGTTGAAGCACCGATGCGATCGAGGCCGACCGCATGGTTAAAGTGTTCAAAGCTTTTGGACACCGTCATGGTCGCCGAGGCAAAGATAGCCGTGTGAACCTCGGGCAGCCACTCGGTCGCCAAGGCCTCGCCAATGTCGATGCGCTCTGCGGTCATCGACTCTCCGCCGGCACGCAGCCTGCGATTGACCTGCAGCGAATACACGTAGTGTTCATCGGTACCATCAATAATGAGTTTGAGGTTCTCGGCCAGCTCGTGCAGGCGGCGCGAGATATCACCCAGGTCGACAACAACCTCTGGCTTGTCGGCGGCGACGGCTTGCACCAGCGCGTCGACGCTCTTGTCAGCTTGTTCCAATGCGTCGATGGCAGCGTAGGCCGACGGTAAGAAATCATGCCAGTCGTCAGATTCGCGCAGCTCGGGGCCAATCCATAGATTGGCATTGTCATAACCCCCACGGGCACGGCGGCCGAGCTCGCGAACGCCATCGAACACGTCGGCGATCGCCATGCTCGCGCGCGCAACCATCGACGTCGCCTTGGCAGTAAGGCCCAGATAGAGCGTAGAGCCCTCGGAGGTTGCCAAATCACGGGAAACCTGGCTTAGCGCGCCGGCGCTCGAGCCACCCAGGCGCTCAAACAGAACGCGCGATTCATCCGCCGACACCACGCGCGCCCACTGACGGCGCGCCTCGCGCTCGATGGAATGGGCTTCATCGATTACCCAGTGACGAATCGGAGGCAAGATTCTGCCCTCGGCCGCAACATTGCGGAACAACAGGGAATGGTTGGTGACCACCACATCGGCATGCGCCGCGCGACGACGGGCGCCGTGGACCAGGCATTTATCGGGGAAAAACGGGCATAGGCGACGGGCGCACTCGCGCGACGCCGTCGTAAAGTCGGGACGGTTGACGCTGCGCCAGCGAATGCCGAGCGAGTCGAGGTCGCCATCGGCCGACTGACACACGTACGCCATGATGACTGCGACTGCCGTAAGCGTGTCGGCGGGATCACGCTTAGTCGTAATTTCGACTTGGCCGCGGCTCATGCGCTCAAGCTTGCGCAAACATGGATAGTGGTCATAGCCCTTGAGGGCGCAAAACGATAGACCTCCGTCCAGCTGCTCGGCAAGTTTGGGCAGCTCGTGATACATGAGCTGGTCGGCAAGATTATTCGATTTAGTCGCGATACCTACCGTGATGTTGTTGCGGCGTGCGGCCTCGGCAAACGGCACCAGATAGGCCATCGATTTGCCGACGCCCGTCCCCGCCTCAATCACGCGATGCGTTCCCGTAACGAGCGCGTCGCGGACCTCGAGCGCCATCGCGATCTGCTCATCGCGCGGCTCGTACGTGGGATACATGCGATTAACCAGGCCGCCCGGAGCATAGTCCACCTCGATTTCCTCGCGGCTCGGCATCTTAAGGACCGGTAGCTCGTCCGCATCAACGCGATCATCGGCCCGATCGGCCTTGAGTACGTCGGCGCGGGCGGCGCTGAGAGAGAAGATGGAACCGGGGTTCTGTCCCGCCAAGAAGGAGAAGATGGGACGATAGGACCAGGGTACGTCGGGGTGCATGTCGGCCAGGCGCGCCATCAAGCCCTGAGGCAAGTCGGTGAGCGCCACGAGCAACACGCGCCACACACCACACAAGGCGTCGACATCGGCGTTGGCGCGGTGCGACACCGAGTCGCAGCCAAACAGGTCGGCCATGAAAGACAGCTTATGCGAGGCCAGGCGCGGAAGCGCGATGCGCGACAGTGCCAGCGAATCGATCCAGATGTCACTGACGTTGACGCCGCCCTTGACCGACTCGATAAACGAACGGTCGAAGGTGGCGTTATGTGCGATCACCGGGCAGCCGCCGACAAAATCGGCGAGAGCGGCGACAGCCTCAACGGCCGACGGGGCATCTGCCACATCGGCGTTTGTAATGCTCGTGAGCTCGGTAATCTCGGCTGGAATCAGCTGCTTGGGATGCACGAAGGTATCGAAGCGATCGACAACCTCGCGGCCCGAAAGGCGAGCCGCCGATATCTCGATCAGCTCGTTGTCCTGCACCGAAAGACCCGTGGTCTCGGTATCGAGGACGATAACATCTTCTTCGATGAGACCAAACGCTTGGGTTTTGGCGCGCTCGGCAAGCGTGGCATAAGAATCGATGACAAACTGCGGCGTTCCCGACGAAACAGCGTCCTCGATTAGCATGCAACGCCCGCTCGACGAAGCCCCATGCGAATCAGACTGTCACAGACCTGCGGGAACGTCATGTCATCGGTGTGGCGAATCTCATCCGGATACAGCGACGTATCGGTCATGCCGGGAATCGTGTTGGTCTCGAGGATAACGGGGCCGTCCTCGCTCACGATAAAGTCGCTGCGCGAGATACCCAGGCAGCCGAGTGCCTTATGGGCAGCACAAGCAAGCTCCTGGGCACGAGCGTAGTTCTCGGGCGAAATCTGCGCCGGAATGCGATGGATGTCCGTAGGGTCGACATACTTCACGTCCAGATCGTAGAACTCGCAGTCCTCGGGCTTACGGATCTCGACAATCGGCAGGGCGCGTACGTCATCTTCGCCGTATACGCCGACGGTGATCTCGGTACCCTCGATGCACTTCTCGACCAGTACTTTGTCGCCAAACTCAAACGCCTTGGCGATGGCCGCGGGCAGCTCGGAGGGCTCGTGGACCAGGGAGATGCCATAGCTGGAGCCGTTAACGGCCGGCTTCACAAAGCAGCGCTCGCCACAGACCTCGACGATATGATCGATATCGACTTCATCGCCCACTTCGAGCGCAAGGCCAGGGGCAATGGGAATGCCCGCCTTGGCGTACAGGAGCTTCGAGACCTCCTTGTCGGCTCCGCAGGCGCTCGCGAGCACGCCCGAGGCCGTGTAGGGGATACCCAGGGTCTCCATGGCACCCTGCATGGCACCATCCTCACCGCCGGCGCCGTGCATGGCGATAAATGCCACGTCGAAACCACCGGTCGCCATGGTTACCATAAAATCATCGGCAGCCGTGTCGAGCAGCTTCACCGAAGTGTAGCCGGCCTCCTTCAGGGCCGCCACGACGTTCTTTCCCGAATTGAGCGAGATCTCGCGCTCAGCGGAATGACCGCCCGCCAAGACCGCTACGTGCATGTTCTCTAGGCTTTTACCCGGCATGGGCAGACTCCTCCTCTATAATTTCTGCAGCTGATACCATATTGTAGCGATACCCTCTACGTTTCCCCAAAATCGAAAGGCTTCCATGAATCCCAGGACTAAATCTCAGGACATTCGCGACTTGAGCCAAAACGATATTCGTGAGCTCGTGGCAGAACTCGGCCAGCCCGCTTTCCGCGCGAAGCAGCTCATCGAATGGGTCTTTGAGAAGAACGTTTGTTCGTTTGATGATATGACTAACCTTCCCAAGGCTTTCCGCGAGCAGCTTAAAGAGGCTTTCGCCTTTGACACGCCGACCGAGCTCACCAAGCAGGTGTCTAAGGATGGCTCTCGCAAGTATCTGCTCGAGTACCACGACGGCATTTCCGTCGAGACTGTCGGTATGCCCCGTCGTAACAAACTTTCCGTCTGCGTTTCCACCCAGGCAGGCTGCGGCATGGGCTGCGCCTTTTGCGCTACCGGTCTCAACGGCCTCAGGCGCTCTCTGACCGCTCAAGAGATCGTCGACCAGGTGCTTCATGTATCCAACAACTTTGGCGAGCGTGCCACAAGCGTTGTCTTCATGGGCCAGGGCGAGCCGTTTGCCAACTACGACGAGGTTCTCAAGGCATTGCGTATCCTCAACGACCCCGATGGTATCGGTATCGGCGCTCGTCACCTCACCGTCTCTACCAGCGGCGTTATTCCCGGTATTCGCAAATTTGCCGACATCCCCGAGCAGTTCACGCTTGCCGTTTCCCTGCATTCCGCCATCCAGTCGACGCGCAATAAGCTCATGCCCGGTGTTAAGAAGTACACGCTGCTTCGCCTTCACGAAGCGCTTCAGCTCTACACCGAGAAGACTGGCCGCCGCCCGACCTATGAGTATGCCATGATCGAAGGCGTCAACGATACGAATCCCGAGATGCAGGCACTCTGCGACTTCTGCGAGGGAACGCTGTGCCACGTTAACCTGATTCAACTAAACGACATCGAGGGCAGCCCGCTCAAGCCGTCGCCGATTCTTAAGGTTGAGGATCTTCAGCGTCGTCTTGAGTCCCGTGGCATCGAGACCACGATTCGTAACTCCCGTGGTAACGATATTGACGCCGCTTGCGGACAGCTGAAACAGCGTTTCAAAGTTCAGAAGAACGCATAGGGGAGTCGCACTCCAAAACGTTTCATGCGAAACATCGAACGGCCCCGGTTGTAGGATATGCAACCGGGGTCGTTTCATTTATTGACCTTAATTTTGAATCAGCTGCTACTGGTCCCAATTTTACCGCCAAAATAAGGGGTCCTTGTCTCGTGAATTAGACAAGGGCCCCTCAAAATATGCAGGGTAATTGTTAGGTACCTAATAGCCTACATTTTCCCATTGGTTGCTAACCCAACCTTGATTAATCCTTGGATTTTTCGTTACCTGAGCAGTGCGCATGGCAACATCTTCTGTCATAACATCCATTTTCTTCTTGGAAGTATCGACAATATCTTGCGCGCCACGAAGCAAACGACCTCGAAGTTCATCGTCTGTCGCGATCTTATAGCCAGCAAAGGCACCAGCCGCGACAGTCGTCACCAATGCAATCGCAGTTAAAATCTTATTCCTCATCTTGGCCTCCTTGATCAAACTGAATCATTTCACCAAGAATACGAGAGAGTTCTTCCTCGTCCTTAAACTCAATCTCAATCTTATTCTTTCCACGCGAGCTCTTCACGCGCACGTTGGTATTAAATACCTGACGAAGTACACGCGCAGCCTTTTTAAAAGACTGAGGCGTTGCAGGCCTCGGCGTCTTAGGCGTCTCTCCGGCAGAAAACAATGGAGCAAGATTTTCTGTCGCTCTTACGGAAAGGCCCTCCGCAACAACCTTCTCTGCAAGTCGAATTCGAGCATCCTCATAGGGAACTGCAAGAATCGCACGTGCGTGACCAGCAGTAAGTTTACCCTCAAAAATCATCTGCTGAACTACTTCGGGGAGATCGAGAAGGCGCAGCGAGTTTGTAATTGCAGAGCGTGACTTGCTTACGGCCTTCGACAACGCCTCCTGGGTCATACCGCTAGCATCAATGAGCTGGCGATAGCCCTTAGCCTCTTCGACAGGATTCAGATCAGAACGCTGAAGATTTTCGATAAGAGCAAGAGCCAGCATCTCTTCATCATTAACATCTTTAATGATGACAGGCAGTTCCTCAAGACCAGCAAGCTTTGACGCCTGGTAACGACGCTCACCAGCGATGATCTCATAGCCGTTTCCATGCTTGCGAACCAAGAGCGGCTGCAAAACGCCATGTTCTTGGATTGACTCGCTCAACTCGCGAAGTTCAGTTTCATTAAAGTGAATTCGCGGTTGATTAGGGTTGGGAACGATATCCTCAATAGGTAGTTTTGTTTCAGATACGGCATTTGAAGCAGATGCAGACGAACCACCGGTCTCATACTCAGCCTCTGAGACCAAAGCATTGAGTCCGCGTCCCAATCCACCACGTTTCTTTGCACTAGGCACGCTTGATCACCTCTTTTGCAAGGTTCATATACGCTTTTGCACCCTTATTTTGAGGTGCATAGGTAATTACCGGTTCTCCAAAAGACGGAGCTTCAGAGATTTTAACCGTACGGGGAATCAGCGTCTTAAACGCCTTATCACCAAAGTACGATTGAACTTCCTCAACAACCTGATTCGACAAAGAAGTACGTGAGTCATACATGGTCATAAGCACGCCATAGGTGTCTAAGCCCTTGTTCAGACGTGATTTGACCATCTTCATTGACTCAAGCAGCTTCGTAACGCCCTCGAGTGCGTAATACTCACACTGGATTGGAATCAAAACGCTATCTGCTGCGGTCAAGGCATTGATAGTAAGCAGGCCGAGCGAAGGAGGACAGTCAATGAAAATAAAATCGAACTCGTCCTGAATCGGCTCAAGCAAATCTTTGAGGCGGGTTTCACGAGCAATTGCGCTTACGAGCTCAATTTCGGCACCTGCAAGCTGAATCGTAGCTGGAATTACGAATACCTTTTTGCAATTTGTATCAAGAACAAGCGATTCTGCCGGCACATCATTCAACAATGCATCATAGATGCAGTGATCAAGGTATTCTTTTTCAATTCCAAATCCACTGGTACTGTTTCCCTGCGGATCAAAATCGACAATCAGTGTCTTACGACCCTGCTCACCCAGTGCTGCTGCAAGGTTTACAGCCGTCGTTGACTTACCGACGCCGCCTTTTTGATTGATGATTGCAATGATACGCGTGTTTTTTGCGTTCTTAGAACGCTTAACGTCGCGAAATCCCACGGTCCCTCCTGGTGTGTATTAAAGCTGTCAAACGGAGGATGTTTCACGTGAAACATTCCGATTCGATATCAACCGCCATGTTTCACGTGAAACACTGCAAGTTGTTAGTATCCATTATGTTTCACGTGAAACATCTAGGCAAGCGGATTCTTCTTTGCCATGCCATTTGCACGAGGCAATGAAACGGATGCTGGATGACTCTTCTTAAATACAATAAACTCCCTGTGGCCCAAGCCCTCAGGCAAATCGGTTGCGACATTCAGAAGCAAAGTGAAGCCGCAAATCTTAGCTGCTGACATTCCGGAAGCAAGCTCCTCATCCGAAGGATTGCCCTTGGTGATAACAAATAGCCCTCCATCCTTGAGGAACGGAGCTGCATACTCAACAAGAATCGGTAGAGGAGCCAGTGCGCGGGCGGTTACGACAGAGAACTGCTTCTTATGGCTTCGAGCATATTCTTCAAGACGATCATGAATCGCATGAGCATATTTCAATCCAAGAGCATGAACAAAAGAATTGACGGCATCAACCTTCTTACCAACAGAGTCAATATAAGTAGCTTTACGATGCGTGGTTATGGTTAACGGAATACCAGGGAAGCCCGCACCTGTCCCCATATCGAGCAAAGCTCCCTCAGGAGCCATATTGATATAGGGGAGCAAAACAAGAGAGTCGAGGATATGAAGTACCGCAGCATCTTCTACATTAAGAATGCGGGTAAGATTGGTTGTCTTATTTGTTTCCAGAACCAAATCCAAATGCTGAATACATTTCCTCAGCTCAACATCAGATACGCTTAAGGAATACTCTTTGCAATAGGAAGTTAGACGAGTCAACATCTCGTCAGCTTGCTGATCAGTAAGTACTAACAACGAAAGCTCCTTTCTGACAAAAATCAGTGTATCGAGAACTTTTGACAAAAAAAGGGGACGTGGAAACCACGTCCCCTTAGCATAAGCTCGAGTAGATTATCGAGCAACAATCACCACATGGCGATCAGGGTCAGAACCCTCAGAATGAGTATCGACGGCATCATTGCCACGAAGTGCAATGTGAACCAGTCGGCGCTCGTAGGCATTCATGGGCGGAAGCGAAACACTCTTATGAGTGCGGATGGCACGCTCGGCAGCAGACTGAGCCATGGATGCAACCTTGTCCTGACGGCGGCTCTTGTATCCCTCGACGTCCACTACAACCGGATACCTAAAGCCGAGCTTGCGGCTCACCAGCAATGAGAACATAACCTGAAGGGCATCAAGGGTGCGACCATGACGGCCAATGAGAACAGCAAGGTCGGGAGCCGTTACATCCAAAATCAGCTCACCCTCGTCGCCCTCATACTCATCGATAGGAGAGTTGGCGGCATCGAAGTGCGAAAGGATGGAACGCAGGATGGAAATCGCGACATCGGCAATGGTGTCGAGCTCCTCATCGGTCAGCTCTTCACCGGCCTTGTAGCGCTGTGCAATCTCGGGATAATCGCCCGCGACCTGCGGGGCAACCTCCTCAAGCATATCCTCGATGATCTCTTCAGACATAACGTACTCCAAAAGTTAGGTACCTAAATAAGATTGATATCCCGCTACTTCTTCTTGTGCGGGCGCGGCTTCTTCTCGCGACGAGTAACCTCAACCTGCAGCGGCGCGTTCTTAAGGCGCTCCTCCTCATCGGCCTTCGCCTTGTCGATGACCTTCTGCGTCACAAAAATCTGCTGGATAACCTGCCAAGCAGACGAGACGTCGTAGTACAGCAGAACACCAACGGGAAGGCTCCAGCCCATCCAAAGCATCATGACCGTCATGACAACGGCCATCATACGCATGCTTTGAGCCTGCTGGCCGGTCTGGTTGCGCGACATATAGAGCTGCGGAATCAGGGTCAGGACAGCGAACAGGATCAGGCAGACCAGCGCAGGCAGCGCGACCATAAAGCCATCGGCAAAGGAGGCACTCGGCGTGGTGGTCAGGTCGGGCAGAATATTAAAGAACGAGAACGTGCCGTCGTTAAAGTAGTCCGGCAGGTTACGCAGCAGCGTAAATAGGGCGAACAGGACAGGCATCTGAATCAACAGCGGCAGACAACCAGCCATCGGGTTGAACTTGTTCTCGCTGTAGAACTTCTGCATTTCCTCGGCCTGACGCTGGGGATCGTCGGCATAGCGCTCCTGGATCTCGAGCATCTTGGGCTGCAGCACCTGCATGCGTGCCGTCGACTTAGTCGACTTGAGCATAAGCGGCGTCAGCAGCAGACGGATGATGACCACCAGGATGATGATGGACAGGCCCCAGTCGACCGCAAAGGTCTGGATGAGCTTGAGCAGCTCGAAAAGGATGTTAACGATCCAATCCCACATGTAAGTTTTCCTCCGATAGCGAGTGCCCGCTAGGGCACAGGGTCATAACCGCCGACGTGCAGGGGATTGCAGCGAGCGATGCGCCTCACGGCAAGCCAGCAGCCTCTCAAAACACCGTACTTCTCAATCGCCTGGACGGCGTATTGCGAGCACGTTGGGTAATAAATGCAGGCGTCAGGCAATAAGGGCGAAATAACCTGTTGATATATGCGAATAGGAGCGATGGCAACACGTCGCAAAACGTGATTGCTCATCGCTCCTCCCCGGCAACGCCGGCGCGTTTCATAAGCGAACGCAATGCATTGTCCATCTCCTGGGGCGAAGAAACCCTCGTCTTGGGAGTTGCGAACAAGATGATGTCATAACCCGCAACGGGAAATCCACAGCTGCGGGCGGCCTCGCGCATCACACGCTTAGAACGGTTGCGCACGACAGCACAACCGAGCCGTTTAGCACCAACGAAGGCGACCCTTCCGGAGTCGCCTTCGCCAACCGATTCACATATGGTCATTCGAATCAGAGGGTGATTGAAACGACGCCCCTGACTGAACACATGCTCGAAATCTTGCCGAGACTTAATAGTCTTCATGCGAGATGTGTGTATCGCTGCTAGACAGTGAGACGCTTGCGGCCCTTGGCGCGACGACGGGCGAGCACGGCACGACCACCCTTAGTGGCCATACGGGCACGGAAGCCATGGGTCTTGGCACGCTTACGCTTATTAGGCTGATACGTACGCTTCATCTTAAGTTCCTCCTGCTGCATTTCGAGTGTCCGCGGGGGCGCGGACGCAGATATAGACACGTGAGCTTGAAGATTGTAGGGAAATCAATGTTCAAATGTCAAGAAATCAAAGGTAAAAGGTTACGCAGTTCACACGGTTCCCCCATAAGCCGAGCTCGATTTAGCGGTGCATGGCAACTTTTCACGATATTTCATCGAGTTTTCAACAGGTCATGTTGGCAATGTTGAGAACTTTTCGTCCGTTTTCCAAAGTTTTCAACAGGTTTTGAAAAGTTGTCGAAAGATGAGAAACATTGCACGGTGAGCTACTATTTGTTCGAAACCTTTTGAAAGATTGCGAGCGGCATGTCTGACGACTTTTACACCATGGTCGATTCCGGAGACCCGGCACCCGACAACGAGCACATCACCGGCGTGTGCGAAGAGCGTGAGGAAGGCGAGCAGTCGACCACGCAGGCGCCAAAAGCCATGTACGCCGCGCGCATCGCCGTCTATGACGACATGCTGTCGACACCGCGTGTGATCGTCATTGATCCGCAAGATGTCCGCACGTATTTGGAAGAGACGACCAACACCGTCTACCAGTGCATGAAAGAACAAGGTGGCCATATCTCGCTCATGGTCATCCGCGAGATTGTCGAAAACTTTATCCACGCGCACTTTGCCGAGCCCATCATCTCGATTCTGGACGGCGGAGACACCATCCGCTTTGCTGATCAAGGACCCGGCATCGACGACAAGGAGCGTGCTTTCGACTTTGGCGTTACCAGCGCAAACAGCAAGATGAAGCGCTATATCCGTGGAACCGGAGCAGGGTTTCCCATGGTGCAGGAGTATTTGGAAAACGCCGGCGGGGCCGTGTCCATCGAGGACAACATGGGCAACGGCACCGTGGTTACGGTAAGCCTGGATCCTAAACGCGTGCAGGAAATCGAACGCGCCGGCGGGCGCGGTGCTGCCGTGCGGCCCGAGACGGAGCAGCCCGCATATCCCCTGCCGGGAGCTTTTGCGCAGCAGCCCGGAATGCTTCCTACACAAGAGTCCCAGGCGGCGTCGATGTCGATGCCGCCAAACGTGCCAGAGGCCATGCCGCTGGCGGATCAGGATGCAGCAGCAATGCAGCAGGCGACGGGGGCACCGGGTGGCCAGCAAATGGGATATCAGCCGTACCAACAGGGATATCCATATCAGCAGATGCCGCCACTGGGGTATGGCCAGCAGTTCCCACAGCAGTACCAGCAGGGATATCAGCAGCCGTACCAGCAGATGCCGCAGCAGCAGTACAACCCCTGGGCCCAGCAGATGACTCCGCAGCCTTACCAACAGTGGCCTCAAAGTTTTCAACAGCAAATGCCGCCGATGCAGAGTTCTCAACAATCAGCAGCTCAAATGATGTATCCTAATGCAGCAAATCAGTATGCGCAGCCACAGCCGGACGTGTTCGTAAGCGATCGCGGCAACGCCGCGCTGGGCTATCTGGCGCAAAATCAAGCGTGCGGTGCAACCGATCTGGCGAGGGCGTTTGGAAACTCGGCCCCCACTTGGTCACGCACGCTCAATGACTTGGCGCAGGCCGGCTTGGTCATCAAGCATGGCCAGAAATACCATCTGACCGAACTCGGCGCCGCTCGCGTGCGAGCTCAGAGCTAAAGAACGGGAGAGACAGTGGACGAGGAAGCAAGCATCATCCTGGGGGATGCCATCGCCTTTTGCCAGCGCGACGGCCAAGATGCACGCCTCATCAACATGCTGGGGCAATCGCGCGCCATAAGCCTGACCGAAGATACGCTCACGATCGAGGCCCCCTCGCGCTTTGCCATCGCGCAGCTCAAAAAGCATCAGCCGACTATTGAGGCCTATCTGGAAGAAATCGCCTTTGCTCCGATCGCGCTCGACATCGTGGCACCGCAAGGCGCAACGGCCGAATCTGCTGCCGCGACGGTGCCCGCCACGGCTCCCGCTGCTTCCCCTGCGGCGCCAGCCTCCGCAGGCGACGTGCCGACAATCGAGCACCAGCACAGCGATGTTTCCCGTGAAACCATGGCACCGTTGCCGACCGCCGCTGCGACGTCAACGAACGCACCCGTCACGCACATGCCCATCGCTCATGACGCAGCGGCGGGCGCGGATTCGGGCATTGCAATCAAGAACACGCTCTCGGCCGATGATTTTCGTCGCATGATGAACCAGATGAAGGGCGGAGCGCCGACTAAGTCCACGCAAGCCGCGACCCCCGCTTCACCCATGCCAGCACCGACCGTGCCGGCCGAGCAGAATACGGATGGAGCCCCACTCGCCGCGAACTCAAAATTTACCTTTGAGAACTTTGTCTACGGCCCCGAGAACAGCCATGCCTATCGCTCGGCACTCAAGTTTGCCGCCCTCGCGGACGAGCGCGGCACGTGCACATCACTGTTCATCTACGGCAAATCGGGCCTGGGCAAGACGCACCTGCTGCTTGCCATCAAAAACGAGCTCGCCGAGAAGTCGCCCGAGATCAAGGTCAAGTATGCCAACTCCCAGGCATATCTGGACGACCTGATGACCGAGTTCGACCGCCAAAAGAAGAGCAACGCCCCTATCATGCAGGCATACCACGGCGTGGACGTGCTCATCATCGATGACATCCAAAACATCATCGGCAAGCGCGCGAGCGTGGACTACTTTTTCCAGCTCATGGACGAGTTCATCCGCAACAACAAGAAGGTCGTCATCGCGGCAGACCGCGCCCCCAAGGACCTGAGCATGGACGAGCGTCTGACCAGCCGCTTCAACGCCGGCATGCTCTGCCTGGTCGCAGAGCCCAGCTACGAGATGAAATACAAGATCTTGCAGCGCTATTACGAGAACACCATCGTCGCCGCTCCCGAGGCAGGCGACGACTCGCTGCTGGCGGCCTATGGGGGCGACAGCGGGCACCTGACCGACGACCACTTTAAACACATGGCCGAGGTCTCGGGCACCAACATCCGCGAACTCGAGAGCTTTTGCGAGCGCTGCGCCGGCGAGGCGGGCGACCGCGAGCGCGAGGGCGGGGAGCTCACCTTTGACGATATCGACGCCATCGCCAGCCAGTACTTCGACACATCGGCCAAAAAGATCAACGTCCAGACGGTTCAGTCCGTCATCGAAGAGCAGTACGGCGTGACGCACGAGGAGCTCATCGGCCCGCGTCGCAACGCCAATATCGCCAAAGCACGCCATATTGCCATCTATCTGGCCATCGAGATGTGCGAGATGACGACCACGGCGGTGGGCGCCGAATTTGGCAACCGCAACCACTCGACCGTCAGCACGAGCTACAAAAAGGTCCAGAAGATGATCCAGGAAGACCGCACCGTCACCGAAGACCTCAAGTCGCTGCGCGATAAAATTACACTGCGCTCGTAGGGAAATAGAGACACCTGTTGAAAACTTGTCGAAACCACGGGCATAAGGTGTCTAAAACCCAACCCGCGGTGATGAAAAGTTTTGCGCAGGTTTTGAACGTGGAAAACCACCCCTGTTGCACACAGGTTGCTGTCGATTCTCTTTCTGGGTCTGACCTGCGTCTTTGGGAGTAATCAACAGTTTCGTCAGTGCTATTACTATTATTAAGATATTTATATCTATAGAAAGGTATTAAAAGATGAAGTTCACCGTCAGCCAGAGCTCGCTTACACAAGCCATCGGCGTCGTTATGAAGGGTGTCGCTTCGGCATCCACCCTCCCCATCCTGTCGGGCGTGCTCGTTAAGGCCCAAGACGACATCTTGGAATTCCAGACCTCTAACTACACCATCTCGATCCGTCATCGCATCGCGGCGCATGTCGAAGAAGAGGGCGAGATGGTTATTCCCTGTAAGATGCTCTCCAATATCACCAAGACCCTCCCCGATGCCCCGGTCACCTTTGAGCTGTCCGAGCGCCAGGTGCTGATTGGTTGCGAGAAGAGCTCTTTTAGGCTGAACACGCTCGATGCCAATGACTTCCCCGAGTTTCCGGCCTATGCCATCGAGAGTGCCGTGGAGCTGCCGACCGATATCTTGTCCGAAATGGTCGGCCGCGTGTGGCGCGTCACCTCGACCGACAAGGCTCGCCCCATCCTGGGCGGCGTGCACATGAAGGTCGAGAACAACACCGTACGCTTGGTGGCGACCGATTCCTTCCGCTTGGCCGTGTGCGATACGCAGGTCGAGACCTCGACCCTCGAGGGCTCCTTTGAGCTCAACGTTCCGGCTGACGCCTTTAACGACGCGCTGAACATCATGGCCAGCCAGGCGACCATCATGATCGGGGCTACCGACACCCAGGTCGTCTTCGAGGCCGGCAACACCACCTACGTGTCGCGTCGTATCGAGGGCGTGTACCCCAACTACAAGCAGCTCATCCCCGATTCGTGCGTGACGAGCGTCAAGATCGACGTCGCCGCCTTTAACGCCGCCCTCAAACGCGTGGCCGTTATCGCGAGCGCCAACCCCGCCGTCAAGTTCGAGATCGATGTCGAGAACGGTCAGATGGGCCTGTCCTCCATTTCCAATGACCAGGACCTTGCGCAGGAGACGATCGATGTCGAGGCCGAGGGCGAGTCGGGCACCATCGCCTTCAACTACCACTACATCTTCGGCTGCCTCAATGCCCTGTCCAAGGAGAAGGAGATCACGCTGGAGCTCAAGAGTTACTCGCAGGCGGGCATCTTTAAGTCCTACGACAAGATTAACTACCTGTACCTGGTCATGCCGGTCCGCATCTAGCGCTGCGCCATGACCATGTTCGCCCGCGATCTTTCCGTCGCGCACTACCGCAGCTTCGATAGCTATCGCCTTGCCCTAGACGAGGGCGTGACGATACTTGCGGGACCCAACGCGGCGGGAAAGACCAATCTCATAGAGGCGCTGCAGCTGCTGACGAGTGGCGCCTCGTTTAGGCATCCGACCGCAGCCGAGCTCGTCCATGACGGCGTGGGCTCGTGCAAGATTGAGCTGAGGCTCGAGAGCGACGGCCGCGTGCTTGATATGGGATTGAGCGCGGAGGACGGTAAGCGCTCGTTTAGCCGCAACGGCAAGAGATGCTCTGCCGCCGGTGTGCGCGGGGTTCTGCCGAGCGTGCTGTTTTGCCCCGACCATCTGGACATGGTTAAGCGAGGCGCCAGTGTGCGCCGCGCCGCCCTCGATGACTTTGGCATGCAGCTGAGCGCACGCTATGCCGATCTTGCGAGCACCTATGGGCGCTGCGTGACCCAGCGTAACGCCTTGCTCAAGGAGACCTGGTGCTGCCGCGAGATGCTCGGCGCGTGGAACGATTCGATTGCCCGCGCGGGCTCGGCCCTGCTCGTGCACCGGTTGGCTCTGCTCGACCGGCTGGCGGGCCATGTGCACACTGCCTACGGGCAAGTAGCGTCAGGTGAGGCCGCCAACGTGACCTATGCGTCCACGCTGGGGGCTTTGCCCCAGGTCGAGGATCGCGAAGAGCTGAAGGGTTGGGCGTACGAGCGCATGCTGGCCGCCCTTGACGAGCATGCCGACGAGGAAATTCGCCGCGGCGTGACGTTGGTGGGACCGCATCGCGACGAGATTGAGTTTACCGTGGCGGGTCGCTCCGCCCGTTCATTTGCCAGCCAAGGACAGCAGCGCACGCTGGTGCTGTCCTGGAAGGTGGCCGAGGTTGCCGTGGCTCGCGATGTCCTGGGCACCGCCCCACTGCTGCTTTTGGACGACGTGATGAGCGAGCTCGACGGCGAGCGTCGCGGCGCTTTCCTGCGGCTGATTGGCGATGATATCCAGACGGTCATAACCACGACCAACCTGGGGTACTTTACCGATGACCTGCTTGATCGAGCCAAGGTGGTGAGCATGGGTGAGACGTGCTAATTACGAGCGCGAGAGCGAGACAGTCGCCTTCAGCGGGTTTTTGAACGCAGAGCGCCAGCGCATCCTGGCGGCTGCAACGCCTAAGCGCCGTGCGCAGATGGAGGTCGCCGAGGAGTCGCGCACGGTCTATCGCGCATGGAACGCGGTGTGCTCGGGCACGCGCGAGGGGCGGCATGTGACGGGACTGCGCTACCTGCCCGAGTCCAATGAGCTGCTGGTATATCTCGACTCGCCCTCGTGGACGCAGGAAATGACGCTGTTGCGCGAGATTATCCGCGCGCGCATGGAGCGCGCCGGTGCGCATGTGGACGGCCTGGTGTTCAAAACCACCGCGCCCGGTCACACGCCGCCCGCCGCCAGGGAGCGCCTGCGCCCGGCGACGACCGAGCGACCGCCGGCCCCGCACGCCGACCTAAGTGAGGCCGAGCGTACCGAGATCGAGCGCCAAGTGGCGCCCATCGAAGACCAAAAACTGCGCGAGGCCCTCGAGAATGCCATGAGAGCCAGTGCCGAGTGGGCCAAGGGCGTGCAAAGCAAAAAAGAGCCTTAAATCGCATCTGGTGGCCTTGTAGAGCCAAATACCCTCGTTCCCGAGGGTATTTTTTTACGATAAACTAGTAAGGCTGTACACATTTTCTTGACTGAAGGAGGACGTGTGGCAAACGAAAACGATTACGATGGCGGCGAGATTAAGATTCTCGAAGGTCTCGAGGCCGTTCGTAAGCGCCCGGGCATGTATATCGGCTCGACGAGCACCAGCGGTCTGCATCACCTGGTGTGGGAGATCGTTGACAACTCCGTCGACGAGGCCATGGCCGGTTTCTGCACCGAGATCCAGGTGACGGTCCACGCCGACAACTCCATCACGGTCGTCGACAACGGGCGCGGCATCCCCGTCGACGAGCACCCTGTTAAAAAGATCCCGACGCTCGAGGTCGTCATGACGATCCTGCACGCCGGCGGTAAGTTCGATAACTCGGCCTATAAGGTCTCGGGTGGCCTGCACGGCGTGGGCATCTCCGTCGTCAACGCGCTGTCCAAGCGCGTGGTCGTTCAGGTTCGTCGCGATGGCAACACCTACGAGATGGAGTTCTCGCGCGGCAAGACCGTCAAGAAGATGGAGGTCGTGGGCACCTCGGATTCGACGGGCACCACCGTCACCTTCTGGCCCGACGACGAGATCTTCGAGACCTGCATCTACGATTTCGATACGCTGCACAACCGTCTGCAGGAGACAGCGTTCCTCAATAAGAACCTCAAGATCGTGCTGACCGACGAGCGCGAGGCGACTCCCCACGTGGAGGAGTTTTGCTACGAGGGCGGCATCATCGACTTCGTCAAGTTCCTCAACGAGGGCAAGGACGTCCCCGAGGCCTTTAAGGAGCCCATCTACATCGAGGGCAAATCGGACCCGGACGCTCCCGTGGCCAAGATGGGCGAGGTCGAGGTTTCCCTGCAGTGGAATAGCGGCTACGGCGAGAACGTCATGTCGTTTGCCAACGACATCTACACTCCCGAGGGCGGCATGCACCTTGAGGGCTTCCGCACCGCGCTCACCCGCGTGATCAACGACTACGCGCGCAAACAGAACCTGCTCAAGGAAAAAGACGCCAACCTGACCGGCGACGATGTGCGCGAGGGCCTTTCGGCCGTTATCTCGGTCAAGCTGCCCGATCCGCAGTTTGAGGGGCAGACCAAGGCCAAGCTCGGTAGCTCCTATATGCGCGCGCTCACGCTCAAGATCGTGACCGACGGCCTCGCCGATTACTTGGAGGAGCATCCCAAGCCCGCCCGCGAGATCGTCAAGAAGGCGCAACAGGCCTGCAAGGCGCGCAACGCCGCCCGCAAGGCGCGCGAGGCGACCCGCCGCAAGAGCCTGCTCGAGACGGCGTCCCTGCCCGGTAAGCTCGCTGACTGCTCAGTGCGCGATGCCGAGCTGACCGAGCTCTTCATCGTAGAGGGCGACTCGGCAGGCGGTTCGGCCAAGGACGGCCGTCGCCGAGACATCCAGGCGATTCTGCCCCTGCGCGGCAAGATTCTGAACGTCGAACGCGTTGGTGACCATCGCGCGTTCTCGAGTGACACCATCCAGTCGCTGATTACCGCAATCGGCTGCGGTGTCACGACGAGTGCCGGCGACGGCGGCGACTTCGATATCACCAAGGCGCGCTACCACAAGATCATCATCATGACCGATGCAGACGTCGACGGTGCGCATATCCGCATCCTGCTGCTGACGTTCTTCTACAAGTACATGCGTCCGCTGATCGATGCCGGCTACGTCTATGTTGCCTGCCCGCCCATCTTTGGCATTAAGGTGCGCAACAAGATCCACTACGTGTATCCCAACGGCCGCCAGCCCGAAGACGAGATCCTGCGCGACACCATCCAGAGTCTGGGCCTGAACCCCGACGACAACGACGAGGACGGCAAGGCCAAGGACGGCAAGATCACCAAGAAGCGCAAGGGCTATACCGTCCAGCGCTACAAGGGCCTGGGCGAGATGGACCCCAAGCAGCTTGCCTCGACGACGATGGATCCCAAGACCCGCATCCTGCAGCGCGTGTCGATCGAGGATGCCGTGGTGGCAGACCGCGCCGTGCGCGAGCTGATGGGTTCCGAGGTCGGCTATCGCCGCGAGTACATCGAGAAGCATGCGCATGATGCACGCTTCTTAGACGCCTAGCTTTCCCAGGCACCTCATCTTGCCCTTCAGGATTTCGGGCGCCGCACGCAAGGCGTGCGCCCTCATCCTTCAGGGCAACCTGGGGCACCTGGAAAACCTAGGAGGGTTATCCGGTGTTCCCGGTAATTCGTCTCCGTGGTAGGGAACTAATGGACCACGCAAACCATGAGGAGGTAACGTGGCAGACGATATCAACAATAACGAGGGTATGGGCGAGGCCGGCGATGCCGGCATGCCCGACGATTTGAAGCGCCTGCTCGCCCGTGCTGAGCAGGGCGAGGACGGCGATCCGGACGCCTATAACCCCGATGCCGATGATGATGAGGAAGAGGACGACGACGGTGAGCTCGAGGAGAGCTTTGGCGAAGTCGACCGTGGCGCCTCGGCCGGCGAGGATATAAACGGCGGCCAGCTCCAGATTTCGGAGTTTGGCCGCGAGATGAAGCAGTCATTCATCGAGTATTCGATGTCGGTCATCACGGCGCGCGCCCTGCCGGACGTGCGCGACGGCTTAAAGCCGGTGCACCGCCGCATCCTGTACGCGATGAACGAGAGCGGCATCTACCCCAACCGTCCGCACAAGAAGTCCGCTTGGACGGTCGGCGAAGTTATCGGTAAGTACCATCCGCACGGTGACTCCGCGGTCTACGAGGCCATGGTTCGCCTGGCGCAGTGGTTCTCCATGCGCACGCCGCTCATCGACGGCCACGGCAACTTCGGCAACATCGACGGCGACGGCGCGGCGGCCATGCGTTACACCGAGAGCCGCCTGGCAAAGCCCGCCATGGAGCTGCTGCGTGACCTGCAGAAGGATACCGTCGACTGGCAGCCCAACTACGACGAATCACTCGCCGAGCCCGTGGCACTGCCTGCGCGCTTCCCCAACCTGCTGGTCAACGGCAGCCAGGGCATCGCCGTCGGCATGGCCACCAATATCGCCCCGCATAACCTCACCGAGGCGATCGAGGCAACCTGCTACCTGATCGATAATCCCGACGCTACTGTCGACGAGCTCATGCAGATCATGCCCGGTCCGGACTTCCCCACCGGCGCCATCATCATGGGCAGCGCCGGCATTAAGCAGAGCTACGAGACCGGCCGCGGCTCCATTACCGTGCGCGCCAAGGCCCACGTGGAATCCACCAAGACCGGCCGCAACCGCCTGGTCTTTACCGAGATTCCCTACATGGTCAACAAGGGCACCCTGCAGGAGAAGATCGCCCAGCTCGTCAACGACAAGCGCATCGAGGGCATCTCGGACATGCGCGATGAGTCCAACCAGAAGGGCATCCGTCTGGTCATCGAGCTCAAGAAGGGCGTCATTCCGCAGGTCGTGCTCAACAACCTGTATAAGTACACCTCGCTGCAGACGACCTTCGGCGCCAACAACCTGGCGCTCGTCAACGGCGTTCCCAAATGCCTGAGCCTGCGCGAGATGCTGCAGCACTACATCGATCACCAGGTCGACGTCGTCACCCGCCGCACCCGCTTCGACCTTAAGAAGGCCCAGGCCCGCGCGCATATCCTCGAGGGCTACCTGATGGCTCTCGACCATATTGACGAGGTCATCAGCATCATCCGTTCCTCGCAGACCGATTCCGAGGCCAGCAGTCGCCTGATCGAGCGCTTTGGCTTTACGCCCGAGCAGACCACGGCCATCCTCGAGATGAAGCTGCGCCGCCTGACCGGCCTGGAGCGCGACAAGATCCAAGAAGAGTTGAACGGCCTGCGCCGTGCCATCGCCTACTACGAGGACCTGCTGGCGCACGAGGAGAAGATCCTGGGTGTCATTAAGGAAGAGATGCGCGAGATCTCCAAGAAGTTTGGCGATAAGCGCCGCACCGAGATCAGCCAGGTCGAGAAGGACCTGGACGTCGAGGACCTCATTGCCGACGAGGACATGGTCGTGACCATCACCCACACCGGCTATGTCAAGCGCATCCCGGTGGCCGCCTACCGCGCCCAGAAACGCGGCGGCAAGGGCGTGTCGGGCGTCAACCTCAAAGAGGACGATGTCATCGACGAAATGTTCATCGCGTCCACGCACGAGTACGTGCTGTTCTTCTCGAGCAAGGGCAAGGTCTATCGCCTGAAGGTGCACGAGCTGCCGGTGGGTACGCGCCAGGCGCGCGGTACCGCGATCGTCAACCTGCTGCCCTTCGAGGAGGGCGAGAAGATCGCGAGCGTCATCAGCTGCCGCGAGTTCCCTGCCGACGAGTATCTGATGTTTGCCACCAAGAGCGGCATGGTCAAGAAGACCGTGATGAGCGCATATGACCGCAGCCGTCGCGACGGCCTGATCGCTATCAACCTGCGTGACGACGACGCGCTGCTGAACGTGCGCCGCGTGCGCGAGGGCGACAAGATTATCCTGGCCACCACCGCGGGCAAGGCGATCATGTTCTCCGAGGAGCAGGTGCGCGCCACCGGCCGCGATACCAGCGGCGTTCGCGGTATCGGTATGAAGGACGGCGTGAGCGTTCTGGGCATGGAAGTCACTAACGGCAACGGCGATCTGTTCGTCATCACCGAGCGCGGCTACGGCAAGCGCACGCCGGTCGCGGACTACCCGGAGCAGAATCGCGGCGGCCAGGGCGTCTACACCATCCAAATGACCGAGCGTAAGGGTAACCTCGCGGCCATGAAGACGGTGGGCCCGCAGCACGAGCTGTTCATCGTGACGGAGGGCGCGACGGTCATTCGCGTCAAGACCGACGAGATCAGCCAGACCGGCCGCGCCACCCAGGGCGTCAAGATGATGACCGTCGACGACAACGACCGCATCTGCGCCGTAGCCCGCATGACGGCCGCCAAGGAGAAGCCCGAAGGCGAAGCCACAGAAGACGGCTCTGCCCCCGAAGAAACCCCTGTCGATCTAGGCGACGGCAACGACATGCCAGAGGATCTCCTAGACGAGTAAGAGGAACTAGCTGGTAGAAAATATCAGACCCCATATATCGGCGGTCGGCGCACTGCGCGCCGACCGCTTTTTTGACAATCTTGAACCTCGCGTCGGCCCCGGCTGCCCGGCGGCATGCGAAGTCGCCTGCTCGGACAGTCCTGCTCGCACGGAGAGCACATTAAGTGCTCTCCGGCTCGTGCGGAACTCGCGATCGAC
>CABVDG010000020.1:0-41360 GCA_902497075.1 uncultured Collinsella sp.
AGTTCCGCACGCAAAGGAAAGCACTTAATGTGCTTTCCGTCTTGCGCAGGACTGTAGAGCAGCAAACTTAAACAGCGGGCCGCCCGGACCGGGAATCCGCCCCCGCGCACCGAAGGGGATTCCTTTTGTGTAGGCTTTGCGGAAATGTGCCAATTTTGGGATACGCCCGGCGGCGTGGTCTGTTGACGGCACAGCTAACGCCACGTATCCTATCGAACTGCGTGTTTCGTAGGGGGATGCTGACCCCTCGATTCAAGCCGTTGCACTTTACAGAAAGCTGGAATCATTCGAGAAGGAGTACGCTTTGCCTACTATTAACCAGCTGGTTCGCCAGGGCCGTCGTTCCGTGCCCAAGAAGTCCAAGAACGCTGCTCTGCAGCACAACTCCCAGAAGCGCGGCGTGTGCACCCGCGTCTTCACCACGAGCCCCAAGAAGCCGAACTCGGCTCTTCGTAAGGTTGCCCGTGTTCGCCTTGTCAACGGCATCGAAGTTACTGCTTACATCCCGGGTGAGGGCCACAACCTGCAGGAGCACTCCATCGTGCTCGTCCGCGGCGGTCGTGTCCGTGACCTCCCTGGTGTCCGTTATCACGTCATCCGTGGCGCCTACGACGCTGCTCCGGTCCAGAACCGTATGCAGGCCCGTTCCAAGTACGGTGCTAAGCGCCCCAAGGCTAAATAAGCCAGATAACGTTTTGATACTTTCGCCGTGTGCCGCCTAAGCGCCGCACGGTAGACACTTAAGGAGATTTCACATGCCGCGTCGTGCAGCAGCTAATCGTCGTGAGGTTCAGCCTGACGCCGTTTACAACAACCGCCTGGTGACTCAGCTCATCAACAAGGTCCTTCTTGACGGCAAGAAGGCCACCGCTGAGCGCATCGTTTACACCGCTTTCGAGATCGTTGCCGAGAAGTCCGAGGGTGGCGACGCTCTCGCTACCTTCAAGAAGGCTATGGACAACGTCAAGCCCACGCTCGAGGTTAAGCCCAAGCGTGTCGGTGGCGCTACCTATCAGGTCCCGATGGAGGTCAACTCCCGTCGTTCCACCGCTCTGGGTATCCGCTGGATCGTCAACTTCTCCCGCGCTCGCAAGGAGAAGACCATGGCCGAGCGTCTCGCCAATGAGATCCTCGACGCTTCCAACGGCCTGGGCGCTTCCGTCAAGAAGCGTGAGGACGTCTTCAAGATGGCCGAGGCCAACCGCGCGTTCTCTCACTATCGTTGGTAAGTTAAGGTAAGGAACTAACATGGCTAAGCCTAAGTACAAGCTTTCCGATACCCGTAACATCGGCATCATGGCCCACATCGATGCCGGTAAGACCACCACGACCGAGCGTATTCTTTACTACACCGGTAAGACCCACAAGATCGGTGAGGTCCATGAGGGCGCTGCCACCATGGACTGGATGGTTCAGGAGCAGGAGCGCGGCGTAACCATTACCTCCGCTGCTACCACCTGCTTCTGGAACAAGGACGGCAAGGACTACCGCATCCAGATCATCGACACCCCAGGCCACGTTGACTTCACCGCCGAGGTCGAGCGCTGCCTGCGCGTCCTCGATGGCGCTGTCGCCGTCTTCGACGCCGTTGCCGGCGTTCAGCCTCAGTCTGAGACCGTTTGGCGTCAGGCTTCTACCTTCAACGTTCCCCGCATCGCCTTCATCAACAAGTATGACCGCGTGGGCGCTGACTTCTTCAACGCTATCGAGACCATGAAGGATCGTCTCGACGCTAACGCCGTGGCCGCTCAGGTCCCGATGGGCGCCGAGGACAACTTCTGGGGCGTCATCGACCTGGTCACCATGACTGCATGGGACTTCAAGGCCGACGAGAAGGGCATGACCTACCCCGAGCCGATGGACGAGATCCCGGCTGAGTTCGCCGACATCGCTGCCACCAAGCGCGAGGAGCTCCTCGACGCTGCTGCCAGCTTTGACGACGAGCTCATGGAGAAGATCCTCATGGAGGAGGACTTCACCGTCGAGGAGCTCAAGGCTGCTCTGCGTAAGGGCGTTCTGGCCAACGAGCTCAACCTCGTCTTCGTGGGCTCCGCCTACAAGAACAAGGGCGTCCAGGAGCTGCTCGACGCTGTCGTCGACTACCTGCCCAGCCCGCTCGACGTTGAGGCCGTCACCGGTACCGATCCGGACACCGGCGAGGAGATCCAGCGTCATCCTTCCTTCGACGAGCCCTTCTCCGGCCTGGTCTTCAAGATCATGACCGACCCGTTCGTCGGTAAGCTCACCTACGTCCGCGTTTACTCCGGCCGCGCTGAGTCCGGCTCCTACGTGGTCAACGCTTCCAACGGTCAGCGCGAGCGCCTCGGCCGCATTCTCGAGATGAACGCCGCCGAGCGTATCGACCGTGACGACGCTGCCGCCGGCGACATCGTCGCTTGCGTCGGCTTCAAGAACTCCACCACTGGTGACACCCTGTGCGCCGAGGGCAAGGAGATCGTCCTCGAGAAGATCGAGTTTGCTAAGCCCGTTATCGACGTTGCCATTGAGCCCAAGACCAAGGCCGAGCAGGACAAGATGTCCCTGGCTCTGACCAAGCTCGCCGAGGAGGACCCGACCTTCCAGGTGTCCACCAACCACGAGACAGGCCAGACCATCATCGCCGGCATGGGCGAGCTGCACCTCGAGATCATCGTCGACCGTCTGCTCCGTGAGTTCAAGGTTGACGCTAACGTCGGTAAGCCCCAGGTTGCCTACCGCGAGACCGCTGGTCACGACGTCGAGAAGGCTGAGGGCAAGTTCGTCCGTCAGTCCGGCGGTCGCGGTCAGTACGGCCACGCCGTCATCAAGCTCGAGAAGATGGAGGAGGGCTTCGGCTACGAGTTCGTCAACGCTATCGTCGGCGGCGTCGTGCCCAAGGAGTACATCCCGTCCATCGACAAGGGCATCCAGGAGGCCCTGAACACCGGTGTTATCGCCGGCTTCCCGGTCCTCGACGTTAAGGTCACCCTGTTCGACGGTTCTTACCACGAGGTCGACTCCTCCGAGGCCGCCTTCAAGATCGCCGGTTCCATGGCTATCAAGGACGCCCTCAAGAAGTCCGATCCGCAGCTGCTCGAGCCGATCATGGCTGTCGAGGTCGAGACCCCCGAGCAGTACATGGGCGACGTTATGGGCAACCTCTCCGGTCGCCGCGGCAAGATCGAGGGCATGGAGGATCGCAAGAACAGCAAGCTCATCCGTGCCAAGGTGCCGCTGGGCGAGATGTTCGGTTACGCTACCGACCTTCGCTCCCAGACCCAGGGCCGTGCATCCTACACGATGCAGTTCGACTCTTATGAGCCCGCGCCCAAGTCCATCGTGGACGAGGTCATGAGCAAGAACGCCTAAGTTCGAGCTCCCTGTTACGTAATCCGCGAGAACATCTCTCGCACTCTTTGGAGGTTTAAGTTGGCTACCCAGAAGATCCGCATTCGCCTCAAGGGCTATGATCACGAGGTCGTCGATCAGTCCGCGAAGCTCATCGTCGAGACCGCTCAGAAGACCGGCGCTCGCGTTTCCGGTCCTGTCCCCCTGCCCACCGAGCGCAACCTGTACACGGTTATCCGCTCGCCGCACGTGAACAAGGACTCCCGTGAGCAGTTCGAGATGCGCACCCACAAGCGCCTCATCGACATCCTCGACCCCACCTCGGGCACTGTTGATTCGCTCATGCGTCTCGACCTCCCCGCTGGCGTCGACATCGACATCAAGCTCTAAGCGATATTCCTCATAGCTTACAGAGCCCCGTTGCCATTACGGTAGCGGGGCTCTTTTGTTTTGAGTTTAGATTTTGGTATAGCGAATACGTCTGCCGAGCCGACGGCTGCGGCGCCCTAATCGATTAAGGGGCGCAGCGATGCCTCCTCAAAATGGAAGGACCTAAAGCCGTCTTCCGTCTCGATGCACGCACGACCAAAGCCATCGACCGTTTTAAAGATGCCTCGCGCCAGCTCGTCACCGGCAGGGGAGCGGGCGATAACGTGCTTTCCAATCCAATTGAGGTGAGCGACATATTCGCCGTGGACGGGCGCGAGCGGTCCGGTGTTTTCTTCCATGGCGTTGAGGCGTTCTGCCCAGGCATCTACAGCGTCTATAACTGCGTGATAGACCTCATCGAGGAGTATGTCGACAGCAGGAACGTTCTCGTTAAGGTCCGAGAGACCGATTGCCGGCAGGCCGCCATCGGGCACCTCTTGGGGCGCATAGTTCACATTGACACCAATGCCACAGACGGCGAAAGGTTTGCCTTCGTTATCGCGTGCGGCCTCGACCAGAATGCCGCCGAGTTTGCGTCCACGCGCGACCAGGTCGTTGGGCCATTTGAGGCCAATCTCGTTTGCAAGACCCTGTTTTTCGAGCGCCTCGAGCACCGCTAGGCCGCTGACGGCAGCAAGACCAGAGTACTTCGCAGGATTAACGCATGGACGCAGGACAATCGAAAGCAATAGGTTGCCGGCGGTTGAATCCCACTTGTGGCCGCGCCGGCCGCGTCCTGCTGTCTGAGCCCGGGCGGCAAGTCCTGTGCCGTGCGGCGCTCCCTGTTTTCCTGCTTCGAGCAGGTCATCGTTGGTCGATCCGGTTACGTCGACTATCGTTAATTGGGCATCCATAACGGCTGCTACCTCCTTAATGAATAAGTGAATAACGCAATGGTGTCGAGAGAGACACAATGTGAAGCCTTTGTCGCATTTGGACAATTTAATGTTAACACGTTAACAACGACTGAAATGCGCTATCCTCTCTTGGTCGATGTAAACACGTCAACAACTCAAAGGAGGTTAGTGATGGGTTTCACGATTCTTGGAACAGGCTCGGCGCTTCCCAAGCGCAGTGTTTCCAATGACGAGCTGTCCGAGTTCCTCGATACCTCGGATGAGTGGATTTTTACCCGCACAGGCATCAAGAGCCGTCATGTGTGCACCACCGAGTCGCTCGACGACCTTGCCGTGGCAGCGAGCGAGCAAGCGCTCCAGACGTCCGGAATCGATGCGAGCCAGCTGGATCTTATCGTCTGTTCGACGACGACGGGTGACCACCTTGTTCCCGCCGAGGCGTGTGCCGTTGCTGAGCGACTGGGCGCGACGTGCCCTGCCTTCGATGTCTCGGCTGCCTGCGCCGGCTTCGTATTTGCGCTCGATGTTGCCGAGGGCTATATCGCCCGAGGACGAGCCAAGCATGTGCTTGTCGTTGCCGCCGAGCAGATGACGCGCGCGCTCGACTGGACCGACCGCGCCACCTGTGTGCTCTTTGGCGATGGGGCAGGCGCCGCGGTGATTGAGGCTGGGGGAGACAGCCCCCTTGCCGTTGAGCTTTCGACGGCGCCCGACGTCGAGACGTTGTGCGTTCCCGGTCTGGTCGGCACCTCGCCGTTTAAGGCCTCCGCAGATAGCGAGAGCGTGCTGTCCATGAATGGCCGCCGCGTGTTCAAGTTCGGCGTCAACGCGATTTGCGACACGGTCCATAAGCTTGCGAGCGATGCGGGCATTTCGGTCGAGGACATCGACCATTTTGTATTCCATCAGGCTAACGAACGAATCCTGAGTCAGGCGGTCAAGCGCCTCGGTGTGCCAGACAAGCGCGTGGTTCGAACGCTGCGCGAGACCGGCAACATTTCGAGCGCCTGCATTCCCTTTGCGCTTGACCGGCTGGCACGCACCGACGCACTGAATGCGGGCGATACCATCGCCCTCGTTGGATTTGGCGCCGGTCTGGATATAGGTGGCTATCTACTTCGTTGGAAGTAGTCGCACATAGGAAATAAAAACGCCCCTAGGGCACAAACAAAGGAGAACTACCATGGCAGATCAGAAGACCTTCGAGCGCGTTTGCGATGTTATCCGCGAGACCGCCGGTCTTGACGACGTCGAGATGAAGCCCGAGTCCACGCTCGAGGAGATTGGTCTCGACAGTCTGGGCACCGTCGAGATCCTCGTCGCCGTTGAGGACGAGTTTGGCATCCAGCTCGATACCGAGGAGAACCCCAAGACGGTCGGCGAGTTCGCCGATACGGTCGAGGCGGCATTGGAGAAGTAGAGATGCTCAAGACTCCTCTCTGCGATCTGCTCGGCATCGAAAAGCCCGTGTTCCAGGGCGGTATGGCCTGGATCGCCGACGCCTCGCTGGCGTCCGCAGTGTCCGAGGCGGGCGGCTTAGGGATTATCGCGGCCATGAACGCCGACGCCAACTGGCTGCGCGACCAGATTCATGAGCTGCGCGCCAGGACGGATAAGCCCTTTGGCGTCAATGTCATGCTCATGAGCCCGTTTGCCGACGAGGTCGCGCGGGTCGTGATTGACGAGCGGGTGCCGGTCGTCGTGACGGGTGCCGGCAATCCCACCAAGTACATGAAGGCGTGGAACGAGGCGGGCATCAAGGTCATCCCGGTCGTTGCCTCGGTGGCGCTGGCGCGCCTCGTGGCGCGTCGTGGAGCCACTGCCGTGGTTGCCGAGGGTACCGAATCAGGCGGCCATATTGGCGAGACCTCGACGATGGCACTGGTGCCGCAGGTTGTCGATGCGGTCGATATTCCCGTGGTTGCGGCTGGCGGTATCGCCGATGGCCGCGGCGTGGCGGCCGCCTTTATGCTGGGCGCCGCCGGCGTGCAGGTGGGTACGCGCTTTCTGATCGCAGATGAGTGCACCGTATCGGAGCAGTACAAGGAGATGGTCCTGAAGGCCAACGACACCTCGACGCGTGCGACCGGCCGCTCGACGGGACACCCGGTGCGTGCCCTCAAGAGCCCCTTCACCAACGCGTATGCCAAGAACGAGGCGGCGGGCGCAAGCCCCGAGGAGCTCGGGGCCATGGGCACGGGCGCGCTTCGTAAAGCCGCAAAGGACGGAAATTACGAAGAGGGTTCGTTTTTGTGCGGACAGATTGCCGGCATGGTCAACGAACGCCAGAGCGCACGCGAAATCGTCGACGATCTGGTCGATGGCGCCGAGCATGTCCTGAAGGGTGCGTCCGCATGGGTAGCGTAGCGTTTCTATTTGCCGGTCAGGGTGCCCAGCATCCCGCGATGGGCGTCGACCTGATCGAGGCATCGCCGGCCGCCGCCGAGGTGTTCGCCATTGCCGACGAGGTGCGCCCGGGGACCAGTGAGCAGTGCCGAAGCGCCTCCAAGGAGGAACTCTCGCAGACCGAGAACACGCAGCCGTGCGTGTTCGTTCACGATCTGGCAGCGGCTGCCGCCCTGCGTGAGCGCGGCGTGGTACCTGCCGCCTGTGCGGGATTCTCGCTGGGCGAGGTCGCAGCGCTCACCTTCGCGGGGGCATTCGATACGCGAGCGGGTTTTGAGCTCGTGTGTGAGCGCGCGGCATTGATGGCCACGGCGGCCGAGCGTCACCCCGGCGGCATGCGCGCCGTCATCAAACTCGATGCGGCGCAAGTCGAGGGCCTGGCAAAACAGGCCGGCGAGGACTGCTGGCCAGTCAACTACAACAGTCCGCAGCAGACGGTTGTTGCCGGAGCGCCTGAGGCGCTGCAGGAGCTCGACGTCCTAGTAAAAGAGGCTGGCGGCCG
The DNA here is from genome assembly GCA_902497075.1 of uncultured Collinsella sp. GTDB lineage: Bacteria > Actinomycetota > Coriobacteriia > Coriobacteriales > Coriobacteriaceae > Collinsella. The sequence goes on from CABVDG010000020.1 coordinate 7,522, forward strand.
CGCTATGAAAGTCGCGGTGTCGGGTGCATTTCATAGCCCCTATATGGCCGAGGCGACTGAGGGGCTGGCGACGTATATCCAAGACGGCCACGCGCCGTCTCCGCTGCTGATTCCGGTCATGGCAAACATGACGGCGGCGCCCTATCCGGCGGACCCGCGAGCGGCATCGGATGTCTTGGCCAACCAGGTGAGTCATGCCGTTCGCTGGGCCGACACGCTGCATACTCTGCAGGATCAGGGCATCGACACGTTTATTGAGGTCGGCCCCGGCAAAACGCTGTCGGGCCTGGTCAAGCGTACGCTGAGCGACATTCGCGTGTATTCGTGCGAAACGGCCGAGCAGGTCGCAGCTATTGCCGACGAGCTCGCATAGTCCACAGGGCTGTAACCCGAAAGGAATGACATGGGCAACTTGAACAACGGCGCGCTCGAGCGCAACGACTCACGTCGCGTGGCACTGGTCACGGGCGCCTCGCGGGGTATCGGCCGCGCGTGTGCCGTGGGTCTGGCGGAGGATGGTTACGATATCGCCGTCGTCTATGCCGGCAGCGTCGATGCGGCGCGCGAGACGTGCGAAGCCTGCGAGGCGGCTGGCGCCACGGCGCGCGCATATCAATGTGACGTGGCCGAGCCCGCTGCCGTCAACGCGTGCGTGGAAGCGGTCCTCAACGACTTTGGTTCCATTTGGGCGCTCGTCAACAACGCCGGTATCACCCGCGATGGCCTGCTCATGCGCATGGGCGATGACGCATTCGATCGCGTGCTCGATGTCAATCTCAAGGGCACGTTCAACACGACGCGTGCGCTCACCAAGACCTTTATGCGCCAGCGCGGCGGTTGCGTCATCAACATGAGCTCGGTTGTGGGCCTGATGGGCAATGCCGGGCAGGCCAACTATGCTGCCTCCAAGGCGGGCGTCATCGGCCTGACCAAGGCGGTGGCGCGCGAGCTTGCGCCCCGCGGCGTACGAGTGAACGCGGTCGCTCCTGGGTTTGTCGAGACCGATATGACGGCAAAGCTCTCGGAGAAGGTGCGTGTGGCAACCGAGGAGCAGATTCCCCTGAAGCGCATGGCGCGCCCCGAGGAAGTGGCCGGCGTGGTGCGCTTTTTGGCGAGTGATGCGGCTGCCTACATTACGGGTGAGGTCGTGCGCGTCGACGGCGGAATGGCGATGTAGAAATCAGGGCCGAAGAATGGCTTGGATGAGGAGAGCATGATGGAACAGAGAGTTGCAATCACCGGCATCGGTGCCGTATCGCCGCTCGGCAACACCGCGCTTGCCACTTGGGCGGCCATGTGCGCCGGGACCTGTGGCATCGGCCCGATTACGCACTTTGATACGGATGCGTTTGCCGTCAAGGTGGCGGCCGAGGTCAAGGGCTTTGACGGCAACGACTACTTTGGCAAGCACGATGCCAAGCACCTGGACCCCTGCGTTCAGTTTGCACTGGCGGCGTCGGACGAGGCCATGCACGATGCGGGCTTTGATGTCGAAGGCGCCATCGATCGCGAGCGCCTGGGCGTCTACGTGGGTTCAGGCGTGGGCGGCATGCAGACGCTCGTCGACAACGTCCACACGATCGCCGATCGTGGGCCCCGCCGCGCATCGCCATACATGATTGCGATGATGATCCCCAATATGGCTTCGGGCAATATCGCGATCCGTCACAAGGCAAAGGGACCGACCCTGCCCGTCGTGACTGCTTGCGCGACCTCGGCCCATGCGGTGGGCGAGGCGTTCCGCGCCATCAAACACGGCTATGCTGATGCGATTCTCGCCGGCGGTGCCGAGGCGGCCATCATCCCCGATGCCGTTGCGGGCTTTACGTCCTGCCGTGCGCTCACCGCTAATCCTGACCCGTCGACGGCATGCCGTCCGTTCGATGCGAATCGCGACGGCTTTGTGATGGGCGAGGGCGCCTGCGTGCTCGTGCTCGAGAGCATGGAGCATGCGCAGGCGCGCGGGGCGCACATTTATGCCGAGGTCGTGGGCTACGGCAACACCGATGATGCCTATCACATCACGAGCCCCGATCCCGAGGCTGCCGGCATTGCCCGTGCGATATCGCTGGCGGTGGCCGAGGGCGACGTCAAGCCTTCCGAGGGCCTCTACATCAACGCCCACGGTACCTCGACTAAACTCAACGATTCGTCCGAGACGGCAGGCATTAAGCGGGCGCTCGGCGAGGACGCGGCACGCGCCGCGCACGTCTCGTCGACCAAGTCGATGACCGGGCACATGATCGGTGCCACGGGTGCCATCGAGGTCATGGCCTGTGCCATGGCGCTCGAGCAGGGCGTGGTGCCCCCGACCATTAACTACCACACGCCCGATCCCGCCTGCGATCTTGATTACACGCCTAATCGAGCGGTTCGCGCCGACCTCACCTGGGCGCTTTCGACCAACCTGGGCTTTGGCGGACACAACGCCGCCATCGCGCTGCGTAGATATACGAGGAGCTAGAGCATGGATTCCAAAAGACTTGCCGAGATAGCCGATGTTATGGAGGACCGCGGCCTCACGCGCGTACGTGTTGAGGAGCCCGATGGCACCGCGGTCGAGCTCGAGCGCGCGAGCGCCGCGCAGCCGGTTGCCGTGCCCATGCCCATGCCGAGCGCCATGGCCGCTCCAGTAGCAGCTTCCGCAGTCGCGCCTGCCGCACCGGAGTCCGCCGCGCAGGCACCTGCCGCCACACCGGAGCCCAAGGGCACCGAGGTGACCGCTCCCATGGTCGGCGTTTTCTATGCTGCCCCGGCGCCGGGCGACGAGCCGTTTGTGCGCGTGGGCTCCAAGGTCAAGGCCGGCGAGACCCTCTGCATCATCGAGGCCATGAAGGTTCTCAACGAGGTGACGGCCGAGGCAGACGGCGAGGTGCTCGAGATCTGCGTGGCCGATGGCGACCTCGTGGAGTTTGGCAGCTGCCTCATGAGGATCGGATAGGTGATATCCATGAACAAAGAAGAGCTCAAGAAGCTGTTGCCGCATCGCGAGCCGATGCTTTTGCTCGACGAAGCCGAGCTGGTGGGCGACGAGGCCCACGGCAAGATCACGATTACGGGTGACGAGTACTTTTTGCAGGGACATTTTCCGGGAAACCCGGTCGTCCCCGGCGTGATTCAGTGCGAGATGCTCGCCCAGAACTGCTGCGTGCTGCTGATGGGCGATGAGGAGGCGCGCGGCGCGACGCCGTTCTACACGAGTCTGGACAAGGTGCGCTTTAAGCGTCCGGTGCGCCCGGGCGACACGGTGGATTTGGTGTGCTCCATCACGCGTGCGCGCGGGCCGTTCCGCTTTGCGACGGGTACTGCGAGCGTCAACGGTGAGGTTTGCTGCCGCGCCGATATGTCTTTTGCACTCATGCACGAAAGTTAAGGAAGGCTTCATGTTCGACAAAGTGCTCATCGCCAACCGCGGCGAAGTCGCGGTCCGTGTTATCCGCGCGTGCCGCGATATGGGCATCAAGACCGTCGCCGTTTATTCCACGGCCGATGCGGACGCGCTACACGTGCAGCTTGCCGACGAGGCGTATTGCATCGGCGGCCCGCGTCTTGCCGAGAGCTACCTCAACGACGATGCCGTGCTCACCTGTGCCGTAAAGTCGGGGGCAAAGGCGATCCATCCCGGCTATGGCTTTTTCTCCGAGAAGGCGAGCTTCGTGCGCGACTGCGACAAGTACGGTCTGGCGTTTGTCGGTCCTTCGGCCGAGGTGATCGACAGCATGGGCGACAAGGACGCCGCACGCCGAACGGCTGCTGCCGCGGGCGTGCCCATCGTGCCGGGCTGCGATTTGCTCAAAAGCCCCGAGGAGGCGACGGCCGAGGCCGAGCGCATCGGCTGTCCCGTGCTCATCAAGGCGCGTGCCGGCGGTGGCGGTCGCGGTATTCGCAAGGTCGAGCGCGTGGAAGACGCGGCAAAGGCGTTCATCGAGGCGCGTGCCGAGGGCGAGGCCGTTTTTGGCGACGGCGAGTGCTACATGGAGAAGTTCGTCGCGCCGGCGCATCACGTTGAGGTACAGATTATGGCCGATAAGCAGGGCCATGTGTTTTCACTCGGCGAGCGCGAGTGCTCGGTGCAGCGCCGCAACCAAAAGCTGATCGAGGAGAGCCCCGCGCCGTGCCTCGACGGACGCGACGATATTCGTGCCCGTATGCACAAGGCCGCGCGCGACCTGGCTCGTGCCGTCGGCTACGAAGGAGCCGGTACCATCGAGTTTTTGTACTCAGATGACGGCAATTTCTACTTTATGGAAATGAACACGCGCTTGCAGGTGGAGCATCCGGTTACAGAGTTTGTAACCGATACCGACTTGGTCAAGTGGCAGCTGCGCGTGGCAGCCGGCCAGCCTCTGCCCTTTGAGCAGGAGGACATGCCGGTCCGCAACCACGCCATGGAGTGCCGCATCAATGCCGAAACGCCGGACTTTCTACCGTCATGTGGAACGGTCACCGCGTTGCGTGTGCCGGGTGGTCCGCGCGTGCGCTGGGATTCCGCCATGTTTACCGGAGCGAAAGTTCCGCCGTACTACGACTCCATGCTCGGCAAGCTCATCGTGTGCGCGCCCACGCGTGACGGTGCCATTCGCAAGATGCGCTCGGCCCTGGGCGAGCTCGTGATTGAGGGCGTGAGCGAAAATAGCGAGCTTCAGCTCGACGTGCTGGCAAACGACGAGTTTTTGTCGGGCATGTATCACACCGATCTGATGGGGCATCTCTATGCTGATGAATAGAAAAGCGAAGACGGTCAATGTCCTTGAGGGGCCGATAACCGAGTCGTGCGCCGAGTTCCCCGCGCGCCACGTGTTTGTCAAATGCCCGGAGTGCCGCCGTGTGATCGATGAGGCGCGCCTGCACGACAACCTCGAGGTCTGCCCTCGTTGCGGCAAACACTTTCGCGTGAGCGGTCGCGCGCGCATGCGCATGACGGTCGACGCGGGTACCTTTGAGGAATGGGATGCCAATCTGGCGTCGAAGGACTTCCTCTCGTTTCCCGGTTATGCCGACAAGCTTAAGAGCGTGAGCGAGCGTTCGGGCGAGCGCGATGCCGTTGTGTGCGGCAGGGGCAAAATCTGCGGCTGCGATACCGCGCTCTTCTTTATGGATGCCAACTTTATGATGGGCTCAATGGGCTCCGTGGTGGGCGAGAAGATCTGTCGCACATTTGAGCATGCGACCGAGCTGGGATTGCCAGTTGTCGGCTTTACCGTTTCGGGCGGTGCGCGCATGCAAGAGGGCGTGACATCGCTTATGCAGATGGCCAAGATTTCTGCGGCGGTTAGGCGCCACAGCGAGGCGGGCGGCCTGTATATCACGGTGCTCACCGATCCCACGACCGGAGGTGTAACCGCGAGCTTTGCCATGGAGGGCGACATTATCCTGGCCGAGCCCGATGCCCTGACGGCATTTGCCGGCCCGCGCGTGATCGAGCAGAACATGCACAAGCGTCTGCCCAAGGGATTCCAGCGTTCCGAGTTTTTGCTGGAGCACGGCTTTTGCGATGCCGTTGTTCCGCGTGGCGAGATTGCGCTCACGGTAGGCGAGCTGCTGGCGCTGCACGAAGGGCACGCGCCCGGCCTGGGGGCACCGCATGAGATCGTGCATACGGGTCGTCGCGACAAAAAGCTGGGACACTTGTTTAAGCGCTCGGCCGCACCAAAAAGCGCGCTCGAAATCGTCAAACAGACTCGCTCGGCGAACCGCGCCACGGCAGGCGAGATGATCTCGTTGGGTCTCGACGGATTCGTAGAGCTGCACGGCGACCGCTACTTTGGCGACGATGCTGCCGTGGTGGGCGGCATCGGCTGGAAAGACGGGCGACCCGTGACGGTTATCGCCATCGAGCGCGGTACCACGACCAAAGAGCGCATGCGTCGCAACTTTGGTATGGCACATCCCGAGGGCTACCGCAAGGCACGTCGCCTGATGCACCAAGCCGAGAAATTTGGTCGGCCGGTTCTGTGCCTGGTTGATACTTCGGGCGCGTTTTGCGGCATCGGTGCCGAGGAGCGCGGCCAGGGCGAGGCGATCGCCCAAAACCTCATGGAGATGAGCGGTCTTAAGACGCCGGTCGTATCCGTGGTGACGGGGGAGGGCGGCTCCGGCGGCGCGCTGGCGCTGTCCGTGGCCGACCGCATCCTGATGCTCTCGAGCTCGGCCTATTCGGTCGTGAGCCCCGAGGCCTGTGCGTCGATCCTGTGGAAGGATACCGAGCGCGCGAATGAGGCCGCCGAGGCGCTGAAGCTCACGGCCCCCGATCTGTTGGCGCTCGGCATCATCGACGGCATCGTTGACGATAGGGGCCTGTCGCATGAGGAGATCGCCGGTGCCGTCATGTCCTCGGCATTTGATGCCTTCGATACGCTTGAGCAGCTCGACGACGCGACCCTCACGAACCTCCGCTACGAAAAGTACCGCGCAATCGGTCAGTACCGCACGATGTGACAAAGGGACAGTCCGCATGTCACATTGGGAAAGGCGTTCCATGCCACAAGTTTCTAACACCTCGTTTACAACGACGGTTTCATCAAACGCCATGGCCGTGGTGGACTATCTGTCCAAAAGCATGATGTCGGCGCTGCCGTTTATTGTCTGCGCGGTGTTGTTCCGCACCGTCGCCGTCATTATGGGCGAAGGCATGCTGGGCCTGTGGTCTGCCGATTCCGAAATCTATCGCCTGTTCTACAGTTGGCTCTACAACGCCGGCTACTACTTTTTGCCCATTTATCTTGGTTGGGCGGCCGCCCGCCAGCTCGGTTGCTCGGAGCAGTTGGGCATGATGTTGGGCGGCGTAAGCGAGCCAGCGCTGTACGGATGCGGCTTTAAATATGGCAGGTGTCTGACGTGCATGGCCGTTGGCGGCGCCGTCGGAGGCCTTGTTGCGGCCGTAGGCCACGTTACGGCTTATACCATCGGTATGACGAATGTTCTTATGGTCATTGGCTTTGCCACGGGCGGCATCTCGAATCTGCTGTGGTGCTGCGCTGCCGGCGGCGCAGCATTTGCGGTGTCTGCGGCGCTGAGCTGCTGTTTTGGCGTGGTGCCGACAAAGATGCAGGCGGCAGAAGACGCAGCTGATTCGCTCGAAACAGTGGCGAGCGCTGCTGAAGCAAGCGCATAAATCTGTGCGACAAAAGGACGATTCCTTTGTCATATTCCAAGGCTGCGGCCCGTGTGGGCTGCGGCCTTTTTGTATCTGGAGGACAAAGTGGCTACACTACAATCCGTTTGAGCAATAGATATATAGGTAGTACCGTGGGGACTGATGAGGATGGTCGAGTGGATTGTTCGTCGTGCGCAGGGCGACCGTGCGCGCGTGGGAACGTTGACGGGCATAGTGTGTATTCTCGCCAATGTTGCGCTTTGCGCTGCGAAGGGTGCAATTGGCGTGCTGTCGGGATCGGTTTCGATTGTGGCGGACGCCATGAACAACCTGTCCGATGCCAGCTCGAACATCGTGAGCGTGCTTGGCTTTAAGCTGGCGGGCAAGCCGGCCGACCCCGAGCATCCTTACGGACATGGCCGCTACGAGTATCTCTCGGGTCTGGTCGTGGCGGCGCTCGTGCTGCTGATTGGCGTTGAGCTGGTGAAGTCCTCGGTTGAGCGCATCATCCACCCCGAACCTGTCGAGTTCTCGCTTGCCCTGGTGGCAGTCTTGGTGCTTTCGATGATTGTTAAGCTCTGGATGGCGGCCCTCAACCAAAAGCTCGGCGATCGCATTGAGTCCGAGACGCTGCATGCGACCGCTCAGGACTCAAAGAACGATGTCCTAGCTACGGGTGCCGTGCTGGCGTGCGCAATTGTTTCGCAGGTGACGCACATCAATCTTGACGCATGGGTCGGCCTTGCCGTTGGCGCCTATATCGGCTGGAGCGGCTTTGAGCTCATCCAGGATACGGTGAGCCCGCTTTTGGGCCAGGCACCCGATCCAAAGCTGGTCAAGCACATTCGAGACAAGATCATGAGCTACCCCGGCGTTTTGGGCGTTCACGATTTGATGGTTCACGACTACGGCCCGGGCAGGAAGTTCGCAAGCGCTCACGCCGAGATGGCAGCCGAGGCTAGCCCGCTGGAAAGTCACGACACGCTCGATAACATCGAGCAGTCGTTTAGGGTCGAAGACGGCATGATCGTCACGCTCCATTACGATCCCATCGTGACCGACGATCCAAAGGTGGCGAGCATGCGTCTGCGCATCAACGCTATGGCTCAAGAGATTGATAGCCGCCTCTCGATCCACGACCTACGCTGTGTTCCGGGCCCCACGCATACCAACGTGATCTTTGACTGCGTACGTCCCTCGGATTTGGCGATGAGCGCCGAGGACCTGAAGCGCGCGCTGGCGAAACGGGTCGAATCGGAATATCCCAAGTCGGTCGCCAAGATCACGATCGACGAAGACTACGTAGGCCATACCCACGAGTAGGGCTGTGCCAGCAAAGCAGGTTATGCAGAAGGGGAGAGCATGAAGAAGCTGTATCTACTCCGCCACGGTCAGACGGAGTTTAACGTCAAAAAGCTGGTCCAGGGCCGCTGCGATTCACCGTTGACCGATCTGGGCCGCAAGCAAGCGGGAATGGCAGCCGCATGGCTCAAAGCGCACGGCGTCGTCCCCGACAAAGTGGTCTCTTCGCCCTTAGGCCGAGCCATGGACACGGCAAGTCTCGTCGCAACCGAACTCCTCGGCCGGGATGCAGCAGTCGAGCCCTGCGAAGGCATCATCGAGCGCAGCTACGGCACCTTCGAAGAAGGCCCCCACGACGCCCTACCCACCGACGTCTGGGACCCCGGCGAGGACCTGATCCCATTTGGCGGAGAAGGAAGCCATGCCCTGCAGGAGCGCATGGTGGGCACCCTCACCAATCTCATGGGCGCCGAGGGCATCGAAACCCTCCTAGCAGTAAGCCACGGCAGCGCCAGCCGCCAATTCATCAAGGCTGCAGCCCCAGAGGGCTTCGAGCTCCCAACAAAACTCCCCAACTGCGCCATCATGATCTTCGATTTCGATGGGGAAAAGCTACAAGCAGAAGGCGAGCCAATGCAATGTAAGTTCACCCTCCAGCAAATAGTGGACCCCCAACAAAGTAATTAGCTGAGCGAGCAGAGTTAAGCAGACATCAACGTGTCGTCTCCCGAGCACGGCGGAGGGCCGGAGAAATATATTAAGGTCATCGCGAGTTCCGCACGCAAAGGAGAGCACTTAATGTGCTCTCCGTCTTGCGCAGGACTGTAGAGCAGGGACCTTAATATATTTCTCCGGCCCTCCGCCGTGCTCGGGAGCCATCCACGCACTTTACCTGCGTAAACAATGTGAGTGAAATATGAATCTCGATGGATACGCCCGCAGCCGTGTATACTAAACAGCTGTGTGAAACCAGGGGAGTATTCTGGCTGGACAAAATGCCTGCTTAATAGGGTTGTCAGGTAGTCCGGGCGAAATACAAGGCTGGGGAGCACGTCGTGTAAGTAGTGGTCCTCTAGGGGCGTACGCTCGGTGGTGTACGCATTGTCCCAAGACCACGCGAGAGTTGGGATCATATCTTGATCAGCATGATTCTCGGCCGCAAGATTGGCATGACCCAGGTTTGGGACGAGGACGATAACGTCGTTCCCGTCACGGTCATCCAGGCTGGCCCCTGCGCTGTCTCGCAGGTTAAAACTCAGGCAACCGACGGCTATGACGCCGTCCAGATCGGTTTCGGCGACATCAAGGCCAAGAACGTGAACAAGCCCATGGCTGGTCACTTCGCCAAGGCTGGCGTCGAGCCTGTCCGCTTCCTTCGTGAGGTCCGCGTCGAGAACGGCGAGGAGCACAAGGTCGGCGAGGTCGTCACCGTCGCTGATTTCGCTGATGTCGAGAAGGTCGACGTCATCGGTACCTCCAAGGGTAAGGGCTTCCAGGGTCGCATCAAGCGCTGGGGTCAGCGCCGCGGTCCTATGACGCATGGTTCTCACTTCCAGCGTCATCCCGGTTCTATCGGTCAGTGCGCCTATCCTGCGCGCGTCCTCAAGGGCGTCAAGATGGCCGGTCACATGGGTAACGAGCGCGTTACCGTCAAGAACCTTTCCGTTGTCCGCATCGATGCCGAGCAGAACCTCATCTTGGTCAAGGGCGCTGTCCCGGGTGCCAAGAATGGTCTCGTCGCCATCCGTATGGCCTAAGGGCCCAGCCCATTTAGCCCAGCGTCATACCAAGGAGAACACTTAAATGGCAAAGTTTGAAGTAAAGAACAGCGAGGGCAAGAAGGTCGCCGAGGCCGAGCTCGCCGCTGAGGTGTACGGCATCGAGCCGAACATCCACGTTATGCACCACATCGTCAAGTGCCAGATGGCCTCTTGGCGTCAGGGCACCCAGTCTGCTAAGGGCCGCTCTGAGGTTTCCGGTGGCGGCAAGAAGCCTTGGCGTCAGAAGGGCACCGGCCGTGCCCGCCAGGGTTCCATCCGTGCTGCCCAGTGGCGTCACGGTGGCGTTGTCTTCGCCCCCAAGCCCCGTTCCTACGCTAAGCGTATGAACAACAAGGAGGTCAAGCTGGCTATGCGCTCCGCGCTGTCCGCCAAGCTGGCCGATGGCGAGCTCGTGCTCGTCGACGACTACGGCTTCGAGAAGCCTTCCACCAAGGCTGCCGTCGCCATGCTCAAGGCTCTCGGCCTTGAGGGCAAGCGTCTGACCATCATCGTTCGCGATGAGGACGTCAACGCCTACCTGTCGTTCCGCAACATTCCCAAGACGTTCATCATCACCGCTGACGAGGCCAACACCTACGATCTCGTCAACAACAACGCTGTGCTGATGCCCGCCGACATCGCCGCTCACTTCGGGGAGGTGCTTGCATAAATGACCGCCCACGAGATCATCATCCGTCCGATCGTGTCCGAGCGTTCCTTCTCCGGCATGGAGCTGAACAAGTACACGTTCGAGGTCGCCAAGGATGCTAACAAGTATCAGATCAAGGACGCTGTCGAGGAGATCTTCGGCGTCAAGGTCGTTCGCGTGAACACCCTGACGGTCAAGCCCAAGACCAAGCGCGTGCGCTATGTCGCCGGCAAGACCCGTTCTTGGAAGAAGGCCATCGTCACGCTGGCCCAGGGCGACACCATCGAGGTCTTTGGCAACCAGGCCTAAGACTCGCTGCTGTTGAGTGAGCTCATGCCTCCCAAATAGGGGAGGCGAGAGCTCAAGGTTTCGGGCGTATAAAATGGACACGCCCGGAACCGTGTATACGTCCGGTGTCATCGCACCCGAGGCAGAACCTCGAATCCCTGTCTGCGATGGCTAACGGATTCCTATTGAAAGGGATTGTAATGGCTGTAAAGCACCTTAAGCCGACCTCCGCTGGTAGGCGTTGGCAGACGATCTCCGATTTCTCCGAGATCACCTGCACCAAGCCCGAGAAGTCTCTTCTCGAGCCCCTGCCCAAGAAGGCCGGTCGCAACAACAACGGCCGCATCACCACCCGCCACCAGGGCGGCGGCGTGAAGCGTCGTTACCGCGTGATCGACTTCAAGCGCAACAAGGACGGCGTGCCCGCCAAGGTTGCCACGATCGAGTACGATCCGAACCGTTCCGCTCGCATCGCTCTGCTGCACTACGCTGACGGTGAGAAGCGCTACATCCTGGCCCCCAAGGGCCTCGAGGTCGGTCAGACCGTCATGTCCGGTTCTGACGCCGACATCAAGCCGGGCAACGCTCTGCCTCTCGCCGACATCCCCGTCGGTACGCTCATCCACGCCGTCGAGTTCCAGCCGGGCAAGGGCGCTGCTATCGCCCGTTCCGCCGGTAACTCCTGCCAGCTGATGGGTAAGGAGGGCAAGTACGCTATCGTCCGTATGCCTTCCTCCGAGATGCGCCGCATCCTCGTTACCTGCCGCGCCACCGTCGGTGAGGTCGGCAACGCCGATCACGCCAACATCGTCATCGGCAAGGCTGGCCGTAAGCGTCACATGAACGTGCGCCCGACCGTCCGCGGTACCGTCATGAACCCTGTCGACCACCCGCACGGCGGTGGCGAGGGCAAGAACCACACCTCTGGTCGTCCCTCTGTTACCCCCTGGGGTAAGCCGACGAAGGGCCTTCGTACGCGCAAGAAGAAGAAGGTCTCGAACCAGCACATCATTCGTCGCCGTAAGAAGTAATTTCGGATACCGAGTTTTAGGAGAAAGCACTTATGAGCAGAAGTCTCAAAAAGGGCCCGTTCGTGGAGACTCGCCTTCTCTCGCGTATCACCGCGATGAACGAGGCTGGCAAGAAGGACGTCGTGAAGACCTGGTCCCGCGCGTCCACTATCTTCCCCGAGATGGTTGGTCACACCATCGCCGTCCACGACGGCCGCAAGCATGTGCCCGTGTATGTTACCGAGTCCATGGTTGGTCACAAGCTCGGCGAGTTCGCGCCGACTCGTACGTTCCGTGGCCACAAGGCCAAATAGGGGGTTAACCGTAAATGGCAACTAAGTCTATTGAAACTGAGGCCACCGAGGTTCGCGCCGTCGCTAAGTACGTGCGTGTTTCCCCCAGCAAGGCCCGCCTGGTGGTCGATCTGATCCGCCGCAAGCCTGTCGCTCAGGCCTTCGACATCCTCCACTTCTGCGACCGCGCCGTCGCCGTGGATGTCGAGAAGGTTCTCCGTTCCGCCGTTGCGAACGCCGAGAACAACAACGGTCTGCGTGCCGACAACCTGGTTGTCGCCGCTGCCTATGTTGACGAGGGTCCGACGCTTAAGCGCATCCGTCCCCGCGCCAAGGGTTCCGCTTCTCGCATTCTGAAGCGCACTTCCCACATCACCGTCGTCGTTGCTCCTCGAAAGGAGGCGTAAAGCTGTATGGGTCAGAAAGTCTACCCCACCGGCTTCCGTCTTGGCATCACCGAGAACTGGCGCTCCCGCTGGTTCGCAGAGAAGGATTACGCTAAGACCCTCGGTAACGATCTCGAGATCCGCAAGTACCTCGAGAAGCGTCTTTCCCGCGCAGCTGTCTCCCGCGTCGAGATCGAGCGCGCTGGCGACAAGGTGAAGGTCATCATCCTCACTGCTCGCCCCGGCGTTGTCATCGGTAAGAAGGGTGCCGAGATCGATACCCTCCGCACCGAGCTCGAGAAGGTCGCTGGCGTCTCCAAGGGCCAGCTCTCCGTCGACGTTGTCGAGATCAAGCGCCCCGAGCTCGACGCCAACCTCGTTGCTCAGTCTATCGCCGAGCAGCTCGAGGGCCGCGTTGCCTTCCGTCGCGCTATGCGAAAGGCTGTCCAGTCCGCCCGCAAGGCCGGCGCTAAGGGCATCCGTATCCAGTGCTCCGGTCGTCTCGGCGGTGCCGAGATGGGCCGTCGTGAGTGGTACCGCGAGGGTCGCGTGCCTCTGCACACCCTCCGTGCCAAGATCGACTACGGCACGGCTGTCGCCAGCACCACCATGGGCGCTTGCGGCGTGAAGGTCTGGATCTACCTGGGCGAGAAGCTCCCGGGCCAGCCTGTTCCCAACCCTGCACTCGAGGGCTCTTCCCGTCCTCGTCGTCGTAACTCCGAGAGGAGGGGTCAGTAGTGCTTGCCCCTAAGCGTATTCTTCACCGCAAGGTGCAGCGTGGCTCCATGAAGGGCCAGGCCAAGGGTAATACCGAGCTGCATTTCGGCGAGTTTGGTATCCAGGCTCTCGAGGCCCATTGGATCACCAACCGTCAGATCGAGGCCGCTCGTATTGCCATGACCCGCTACATGAAGCGTGGCGGTCGTGTCTACATCACGATCTTCCCCGATAAGCCCATCACCAAGAAGCCTGCCGAGACTCGCATGGGTTCTGGTAAGGGTAACCCCGAGGAGTGGGTGGCCGTCGTCAAGCCCGGCCGCATCATGTTCGAGGTCAAGGGCGTGCCCGAGGAGGTCGCTCGCGAGGCTCTGCGTCTTGCACAGCACAAGCTTCCCATCAAGACCAAGATTGTTGCTGCCAAGAACGCTGAGCAGCGCATCGAGAAGGAGATGGCTGAGGAGGCCGCTCTCGAGGCCAAGTGGGCTGCTGAGGACGCCGCCGCCGCCAAGGAGGAGAACTAATGAAGCCCGCAGAGATTCGTGAGCTCTCGGACGCTCAGCTCGTTGAGAAGCTGAAGGAAATGCGCGCCGAGCTCTTTAACCTTCGTTTCCAGATGGCCACCAGCCAGCTGGACAACACCGCTCGCGTCAACACCGTGAAGAAGGACATCGCTCGCGTCCTCACGGAGCAGCGCGCCCGCGAGATCGCAGCGGAGAAGTCCGCTGTCGCCGAGTAGGACCTAAGGAGAGAACATGACTGATTCGCGTAACTCGCGTAAGGTCCGTACGGGTGTCGTTACCTCCGTCTCCGGTGCCAAGACCATTGTTGTCACCATCACCGAGCGCAAGCGTCACCCCAAGTACGGCAAGATGATGACCAGCTCCAAGAAGCTGCACGCTCACGACGAGGAGTGCACGGCTGGCGTGGGCGATACCGTCCGCGTTATGGAGACCCGTCCTATGTCCAAGATGAAGCGTTGGCGCCTCATCGAGGTCGTCGAGCGCGCTAAATAAGCAGTCGCTCTTACGACTTGTACGTTTCCGAAGATGTGCGTATGCCTGGCTTGCATACCACGGGCCGTATAAAGGCTGCGCACCTCTCTTCGGTTCTTAGTTCGGAGGAACATCTACCATGATTCAGATGCAAACCATGCTGAACGTCGCCGACAACTCCGGCGCTCGCAAGATTCGCTGCATCAAGGTGCTTGGCGGTTCCAAGCGTCGTTATGCAGGCATCGGCGATGTGTTCATCGGTGCTGTCCAGGAGGCTACCCCTGGCGCCAACGTCAAGAAGAAGGACGTTGTCCGTTGCGTCGTCGTTCGCACCGTTAAGGAGATCCGCCGCAAGGATGGCTCCTACATTCGCTTTGATGAGAACGCCTGCGTTGTCATCAACAACGATGGTTCGCCCGTCGGCACCCGTATCTTCGGGCCCGTCGCTCGCGAGCTTCGTGACAAGAAGTACATGAAGATCGTCTCGCTCGCTCCCGAGACCCTGTAGTTAGGGGAGATATATGTATATCAAGAAGGGCGATAAGGTCCAGGTTCTCTCTGGTAAGGATCGCGGTAAGCAGGGCGTTGTCCTGCGTGCTCTCCCCGCCGAGAACAAGGTCGTTGTCGAGGGCGTTTCGGTCGTCAAGAAGGCCGTCAAGCCCAACGCTGCCAACCAGCAGGGCGGCATCGTTTCGCAGGAGGCTCCCATCGACGCCTCCAACGTCAATCTCGTTTGCCCCGAGTGCGGTAAGGTTACCCGCGTCGGTCACGAGAAGGACGGCAAGAACAAGCTGCGCGTCTGCAAGAAGTGCGGCCACAAGTTCTAAGCTGCCCGCAACATCAAGTTGCTAGCAAAGGCCCGGATGCCCCACGGCACCCGGGCCTTTTTCTATCCCTACTCATTGCACTCATTGGGGACAGACTTAAATGAGTGCCCTTAATGGGCAAGCATAGATGAGCGGGTGCGCTGTACAAATTACTTGTGTGCGCGTTTATGCGCGTTAGATTGCGTTTAATTGCACACCCATGCGTATATATGCGCCGTTTACGGGACAATAATGACCGTTTAGCGGTGGGATACGCAAAAACGCGCACAGACGCGCGTGTTTGTGCGAATATAGAGCTGTCAGAAAGCAAGGCGTTCTATGACACAGGAGGCACATAATGGCAGATTCCAAGCAGTCTCCGCTCGACGCGGCGGCAGCCGCCAAAGCAGCGTTCGCTTCGGTCCAGGACAAGCCGTTCCCCGACGATATTTTTACGGCTCCCGAGCTCCATTGGGCTGTGATCGGATGCGGCGTTATCGCCAACCAGATGGCCCAGTCTCTCGCTCTTGCCGGTCGCAAGCTTGCGGGCGTCGCTAACCGCACGCTGTCCAAGGCTCAAGCTTTTGCCGAGCAGCATGGCATCGAGAAGGTCTATGAATCGGTCGAGGACCTCTATGCCGATCCGAGCATCGACGCGATCTATATCACCACGCCGCATAACACGCATATCACCTACCTGCGCACCGCTCTAGCAGCTGGCAAGCACGTGCTCTGCGAGAAGGCCATTACCCTC
Organism: uncultured Collinsella sp.; assembly: GCA_902497075.1. Lineage (GTDB taxonomy): Bacteria > Actinomycetota > Coriobacteriia > Coriobacteriales > Coriobacteriaceae > Collinsella. The sequence goes on from CABVDG010000020.1 coordinate 23,578, forward strand.
AACACCGCCGAGCTCGACGAGGCGCGTGCCATTGCCGACGAGCATAATGTGGTCCTCATGGACGCGACTACGGTGCTCCACATGCCCTTGTATCAGGAGCTGCGCCGCCGCATGGATGCCGGCGAGTTTGGCCGCATGAACCTCGCCCAACTCAACTTTGGCAGCTATAAGGAGTACGGCGACCTGACCAACCGTTTCTACAATCGCAACCTTGCCGGCGGTGCCATGCTCGATATTGGTGTGTATGCCCTGTCCGTCATGCGCCTGTTTATGGCGAGCCAGCCCGCCGAGGTCGTGTCTCTAGGCAACACCTGCGAGACTGGCGTCGATGTTGCGGGCGGCATCGTCTGCCGCAATGCCGAGCAGCAGCTGGGCGTCGTGAGCCTTACGCTTCACTCCAAGCAGCCCAAGCGCTCGGTCATCAGCTTTGACAAGTGCTACATCGAGGTCAACGAATATCCGCGTGCCGATCACGCGACCATCGTGTGGACTGCGGACGGCCACCGCGAGGAGGTCCACGCAGGCACCGAGGCTTACGCCCTGTGTTATGAGATGGCCGATCTTGAGAAGGCCGTTGCCGGCGACGACTCCAAGCGCGAGCTTCTGGATTATGCTTCTGATGTTATGGAGCTTATGACCAAGATTCGCGCCGATTGGGGAGTCGTGTACCCCGAGGAGGAGTAAGCGATGCTTGCGGAAGATAGGCTCAACGCAATCGTGTCGATGGTGCAGCAGACGGGCTCGGTTACCGTACCGGAGCTTGCTGAGGCCCTGGGCGTGACGGCGTCTACTATTCGGCGCGACCTGCAGACGCTCAATCGCGCACACCGTATCGCCAAGGTGCACGGTGGGGCGACGAGCCTTGAGCGCGCGCACGTGACGCGCGACCTAACGCTTAATGAGCGCAGCGATCTCCATAACGACGATAAGGAACGTATCTGCGCCCGTGCGGCGGCGCTTGTGGAGCCTGAGAGCTTTGTATACATCGACTCGGGTTCGACGACGCTCAGGCTCATCGAGCATCTTCCGCATCTCGAAGGGGTCACCTATGTGACTGATTCCGTGCTCCATGCTCAGCATCTCGCTTTGCGCGGCATGCGTACCGTGGTGCTGGGCGGCGAGCTCAAACCCGAGACCGAGGCGCTCGTTGGCCCCGATGCCTTGGCAACTCTAGACCGCTATAACTTCAACTGCGGCTTTTGGGGTTCCAACGGCATTGCCGCCGAGCAGGGCTTTACGACGCCCGATATCGAGGAGGCACAGGTCAAGCGCATCTCGATGCGCCATACGGCCAAACGCTTCGTAATCTCGGATGCCAGCAAATTTGGCATGGTGGCGCCCGTCAAGTTTGCGGACTTCCGCGACGCAACGATTATTACCGCAGGCGAGGTCCCCGCCAAGTACCGGGCAATGGACAACGTCATCACGGTCTAACAGCAGGGGACGGGCTAAGGTCAAAACCACTACAAAGGTGCCTGTCCCCATTGTGGTGGTTAGTAACGAAAACCGAGTAGTTTTCTCAATAGAAAAGCGGCAACGTCCATCACGGGCGTCGCCGCTTTCGTTGTCTGCCGGTTTGTCTAAGTCTGTAACAACTGGACCGTTAAAAGTGGGCTAGGTGTTACAGATCGAGATACTTACGAACCGCGCCGTCCCTTTGTCTCAATTTGTAACATCTGGGACTGATTTTGCCGAGTTACTGTTACAGATTGAGATTATTCCCTTGAGGGGATTCGAATGTCTCGACCTGTAACAGATAGACCGCAAAATGGGCTTTAACTGTTACAGATCGAGACGTTTTGGGACCGCGGCTGAGCCATTGCGGCAAAACCACCATAAAGGTGCCTGTCCCCTTTGTGGTGGTTTAGGGCTTCCAGGGGCAGGGGGCTTCGATGTGGATGTGCTCGCCGGTTACGGGATGCGTAAAGGACACGCTGTGGGCATGGAGCATGAGGCCGCAGGGGCGCGGCGTTCCGTACAGGTCGTCGCCAACCAGGGGATGATGCTCGCTTGCCAGGTGCACGCGGATCTGGTGTTTGCGGCCGGTGAGCAGCTCGACATCGATATATGAGCGCGTGGGCAGGCCGCGGCGGCTCTTAAGGCGCTTGAGCACCTTCACGCGCGTTTGAGACGGCTTGCCGCTGGCGCCGACGCGCATCTTTCGGCTGTCGTGGCGGTCGCGGGCGATAGGCTTGTCGATGAGCTTTTCATTCCAGTCGATTTTGCCCTCGGCGAGCGCCAGATAGTGCTTTTCGAACGCGTGGTCGATGACCATCTGGTCAAAGGCGGGCTGTGTCTGTTTGTCGAGCGAGAACAGCACCACGCCGGTGGTGTTGCGGTCCAGGCGATTGAGCGGCTGCATGTCGGTCGCGGCAAAGCCGTCGCCCATCGCCAGCAGCAGGTCGCTGGCGTAGTCGGTGAGCGTGCGCTCGCCGGTGCCGTCGCCGTGGACGATCATGCCGGCGGGCTTGTCGATGGCCATGAGCCAGGCGTCGCAGTAGAGGACTTGAGGTTCTTCGTTCACGTGTAAGCCTTTCAGTTAGCTAATTCCCACAAACATGCAGCCCGAGGTGGCGCCGCGCAGGCGGGCAGCGGGCTTGCGGCCAGCTTGCGCGGCCTCGACGGCGCGACGGACGCGGGCGACGGCACGGCCAATCTCATCGGCCTCGAGCAAGGTTCCGTCGACCATAAGACGGCGCACGCCGGCGTCGAGCAGCTGTGGAACCTGCGGTGTGAGGTCGATGGGGTAGGCGTCGTACAGGCGAGAGCGGCCGTGGATGTCGGTGCGGACGGGCATGACCTTTCCGTCGATATTCTTGAGCGAGAGCTTGCGGGCACGCAGGCGGCAGTTGGCGCAATCGTGGATGCAGCCGTTGGCAACCTGCAGAATGCAATGCTCGCTTGTCATGACGCGCGGGCGGCCAAAGACGGTGATGCCCAGAGCCGCGGGCGCGGCGGCGCCGAGCGAGACAATCTCGTCGAGCGTGATCTCGGGCGAGAGCCAAAACGCGCCGGCTCCGCGTTCGGCGAGTGCCTCCATGCAGGGCGTGTTGTGCACCGGCAGGCAAGAGCGAATCTCGGCCGTGGCGCCAACCTGGGCGGCCAGGGCAAGCTCAGAGATGTTGCCAATAGCGACCGTGGCGCCGGCAACAACCCATGGGTCAACGCGGACGTGGTCAACGGCGCGGCAGACCTCGTCGAGTGCGGGCACAATACCCTGCTTAAACGTATCGGCGGGGGAGAGCTTGGCCGCATCGAGCGCGTCGGTGGTCATGTAGATGCGCGTTGCACCCTCCGCCCGCGCTGCCACGGCGGCCTCGAGCGAGGTGACGGTGGCGCAGATCTGCGGCTCGTCGCGGTAGTGCTCGGGCGCGGGGCGGGAATCACTGGTGACAATCGCCGGCAGCTCGAGCGTTTTCGCGCGCTCCGCGTACGGCGCCAGAATGGCCTCTTCCAGCGCCTTGCAAGCGGCGGCGCGCACCTTATGTACGGCGGAGAAACCCATGCCACAGCCCTCATCGAGTGCCACCTCAAAGCTCGCAGCCTCAAAGGGAGAGGAACCCATGCGGCCGACGTGTTCAACCAGATCGGACGCCTCGACCGCACGGGTCTTGGCGGCTTCGACGGTAAAGCCCGTGGCCGTGGCCGTAAGCGAAGGGTCGTCGCAGCAGGTGAGCGTAACGGTAAGCGGCTCGCCCAGACGCGCCACGACGGACACATCAACAGCTCGGCGGCGCAGCACATCGCGCTTGAGCGCGGCGCCGGCGGCGTCGATGGCACGCTGACTGCGAATCACGCGGACGCGGCAGCCCTCGGGCATGCTGCGGGGTACGCGACATTCGATGACTTCACCGGCTGCGGCATCATCGGCGGCAATGGTGGTCAGGAACTGGTCAAACTCGTTATCGTGGCGAAGCTCCAGCAGGTCGCCCTTGCCCACGGGCTCAAACAGCTCAATGCGGGCGATGGCGGCGCGGCGACGGCGGTCGTCGGGCTTGAGACCGCGCACATCGCGGTTGGCCGGGCGGCTGCCCAGTACCGTGCCCACGATCTGGCCGCGGTTGTTGGAACGCTCATAGCTCATCATCTCGTCGCCCGAGGTGCCGTCCTGATAGGCGTGCGTAAAGTCGCGGTTAAAGCAGCGCTTGAGCTGGCGCTGGCGGGCGGCTTTCTCGTCCTTGGCAACGGTGGTTCCGGCCAGCATGTCATCAATCTGATGACGATACACGTCGACGATGGAATACACGTAATCGGGGGCCTTCATGCGGCCCTCGAGCTTGAGCGATGCGGCGCCGGCGTCATACAGACGGCGAACAAGCTGCGACGTGTTGGTGTCGCGCGGGCACAGCGCGCGCTCGCGACCGGCAGGGGAGAGCGAGCGGCCGTTCTCGTCAATTAGCTCGTAGGGCAGGCGACAGGGCTGGGCGCACATGCCACGGTTGGCCGATCGTCCCGCCATGGCAAAGCTCGAAAGCAGACACAGGCCAGAGTAGCAAAAGCAGATGGCGCCATGGCTAAAGACCTCAAGGTCCACATCGGGCGCGGCATCGTGAATGGCGGCAATCTCGTCGATGGAAAGCTCGCGCGAGAGGGTCACGCGGTCGGCGCCCTGCTCGCGGCACCAAAGGGTTCCGCGGTCGTCGTGGATGTTCGCCTGGGTCGAGATATGCGTCTCGATGCTGGGCATCGTGCGCTTGACCTCAAAGAACAGGCCCCAGTCCTGGATGATGAAGGCGTCGGCGCCCAGCGTGGAGCAGCGATGGATGAGCTGCAGCGCATCGCTCATCTCGGATTCCTTGATGACGATGTTGACCGTGACGTAGACGCGCGAGCCGGCCAGATGCGCGGCGCGGCAGGCCTGCTCAAAGGCCTCGTCGGTAAAGTTGGTGGCCTTGCGGCGTGCGTTGAAGCTGCCCATGCCGCAGTAGATGGCGTCTGCCCCGGCGGCGAGTGCGGCGGCAAAGGGCTCGGGCCCTCCGGCGGGCGCCAAAAGCTCGGGTCTGCGGTTGATGGTTCGACTGGCGGTTGCGGTCATATCCTGCCTTTCAAAATGCTCAGATACTCAAAAGTATAGTGGTGCCGTCGCGGCAGGCGATGCCCGTGCTCTAAGCGGGATAAAGTCTTCAGCAGCTTGGACTGGCTGCTCCACATGAGAACCGTTCAGCGGTCCGGGGAAACCGTTGGGCGATAAAATATTCTCGCAACGTGATAATAATCTTGCATCGCGCGGAAACCTTGAGTACTATCCCAATCAAGCGCGGTGTTCAGACCGAACTGTGCCTCCCGGTGTGAACGCCGCGCTCCCGTTCCCTTTTACTTGCAAGGAGAAAAACATGAGCAAGACCGTCGTGTCTTCCGATAACGCACCCGCAGCCATCGGCCCGTATTCCCCTGGTATCCAGACCGGCAACATGGTGTTCCTGTCCGGCCAGCTGGGCATCGATCCCGCAACTGGCAAGATGCCCGAGGGCGTCGAGGCCCAGGCCAAGCAGTCCCTTGCTAACGTCGAGGCCCTGCTGACTGCTGCCGGCGCCACCTTTGCCGATGTCGTCAAGACCACGGTCTACCTGGCCGACATCGCCGACTTTGCCGCCGTGAACGAGATCTACGCCTCCAAGTTCGAGGCCCCGTTCCCCGCGCGCAGCGCTTTCCAGGTTGCCGCTCTTCCGGCTGGCGGTCTGGTCGAGATCGAGGTCGTCGCCGCTCTCTAAGGCGTTGACCACAACTAAACATGACATGCAAATAGACCCTGCAGCGCGTGCGAGCTGCAGGGTCTTTTGTCAAGTGACGAATCGCTTGTGGAGCCGCGCTCCATTTTGCTCGTTAGCCCTCCTTGCGGACTTTTTGCAGGTAGCGGTACACGCTGGGCTCCGAGATGCCCAACGCGGTGGCAGCGCAGGCCACGGCGCCCTTGAGCATGAACACCCCGTTGCCGTTGAGGTGGCGAATGACGTCCACGCGGTCGCTCTGACCAAGCGACGCTACATCCAGCCCGCGCGCGCTCAGCAACTCGGCAATGCTGCGGTCGATGAGCTCCTGTGTGGACTCCGAAAGGCTTTCGACCTCGATAGGGGCGGGCTCCGTCTGCCTTGGCACAGCGTCGAAGCAGGCCATGAGCTGCTGCGCCATGGCGTTGATGGAGCGCACGGTCGAGAGGTCGGTGTTGACGCAGAGCATACCGACGATCTCGTCATTCTCGCGGATAAAGTACGTCGCGGACTCCAGCGTCTTGCCGCCGGCGCCGCGCCCCTCGTAGCCCGTAATAAACGGCAGGTCGCGATACTTGGGGTCGTGCATGATCTTGAGCGCCAGATCGGTGGCGGGACCGCCGACCTTGCGGCCACTCACGATGCCGTTGCGAATATCGACGATGGCGTGGTCAGGATCCGAGAAATCGTGCAGCACGATCTCGCTGTTCTTACCGAGTATCTGCTCCAGGAAATCGACCATCGGCAAAAAGCGGCGTACGGTCTCGTTCACGGGCAACTCCTTTGGGTGAAATCGGAAATGTTCATAACAATTTTTTCTCATGGTAACACGCTGCTCATCATCTCGTATATCCGCAGGTACATTGCGTAATGCAGACGAACGGTAGGAATTTAGCGGTAAACGGTTGACCAAAAGAAAAGTTAGATGTTATTTTGACCAGACACTCTCCTGACCTGCGGAAATGCGGTATTTCAGCTGAAGAATAGTCTGATAACAAAAAATTATTATTGAGAATGAGAATCATCTTTAATACGATATGCAATGAAGGCACAACCTCAACCCCGCACTACGTCACAATAGAGCGTTAGATGCGAAAACAACTACTTCGAGGATTGGTGGTCAAATGACCCAGGAGACGGTTACGAACGGCACTGAAGCCCTGTTCACTCGCGAAGGCATGCCTCCCGTTAAGGAAATGATCCCGTGTGCCCTTCAGCACGTACTGGCATCGTTTGCCGGCATCATTACCCCGGCGGTCATCATGGCCGGCGTCTACGGCTTTAATAGCCAGCAGAGCACCGACATCATCCAAGTCGCGCTCATTCTTTCGGCGATCGATACGGCCCTTCAGGCCTTCGCTCCCTTCCGTCGCATCGGCGGCGGCCTGCCCATCGTCATGGGCGTTTCGTTCGCGTTCCTGCCGGCCCTGCAGGCCATGGGTGCCTCGGGCTTTAGCTTTGGTGCGCTGCTGGGCGGCGAGATCGTCGGCGGCGCCGTCGCGGTCCTCTTTGGTCTGGCCTACAGCAAGATCAAGTGGCTGTTCCCGCCCGTCGTGACCGGTACGGTCATCTTCTCCATCGGCGTTTCGCTGTATCCCACGGCCGTCAAGTATATGGCCGGCGGTATGGGTACGCCGCTGTGGGGTACCCCGCAGGCCTGGTGCGTCGCTCTTATCACCTTCGCCGTGGTCTTTGCGCTCGCCAACTTTGGCAAGGGCACGCTCAAGCTGGGATCCGTGTTCTTTGGCATGATCGTTGGCATGATCGTTTCGATTCCCTTTGGCATGATCGACTTCTCCAGCGTCGCCACCGCTCAGGTCTTCGCCCTTCCCAAGCTCATGCCCTACGCGCTCGAGTTTGATCCCGAAGTCTGCATTACCCTCGCTGTTGTGTTCCCCATGGTTGCCATCCAGGTTATCGGTGACGTCTCCGCCGCCTGCCTGGGCTCCATCGACCGTATGCCCACCGAGCGCGAGCTCTCCGGCGCTATCGTGTCCCAGGGCCTCACCTCTATGGTCGGCGGCCTGCTGGGCGGTCTTCCCACCAGCGCCCTTGGCCAGAACGTGGGCATCATCTGCTCCAACAAGGTCGTCAACAAGTGGGTCTTTGTGATCATCGCGGCCGTCTTTGCCATCGCCGGTCTGTTCCCGCAGCTCTCTGCCGTCCTTTCCGCTATCCCGCAGCCCGTTATCGGCGGCGCGACCGTCGGCGTCTTTGGCACCATCACCATGAACGGCGTGCGCATGTTCACCCGCGAGGGCCTCACGCAGCGCACTACCACCATCGTCGGCACCTCCGTCGTCTTTGGCCTGGGTATCTGGATGGCCAGCGGTTGCCTTGCCGGCGAGGGTATGCCCGCCTGGGTGTCCACCGTCATCGGCTCCAATGCCGTAACCCCCACCGCCATCATGGCCATTGTCCTTAACCTGATCCTTCCGCAGACGCCGGTCGTGGCTCAGCACATCGATGCTGCCAAGGACGCTGCCGTGGATCTGGTCTTGCCCGAGAGCAAGAAGTAACCAATTCGGTGCTATTCGTCGGCGGGCGCATCGCCTCGTCCGCCGACGCCATGCGGCGCCAAGCCGCACTTCAAAGGGTTTGTCCCTTTGGTGAAGCGTTGACGGGAGAGGGCCCGTTTCCGGTGTAGGCCGGCGCTTCGCACTCCGCCATGTCAGAGGTGTCAAACCCCGCCCCTGATGTTGAAGGGAGCATTCATGCTTCTGGTCGCTAACGGTTCCGTCTTTACTCGCAACGCTCAGACCCCGTTCATTCCCAACGGTGCGGTCGCCATTGACGGAGATACGATCGTCGAAGTGGGCCCCGAGTGCGAGCTCAAGGCCAAGTACCCGGATGCCGAGTACGTCGACGCCCAGGGCAACCTCATCATGCCCGGACTCATCAATTGCCACACCCACATCTACTCGGGTCTGGCCCGCGGCCTTGCCATTAAGGGCTGCAACCCCACCAACTTCCTGGAGAATCTTGAGCAGCAGTGGTGGAAGATCGACGACAACCTGACGCTCGACGGCACCAAGGCCAGCGCCTATGCCACGATTCTTGACTCCATCCGCGATGGCGTCACCACGATCTTCGATCACCATGCGAGCTTCTGCGAAATCCCGGGAAGCCTCTTTACCATTAAGGATGCAGCTCAGGAGCTGGGCATGCGTTCGTGCCTGTGCTACGAGGTCTCCGACCGCCGCGGCCAGGAAAAATGCGACCAGGCCATTGCCGAGAACGCCGAGTTTGCCCAGTGGGCCGCCAAGGAGCGTCGCGATAACGACAACCACATGATCGCCGCCATGTTTGGCGGACATGCCACCTTTACGCTGTCGGACGAGACCATGGATAAGATGGCCGAGGCCAACAACGGCCTGACCGGCTTCCACATCCATGTGTGCGAGGGCATGAATGACGTGTGGGACTCCCGCCTCAACCGCGGTGGCATCAGCCCCGTCGAGCGCCTGCTGCAGCACAATCTGCTGGGTCCCGACACCATGCTCGGCCACTGCATCCACGTGACGCCTGCCGAGATGGATATCGTCAAGGAGTCCGGTACCTGGCTCGTCAACAACCCCGAATCCAATATGGGCAACGCCGTGGGCTGCGCCCCCGTGCTCGAGTTCTTCCGCCGCGGTATCCCCGTGTGCATGGGCACCGACGCCTACACCCACGATATGCTCGAGAGCCTTAAGGTCTTCCTGATCATTCAGCGCCACAACGCCGCCATGCCCAACGTGGGCTGGTGCGAGGCCATGACCATGCTGTTCGAGAACAACGCCAAGATGGCGAGCAAGTACTTCGATCGCAAGCTCGGCGTGCTCGAGGCCGGCGCTGCCGCCGATGTCATCGTCATGGACTACAAGCCCTTTACGCCGCTGAGCGAGGAGAATATCGACGGCCACATGCTCTTTGGCATGATGGGCAAAAACTGCCGCACCACCATCATCAACGGCCGCGTCCTGTACAAGGATCGTGAGTTCGTTGGGATTGATGAGGACAAGATCAACGCGTGGACCATGGCCGAGTCCAAGAAGCTCTGGAGCACGCTCAACGATCGCGTGTACTAATTCCAATTGGAGATTCGCGCGCGTCGGATGTTTCGCCGCATCCGACGCGCGCATAGGCGGCCTCCGCGGGGTCGCCGGCGCTGTGCTAGCGCTACACCGTATTTGCGCCCGCCGCGCGGTCTCGCCGGGCGTTACAGAGAGGAGCTCACTATGAGCGACATCATGAGGCCGATCCCGTTTTCGCAGCTGATGAACTGGATCATCGAGGAGCACGAGACCCAGGACGCCATCTTTGGCGTGCGTAAGATGGTCGCGACCAACCAGGAGGGTGCGCTTCCCATTTTTGACGAGCGCATCGAGACTCCGTTTGGCCCGGCTGCCGGTCCCAATACGCAGCTGGCCCAGAACATCGTGGCCTCTTATGTGGCCGGTTCTCGCTTCTTTGAGCTCAAGACCGTCCAGGTTATGGACGGCGAGGAGCTCTCCAAGTGCGTCAACAAGCCCTGCATCGTGGCTCAGGACGAGTGCTACAACTGCGAATGGTCTACCGAGCTCGAGGTTCCGCAGGCCTTTGCCGAGTACGTGAAGGCATGGTTTGCCTGCCACCTGATCGCTCGCGAGTACGGTCTGGGCAGCCCGGACGGCTTTGTCTTCAACATGTCGGTGGGCTATGACCTGGAGGGCATTAAGAGCCCCAAGGTCGACGCCTACATCGAGGGCATGAAGGATGCCAGCGGCTCCGACGTCTGGAACGAGTGCCGTGCCTGGGCACTCGCCAACCTGGACAAGTTTGAGCATGTCGACGCCGCGTTTGTCGAGTCCATCCCGGCACGCGTCTCCAACTCCATCACCGAGTCCACGCTGCATGGCTGCCCGCCCGCCGAGATCGAGCGCATCGCGACCTACCTCATCACCGAGAAGGGCCTCAACACCTACATCAAGTGCAACCCCACGCTGCTGGGCTATGAGTTTGCCCGCCAGCGTCTGAACGAGCTGGGCTTTGACTACATCGTCTTTGATGATACGCACTTCCGCGAGGACCTGCAGTGGGCCGACGCCGTGCCCATGTTCGAGCGCCTGATTGCCCTGTGCGCCGAGCGCGGCCTGGAGTTTGGCGTCAAGCTGACCAACACGTTCCCCGTCGACGTGACGAGGAACGAGCTGCCTTCCACCGAGATGTACATGTCCGGCCGTTCGCTGTTCTCACTGACCATCGAGGCCGCCCGCCGCATTACCGAGCAGTTTGACGGCAAGCTGCGCATCAGCTACTCCGGTGGTGCCACGGTCTACAACATCCGCGCCCTGTATGATGCCGGTATTTGGCCCGTCACCCTGGCGACCGACGTGCTCAAGCCCGGTGGCTACGAGCGCTTTAGCCAGATGGCCGGCGAGTTTACCGATCTGGACGGCAAGCCGTTCGCGGGCGTCTCTCTCGAGGCCGTGACCGCGATCCAGACCGACTCACTCACCAACCCGCTCTACAAGAAGCCGCTGCGTCCGCTGCCCGACCGCAAGGTCGCTGGCAAGAGCCCGCTTTCCGACTGCTTTACCACGCCGTGCCGTACGAGCTGCCCCATCCAGCAGGATATCCCTGCCTATCTGGCGGCTGTTGACGAGGGCCGCTACGAGGACGCGCTCAACATCATCATCGAGCGCAACGCCCTGCCGTTCATTACCGGTACCATCTGCCCGCATCCCTGCGGCCGTGCCTGCGAGCGTGCATTCTACGAGCCCGAGGGCGCCCAGATTCGCGCCAGCAAGCTCAAGGCCGCCCGCGAGGCCATGACCGCCGTGCTGCCCAAGCTGCGCGCCCAGGCCATCGCCAACGACGGCGAGCGCAACGTTGCCGTTATCGGCGGCGGCCCGGCCGGCCTGGCGACGGCGTTCTTCCTGACGCGCGCCGGCGTGCCCGTTACTATCTTCGAGGCCCGCGACTCTCTCGGCGGCGTGGTCCGTCACGTGATCCCCGAGTTCCGTATCGCGAGCGACGATATCTCCCACGATGCCGAGCTCTGTCTGGCCTTTGGCGCCAAGGTGCAGCTCAACGCCCGCGTGGAGTCCATTGACGAGCTCAAGGCCCAGGGCTTTACCGACGTAGTCGTGGCCACTGGTGCCTGGATGCCCGGCTCTGCGGGCTTGGGCGAGGGTGCCGAGCTCGACGTGCTGGAGTTCCTTGAGGCCGCCAAGAAGGGCGAGAAGCTCGAGCTGGGCGAGGACGTCGTGGTCATTGGCGCCGGCAACACCGCCATGGACGCGGCCCGCGTGGCCAAGCGCCTTGCTGGCGTGAAGAACGTGCGCCTAGTGTATCGCCGCACCAAGAAGCAGATGCCCGCCGACGAGGAAGAGCTCGATCTTGCTCTTGCCGACGGCGTTGAGTTCTGCGAGCTGCTGGCACCCAAGGCACTCAACGGCGCCGTGCTGACCTGCGACGTTATGGAGCTTGGCGAGCCGGATGCAAGCGGTCGTCGCAGCCCTGTCGCCACGGGCGAGACCGTCGAGCTTTCCGCCACCACGGTGATCTGCGCCGTGGGCGAGGGCATCGATGCCAGCCTGTACGACGCCGCGGGCGTCGAGCACGACCGTCGCGGCCGCCTTGCCGCCACCTCCACCGGCGTCGAGGGCGTCTGGGCTGCCGGTGACTGCCGTCGCGGTCCGGCCACCGTGGTCGAGGCTATCGCCGACGCCGCCGAGGTCGCCCGTGCCATCGCTGACGTGGACTTTAACAAGTACGCCGACCAGAATGCTCAGGCCGGTCGCGAGGACGCCTGCTACGAGCGCAAGGGGTCGCTGTGCCGCGACAAGCGCAATTGCACCAAGACCCGCTGCCTGGGCTGCGGCTCGGTGTGCGAGGTCTGCTGCGACGTGTGCCCCAACCGCGCCAACGTGGCAATTAAGGTGCCGGGCCTGGCCAAGCATCAGGTCGTCCACGTCGATGGCATGTGCAACGAGTGCGGCAACTGCGCCGTGTTCTGCCCCTACCAGGAGGGTCGTCCCTACAAGGACAAGCTCACCCTGTTCTGGAGCGATCAGGACATGGAGAACTCCGAGAACGAGGGCTTCCTGGCCGTGGACGAGGACCACTTTAAGGTTCGCGTCGCCGGCACGGTTCGCACCGTCTCGGTCGATGCCGTCAACACCGGTCTGCCCGAGGCCGTCCGCCTGACCATCAAGGCCGTGCGCGACAGCTATCCGTATCTCCTTAAGAAATAGGCGAGTCTCTTATGGCCAAATCCATTCAACATAACGTGGCCTACGTTGCCTGCGGAAGCGGTTGCGCCTCCGCAGGCGGCGACGCCCGCTGCAGCGAAGGCTGCATTGGCTGTGGCGCCTGTGTCACGGCCTGCCCCCACGGTGCCATTGCGCTGGTCGATGGCATCGCCCGCGTGGATCGCTCCGAGTGCACGGGCTGTGGCCTGTGCGGCATGGCGTGTCCACAGCGCGTGATTGCCTTCGTTCCCGGCTACCAGAACATCCTGGTGCGCTGCAACAACACCGACAAGGGCGCCATTGCGCGCAAGATCTGCGACACGAGCTGCATCGGTTGCGGCATGTGCGCCAAAAAGTGCCCTGCCAGCGCTATCCGCATCGAGGACAACTGCGCCCATATCGATGGCGCGGACTGCCTGTCGTGTGGCATGTGCGCCGTCGTCTGTCCGCATGGCGCCATCCACGACCGCACCGGCATCGCCGCCGGCGTGTAGAAGGGAATCACCATGGCACAGGAATTCACTTTTACCGTTAACGGCGTCGAGCGCACGACGACTCAGAACAAGCCGCTGCTCCGCTACTTGCGCGACGACCTGCACATCCATTCCGCTAAGGACGGCTGCTCCGAGGGCGCCTGCGGTACCTGCACCATCCATGTAGACGGCGCGGCCGTCAAGGCATGCGTACTGACCACCGCTCTTGCCGCCGGCCGCAACATCGTGACCGTCGAGGGCCTGCCCCAGGACGTGCGCGAGGCCTTTGTGTACGCCTTTGGCGCCGTGGGCGCCGTGCAGTGCGGTTTTTGCATCCCGGGTATGGTCATGGCGGGTGCAGCGCTCATCGCCGAGGACCCCGAGCCCACCGAGGAGCAGATCAAGTACGCCATCCGCGGCAACGTCTGCCGCTGCACCGGCTACAAGAAGATCATCGAGGGCATTTCGCTGGCCGCTGCGGTGCTCCGCGGCGAAAAGCAGATCGACGAGGACTTGGAGCGCGGCGATGACTACGGCGTGGGCAAGCGCGCCTTCCGCATCGACGTGCGCAAGAAGGTGCTCGGCGAGGGCAAGTATCCCGACGACATCGACGAGCTCGATCAACCGGGTCTGACCTACGCCAGCGCCGTGCGCTCCAAGTATCCGCGCGCCCGTGTGCTCTCCATCGATACCTCCAAGGCTGAGGCCCTGCCCGGCGTGGTGGGTATCCTGCGCGCCGAGGACGTGCCGGTCAACCAGGTCGGCCACCTTATCCAGGACTGGGACGTCATGATCGCCCAGGGCGATATCACCCGCTGCGTGGGTGACGCCATCGTGCTGGTGGTTGCCGAGGACGAGGCGACGCTCGAGAAGGCCAAGAAGCTCGTAAAGATTGATTACGAGCCGCTGGAGCCCGTGCGTAGCATTGTCGAGGCCAAGGCTGCCGACGCCCCGCGCCTGCACGACAGCTTCTTTGCCTTTGGCAACACGGTGGAGCTCAAGGACAACGTGTGCCAGAGCCGTCACGTGACGCGCGGCGACGCCGCCAAGGCGCTGGCCGAAAGCGCGTTTACCGTAACGCAGCGCTTTACCACGCCCTTTACCGAGCATGCCTTCTTGGAGCCCGAGTGTGCCGTCGCCTTCCCGTACAAGAACGGCGTCAAGGTGCAGTCGACCGACCAGGGTGCCTACGATACACGCAAAGAGTGCGCCCATATGTTTGGCTGGGATAGCGAGCCCGAGCGCGTGGTCGTCGAGACCATGCTCGTGGGTGGCGGCTTTGGCGGCAAGGAGGACGTGTCCATCCAGCACCTGGCCGCGCTCGCCGCGTATAAGTTCCAGCGTCCTGTGAAGTGCAAGCTCACGCGTGCCGAGTCGCTCGCTTTCCATCCCAAGCGCCATGCCATGGACGGTACCTTTACGCTGGGTTGCGATGCTGAGGGCAACTTTACCGGCCTGGACTGCGAGATCAACTTTGATACCGGTGCCTACGCGTCGCTGTGCGGCCCGGTTCTCGAGCGCGCCTGCACGCATGCCGTCGGCCCCTACAAGTACCAGAACACCGACATTCGCGGCTTTGGCTACTACACCAACAACCCGCCCGCCGGCGCATACCGAGGCTTTGGCGTTTGCCAGTCCGAGTTTGCGCTCGAGAGCCTGATCGACTTGCTGGCAGAGAAGGTCGGCCTGGATCCGTGGGAGATTCGTTACCGAAACGCCATCGAGCCGGGCGAGGTTCTGCCCAACGGCCAGATTGCCGACTGCTCCACGGCGCTTAAGGAGACGCTGCTCGAGGTCAAGGATGCCTACTACGCGCATCCCGGCCACGCCGGCATTGCTTGCGCCATGAAGAACGCCGGCGTGGGCGTGGGTCTGCCCGATGCTGGCCGCTGCAAGATTCGCGTCGAGGATGGCGTGGCCGTGGTCTATGCCGCCACGTCCGACATCGGCCAGGGCTGCAACACCGTCTTTTTGCAGGACGTTGCCGAGGCCTGCGGTCTGCCGCTGAGCTGCATTGCCAACGGCGAGTGCTCCACCGAGAATGCTCCCGACTCCGGCACCACGTCTGGCTCGCGTCAGACGGTCGTGACCGGCGAGGCCGTGCGCGGTGCCGCCTTCTTGCTGCGCGATGCCATGGTTGGCATCGAGGCCGGCAAGCCTGCGCCCGCCGCTCCGGTGAGCGCGCATGGCGACGGCGTCAAGATCGAGTACGACGACGGTCGCGCCTACCAGCTGCGCACACAGGAACTCGTCGCCGGCCAGGGTATGCATCCTCAGGACCCCGCGGCCGCCATCAAGGCACTCGAGGGATGCGAGTTTGGCTACGTGTACCTGGAGCCGACCGACAAGCTGGGCGCCGACGTTCCCAACCCCAAGAGCCACATCTGCTACGGCTTTGCCACGCATGTGGTCATTTTGGATGATGACGGCCGCGTGAGTGAGGTCTATGCCGCGCACGATTCCGGCAAGGTGGTCAATCCCATCTCCATCCAGGGTCAGATCGAAGGCGGCGTGCTCATGGGAATGGGCTATGCGCTTACCGAGGATTGGCCGCTCAAGGACTGCGTACCCCAGGCAAGGTACGGCACGCTCGGGCTGTTCCGTGCGCCCGAGATTCCGGATATCCACGCCATCTACGTGGAGAAGGACGAGCTGCTGCCCGTGGCATATGGTGGCAAGGGCATCGGCGAGATTGCAACGATCCCCACGGCGCCCGCCGTGCAGAATGCCTACCGCGCGTTTGACGGCAAGCTGCGTCCGGATCTGCCCATGGTGGATACGCCGTACAGCCGCGCTCGTCACCGCGGGTAGAGTAGAGCGCGGACGGCCATTGCTGACTGCCGTCTGCGCTCGCCATCAACTGTATAAGCTGCGCCTTTGGCCCCAGCTCCATCGTGAGCCGGGGCCTTTTGTTTGGAGCGCCTCCGCATACGGAAGCTGCGTCCCGGATTTGGCGCTCAGAATGGGATGCGCTTTCCCTTTGGAGCCCTCGGCGGAAATTACAACCCAGAATTGGCACTCAGAAAGGGATGTGCTTTCCTTTTTGGGCCCTCGGCGGAAACTACGTCCCGGAATCCAGCCCCGGAGTGAGATGCGCTTTCCGGATTGGCCCTCAACCGGAAGCTGTGTCCCGGAATCATGCCTCAGAATGGGATGCGTTTTCCGCTGGCCGGTCGTTTGGAAAGCGCATCCCAGTTTGAGTGTTTATTCCGGGATACGGTTTCCGCTGAAGGACTCAACCGGAAAGCCTGTCCAGCTCTGAGACGGGATTCCGGGACACGCTTTCCGCCAGGTCCGCCATCCGAAAAGTGCATCCCGTTTTGAGTGTCCAGGCTGGGACGCGCTTTCCGTTGGCGTGGCCGTTGGGAAAACGCGGCCCAGATAGGGGGGATGCGATCCGGCGATGCGTGGCCTAGCAGCTCCTACAGGTCCACCTCGTTGAGCCATGTCGGTAGAGCGGTCTGTCGGATGCCTGCTGTCTGCAGCTTTTTGGCGAGCATTCCTGCCGAGCGGACCTCATTCATGGTAAAGCGCAACAGAGGGTGACCGTAGAGCGATAGGTGCGCCTCGCGCTGGCGTTCGGCAACGAGCGTCTCGGCCGTAGTGCGTCCCGCAAGCATGGCCTGGTCGGTATATTTGACGAACCCGTCGAGCTCGCCCAGCGTGAGTTCTCGCGCCTGGCGCTCCCAGGCAAAGTCCGTTCGTATGGGCTTGGCCGAATCGAAGGGGTCCGTCAGCTCGTATTGAAGCCAATCGGGCGCAAAGCCCGTCTCGATCATGATGGCTCGGGCGACCGATTCCCCACCGCTTTCGGCGCGGGCGTCGGCATATCGAAGTGTCGTGAGGGCGGTGCGAATCGTGCGACCATTGCGGGCGGTCGCTCGTTGCTCGACGGCCTCCATCAGCTGTTCCCGCACAAGGCCGAGCTTTGAGATCGCCGAATCGGCAATGGGCATACCGTCGGCAAAACCGGTCTGCAACAGGCAATCTGTAACCGTTTGGATGGGCGGCGTTACCGATATGCCGGCTCTGAGTATTGCTCCGGCCGGCTCAATCTGGTGCCGCTGAATATGTGCGCCCGGGCGAGCCGACGGCTTTGTCGAGCTGCAGACATGCACGACATTCAGGTGTCGCCACGAGACCTCGAGCCCCAGCAGACAGGCGGCCGAAAACGAGCAGAACGTCCAATCGGGGTGGATGATCGCAAGGGCGCGGAGGATTTCGCAATGGCGTTGCGCTCGGTTGAGTTCATCCCAGCGCGTTTTTCGCGCAAACAACCCCGGCATGGGCGGGTAGCGCGCAGAGATGTGGTGTAAGAGGCGGGGCATGACCCGCCTCCGCCCTTTCTTGAAAGGGAGGGGACACCGCCTAGAATTCGTCGTTGG
>CABVDG010000021.1:0-36499 GCA_902497075.1 uncultured Collinsella sp.
GGCCAGCCCGTGGGAGGCCAGGGCGCCGCTGACCGGTGGACGGCACCGAGCCGTCGGATGACTTGAAGAAGGGGGAGGCCTCGCGGCCTCCCCTTTTTTGTATCTCGGGCAATTTGTCTCACATAGTAGCTGTGTTTTATAACCCTCGTTTGTCGCATCTTCTGTGAACGGGCTACAATAACTTAGTCTGTGCGATATGGAGGTGAACATGGCTGAAGCTGGTATCGGCGTTGATATCGTCGAGATTTCTCGCATGAAATCAATTCTTGAAAAGACGCCGTCGTTTGCTCGGCGTGTGTTTACCGAAGAAGAGCGTGCGTATTGCGATGCATCATCGCGTCCCGCTGCTCACTATGCGAGCCGCTTTGCTTCGCGCGAGGCGGTGCTTAAAGCTCTCGGCACGGGTTTTAGTCAAGGCGTGGGTCGCAAGGATGTTTCGGTAACGCGTGATAAACTCGGCAAACCGAAGGCGCTGCTTTCGGGCCGTGCTCTCGAGATCGCTCAAGAACTGGGCGTTGTTGAGGTCGCTCTTTCCATTACGCTTACGGGAGACTTGGCCGTTGCGAATGCCATCGCGATTACCGAAGATGCTCGGCCTAAGCCAAAAGATGAAAAGGTGAGCACCAAGAAACGCGTTGCGCAGACATTTAAAGAGGCTCGCTCTGTATTAGATGAGCTCGAGCAGCTGCAGAATTCAGCATTGACGGAGCACCTGGGCGATGCTTCGCAAGATACGCTAGGAGCATAGATGAAACCGGTTTTGAGTACCGAAGAAGTCGTTCGTCTCGAGGATATCATCGAACGCGAAGGGACTTCGAAGGCCGAGCTTATGGAGCTAGCGGGTGAGTTTGCCGCTAACGAGGTCTTGAAGCTCAATCCCGATCGGGTTCTCGTTTTGGTCGGTTTTGGTAATAATGGCGGCGACGGTTGGGTTGCCGCCGATATCCTGAGCCATAAGGGTGTGGACGTGGATATCGTTTCTCCGGTTGAACCGGATGAGATTCCTGCTGCTCTGGCACGTCATGTTGCTCGTCGTACTGCCGGCCGCGATGTGCACGTTTGCGTCGGCCCCTCGCGTGATGAACTCGAGGTTTTGATCGATAAGGCCGATGTTGTTGTCGATGCCATTTTTGGTACCGGTTTCCACGGGAATCTGCGTGCGCCGTTCTCCATTTGGATTCCTACGGTCAATGAATGCGCCGATTGTGTCGTATCCATTGATGTCCCCTCGGGCCTGAATGCCGAGACGGGCGTTGTTGATGACGACTGCATTCGTGCCGAGCGCACGGTGACGATGATTGCGCCCAAGATTGGTCTGTATAGCGCTGATGGTCCTGAGTATGCTGGCGATTTGATCTGCGGCAATCTTTACGACCGTCTTGACGAGGTCATCGATGATGTCGACCACGCCGCCGAGATTGTCGAGCCCGGTGACTTAGTTGATTACTTTGCTCCGCTACCATCGAATATCGATAAGTATTCCCGTGGCTCTGTGCTTATTGTCGCCGGATCTGCGCAATATCCTGGTGCTGCCATTATGGCGGCCAAGTCTGCAGCTCGCGCGGGTGCTGGTTACGTGGCAGTCGCGGCTCCTGACGCCTGCGCCAATCTCATTCGCATGGCACTTCCTTCGATTCCGGTCTTTGCTATTCCGTCTGATTCCCGCGGCTCCTTTGGCGCCGCTGCGCGCATGACGGTGTGCGAGATCGCAAAGAAGTACAGCTGCGTGCTGTGCGGTCCCGGTATGACGACGTCTGCCGGCGCTATGCAGGTGGTTTCGGGCTTGCTCGAGCTTGATGTACCGCTAATTTTGGACGCCGATGCACTCAACTGCCTTGCTAAGATTGCCATTGACGGTATTGATAGTAACCCCGAGATGTATCGCCGCGAGCAGCCGTTGGTTATGACGCCGCACTATCGTGAGCTTTCGCGCCTGGTTGCCGGTGACGAGGTGAACGACCTTGGTACCGCGATTGCGGCCGCGCAGAAGGTTGTCTGGGCTGCAGGCTCCGACAATCTGGTGGTCATTGCCAAGGGGCCGACGACGGCTATCTGTGGCGTTGAGCGCGTGCTGCTGCCGCTCTCGGGTCCGGCTTCTCTGGCAACTGCCGGTTCGGGTGATGTTCTCGCGGGTATTTTGGCCGGCACGCTTGCCACCATGCGCGACGAGATGGACCGTTGGGAGCTGCTGTACTCCTATGCCGTCGCACTTCATAGCTATGCCGGTTTTGCCGCGGCGACGGAGTTTGGCGAGAAGAGCGTTATCGCGACCGATCTTATCGACTTGATCGGTCCCGCCATGGAGTTGGCGGCAAAGGATGCGCTTGATGATCTGGGAATCACGGACGAAGGGTCGGATGACTAATTATGAATAAAGCCGATTTGACGCGTTGGTCCTGGGTCGAGATTGACCGCGGGGCGCTCCGCCGCAACACGAGGGCCTATAAGAATTTGCTGAATCCGCGTCAGCGCCTGTGCTGTGTGGTTAAAGCCGACGCTTATGGTCATGGAGCTGTTGAGTGCGCCAAGATTATGTATTCGGCCGGGGCCGACATGTTTGCCGTGGCGACGGTTAGCGAGGGTGTTGAGCTCCGACAGGGCGGGATTACGAAACCCATCCTCATCCTGAGCGAGCCGCCTATCGAGGCTATTCCGACGTTGCTCGAGTTCGATATCATGCCCTCGGTCTATACGTCCGACTTCGCTCTTGCGTATGGCGAGTGCGCCGTCGCGGCGGGCAAGGTGGGTAAGTATCATCTCGCCATCGAGACGGGTATGAACCGTATCGGCGTACATTACACGCAGGTGCTCGACTTTGTCCGTGGTATTGATTTCCATCGCGGCATTCAGTGCGACGGCGTATTTACGCACTTCGCCACGGCCGATGAGCCTTCGGGCTGGGACTACAAGCTGCAGTGCCAGCGCTTTACCGAGGCCGTTCAGGCCATTAAGGATGCGGGTTTTGAGTGCGGTATCGTGCACTGCGCCAACACGCCGTCCTCGATGCTCGACCCCTCGATGCATTTCGATATGATTCGTGCCGGCGTTGGCTTGTATGGCATGCAGCCGTGCGAGCTGAGCGGCCACGTGATGCAGCTCGATCCCGTTATGAGCGTCCATGCGCGCGTGACGCGCGTAGCACACCCTGCGATGGGTGAGGGTGTGGGCTACGGTTTTACCTACCGCGTACCGCGTACACGCGTTCAGATCTGCACGCTGCCGATTGGTTATGCCGACGGCCTATCGCGTACACTTTCCAATCGTATGGATGTGCTGTATCGCGGCGAGCGCGTGCGTCAGGTTGGCAATATCTGCATGGATCAGTTTATGGTCGCCATTCAGTCCAACCCGGCACACGAGATTCCCGAGGCCGAGTATGGTGACGAGATGATTATTGTCGGCCGCGATGGCGATGCCGAGATCACTATGGACGAGATGGCCCGACTGCGCGGAACGATTAACTACGAGGTCGCCTGCGGCTTTGGCATGCGTCTCGACAAGGTCTACGTGTAGGAGCCGCTATGGGCGTCATGCACATCCCCGGCCATACCCATCAGGCGCCACGTGAGGTCGCACTCGAGGAGATTGAGGCCGTTCTGGGCGATTGTCACCTCTGCCAGCTCTACCAGTCGCGTCACAATATCGTGTTTGGAGTGGGAAACCCCCGCGCCCGCGTCATGTTTATTGGTGAAGCACCGGGTCGCAACGAGGATTTGCAAGGCGAACCCTTTGTGGGGGCGGCAGGTGAAGACCTCAACGGCATTTTGTCCCTGGCAGGTCTTAAGCGCGAGGATGTCTATATCGCCAATGTGCTTAAGTGCCGCCCGCCGGGAAACCGCAATCCGCGCCCCGAGGAAGTGCTGGCTTGCTCACCGTTTTTGCGTGAGCAGATTCGAAGCATCTGGCCCGATATCATTGTGACGCTCGGCAACCCCGCAACGCACTTTGTGCTCAAGACCGAGATTGGCATTACCAGGCTGCGCGGCAGGTTCCATCAGATGGGGCACTTTGTGGTGATGCCGACGTTTCATCCTGCGGCGGCGCTGCGCAATCCGGCGTGGCAGGAGTTGCTGGAGGAAGACTTTAAGATGCTGGGCGACTATCTGGAGCGGCACCCCGCGCCGGAGACCGCCTCGGAATAATAAGGAGCGCATATGTCCCTGGAGCGCCTGGGGGTAGGTACCTATAGAACGGCCCGTACTGCCGATACGGAGCATTTTGGCGAGCTGGTCGCACCGTGTCTAGAAGATGGCGATGTGCTGATTTTGACCGGCGGCTTGGGTGTAGGAAAAACCCACTTTACTAAGGGCGTCTCGCGTGCCCTGGGCGATGAGCATATGGTCACGAGCCCTACGTTCGCACTCATGGCTGTTCATGACCAAGGGCGTATTCCGCTGTTCCATTTTGATCTGTACCGTCTGGAGCATGCCTACGAGCTAGAGGATACGGGCATTTTTGACGTGCTGGGCTATGAGGGTGTTTGCCTGCTGGAATGGGGCGAGCAGTTTCAGGATGAACTGACGGATGAGTATCTTTCGGTGACGCTTAAGCGCGATGAGGACGATAGCGACGTGCGGACGATAACGCTTGAGGCACACGGCGAGCGCGCGAATGAGCTTTCCCATTTGATTGATAAGGCTGTACAAGATGAGCTTGCATAACGACAACGCGCTGGTGGTGGCGCTCGATACTTCGACCGACATGCTTGCCTGCGCGGCAAGCCGGATTGATGGGCAGACGGGCGAGACGAAGCTCGTGAGTGGCGACCACATGTGTCGCCGTCACGCCAACGTTGAGCTCGTGAATACCGTTGATGGCGTGCTGGCTCAAGCCGGTCTGGATCGCAGCGATGTTGGTTGCTACGTGGTCGGCCGCGGCCCGGGGTCGTTTACGGGTGTGCGCATCGGCATCTCCACTGCCAAGGGCCTCGCGCGCGGTGCCAATGTTCCGCTGCTGGGCGTGTCGACGCTCGACGCTTGCGCTTGGACGGCGTGGAAGGCTGGCGTGCGCGGCAAGCTTGGTATCTTGGCCGATGCTATGCGCGGTGAGGTATATCCGGCGCTGTATATGCTGGTCGATGAGGGTCCCGAGCGTCAATTTGAGCGCGAACACGTGGTCAAGGCCGCCGTGGCGCTCGATGAGTGGCGCCGAGCAGCGGACTGGGACCAGGTTCAGCTGACCGGTGACGGTCTCGTGCGCTATGGCAAGCTGCTGGGTGAGGACGAGACCGCCCGCTGCGTGGAGCGAGACCTGTGGTGGCCTTCGGGCGAGGGGTTGCTGCTCGCGCACGCTGCGGGTGACGGCGATCCGGCCCGCGTCCTGCCGATTTACACGCGCCTTTCGGATGCCGAGGAAAACGAGCGCAAGCGTCTTGGTCTTGCCGAGAGTGCGCAGAGCGAAATTACGGGCGTTGCCGATGAGCTTGCCGGTCGTCATCTGCAGTTCCGTCCCATGGGCGCGGCGGATGCCGAGGGCGCGAGCGCGCTGGAGGCTGCCTGCTTTGAAGGTGCCGGACACGAGGCGTGGACGCCGGGCATGTTCCTGTCCGAACTGGGCGAGGACGTCGCTGCGCCGCGTAGTTGGTGGGTGGCACACGACAACGGCAAGCTGCTGGGCCTTGCCGGCGGTATGGTCGTGGACGGTGATGTGCAGATTCTGGATGTCGCCGTCGACCCGGCACATCGCCGTGAGGGCATTGCCCGCAAGCTGCTGTCGCACGTGAGCTATGATGCCCAGATGCTCGGCTGCACCACGGCTTCGCTCGAGGTCGAGGACGGCAACGAGGGAGCGATCGCGCTTTATAACGTTCTGGGCTTTACCGAGGCAGGACGGCGCCTCGGCTACTATGGTGCCGGCAAGGATGCCATCGTCATGACGGCTCCGCTGCCCCTGGTGCTTCCGGTCGACAATGCTTCGCCCGAGCCGACGGCGGCAGAGCAGCGCGTATGGCCGCTGCCTGCGCCTGGGCGCTCCGAGGGGGAGCGTGCCGAAATTGAGTGCCGCCGCCTAGTGCTCGCTATCGAGAGTTCCTGCGACGAGACGGCCGTGGCGATTATCGATGCGGATGGCAATATGTTGGCCAACCAGGTGTCGACACAGATTGATTTTCATGCCCGCTTTGGCGGCGTGGTGCCCGAGATCGCCTCGCGCAAACACGTTGAGGTGATTGTGAGTGTCGTGGATGCGGCGCTCGAGGATGCCGCAGCATCGCTTGGTCTTGAGGGTGGAGCCATTGCCCCCAGCGAGCTTGCCGCCGTGGGCGTGACACAGGGTCCGGGCCTGGTGGGCGCCCTCGTGGTGGGCGTTGCCTTTGCCAAAGGCTTTGCCTACGCTGCCGGTAAGCCGCTCGTATGCGTCAACCATCTGGAGGGGCACCTGTTTGCCAACTTGCTGGCGCAGCCCGACCTCAAGCCGCCGTTCATCTTCACGCTTGTCTCGGGCGGGCACACCATGCTCGTGCACGTGAAGGCATGGGGCGACTACGAGGTGCTTGGTGAGACACTCGACGATGCTGTGGGCGAGGCCTTCGACAAGGTAGCCAAGGCGTTGGGTCTGGGCTATCCCGGTGGCCCCATCATCTCCAAGCTGGCCGAGACGGGCAATCCCCGCGCGATCGATTTTCCCCGCGCGCTTAACAGCAGGGGAGACTATCGTTTCTCGCTTTCGGGCCTCAAGACGGCGGTGACGCTCTACATCGAGCAAGAGACCAAAGCCGGGCGCACGATTCACCTGCCCGATCTGGCGGCTTCGTTTGAGGCGGCTGTCTTTGACGTGCAGTACAAGAAGGCCAAGAACGCGCTGCATGCCACCGGATGCAAGGAATACTGCATCGGCGGCGGCGTCTCGGCCAACCCGCATCTGCGCGAGATGATGATCAAGAAGCTTGGACGTCAGGGGATTCGCGTAACGGTGCCGCCCTTGTCTGCCTGTACCGATAACGCAGCCATGATCGCGGAGGTCGCTCGCCGTAAATTCGACCGAGGTGAAATCTCGCCGTTCGACGTCGACGCCGATCCAAACATGACGCTGTAGCTGGTACGGCGCGGTCCCCGGACGGAGGGGCCGGATATAAGGTTTCCTGCTCTACAGTCCTGCGCAAGACGAAGGCCACATTAAGTGGCCTTCTTTGCGTGCGGAACTCGCGATAAACCTTATATCCGGCCCCTCCGTCCGGGGACCTTTCTGTGTCGATATAGCTTCTGAGCTGGTTTGGCGTCGACAACGTCCAGCAAAGTTAACAAGCCAGTGTCGAATTTCCGGCGTTCTTTAGCTGAAAGAAAAAAGTTGGTGTGCGGAGCTTTGCTCCGCATTTGGGATGGGAGCCCCTGAGAGCCGCGGGAGCCGGGCGGCGCATATGAACTTTATCGCGAGTTCCGCACGCAAAGGAAAGCACTTAATGTGCTTTCCGTCTTGCGCAGGACTGTAGAGCAGGAAAGTTCATATGCGCCGCCCGGCTCCCGCGGCCCTCAGGGGCATCTCTCATGCAAAAACTGTCGTGGGGTAAAGTCCGAGGTCAGTGGCGTTTTATACCGAGAAATTCAAAAAAGTCGAAAATTCATTACAAATTTGCGTTGACTTTAGGTAACTAAAGTTTCATACTCCTTTTCAACCACTGGGGGATGTGAACACGCACGGATCGTTCGCATCATGATTGAAGAGGATTTCTTAGACATGTTCACGCATCAGCTAAACATTATCAGCGTAGTAATTATCTGATGCGGGTTAGCACATACAGCTAGCCCGTACGATAACGGGCGGCTGATAAAGATGAGGGCCGTCGAGCGCAACCGACGGCCCTCATTTTTTATGTCTAGGAAGTTCTTTTTAGAGGAGGAAATGTAATGAACGGAGTTTTGCTCATGGTTGTGGCCGCGGCGGTGCTCGCCTGCGGCTATCTGGGCTACGGCCGTTGGCTGGCCAACAAGTGGGGCGTTGACAAAGAGGCCCTCACGCCGGCCAAGCGCATGAAGGACGGCAAGAGCTTCTCGCCCGTCTCCGCCTTCACCGCGTTCTCGCACCAGTTCAGCTCGATCTGCGGTGCTGGCCCTGTTACGGGTACGATCGTCGCCATGGCCTTCGGCTGGCTTCCCGTCGTGCTCTGGGTCCTCGTCGGCGGCATCTTCTTTGGCGCCGTCCATGACTTTGGCGCTCTGTACGCCTCGATGAAGAACAACGGCAAGTCCCTGGCTCAGCTCATCGAGAAGTACATCGGCAAGACCGGCCGTCGCCTGTTCCTGCTGTTCTGCTGGCTGTTCTGCATCATCGTCATCGCCGCTTTCACCGACATGGTCTGCAAGACGTTCATGTTCACCCCGGCCGTTGACGCTTCTGGTGCTGCTACCGGTGCCATCGACTTCACCAAGTCCTATGCCGCCGGCTGCGCTGGTACCATCTCCATCCTGTTCACCTTCGTCGCTATCGCCTTTGGTTGGGCCCAGAAGAAGTTCAACCTCACCGGCGCTGCCGAGTTCGTCACCGGCGTGGTCCTCATGGTTCTCATGTTCGCCGTCGGTATGCAGTTCCCGCTCTACCTGGATAAGTTCCAGTGGTTCGCCGTCGTCATGGTCTACCTGGTCTTTGCTGGCGCTATGCCCATCCAGATGCTCAAGACCCCGCGTGACTACCTCACTTCCATCATGATGATTGTCATGATCGTCTGCGCTGTCCTCGGCATCGTCGTCCTGGGCGTCAACGGTCAGGCCACTATCACCGCTCCGGTCTTCACCGGCTTCTCCACTGCCTCCGGCATGATGTTCCCGGTCCTGTTCGTCTCCGTCGCTTGCGGTGCTCTCTCCGGTTTCCACAGCCTCGTTTCTTCCGGCACCTCTTCTAAGCAGGTCGAGAAGGAGCAGGACGCCGTCAAGGTCGGTTACGGCGCCATGATCGTCGAGTCCTTCGTCGGCATCCTTGCCATCATCGTCGCCGGCATCATGTTCTCCGACATGAACACCGCCGGTACCGGCGCCCTCAACGCCGGTGTCGCTTCCACCCCGTTCCAGATCTTCGCCGCTGGCATCTCCCGCGGTATGCAGGCCTTCGGTGTTGACGGCACGCTTGCTACCGTCTTTATGACCATGAACGTCTCCGCTCTGGCCCTGACCTCGCTCGACGCCGTCGCCCGCATCGCCCGCACTTCGTTCTCCGAGTTCTTTGCCCAGACCAACGATGCCCTGGCCATCGAGTCCAAGGCCGGCTACATGAAGGTCCTCGGCAACCCCTGGTTCGCCACGGTCGTTACCCTGCTTCCCGGTCTCGCTCTCGCTTTTGGTGGCTATGCCAACATCTGGCCGCTCTTTGGTGCTTCCAACCAGCTGCTCGGCGGCATGACCATGATCACCCTCGCCGTGTTCTGCAAGTGCACCGGCCGCAAGGGCTGGATGCTCTACGTGCCCGTCGTCTTCCTGCTCTGCTGCACCTTCACCTCGCTGGTCCAGAGCGCCATGGGCTGCATGACCGCCGTCCAGGCCTACGGTTTCTTCGGTACCATCCCGGCTACCGCCACCACGGCCGCCGTCTCCGTCGCCGCCACCAAGGGCCTGCAGCTCGTCTTTGCCGTCCTGCTGATGGTCCTGGGCCTCATCGTTGCCGTCAACTGCCTCAAGGAGTTCTTCGGCAAGGAGGCTGGCTCCATGCCTGATGAGGAGCCCGAGTGGTCCGATATGGGCAAGGCCGAGTACGGTCGCGCCGCTGCCGCTGAGGCTCCTGCCGACGCCGAGGTCGCCAAGGCCTAGTCGGTCGGACGGGTTGAATCTCCCATCCATTTGACTCGGAAAGACCGGGTCCGCGACTTCGCGGGCTCGGTCTTTTTTCATGCAAAAGCGGGTGACGCTCGAGTGTTCTCGCAGATGTTTTGCGTGGATAAGGGCGCGCGTTGTACCATATAGACGTATATGTGTACATATGAAAGGGGCCCCGTGGCCAAGACGGTATATTCCGATAACCAAAATAATGTCGATGCCCTGGCTGAGCGTCTGAGCAGCCAGACATCGCTTTCTGCTGAGCGTGCCAAGCTGGTTGCCTACGACCTGCTTTGCCGCAAGGCGCTCAAGATCAAGTCGAGCGCGCTGGCGCAAATTTTCCGTTCCGTCGATAAGGAATGTGACACCAAGGCGATGCGCGATGAGCTTATCGCGGCAAATATCGTGACCAAGATCGAGGGTAGCGGCATTAACGGGCGCCCGGCGTTCTATACCATCAATGCCGAGATCCGCGATGCCCAGGAGCAGCCTGCCGAGTCCGTCGAGGATTTTGTCGTCGAGGATCCCGCTGACGTGCCTGCTGTGGAAGAAGTTGCCCCGCGTGAGCATGTCGATACCGATGAGTTGCTCGATGAGAACGTCGTGCGTGCCTTTACGGCCAAGGCAGGACGCGGCGGTTTTGGCGGGGGTGGCAAGCGCGATGCGCAGCGCCGCGCCCAGCAGGAGCGCTTCCGTCGCGCCGTTGCTCGAAAGGGTGAGACGGATGCTGAGGCTGTTGAGACCGAGGTTGCTGCCGAGTCGCAGAAGCCCGCGAGGGAGCAAAAGCCCGTGGAGGCCCAAGAGCCCAAGCGTCGTCGCGGTGCTCACTTTAAGACTGCACAGCAGGATGCCGCGCGTGAGGTTGAAGAGTCTTCTGAGGTTGCAGACGATGTTGAGGGGTCTGCCAAGAAGGCTCCGGGTTCGTGTCGTCCCGGCCGCGGTTTTGCGGGACGCGCGTATCCCGTAAAGCATCAGGAGAAGGGCGAGTCGGTTTCGACCACCCAGGACGAGAAGGCCGTTGAGCCGGAGGCTCGCGAGCAGAAGCCTGTTGAGCCGCAGCTTGAGGTTGATGCCGAGGCCAAGGGCCAGCAGCCTACTGATGAGCAGACGGAGCAGGGCGCGTCGAGCAAGCCTCGCCGCCGTCGCCATCGTGGGGGCCGCAGTTCCCATGCCGAGACTGCAACCGAGAAGACCACGCCGCAGAACGAGGATGCGAAGGCCGAGGTTTTTTCGGGGCAGCCTAAGCGCCAGCCGGCGAAGGAGAGCAAGTCCGTTCGTCCGCAGAAGCAGGCATCTATGCCGAAGCGCGAGCGCAATTCCCAAGGCGATTCTAAGCGCAAGTCTCAGAAGAAGCCGGAGTCTGCCGCAGCAGATACTGCTGCCCAGCAGCCCAGGCCGGACGTTCACGGCGAGGTCTCGGCGTTTGCCCTTGCCCGCGTTTTAGGCAGGCAGCTGCTCAAGGTTGTCCCTACGCCCACGGCGCTCTCTAAGATCAAGGAGCAGCAGACACAGATCGTAAAGGTTGAGGGTAAGGACGGCAAAAAGGCTCCGCAGCGCACTCAGCACAACGAGATGTCCAACCGCAAGATTGCCGAGGAAATCGCAATCATCCAGGCTTGGATCGAGCAGAACCGAGGTGCCGATACGCCGGTTGCCTCGCGCCGCCAGCGTGCCTACCAGATCTTTAACGACGAGAAGGCTTTTGACGGCAAGCACGGTGAGCGCTTGATCAGGCGTATGACCGAAAAGGGCATCAGCATGCAGGCGATCAAGGTCGCCCCCAATCGCCCCGTGCACTTTACGGGCTTCTTTACGCTGGGAGCCGACAAGCCGTTCATTATGGTCGAGAACCTGGACACCTACGACGAGATCGTCAAGCTGCTGCGTGGCCGCAAGCACGCCAAGCTCTTTGGCATCAAGGTGGGCGGCGTGATTTTTGGCGGCGGATGCAAGGCGAGCGTCTCGCATGCCTTGGACGATTATCTGGCCGAGATTGGCTATCGCTTTAACTACGTCTACTACGTAGGCGATATCGATCGCGAGGGCGCGCGCATCGTCGAACAGGCTCGCAATGCCAATGTGGTTGAGATTCGCCTGCATGCCGGCATGTACCGCGCCATGCTCGCCGAGCATAAGCGTCGCGTGAAGGCCGGCGGCGAGTGCGAGCCCGCGGCTGCCAACCAGGGCGTGCCGCAGAACCTGGCAGCGACGATCAAGGATCTGCCCATGGTTACGCGCGTGCAGTTCCGCAACGTGCTGCGCGAGGGCGGGCGCATTCCGCAGGAGATTCTGATGACCGCAGACTATCGGGATGGCGACTCGGGAAGCTTCGACCGCATGCTCAACAACTAGGGCGTTCGGCCCCGGGAGAGTGGGGACACCGGCTTAGGTTTCCTGCTCTACAGTCCTGCTCACGACGGAGGCCACATTAAGTGGCCTCCTGTTCGTGCGGAACTCGCGATAAACCTAAGCCGGTGTCCCCACTCTCCCGGGGCCTGTCGTGGCTTGGCCGTTGCACGCGGCTCGCTTTTCGGAACGGGGCTGACGGACACGTTCCGAAATCTACCGCCGTCGCTGTACAGGGTGTCTATAAAGAGCCGTGGCCAAAAAACGGCAAATATGAGTACTGATACTCTTTTAGTAGCAGTAATTTCGACCACATTTAAGGTGATTTGACGTGTCGGTCGAGCAGATAAGCTGCCGTATCTCCTCAAGTGTTCATTAAAGGAAGACCTTGATGCGAATAAGTCTCATTAGGATCTTCTTTTATTAACGAAAATAATGTAGCTACAACGGTAACAGTACTCATATTTGCCGTTTTTTGGCCACAGTCCTTCGGAGAGTCCTCGAAAATAGTCCCGAGCCGGCACTTGGGGACGTTCCTATAATGTCGGCACTTAGGAACGTCCCCAAGTGCCGACACCGCGTCTGCCTGCGGCGGCCGCGCGCCGCTGCGTCGCTCCGCATCCTTGCGGGTTCGGATCCCTCCGCTTGGCGGCGTTGGCTCGATTTGCTTGACGTGAGGGGCTCTTGGCTGGTGTGGGACGGAGGGATTCCGCGTCCGCCTGGTCGGCGGCCGCGCCCCGCTGCGTCGCTTCGCTCCTTGCGTGCTGCGCTGGAAAACGCTTCGCGTTTCCTCAGCTCCGCACCCTTGCGGGTTCGAATCCCTCCGCTTGCCCACAAGAAAGCGCCCTGGGCCGTTATAGGCTTAGGGCGCTCAGTTTTAATGGCTGGGACGGAGGGATTCGAACCCCCAACAGCCGGCACCAAAAACCGGAGTTCTACCGTTGAACTACGTCCCAATGTGTGGTGTTGCCCAAAAGCAACTCGTCTAGTTTACCTAATCTGCGAGGGCATCGCAAACGCCGTCGAGTAGGCGTACGGCGAGCGTCTGCGCGTCGCTGGCCGTGAAGGTGCCGTTGTAGCGCGTCATGCCCGTGAGCTCAATGCGAATGCGAGCCGGCTTCTGCTGCGCGGCGACATTGGCGGTGCGGATGCGCTGGGCCAGGTTGTGGCACTCGGCGAGGGCAATCGTGGCGCGTGGAGCGGCGTCGGTGGGTAGCTCATCGCTTGCAATCTCGAGCACCAGATCCACGTCGGTCGGAACCTCGGAATCGCAAAGCATCATGCCGCTGCTGTCGGTCGTCGCCGTGGCGATGTTCCACATGCGCGATGCAACGCTACGCGCGATGGGGTCCTCACCGATGACGGCAATCTGGAAGCGCTCGAGCACGTTGGCGGCGCGGGCAAAGCCGATGCGCGATTCGGCCTCGGTCACCGAAGGTTTACCCTCCCACACGTGGTGCAGGCGGTTGATGTAGGCGTAGGTATCCTGGAAAGCCATACCATCGGCAAACAGGCCGACGTTTTCCTGGAACTGCTGAAGGGCCGCCTCGGTGTGAGGGCCAAAGTAGCCATCGTCCTCGCCGCAGGCAAAGCCCAAAACGTTGAGTGCCTTCTGCAGGGCCTGCACGTCGGCGCCATGGAAATTGGGCATGCGCAGATAGAGCGTGCGGTCGCCCAGCTTATACGAGGCGTCGACCAGGGCACTCCAGCAGGGGATGTCAACGGCGTGACCGGCAGCAAGACCGCTGTCGAGCCTAAAGGTGCTAACGGCCTGCTCGGTGGTAGTACCAAAGTGCTTGTCGGCAACCTCGGTGGCATCAATCGTGTAGCCGAGCTGCAGGAGACGAGACTGCACGTCCTCGACGGCTGCTCCCTGCATGCCCGTTGTAATAGGTTCCATGAACGAACCCCTTTCGGCGTATCATTCGTACTATTTGAGCGCCTGTCGGATAGACGACGCAAAGGGATGCATAAACATGCACTCAACAGTGTAGCAAGTTGTGCCTAAATACGCTGCTGACAGGTTTTATAACCCCCGTTAGTTAAGGCGCTCCACAAAGAAATCTGCCATGGAGAGGAACAACTCTCGTGCGTGCGGATCAAGCTCAACGTCCTCGATGGCCGCTTTGGCCTTGGCGGTCAGGTCGAGCGCATAAGTGTGGGCGTAATCGATAGAGCCGGTCTCCTGGAAGATCTCCACGGCGCGTGCGAGTTGCGCGGGGTCCTCGGTGCCCGAGGAAAGGATCGCTTCAATCTCGTCGTGATAGCGCTCGTCTGACAGGGCGTGCACGGCAACGAGCGTGCGCTTACCCTCGGTGATGTCGGTGCGGAAGTCCTTGTTGGCGGCCTCTTTGGTGCCGACCAAGTTGAGCAGGTCGTCCTGAATCTGAAAGGCAAGGCCGGTGTGCAGGCCAAAGGCGCGTAGCGCCTCGACCTGCTCTTCGCTGCCGCCGCCGATAATGGCTCCGGCGGCAAGCGGCGTGGCTCCGCTGTAATACGCGGTCTTGTGCGTCGCCATGTCCAGGTAGTCATCAACCGAGATATCAAAGCGCTCGTCACGGACCCAACCCAGGTCAAGCGCTTGACCCTCGATGGTGCGGACGATCATCTCGGTAAGCTCGTGGAGCACACGCAGCTTCACGTCGGACTCGAGCGTGGGATCGTCGAGAACCGTCTTGGTGACCATGGTGAGCGCCAGGTCGCCACAATTGATGGCAAGGCCCGTGCCCTCGGTAAGGTGCATGCAGGGCTTGCCTCGACGAAGCTGTCCGTTGTCGGCGATGTCGTCGTGAATCAGCGCGCCTGACTGGAAATGCTCGATAGCTGCCGCGGCGCTGCGGGCGCTCTCAAAGCTACCGCCCACTGCGGTTGCGGCGAGCATGCAGATAAGCGGGCGGTGGCGCTTGCCGGCGTTGGCCGTAAAAGCCGAGAGCGGCGCGTACAGGTAGCGCTCGATATCGGCGGAAGTCGCCTGTCCGTCAAAGAACGTGGCCAGATAGTCGTTAATCTGGTCAAAGTGCTGGGCTAAAAAGCTGGTAAACGGACTGGACACGGGTTCTCGCATTCTTTGATAGGTTGCATCGTTGCATTATGCAGACAACATATTGCCACATTAGGGCGTCGAGCGCGGCGGTTGAAGACGATTGGTCCATGCGGCCGCAAGTGCGGTAGGGGCTTGGCTAGATAAGCCCAAAGTGTTCGAGCGCGGTGACGACGCCGTCGTGGTCGATGCTGTCGGTGACATAGTCGGCCTTTTCCTTGAGGAAGTCCGGCGCATTGCCCATGGCGATACCGACATCGACGGCGTTCATCAGCGAGACGTCATTGCTGGCGTCGCCGATGCCGTATACGGTTCCGTGGTGGGGGTCGAGGGCGTCGAGTACGGACTGGATACCCTCGCGCTTGGTGCATTCGCGAGGCGAAATCTCGGTCACTTCGAGCTCGAGCTCGTTAAAGCAGAGCAGCGGCTCAAACGCTTGATCCTGAGCGATGCGGTTGGCAAGCGACGTGGACATTAAGATCTTGTAGGCGCTGTAATGTTGCAGCTGCGTAATTGCATCGCCCACGGTGCGGGCGTATCCGGGGGCGTCGGGCGCATCGGCACTCATGCGAACGACGCCATTGAGTCCCTCAAAACGAATCACTTCGTCCGATTGCTCAAGAATGGGAGCAAGGCGCTGCAGCATGCCGGGCGTCATCGCCAAATCGCGAATCACGTGTCCCTCAAGTTCGACATAGCCACCCGCGAGGCAGACGATGCCGGTCCAGGGCAGCTCGAGCAGCTTTGGATGGATGCAGCTCAGCGTGCGCCCTGTGCAGATAAACGCCATATTGCCCTTGGCGACAAAATCACGGATGGCTTGCGAGACCGCTTCATTGGGATAGGGGGAGAGGTCTCGCTCGCTCTCGGGAAGCTCTTGTGCCACTCGAGGGTCTTGCCAGGCGAGTGTTCCGTCGATATCGAAGAAGCAGATATCGCCGCGCTTATGGGCTGCGCTGGCGGCAGGGGAGGCCGAGGTGGTGGGCGCAAATCCCGGCTCGAGGCCCATGATCTGGTCAAAATGCTCTTTAACGCGGGGAACGGAGATGCCAATAATCACCTGGGCGGTCTTGCCCGTAATGATGAGGCCCTTGGCGCCCACCGCGACAAACGACGCATTATCTGCAACGATGGAAGGGTCTGCGACCTCGACGCGCAGGCGCGTGGCGCAGTTGGTTGCGCCCACGATATTACCAACGCCACCTAAAAGCTGAATTACCCGCTCAGCGAGGACGTGATCTTGATCGGATTGAATACTGACCTCGCCATTGGGAGATTGCTCTTTGGCAAAGCCGCTTCCCGTTAAACGATCGATTGCCGCGCGATTGGAGACATGATCCTCGCGGCCCGGCGTCTTAAGGTCATAGACCAAGATGAGTGCTCGAAAACTAACAAAAAAGATGAGGCTAAAGGCAAGACCGATACCGAGCGCCAAAAGGTAGGAGCCGGCATGCATTCGCATGAGTGGGATGAAGTTGAAGGCCGTCATTTCCATGAGACCGCCCGAGAAGATGCCGACGATGCCAAAGAAGTTCATGGTCATGGCAAGGCAGGAGGATAGGACGGCGTAGAGCAAAAAGAGTCCGGGATAGGTGAACATAAAGAGAAACTCGAGCGGCTCGGTGACGCCGCAGACCACCGAGGCGACGATGGCGGGCAAAAGGATGACTTTAAGGCCGGCGCGGCGTTCGGGTTTGGCGGTGAAATAGAATGCTGCCGCGATGGCGGGAAGGCCAAAGAGCTTGCCCCAGCCGGTGGCGGTAAAACCTGCCCAGGGCGCAAGTTCATTTAAAGGGCGCGTGCTATGGGAGAGAATGGGGAGCAGGTTGGTCCACGTGGCGTAAATACCGTCGTGAATGACCAGATTGTCGTAATAGATGGGCATATAGAGCAGATGGTGCAGCCCCATGGGCTCGAGCGCTCGCTCCAAAAACACAAAGATGCCCACGCCGAAGGGGCCGACGCCCGCAAGTGCGTGGCGCAGCGTTTCGGTCACAGCGTATGCGAAGGGCACGATGGCGGCCGAGATGGCGGCAAGGGCAAACACGGCAAAAAAGCTGATGAGGTAGACCAGCGAGGAACCCGAGAAGGTGCCGAGCCAATCGGGAACCTTGGCATCGTAGAAGCGGTCATGGATGGCAACGACGGTTGCCGACACCGCCAGCGGGCCGATAATGCCGGTGTCGAGCGTCTTGATGCCGTCGATGACGGTGATGCCGCTGGCGGGGGTCAAAGACGACGGGTACTTAAGTCCAAGGTTGTCTCCGCTCAGCTTAATGATCTCGCTCAAAAAGAAGCAATAGGCAAAATAGGCCACGAGTGCCTCGAGGCAGCAGCGTGCCGGTTGCTTTTGGGCAAGACCGATAGGCAGCGCTACGGCAAAAAGGAGCGGGAGACGTTTAAAGACCGTCCACGAGCCGCGCTGGATGATGGTCCAGAAAACGTA
This sequence comes from uncultured Collinsella sp., assembly GCA_902497075.1. Lineage (GTDB taxonomy): Bacteria > Actinomycetota > Coriobacteriia > Coriobacteriales > Coriobacteriaceae > Collinsella. Next base: position 17,570 of record CABVDG010000021.1, read on the forward strand.
CCAAGGGGTTCCGTATACGGCGAGATCGCCGACGATGTCTACGGTCGTGGCGAGGGCGGAGATGCCGACCATGAGGCCTGATATAGAAAACAGCATGGCGGGCGCGAACATGGCTCCGCCAAAACGTTGGATTTTCTGCAGCATAATATGCCTTCCGGATGCAACATGCTGTGCGAGCAAGAACGTTTAAACAATGAACTCATTGTAGAGGACTGGCTGCTTGCCGCATTGACGGTTTTGATTCGGTCCGATTTGGGTTTCAGGGGAACCGTCGACGGTAAATAATCCGTGCTTTACCGATAATCGGTTTGAACAACTCCAAGAAATGCTATCGTGCCTAGCCATACATATTCATTAGAGGTGAAGTCATGCCAAAAGCGATTTACGAAGGAATCTACCGCGAGATCCGTTCGCGCATCATTAACGGGACCTATGCGTTTCAGGAGATGCTGCCAACCGAAGCCGAGCTGACCGCGGAGTTTGGCTGCACGCGCAATACCGTTCGACGCGCCTTGAGCATGCTGGCCGACCAGATGTTTGTGCAGCCTATACACGGCAAGGGCGTGCGCGTTATTTGGCTCAAGGGCGAAACCGACATGCTGGGCGCACTCGAAGAGGTTGAGTCGTTTGGCGAGTTCGCAAAACGCAACAATGCCGTCGCATCGACCGAGGTCAAGTCTTTTGAACATTTGATTTGCACTGAGCAACTCTCTCGTCGCCTGGGCTTTAAGGTGGGCGAGGAGCTGATTCGCGTAGTGCGCGTCCGTAGCCTTAACGGTAGTGCTCGCCAGGTGGACCACGGCTATTTTCTGGAGTCGATCGCCAAAGGTCTGACGCCCGAGATCGCTGCAAAGTCAATTTACGACTATCTGGAGCACAAACGCGGCGTCAAGGTGATGGCGAGCCGTCGTACGGTGAGTGTCGAGCTTGCCAACGATGAGGACTGCAGCTATCTGGACCTTGGCAAGTACAACTGCGTCGCCGTTATGGAGAGCCAGTCGTACACCTCGGACGGCATCTTGTTCGAGGTCACGCATGCCCGCACACACCCCGAGATCTTCCATTACCGCGTCAATTCCAAGCGATAGCCGGCTAGCTCGCAGCCTGACGAGACTCATGCCCTCAAAGCGAAAACGCCCGGTCAAACCGACGATGCATCGGCTTGATCGGGCGTTTTCTCTGCATTCGATAACAAATAATTGTTTATACAAAACTTGTCAAGTATCAAGTCGAAATTACCGTTCACCGAAGTTTTTCTACCGCTCTAGTAATACTTGTTCAAACAACTAGCCAAATAGCGTATTGTACAAATCAGCAAAAGGGGCAAAGTCCCCGAGCCAATCTCCGAAGGCGGCGGCAAAGGGTGCCGCCACGGTGTGAAAGGGTGGATTGTAATGAAGAACGAAATGAGCAGAAGGCAGTTCCTGGGCTTTGCTGGTTCCGCGGCTGCGGTTCTTGGTCTGGGTCTCGTGGGCTGCGGTGGTTCTGCCGGCTCCGGCTCCTCTGCTTCTGGTGACGCTGCCGAGGTCTACTTCCTCCAGTTCAAGCCCGAGGTCGACAAGGAGTGGAAGGAGATCGCCAAGGCGTACAAGAAGGAGAAGGGCGTCGAGGTCAAGATCGTGACCGCCGCCTCCAACACCTACGAGGAGAAGCTCAAGTCCGAGATGTCCAAGAGCTCCGCTCCGACGCTGTTCCAGGTCAACGGCCCCACCGGCCTTAAGAACTGGAAGGACTACTGCGCCGATCTTTCCGACACCAAGCTCCGCGGCGAGCTCATCGACGACTCCCTGGCGCTGCAGTCCGACGGCAAGGATCTGGGTATCGACTGGGTTCAGGAGAGCTACGGCATCATCTACAACAAGGAGCTCCTCGAGAAGGCCGGCTACAAGGCCGAGGACATCAACTCCTTCGACAAGCTGAAGGCTTGCGCCGATGACATCCAGGCCCGCAAGGACGAGCTCGGCGTTGACGGTGCCTTCACTTCCGCCGGTATGGATGACTCCTCCAGCTGGCGCTACACCACGCACCTCGCCAACCTCCCGCTCTACTACGAGTTCGAGAAGGAGCACAATCAGGAGGACGACGAGATCAAGGGCGAGTATCTCGACAACTTTAAGCAGATCTTCGACCTGTATATCACCGACTCCACCTGCGATCCTTCGCAGCTCGCCTCCAAGACCGGTGACGACGCCACCAATGAGTTCGCAACCGGCAAGGCCGTCTTCTACCAGAACGGCTCTTGGGCCTACGCCGACCTCACCAAGGCCGGTATGACCGACGACCAGCTCGGCATGCTGCCGATCTACATCGGCGTCGACGGCGAGGAGAACCAGGGCCTGTGCTCCGGCGGCGAGAACTACTGGTGCGTCAGCTCCCAGGCTTCCGAGGATGCCCAGAAGGCCACCGAGGACTTCATGTATTGGTGCGTCACTTCTGACACCGCCACCAGCATCATCGCTGACAAGATGGGTCTGACCGCCCCGTTCAAGAGCGCTAAGGAGACCACCAACGTCTTCTCTCAGCAGGCCGTTGCTATGGCCAAGGACGGCAAGAAGACCGTCGCTTGGGACTTCGTTTACATCCCCTCCGAGGAGTGGAAGAAGAACCTCAAGCAGGCTCTCATCGCTTATGCTGCCGACAACACCAAGTGGGACGGCGTCAAGAACGCCTTCGTCGATGGCTGGAAGACAGAGAAGGCTGCTTCCGAGTAAGCAGTTGCTGCCCAAGCTATCTGATTAGCGACAGGGGGCGGGCAGACGTAGGTTTGCCCGCCCCCTGCATATTGAAAGGACCCTTCTATGGGCAAAGCACTCAAGCGCTGGTGGCCGCTCTTTATGCTGCCCACGTGCCTGGCGTTTATGATCGGGTTCGTGATTCCCTTTATCCAGGGTTTCTATCTCTCGTTCTGCCAGTTTATTACCATCAATAACGCGCACTTTGTCGGTATCGAGAACTACGTGCGCGCACTGACCGACCCGCAGTTCTCCACGTCGTTCTTCTTTACCGTGGCGTTTGCCTTCCTGTCGACGGTGCTCATCAACGTGATCGCGCTGGCCATTGCGCAGGCGCTCACTCGCAAGGCGCTCAAGGGCACCAACATCTTCCGTACGATTTTCTTTATGCCTAACCTGATTGGCGGCATTGTACTGGGTTACATTTGGCAGATTCTGATCAACTGCCTGCTCTCCAACGTGGGTGCCCAGCTTATCGCCCTCAACTCCGCCGCTGGCTTCTGGGGCCTTATCATCCTGACCCTGTGGCAACAGGTCGGCTACATGATGATCATCTACATCGCCGGTCTGCAGTCCATTCCGTCTGATTACATCGAGGCCGCCAAGGTCGACGGTGCCACGGCATGGCAGACGTTTTGGAAGGTTAAGATCCCCAACCTGATGCCGACCATCACCATCTGCCTGTTCCTGTCCATCACCAACGGCTTTAAGCTGTTCGACCAGAACCTCGCCCTTACCGGTGGTGCCCCGGCGCACTCCACCGAGATGCTCGCCCTGAACATCTACAACACGTTCTATTCGCGTGCTGGCATCGCATGGCAGGGCATCGGTCAGGCCAAGGCAGTTATCTTCTGCATCCTGGTTGTCGCTATTTCTATGATCCAGCTTAAGGCCACGAGGTCCAAGGAGGTGCAGCAGTAATGAAACGCGATAAGGTTATCAACCGCGCGCTCTCGATTTTCTTTACGATTCTGTCGCTCGCGTGGATCTATCCCGTGTTCATGATTGCGCTCAATTCCTTTAAAAAGGCAACTGCAATCAGCACCACCACGGCATTCGATCTGCTCACGCCCGAGACGTTCAACGGCCTCGCAAACTACATGCACGCCCTTAACGAGCAGGGCTTTGCCTCGGCGTTTATGTACTCGCTTATCATCACGGTCACGTCGGTCGTGCTGATTCTGGTGTGCTGCTCCATGTGCGCTTGGTACGTGGTGCGCGTCAACAGCAAGATCTCGAACTTCTTCTATTACCTGTTCGTCTTCTCGATGGTTGTACCGTTCCAGATGCTCATGTTCACGCTGTCCAATTTGGCGGACCGCATCGGCTTCAACACGCCGTTCAACATCTGCTTTATCTACCTCGGCTTTGGCGCGGGCCTGGCGGTCTTTATGTTCGCCGGCTTTGTCAAGAACATCCCGCTCGAGATCGAAGAGGCGGCCATGATCGACGGCTGCAACCCGGTCCAGGTGTTCTTTAAGATCGTCCTTCCCATCATGAAGCCCACCTATCTTTCGGTTGGCATCCTCGAGACCATGTGGGTCTGGAACGACTATCTGCTGCCCTACCTTACGCTCGACTCCACCAAGTACAAGACCATTCCTATCTTGATCCAGTACTTCCGCGGCGGCTACGGCCACGTCGAGCTCGGCCCCATGATGGCATGCATCATGATGGTCGTCATCCCCATCGTCATCATGTACATCTTCTGCCAGAAGTACATCATTGACGGCGTTGTGGCAGGTGCCGTCAAGGGCTGATGCCGTAACTGTTTTGCAAGTTTTGGCGGCGCCCCTCAGCGCGGCGCCGCGTATCGAAAGGTAAAGACATGGCCGAGATCGTTCTCAAACATGTTCAGAAGGTGTATCCCAACAACGAGTCAAAAAAGAAGGGCTTCTTTGGCAAAAAGAAGAAGACCGAGGAGAAGAAGCACAACCTTAAGGTTACCGAGGACGGTGTGCTTGCTGTAGAGGACTTCAACCTCACCGTTCACGACCAGGAGTTCATCGTCCTCGTTGGCCCCTCTGGCTGCGGTAAGTCCACGACGATGCGCATGATCGCCGGCCTGGAGGACATCACCTCGGGCGATGTGCTCATCGATGGCAAGCGCGTCAACGACGTCGCTCCCAAGGACCGCGACATCGCCATGGTGTTCCAGAGCTATGCTCTGTATCCCAATATGACGGTGTACGAGAACATGGCGTTTACGCTCGAGCTCAAGAAGGTCCCCAAGGACGAGATCGACCGTAAGGTTCGCTCCGCTGCTGAGATCCTGGGTATTACCGAGTACCTCGACCGTAAGCCCAAGGCGCTTTCGGGCGGCCAGCGCCAGCGCGTCGCCATCGGCCGCGCCATCGTGCGTGACCCCAAGGTCTTCCTGATGGACGAGCCGCTGTCCAACCTGGATGCCAAGCTTCGTAACCAGATGCGTGCCGAGCTCATTAAGCTGCGTCACGAGATCAAGGGCACGTTCATCTACGTTACTCACGACCAGACCGAGGCTATGACCCTCGGCGATCGCATCGTGGTCATGAAGGACGGCGTCGTCCAGCAGATCGCCACGCCGCAGGAGGTCTTCAACCATCCCGCGAACATCTTCGTCGCCGGCTTCATCGGCGTGCCGCAGATGAACTTCTTCGATGCCCAGCTGGTACGCTCGGGCAACGGCTTTACCGTCAAGACCGAGGATATGAACGTGGCGCTCGCCCCCGAGACTTGCGCTCAGCTTGCCCTCAACTGGGACGGCGGCGACGTGAAGGAGATTACGGCCGGCGTGCGCCCCGAGCAGATCCTGCTTGCCGACAAGGGCGAGGAGGGTGCGCTCCAGGGCACCGTCGAGGTGACCGAGCTCATGGGTTCGACCGAGCATGTCCACGTGACTGCTCCCGATGGCCAGTTCGTCCTGATCATTCCCGTTGTCGACCTTGAGGCCAAGGGCGCGCTCAAGGCTGGCGACCCCATCTGGTTCAAGTTCGAGAAGAACGCGACTCATCTCTTCGATAAGGTGTCTGGCAAGAACCTTATCTAGGCCCGGTGCATCCAGGCCCTCCCTTTGGGCGACTGCGGCTTTGCCATCCTTTTGCCGTGGTCACATATAAGGCTCCCCTCCTGTCCACTGGGCGAGAGGGGAGCCTTTCTTTGTGTTGGGGTTGTCCATCTGTCAGTTTGTCTTGATCTGTAACAGGAGGAGGGCCAAATTGGGCCTAGGTGTTACAAGTTGAGATGTTGTTGAGCTGCCCGTCCTTCCATCTCAATCCGTAACACGAGAGGCTGATTTCGGCAGTTACCTGTTACAGATCGAGACAGTTCATCGGGACAATTCTGTTTGTCTTGATCTGTAACAGATAGACCCAATTTTGCCGGTTAGGTGTTACAGATCGAGATTGTTTGGTCGAGGCGGGCCACGGGCAACACGCGGGCACAAAAAGCGGAGCCGTGTTGCCACGACTCCGCTTTCAAGAGGATGGGTAAGGGGAATGAGCTAGCTCAGGTGCCAGATCTCGTCGTTGTATTGGGAAATGGTGCGGTCGGACGAGAAGGTGCCGGCGTTGGCGATATTGATGAGCGCCTTGCGCATCCAAGCGTCCTGGTCCTCGTAGTCGGCCAGCACGCGCTCCTTGGTCTGGATGTACTCCTCAATGTCGAGCAGGGCCATAAACCAGTCCTTGCCCTTAATGTCGTCGTGCAGGCGCTGCAGGCGCTCGGCGTTGCCGGTTGCCATAAAGGCCGGGTTGGTGATGAAGTCCACCAGCAGTTTAATTCCGGGCTTGCGGTAGAGCGCACCGGCGTTGTAGGTGCCGTCGGCGTAGATCTGCTCGACCTGTTTGAACGAGGCACCAAAGGTATAGATGTTCTCGTCGCCCACGAGCTCGGCAATCTCCACGTTGGCACCGTCGAGCGTGCACAGGGTCAAAGCGCCGTTGAGCATGAACTTCATGTTGGAGGTGCCGCTCGCCTCCTTGGAGGCCAGGCTGATCTGCTCGGAGATGTCAGCAGCGGGAATCACGCGCTCGGCGGCGGTGACGTTGTAGTTCTCGATCATGACAACCTGCAGGTAGGGAGCCACGTCGGGGTCGTTTGCAATCCACTGCGACAGCGTCAGGATCAGATGGATGATGTCCTGCGCGATAGTGTAGGCAGGCGCCGCCTTGCCGCCAAAGATGATGGTGACGGGGTGCTTAGGTCTGTTGCCGTTCTTGATATCGAGGTACTTCCAGATGATGTAGAGCGCGAGCATCTGCTGGCGCTTGTACTCGTGGATGCGCTTGACCTGGACGTCGATGATGGCGTTGGACGGGATAGTCACGCCTTGCTCGAGCGCCATGAACTGGCGCATGATGGCCTTGGCCTCGACCTTGGTGGCGGCCAGGCGCTCAAGAACGTCCTTGTCATCGGCGAACTTGGCGAGTTTGCTCAGATCGCCGGTGCTGCGCCAGTCGGTGCCGATTACATCGTCGAGCAGGCTGGCGAGCGTGGGGTTGGCCCCATGGATCCAGCGGCGGAAGGTGATGCCGTTGGTCTTGTTGGAGAACTTCTCGGGATAGATCTCGTAGAACGGATGAAGCTCGGTGTCCTCCAGGATCTTGGTGTGGAGGGCGGCTACGCCGTTGATGGAGAAGCCAAAGTGGATGTCCATGTGGGCCATGTGGACGGTGTCGTATTCGTCGATGACGGCGACGCGCGGGTCATCGTGCTCGGCCTTCGCGATCTCATCGAGCTTGACGATAATGTCGGCGATGGCAGGGGAGACCTTCTGCAGGCTGGCGAGCGGCCACTTCTCGAGCGCCTCGGCAAGAATCGTGTGGTTAGTGTAGGCGACCATGGAGCGTACGATGGTCACGGCCTCGTCAAACTCGATGCCATGCTCGGTGGTGAGCAAGCGAATGAGCTCGGGGATGACCATGGTGGGGTGCGTGTCGTTAATTTGGACCACGGCGTAGTCGGCCAGATCGTGCAGGTTGCTGCCGCGCTCGATGGCCTCGTCGATCAGGAGCTGGGCGGCGTTGCTCACCATGAAGTATTCCTGGTAGATTCGAAGCAGGCGGCCCTGCTCGTCGGAATCGTCGGGGTAGAGGAACAAGGTGAGGTTCTTGGCAATCTCGGTCTTGTCGAAGTCGATGGAGCTGCCGGGGACCAGGCCGTCGTCGACGCTCGCCAGGTCGAACAGGCGCAGACGGTTCTTGGTGGGCTGGCCGTAACCGGGCACGTCGATGTTGACGAGCTTGGAGGTAACGGCAAAATCGCCGAACTCGACGGTGTAGGAGCGGTCGTCGTCGACTAGGATGTCCTGCTCACCGAGCCACTCGTCGGGGACGGCCTTTTGCTGGTTGTCGACAAAGCGCTGACGGAACAGGCCGTAGTGATAGTTGAGGCCCACGCCATCGCCGGTCAAGCCCAGCGTGGCGATGGAATCCAGGAAGCACGCGGCCAGGCGGCCCAAGCCACCGTTGCCGAGCGACGGCTCGACCTCGAACTCCTCGATCTTGTTGAGGTCGTGGCCGGCGGCGGTGAGCTGGTCCTTAACCTCGTCGTAGATGCCGAGGTCGATCATGTTGTTGATGAGCAGCTTGCCGATCAAAAATTCGGCGGAAATGTAATAGAGCTTTTTCTTGCCGTTGTTGAGCGGGCAGGCGGCAGAGCGCTCCTGCACGAGCTTGACCAGCAGTTTGTAAATGTGGCGGTCATCGAGTTGTTCGAGCGAAGTTCCAAAGGACTGCTCGGCAAGATCCGCGAGATTGATGCGGGGCATGTTTCCTCCTGTGGTGAGTTGACTACATGTCAGAAATTCAAAAGAATCCCGCGCGAGGGGATTGGGGTGGCCTCGCGCGGGAAAAGCAAGCGCGTCCGCACGGTGGGGAGGGGTCGGGCGCGGTAGCTCCTATTGAGGAAGCTCGATTTCGGCTTCCGACGGGATGCGGAAGTAGGTCTCGGTCCAGTCGGTGAGTTTGTGCTCGAGCTCGCGGGTGATGGCGCCGTCGAGCATGCGCCAGGTCCAGTTGCCGCCCAGCGTGGCAGGGGTGTTGATGCGCGCCTCGTTGCCCAAGTTGAGCAGGTCCTGCATGGTGTAGATGCACGTGTCGCTCACGCTGGCGGCGATGGTGCGGTTGAGTGCATCTGCCATGGGTTCGCCGGCCTGCTGATGGGTGTACAGGGCTGCCTGCTCGCGCTGACGCGGGGTGGCCGTTCCCTCAAACCAACCGCGCGCCGTCTCGTTGTCGTGGGTGCCCACATAGGCGACGGTGTTGGCGATGTAGTTATGCGGCAGGTAGTACGAGTTGGTGCCCTCAAAGGCAAACTGCAGGATCTTCATGCCGGGGAAGCCCGAGTTGTCGCGCATGTCGATGACGCCGGGGGTGAGGAAGCCCAGGTCCTCGGCGATGATGGGCAACGTGCCGAGCTTTTCCTCGAGCGTCTTGAAGAACTTGAGGCCGGGACCCTGCGTCCACGAACCGTAGGACGAATCGGGCGAGGAGAACGGCACCTCCCAATAGGCCTCGAAGCCGCGGAAGTGATCCAGGCGGATGACGTCGTACATGTCGAGGGCGGCGCGAATGCGGCCCTCCCACCAGGAGAAGCCGTCGGACTCCATGGCGTCCCAGTCGTAGATGGGGTTGCCCCAGTACTGGCCGGTGGCCGAGAACTGGTCGGGCGGCGTGCCGGCGACGCTCACGGGATTGCCGGCGGCGTCGATCTTAAAGAGCTCAGGCGTCGCCCACATCTCGACGGAGTCACGCGAGACATAGATGGGCAGGTCGCCGATGATGAGAATGTCGCGCTCGTTGGCATAGGCCTTGAGGCGGCTCCACTGGCGATCGAAGAAGTACTGCGTCATCTGGTGGTAGAGCATACGCGCCGGATGGTCGGCGCAGACCTTGGCGGAAGCCTCGCCGTGGGTGCGGAGCTCCGCGGGCCACTCCCAAAACGCCTTGAGACCGCACTCCTCTTTGACGGTCATGAACTCACAGTAGGGGATGAGCCAGTCCTCGTTGGCCTGGATAAAGTCATCGAAATCGGCCGGCTTGTCGGCAGCAAAGCGCTCAGCGGCGCGGTCGAGAATCTGACGGCGGCCGCCAAAGATAGCACCGTAGTCGACATTGCTGGGGTCGGATCCCAGATACACGCCATCGATATCGCGCTGCTCCAGATACCCTGCCTCGATAAGCTCGGCAAAGTCGATAAAGTTGGGGTTGCCTGCGCGGGCCGAGAACGACTGATAGGGCGAATCGCCATAGCTGGTCGTCGTAAGGGGCAGAATCTGCCAGTAATGTTGTTTGCACGAGGCGAGAAAATCGACGAAGTCGTAGGCATTCCAGCCAAAGCCGCCGATTCCGTATGGTCCGGGCAGAGATGAGACGGGCATGAGGACGCCGCTTGCACGCTCCATGAATGCGCTCACCAACCTTCTTGTTGTGGGGTCGGCCTGCCGATGGGTGTGCAGTCCGCCTCCGATGTTCTGATTCGATACGCCTATTGTAAAACATGTTGTTTAAACATGTACAGGCAAGATAAAAAAGTTGGTCGATTTTCGGCGAATGGTTACATGCCATGAAAAAGCCCCGACCTCACAACGTGAGATCGGGGCAAGAGCGGTATGTAGGTTTTGCTACTCGGCGTCGGCGAAGCCGTTGGGGTTGTGGCTCTGCCAGTTCCAGCTATCGCGGCACATGTCCGCGATGTCGTACTGGGCCTTCCAGCCCATCATGCGCTCGGCCTTGGAGGCATCGCACCAGTTGGCAGCGATGTCGCCGGCGCGGCGCTCGCGGATCACGTAGGGCAGCTCCTTGCCACAAGCCTTGGAGAAGGCGGCGACGACCTCGAGTACCGAGGTGCCGGTGCCGGTGCCCAAGTTAAAGATCTCGACGCCGGTCTTGCCGTTCATCCAGTTAAGGGCGGCCACGTGACCAGATGCCAGATCGCACACGTGGATGTAATCGCGCACGCCGGTGCCGTCGGGGGTGGGGTAGTCGTTGCCAAAGACCTGAACGGCCTCGAGCTTGCCCACGGCGACCTGGGCGACATAGGGCACCAGGTTGTTGGGGATGCCCTTGGGATCCTCGCCGATCAGGCCCGACGGATGGGCGCCGATGGGATTGAAATAACGGAGTAGCACGACGTCCCACTCGGGGTCGGCGGTGTGGACGTCCATAAGGATCTGCTCGATCATCCACTTGGTCCAACCATAGGGGTTGGTCGCGGGCTTCTTAGGATCCTCCTCGGTGACGGGCGGGTTGTCCGGGTCGCCGTAGACGGTCGAGGAGCTCGAGAAGATGATGGACTTGCAGCCATGGTTGCGCATGACGTCGATGAGCACCAGGGTGTTCTCGATGTTGTTGTGGTAGTACTCGACGGGCTTGCTCACCGACTCGCCGACGGCCTTAAAACCGGCGAAGTGGATGACGCGGTCGATCTGATGGGTATCGAAGATCTTGTTCATTGCATCGCGGTCGAGCACGTTGGCCTCGTAGAAGGTGAGGTTCTTGGCGGCCTCGTCGCCCACGATGGTCTTGACGCGGTCGACGGCGACGGCGCTGGAGTTGGAGAGATCATCGACGATGACGACCTGGTAGCCACCCTCGAGCAGCTGAACGACGGTGTGCGAGCCGATAAAGCCGGCGCCACCGGTAACGAGGACGCAGGTGTCTTTGGGGTCGAGTGCTTTGGACATGTAGTCTCCTATCGAATCAGGAACACTTCTTCAGGGGAGTATAGCGCAGGCAGGGACGCCCAAATCGTGCGCTGTAGGAAAAGCAGAGGATTGTGCTAACGTACTCATAGAAGAGCTTGCGTACGCATAACCTGATCTTTGACATTTGCTTACGAGCCGCTGACCTTGTAGTTTCCTGCCGTTCGTGGAAATCGTTGGGACGCGCCATATGTACGCTAATATGTATGAGTTGAGCGACATATAAATAAGCATGTAACGGAGTACATATGTCACCAAACAGCGATTCTATCCTTTCCCAGGAGCTCTCGCGCCGCACTGCCCTCAAGGCCCTGTTCGGCGCCGCTTCTGCGGCAGTTCTTTTTGGCCTGCCCGCTCGCGCCCATGCGGCGGAGGCTTCCAAAGAAACCACCGATAAACTGAATGCCGCCCAGGCCCAGCTCGACGAGGTTCAGGCCCAGCTCGACAGCATCGCAAATGAGTATGCGGCGCTGGCCAACAAGAATGCCCAGACCCTCAACGACATCGAGAATGTCCAGGGCAAGATTGACGACACGCAGGCCCAGATCGATGAAAAGAAGGCCGAGCTCAAGAAGAAGCGCAACGACCTTTCCGATCGCGTGGCCGCCAGCTACAAGTCCGGCGGCACGAACATCCTGTCGCTGCTGCTGGCCTCTGGCTCGTTTGAGGAACTCGTCGCCAACGCGCATTACGTTGAGAAGATCAATAAGAGCGACCGCGACGCCATCGAGGACATTCAGACCATCCAGGAAGAGCTCGATGCGCAAAAGACCGAGCTCGAGTCGCAGAAGGCCGACTTAGAGAAGCTCAAGGACCAGCAGACTGCCCAGATGCAGGACATGCAGGCCAAGCAGCAAGAAGTCCAGACCGTGCTGAACGGTCTTTCCGACGACGTCAAGGAGCTCATGGCTCAGCGCGATTCCGAGATCCTCGCTGCCGCCCAGGCTGAGGAGGCCGCTAGGAAGGCTGCCGCTGCCGCGGCTGCCGCGAACAAGAACAATTCCTACTCGGGTGGTTCGAGCTCGGGTGGTGGATCGTACGCGCCCGGAACTCCGCAGCAGAATGCCGGCTCGGGCAAGCAGCAGGCTGTCGTCAACGCGTGCTACTCCACGCCTTCGCCGGGTCAGAACTGGTGCGCGGCGTGGGTCACCAATGTCTTCCGTAACGCCGGCGTTGGCTACTTTGGAGGCAATGCGTGCGACATGTTTAACGCCTGGTGCTATAGCTCCGACCGCTCGGCGCTGCAGGTGGGCATGATCGTGGCCGATTCCTCGCACAGCGGCACGGGTGCTCCGGGCCTTATCTACGGTCATGTGGGTATCTACGTTGGCGGCGGCATCGTTATGAGCAACGAGGGTGCCATTACATCGAAGTCGCTTGATTCGTTTATTAGCTTCTATGGCACTGGCTCTGGCGTGCGTTGGGGCTGGCTTGGCGGTATTGCACTGTCGTAAAGCCGACTGGGCCGCGTGCCCGCCCGCAATATATTTGATTGCCTGCTCGGGCAGTCCTGCGCAAGACGAAGGCCACATTAAGTGGCCTTCTTTGCGTGCGGAACTCGCGATCAATCAAATATATTGCGGGCGGGCACGCGGCCCTCTCGGGTTCGGGGCGCGACGCACCGGACTGGGTTATCTGAATAAATATGGCGAAGGACCCTTTCGGGGCCTTCTTTTTTATAAAAATTCGCCGACTCGGTGGACTTCGGGTTCTAGGTCTACATCGAACTGCTCTTTGACGGTTGCTTGGATGTGGCGGATGAGTTCGTCGACGTCGGCGGCGGTGGCGTGGTCGGCGTTGACGATGAAGCCGCAGTGTTTTTCGCTCACCTGGGCGCCGCCGACGGCGTGGCCGCGCAAGCCGGCATCCATGATGAGTTTGCCGGCAAAGTAGCCCTCGGGGCGCTTGAAGGTGGAGCCGGCGCTCGGCATGTCGAGCGGCTGCTTGTCCTCGCGGCGCTGGCGGTAGTTGTCCATGTCGGCCTTGATCATCGCGGCGTTGCCCGGGGCGAGGTTGAAGGTTGCCGAGAGCACGATAAAGCCGTCGTCGGCAATGCGACTCTTGCGGTAACCCAGGTTGAGCTCATCGACATCGAACTCAATGATATTGCCGCTGCCGCGGGTGCCATCGTCGAGGACGCGTGCGGGCTTGTAGACCCGTACGGACTCCAGCACGTCGGCCATGCAGGCACCATAGGCACCGGCGTTCATGTAGCAGGCGCCGCCGACCGATCCGGGGATACCCGAGATGGGCTCCATACCGGTGAGACCGGCCTCGGCTGCCGCCGCGGCGACGTCAGAAAGCAAGGCGCCGGCTGCTGCCGTGACATGCGTGCCGTCGACCGTAATGTCGGAGAGGCCCTTGCCCAGCGCTACGACGACGCCGCGGATGCCCTTGTCACCGACGAGCAAGTCGGAGCCGTTGCCCACGATGGTGAGTGGCAGATCGCAGCGATAGCAGGTATCGAGCGTGGCGACGAGGCCCTGCTCGGTGTCGGGCGTGACAAAGACGTCGGCCGGGCCTCCAATCTTAAACGTGGTGTGCTCGCGCATGGGCTCGCTCATGAGTACGTTGTCCTCGCCGGCAACGCCAGCGAGCGCGCAGAGCAGGTCCTCGTTAAAAAAGTCGTTCTCGTGCATGCGAATATCCGCCTTTTGGTGTTTGTTGTCATCGATCGATTGCAATATACCCCACCTGGACGGATTTGGTGCGCTGGCGGCGATAAAACAGCCGTCCACCGGATTGGTAAAGTGTTTATCACCGAGGTAGATGGGCAGTCGCTATACTTTCAAGAGATTGCGCGTAAACCCGGAAGGAGCGAGATGGCCAACAAAGTCACCCTCAAGCAGATCGCCCAGGAGGTGGGGCTTTCCCCTTCGTCGGTCTCGCTTGTTCTCAATAATCGGCCCTGTCGCATCTCGGAAGAAAACCGCAGGCTCATCAAGGAGGTTGCGGCGCGCAACCACTATGTTCCTAACCAGATCGCGCGCAGCCTGGTCATGCGCGAGTCGCGCACCTTAGGCCTGATCGTTCCCAATATCGAGAGTCGCTTTTTTGCCTCGCTTGCCGGCAGCTTGGAAAAGCACTGCCGCGAGGACGGTTACGCGCTCTTTATCACCAGCTCGGGTGGAAGCGCCGATGACGATTTGGAACTGCTGCGCCAGCTGGTGACGCGCGGCGTCGATGGTGTCTTTCTGGTGGTGGGTGACGAGTTCTCCGACGATCGTGCCCTGCGCGAGGAGGTGAGCCATCTGCCTATCCCTGCCGTGATGGTCGACCGTGCCATTGAGGGGCTCGAGTGCGACAAGGTGATGTTTGACCACGAGATGGGTGGCTACATGGCCACCCGCTATCTGATCGAGCAAGGCCACCGTCGCATCGCCTGTCTGGTTAACGCGCGTCGCTCCAATACGGGTCGCAAACGACTCGCCGGTTACGAGCGCGCGCTGCGCGAGGTGGGGCTGCCCATCGACGCGCGCCTGGAGTTTGAGAGCGAATATTACATCCCGAGTGCCTACGAGGCCTCGGAGGCCGTGCTTGCAACCGATGCCACCGCCGTGTTTGCAAGCTCGGATAACATTGCCCTCGGTCTGCTCAAGCGCTTGCACGAGATGGGGAAGAGCATCCCAGGCGATATCTCGGTCGTAAGCTATGACAACTCGGCGGCCGACGTTCTCTTTGAGCCGGCGCTGACTGCGATTGAGCAGGATCCCGGTGTCCTTGCGGAGCATGCTTTTGCCTGCATGTCCAAGCGTCTTGCCGGTAGGGGCGGTAAGCGTGCCGAAGAGGTCGTTCTGGAGCCGGCGCTTATCGTGAAGGGCAGCGTGCTTGACCTTGCCGAATATAGCTAAGCGCACTTGTTTGTTTGCATAGATTGCATGCGGAGTGTCCGCTATTTGCCGGCGGGGCCGGGGTGCCTGCTTTGTTTTGAGAAGTTCGCGAAGCCCACTTCTCAAAACAAAGCAGGCACCCCGGCCCTCGTCCGTAGACTCTTCCGCTGAGCGAGCTATAGGCGCCGCGTACCGATAGGGTAAGGCAGCGGCTTGAAATTGGTGCTATATTCAGCTTGAGTTGTTTAATGCTAGTACGGGAGGCTGATATGGGGCTGTTCAAGAAGAAAAACCCGCAGGATGCCTTTGATCCCGATGTGTTTACCATCACGGATACGATTTTGGACCCGCCGCGGTTTACGTTTTTGCCGGCTATCTACCAGGATGCCACGCGTCGCAAGTGGGCCGTGCATCAGCGTGGCGGCGAGCCGAAGATTTTTGACTATGCGGACGTGTTGCAGTGCGAAGTAGCCGAGGCGGGCGATCCGGAGGCCGAGGAAGTGACCTCAAAACAGGAATTTGCCCAGCGTATCCTGGCAAATCCTGCCAAGGCGGCGAAAATAAACGCTGCCAAGCGTAATATGTGTCTTGGCATGGGCGTTGTTGTGGCGGTTCAGACGGGAAAAGACGAGGTTTCCAAATTAGAGATTCCCGTTATGACCGACGAAGTCAAACGCGATTCAAGTCTATATAAGTCGTATCGGAATGTCGCCGAGAAGATCAAGGCCGAATTTGATGCCATGGGAGGGCTGGCCTAATTTTGGCGGCATACGTTTCTGAATGAGGAGTCTGTGCAATGGCAGGCGAATCTTATGCAATTCCCCCCAAAGATCGTGCTGTTGAGGGAATTCTTTGGTATATCCAGCACCATCAGCTTGCCGGCGGTGATCGCCTACCGGCCGAGCGCGTGCTGTGCGAAGAGATTGGCGTTTCGCGTACAGCGTTGCGCGCCGGTATCGCGCGGCTCATCTCTTGTGGAACGCTCGAGAGCCGTCGCGGATCGGGTACGTATGTGTGTCCTCCCAAGCCGTTGAACATCTTCCAGGAAACGTATAACTTCTCCGATGCTGTGCGGACTGCCGGCCTGCACCCCTCTTCTCGTCTGGTTTCCACCGGGACCATCGAGGCGGATGAGGCGCTTGCCGACAAGCTTGGGGTGTCTGTAGGCGTTCCTTTGCTTCGCATGCAGCGCGTTCGACTTATTGAGGGCGAGCCGGCGTCAATCGAGACGGCTCACGTTAACCTGTCCCTGTGCCCATCGCTTACCGAGCACGATTTTGAGTGCGAGAGCCTTTACGATGTCTTGCTCAAAGAAGGTGGCGTGCGTGTTGAGCATGGACGTGAGCATATCTCCATCTCGCGTTTGAACGTCGAAGAGGCCGAGCTGCTCCAGCAAGAAGAGGGAACGCCGGTGTTCTATGAGAGCTCGATCGAATTTGATAAGGACATGCGTTTTGTGGAGCATTGCAAATCGGTGATTTTGCCCACAAAGTTCCGCTTTGCCGATAACGGCGAAGAGAACGGCATGAGGAGCGTGGCAGGTGAACAATGGCTGAAACAGTAGATGCCACCCCGGTTTATATGCGCATTCGACGCCGCATCGAGGAACGTATCGAGCGCGGTATATATCCCACGGGTTCCATGATTCCGTCCGAAAAAGACCTCGCCGAGGAATTTGGTACGACACGCTTGACCATCCGAAGCGCTGTCGATGAGCTGGTTCGGCGCGGGCAGATTCGCCGTGTTCGGGGAAAAGGTGCCTTTGTGGTGCAGAAAGTACCTGCTTTTTTTGAACGCACGGTCGGTTTCCGTGAATCGGTCCGTGCTTCGGGCGGCGAGCCGTCCGTCCGTATTCTCGCGCGTTCCAAGCGTTATGCGGGGCCATATTACGCCGACCTGTTTGGCATCGCCGAGGACGACCTGCTCTATTCCGTTCGACGCCTGAACTGCATAAACGGTAGCCCCGTATCGATTGAGACGGCGCTGATTCCCTGCCTGCTGTTCCCAACCATCGAAGATATTGACGTGTCGGTCTTCAGTTTGTACGAGACCTATGAGATGCTGGGCCGAAAGCCAGTCATGGCACAGGAAAAGCTCGATATCGAAGCGCTGGGCGCACGAGATGCCGGCCTCCTTGGACTGGAACAGGGCGATCTTGTTTTGCTTTTGGAATGCGTGAGCTATGACGCGAGCGGTCAGGCTATCGAGTATGTAAAGTCCTTCAATCGTGGCGATACGGGCGGCTACACCTATACGTACTAGCTGGTATTTTGTGAATAACGGCTGGGAAACTAACCAGTTTTGATCGTTGGGTCAGCTGTATATACAACCTTACAGGGCTCAAAATCGACCGTTCGCCGAAGGGGATAAATTAATCGACAAAGAGGTATCAAAAAGTCATAACCTGTAACTGTGATTGGTATCAAATACTAATGATTTGTAACGAGGTGAGAAGATGAAGATGCTCGATTACGTTCAGCTTGCCCATGTGCGTATGGGGGAGAACCTCGAGCGTTCGTCTGAGCTGGTAGCGCAGCTCGTAGATATTTTCCAGTCCGGTTCTTTTGACGCACTGCGCGTCGTTGCTTCGGGCTCGTCGCGCCATGCCGCCGATTGCACCCGCGATTACCTGCAAGATGCGCTGCAGATGCAGGTGTCCGTTGTGACGCCCGAGGCCTTCGTCGATTTTGAACACACCTATCCGCAGCATGCGCTCAACATCGCCGTCTCGCAGAGTGGCTATTCGACCAATACGATTGCGGCGCTCGATTACATGCGCGCACACGATATGGCTGCAGTTGCGCTCACGGCAAACGTCGAGGCACCCATCAAGGAGCACGCTGACATCGTTCTTGACTACGGTGTGGGCGTCGAGTCGGTGGACTTTGTGACTCTGGGCGTTGAGGTCCTCGTTGAGTACCTGGTGCTCTTTGGTATCTACGGCGGTCAGGCGCGCGGAACGATTGACGCCAAGGGCGTTGCCCAGCGTCTTGACGACCTGCGCGAGGCTATCCATGCCAATGCCGTGATGTGCAAGACCGCCGAGGCATATGTCCAAGAACACATGCTCGAGCTTTCTGAGCACACGCCCGCCATGGTCGTCGGCAACGGCCCCAACTACGGTGTTGCCGAGGAGGCAGCGCTCAAGCTGAGCGAGACCATCAAGATTCCGGCCATGCATCACGAGGGCGAGGAGTTTGTTCACGGTCCAGAGATGCAGATCGTTCCGGGCTATCTGGTGTTTATCGTCGACGATCCGCAGGGGTCGGAGCGTCTTGCGAATATCGCCGATGCGCTATCGAATGTTACGACAAAAACGGTGCTGCTCACGGCCCATCCCAGGGGTAGGGCTCACGAGGTTGCGGTGCCTCAGGTGGCTCCGCTGCTCAGCGCAATTCCCAATCTCGTGTTCTTCCAGACGATTGCGGCAATGATCGCCGAACGTCTGAAGTCATGGGACGTGCACCCGTATCTCGATGCCGTCTCCAAGCAAATGGAGGTCAAGGCAGAGGGCTACGAAGAGTCAGTCAATGCGCTTAAGGCCAAAGCGGCCGAGTGTTACGGAATGTAAGCGGGTTTGATGCCCGTTGGCATGGGGGATGTGGAGACAACCCCAGAAAGGAGAGACAAATGAAGGAAACCGAGAAGATCGAGATCATGCATTTCGACCAGGAGGGCTATCTCG
>CABVDG010000022.1:0-34719 GCA_902497075.1 uncultured Collinsella sp.
GGGCGTGCCGTTCTTTAGTATTTCTGGTTCTGAGTTTGTTGAGATGTTTGTCGGCCGCGGCGCCGCTAAGGTTCGCGATCTGTTTAAGCAGGCCAAGGAAAAAGCCCCGTGCATCGTTTTTATCGACGAGATCGATACCATCGGTAAGAAGCGCGATGGCGGCGGCTTTAGTGGCAACGACGAGCGCGAGCAGACGCTCAACCAGCTGCTGACCGAGATGGACGGCTTTGATAACCACAAGGGTATTGTCGTTCTCGCTGCTACCAACCGACCCGATAGCCTCGATCCCGCCCTGTTGCGCCCCGGTCGTTTTGACCGCCGCATCCCCGTTGAGCTGCCCGACCTGACCGGACGTAAGAACATTCTTGAGTTGCATGCCAAGAGCGTGAAGACGCAGCCGCCGATCGACCTGACCGCGATTGCCCGCGCCACGCCCGGTGCCTCGGGCGCCGACCTTGCCAACATCATCAACGAGGGCGCCCTGCGTGCCGTCCGCGAGGGTCGCAAGCGCGCCACGCAGGACGATTTTGAGGAGTCGGTGGAGGTTGTCATCGCCGGTCAGCAGCGCAAGTCCACGGTGTTGTCCGATCACGAGAAGCAGGTTGTTTCTTACCACGAGATCGGCCATGCCATCGTTGCCGCCCGCCAGAAGGGCTCTGCGCCGGTTACCAAGATCACCATCGTGCCGCGCACGAGCGGCGCTCTGGGCTACACCATGCAGGTCGAGGAGGACGAGCGCTTCCTGACCACGCGCCAGGAGGTTCTGGACAAGCTCGCCGTCTACTGCGGCGGACGTGCTGCCGAGGAGCTCATCTTTGGCGAGATGACGACCGGTGCGGCCAACGACATCGAGCAGGCCACTAAGCTCGCCCGTAATATGGTGACACGCTTTGGTATGTCCGATGAGTTTGGCATGATGGCGCTCGGTACCGTCCAGAACGCGTACCTCAACCAGGACACATCGCTCACCTGCGCCCCCGGTACGGCCGAGCGCGTGGATGCGATTGTTGCCAAGCTGATCGAGGATGCGCACGATCGCGCCCTGCAGATCCTCAAGGAGAACAAGTTTAAGCTCCACGAGCTGGCTCGTTATCTGTACAAGAAGGAGACGATCACGGGCGAGGAGTTTATGAATCTCCTCACGCGCGAGAACCCGCTGATGCCAAAGCAGCAGTAATACTAGTTGCGCAGTGTCAATCGCCCCATTTGAGTGTCCATCTCAAATGGGGCGTTTTTGCGTGAGGAGAGTTGTTGTATGAAGATCGTGGTAAGTGCCTGCTTGATGGGCGAGAGCTGCAAGTATAACGGGCTCGACAACTACCATCGCGAGCTGGTCGAGGCGTGCGAACGCACAGGGACCGAGGTCCTGTTGGTGTGCCCCGAGGTTTTTGGTGGCTTGCCCACACCGCGCAAGCCGTCCGAGATTGTGAACGGCGAAGTCCGTACCTGCGAGGGCACCTCAGTCGATCGCGAGTTTCGCCAGGGTGCTCAGCGCGCGCTCGATATGTGCGAGCAGGCGGGCGGGCCGTCCCAGATCGCTGCGTGTGTCTTGCAGGACCGCAGCCCATCGTGTGGTGTAGGCCGTATATACGACGGAACCTTCAGCGGCGCCCTCACAGCGGGCAACGGTGTTTTTGTCGATCTGCTGCTGCGTCACGGGTACCGTGTAATTCCGGCTAGCGAGTTCGATCCCAGCATGCTGGAACATTGTCCATAGCACTCGAACCCAACACTTCCTCACGGGTGACCGTTTTGGCATCATCCGTGAAGTTGATATTGAGTACGACCCGGTCATCAAAGACGTAGACCGAGTTGACAGGCGCCGTACCCAGGCAGCCCCTCCCCGCGGCCCTTGCGCAGGAACGCGCACACGGCCTTCCCGTCTCTTGCGCCCCTCCCGGAACTGTCCACATCAGTGTAGCCAATCCAGTCCGTCAAGGGCTGCAGCCCGGACAACGCGGCGATGGAGGGCTTCTTCGGCCTGCTCAAGAAGGAGTTCTGGTACGGCAGGGACTGGTCGGACTGGACCCCCGCCAGCTTCATCGAGGAGCTCGGGGGCTGGATCGGTCGATACAATACGGAGAGGCGCAGCGATGCGCTCGGTGGCCGCACGCCGGCCGAGTTCCGCTCCGCGCTGGGAAGGGCCGCGTAACGGTCCAAGAAATCGTCCGCAGTCCCCATTCTTGCCCCTTTGGGACAGCTTCTTGTTGGGGCGTGCCTGCCCCTAACCCTGCTAGGAACGAGTACAGCAAACTGGAATTTTCAAATTAGTCTTTGCAAATTACCTTTGAACCTTCACCATCAATTACAATTCCCTGACGGTTGTTAATTGGGCATAGATTCAAATCCGAAAACTCAGTCATTATTTTCTCGGTAACTTTCTTAAATGGTGCTGTAAGATAATGCGGAAGAACATAGAAATCAATCAAATCAAGCCCTGCATCATCTTCTTGTGAGTAGTCCTCCGGCTTTTCATCCATTTGCTCGATATATTGGATGCTTGGAGCGCATATAATTGCGCCTGCCGACTCGCCGATCATCAATTTTCCATTTGCCAATTCCTTTTTCAGTAGCCCATCAGTTCCCGTTTTACGGAGCTGGTCCATAAGAAAGAAAGAATTTCCGCCGGTAAAATATATCACATCTGCTTCTTCAAAAACAGACTGTATCGTTGAATAAGCCTCCGTTGAAATATCAATTTCAGTTACGATTGCTCCCAACTTTTTGAATAATTTTCGAGCCGAGCCGACATAACCGGTGTAGCCTTCACGCAGCGAAGCTGTTGGAATAAATGCGACTTTTTTATTTTCAATTTCTTCCTTTATCAGACTTCCTACACTTGAAAAGTGAGAACATAAAAACAGTTTCATCAATATTCTCCTTTATATATAAATTCTTATTTGTTGAACTAAGCCGTGTATACCATACTCTCCAATGAAAGAACGCCCTGATATAGCGAAATTTTGCCGTTTTCCTGCGTACGTGCGTACACACTCCACAGGAATTCTAAGGGGCCTGCCCCCTTGGCACACGGACTTTGGAACAAAGTCTAGTGTGTTACGCCTTGCCAGAGGTGTACAGGCTCCCGGTATGCACGTACGAAGCAATTGCCATCAATGTGCCATAAAAGTGGCGATCAAGTTCGCATAAAGCGACCTTGATCCCGCAAAATAAAAGGCAGGATACCATCACCACGATGATACCCTGCCTCTGTTCGTTCCTGTTTACCGTTCCGAGTAGTCCTTCCGCAGAATTTCCGATAAACAAAAAACGTACCCGAACCCTTTCTCGTAAAGAATCGGGTTCGAGTACGAACTGAATGCTGGAGCAATAAAAAACCACCAGAAAGGTGCCTGTCCCCTTTGTGGTGGTTTTGGGCCAGTCCTAGAGCGTGTGGCCGTAGGTGTTGGCAGCCTTGATGGCGGTGGCGAACTTTTCGTCGGTGAAGGGCTCGGGGTTTCCCTGCTTCCACTCGTTGGTGGCGTGCGCATACTCGCACAGGGCGGGGATATCGGACTCGGAAAGCCCGACCTGCTCAAGCGTCACGGGCAGGCCCATCTGCTTGTTGAAGGCGGCGTAGCGCTTAAGGTTCTCGGTGTCGCCCGTGTAGGCGAACAGCACCAGCACGCCCAGGCTCACGACCTCACCGTGCAGGTAGGAGCCCTCGCGAGGAATGCTGCAGGTGGCGTTGTAGAACGCATGCGCCACGCTCGAGTTGTAGTAGTAGTCGTTTTGGTTGGTCAGGTTGGAGACGTAGCCCGTGTTGACCACGATATCGAGCGCGATCTGCTTGACGGCCTCGGTCGACAGGTTCTGGCGAACGTCCTCAAGACCCTGCACGCCATAGGTAAACAGCGGCTCGGAGCAGGTGTGTGCGAGCGCCAGACCAAGACCTGCGGTGTGCTCCAGGTTGCCGGCGCTCGTGGCGTACTCGACCTCGGGCTGCTTGGACAGGGCATCGCCCACGCCCGCCCAGAAGTACTCCGCCGGAGCCTCGGCGATGATCTTGGGGTTGATGAAGATGTGCGCGGGGCGGTTGGGGTACGAATAGCCCTCGAGCGAGCCGTCGTCGTTGTAGACAACGGCAATGGCGGTCGCGGCCGAGCAGTTGGAGCAGATCGTCGGTACCGTAAAGACGATCTTCTTGAGCTCGATGGCCGCCGTCTTGACGGTGTCGAGCGCTTTGCCGCCGCCGCATGCGATGAGCACATCGGCCTCTCGGCAGGCGGGGGAGTTAACAAGCTTGGCGATATTGGCACGCGTGCTGTTGGTGCCGTAGACGCGTGTCTCCAGAATCTCGATGTCGGTGCCCTCCAGTGCCGCTTCGATACTGGGAAGCGCCGCGGCCAGTGCTCGTTTACCGCCGATAATCGCGACCTTGGCCGCTCCGTACTCGTCCAGCGCGCCGGGCAGCTCGTCAAAGCAGTCCTCGCCGACGGTGTAGTCGCTCATTCCAATCGTGCGCATAGCAGCCTTCTTTCGTTAGATAAAGTGCTTTCAGGTATTTTGCTCCAAGTGAGTGCTTGCGACCGCGAGAAATTACTAAAGTATGAAACCGATGTTGAGGGTTTTTCGCCGGCGTTGACCGTGCTACCATACAGCGCATAAGCGTTGATGGGGACGAGTAGTCGGCCGTCCGTGTGCTACAGAGAACGGGGAGCGCTGAGAACCCGTGCATGCGACCGATGAAAATCACCCCGGAGCTGCGGTCCCAACGGACGCGCCGTACAGGCACGTCTTAGTAGACATCGCCGAGATGGTCGTCGATACAGGCCAGCCGAGTAACGGATGCGAGCGCGCTGTAATGCGGGTGAGGGCATCTAAGCTGGGTGGTTAAGCGAAGAGCTTTTGCGGGCACACGGCCCGTTTTGTGGCGCTTCGTCCCAGCTTGCAGGGACGGGCGCTTTTTTTGGTGCCCAACGGGCGTGCGCGCCCACGACATGAAAGGGGTACCGTGGCAAACGAGTATAAGCAGACGATGAATCTGCCCAAGACCGGTTTTCCCATGCGTGCCGGTCTTTCCAAGTCCGAGCCCAAGCGACTCAAGGACTGGCAGGACAACAAGGTCTACGAGCAAGTTCTGAAGAAGAACGAGGGTCACAAGAAGTTCGTGCTGCACGACGGCCCTCCGTATGCCAACGGTCCGATCCACATCGGCCACGCCATGAACAAGATCTCCAAGGACATGATCAACCGCTACTGGATGATGCAGGGCTATGAGGTTCCCTACGTCCCCGGTTGGGACTGCCACGGCCAGCCGATCGAGCACAAGGTCGAGGAGAAGCTTGGCACCGAGAAGTTCAACCAGACCCCCACGGCCAAGATTCGTGAGCTCTGCAACGAGTTCGCTGTCGAGAACATTGAGCTTCAGAAGGCCGGTTTCCGTCGCTTGGGCGTGCTCGGCGACTGGGACAACCCCTACCTGACGCTCTATCACCAGCATGACGCCGCCGACATCGAGGTCTTCAAGGCGATGTTCGATAAGGGCATGATCTATCGCGGCCACAAGCCGGTTCACTGGTGCAAGCACTGCCACACTGCGCTGGCCGAGGCCGAGATCGAGTACTCCGACGAGACGAGCCCGTCCATCTTCGTGCGCTTTGAGATGACCTCCAAGCCTGCCGGCCTCGAGAACTTCGACGGCCCGGTCGACTTCATCATCTGGACGACTACGCCGTGGACCATCCCGTCCGACCAGGCCGTTTCCCTCAAGCCCGGTGCCGCCTACGTCGCCGTTGAACACGACGGCCGTGCCGAGGTCATGCTCGAAGACCTGGCGCCCAAGTGCTGCGAGGAGTTTGGCTGGGAGTACACCCCGGTCATGGTCGACGGCAAGCCCTACGTGGTTCCCGCCGAGACCTTCCACCACATCCACTACAAGCAGCCGATCTTTGATGGCGTTGAGGGCGTGGCGCTGCTGGCCGATTACGTCGGTGTCGATGACGGTACCGGTATCGTCCACAACTCGCCCGGCCACGGCGTCGACGACTACTTCGCCTGCCTCAAGGAGGGCATCACCGACATCTGCATGCCGGTTGATGACGACGGCAAGTTCTACACCGGTGAGGAGTTTGGCACCGGTGGCCCCTTCAGCGGTATGGATACCGATGAGGCCAACCCGCACATCATCGAGTTCCTGCGCGAGCGCGGCACCCTGGTCCTCGAGAAGAAGATCACCCACAGCTATCCGCACTGCTGGCGCTGCAAGCACCCGGTGCTCTTCCGTGCTACTGACCAGTGGTTTGTCTCGATGGACAAGACCGGCTTGCGCGAGCAGGCTGGCAAAGAGGTCCGCGAGAACGTCAAGTGGTATCCGGCCCACGCGGCAAACCGCATCGGCGCCATGGTCGAGCAGCGTCCCGACTGGTGCATCAGCCGTCAGCGCAACTGGGGCGTGCCTATCCCCAGCTACACCTGCGCCGACTGCGGCGAGAAGGTCATGAACGACGCCACGCTCGACGCCGTTATCAAGCTCTTCCACGAGAAGGGCTCCGACGCCTGGTTCACCGACGCTCCCGAGAGCTACCTGGGCGAGGCTTGCGTCTGCCCCAAGTGCGGCGGCCATCACCTCAAGGCCGATAAGGACATTCTCGACGTGTGGTGGGACTCCGGCGTGTCTTGGAAGGCCGTCTGCGAGTATCGCCCCGAGCTTGAGTACCCGGCTGACGTGTATCTCGAGGGCTCCGACCAGCACCGCGGTTGGTTCCAGAGCTCGCTGCTGACCTCGGTGGGTGCCAACGGCCACGCTCCGTACAAGGCAGTCGTCTCGCAGGGCTTCACCCTCGACGGCCAGGGCCGCAAGATGTCCAAGTCGCTCGGCAACGTCATCGACCCCAATAAGGTCTGCGACGAGATGGGTGCCGACATCATCCGCCTGTGGGTTGCCTCCGTCGACACCAGCTCCGACGTGTCCATCGACCACGAGATTCTTGCCCGTACGTCCGATGCCTACCGTCGTTTCCGCAACACGCTGCGCTTCCTGCTCTCCGAGCTCGAGGGTCAGTTTGAGCCCGAGACCGACGGCGTCGCCTTTGCCGACCTGCTGCCGCTCGACAAGCTCATGGTTGCCCGCCTGACCCAGGTCCAGGCCGAGGTCGACGATGCCTACGCCAGCTACGAGTTCCCGCGCGCCTACCGTGCGCTCTACGACTTTGTTGTTACCGAGCTTTCCAACGTGTACCTCGACGCCCTGAAGGATCGTCTGTACTGCGATAAGCCCGGTTCGCTTGAGCGCCGCAGTGCCCAGACCGTGCTGGCCGAGCTCTTCTCGATGCTCATGCGCGATCTGCAGCCGATCCTGTCCTACACCGTCGACGAGGCCATGGCCTATGCGCCCGCCGGCTGCGTCGACCACCAGAAGTACGCCGCGCTGCTCGATTGGTACAAGTCGCCCATCACGGTCGATGAGGCCAACGAGTTTGAGGGCGTGCTCGAGGCTTCACTCGAGCTCCGTAGCGCCGTGACCAAGGCCCTTGAGGATGCCCGTTCCGCCGGCACCTTCACTAAGAGCCAGCAGGTCCGCGTCAAGGCGGTCGTTCCCGCCGAGATGTACGCGCTGCTGACCGGTGATAAGGCCGTCGACCTGGCCGAGTTCTACATCGTCTCCGATGTAGAACTGACCCAGGGCGAGGAGCTCTCCGTTGCCATCGAGGCAGCCGAGGGCGAGTGCTGCGACCGTTGCTGGAACTACCGCACCACCGTCGGCGAGTACAACGGCCGCGCGCATATTTGCAAGCGCTGCGCCGACGCTTTGTAGGTTACGACGTTCGTAGAACACCGTAACCTACCGACGCTGCAAACGCCCCTAAGCGGCAATCTGACGTTCAATCGTCGGTCGCGTACCAAAGTACGCTTCCCTCCTCTTTCACGTCACCTTGCTCGCTTGGGGACGTTTTCGCTGTTGGTGACGATAACGCGGCTTTTCCATTGCTGGAGCTAGAGGCTTTCTTTCGACTTGCGCTTTTAGTCGAAAGCTATTAAGCGACATTCCGTTATTCGGAATGTCGCTTTCGTTTTATGCTGGTTATTTCGCTTGCGTTGGTGGATATGTCGTGCGTTCTGCGTGTGGCAATATAAGATGGTTAATTGCGTTAAACGGATTTCGAGTTCTTGAGGGTAGGGGATTTCTTTGGGTCGTACTGGGGATATGACGCCGCCTTTGCGTTGGCGGTTGGGTGTTGCTGGTGGGGTGGCGCTGGTTGTGCTGCTTGTTGACCAGTTGACCAAGCTTGCGGTTCGTGCCGTGGGCGATGCACTGCATGTGACCGTCATCCCCGGCGTGATCGACTTCCTGTTTGTCCGCAATATCGGCGCTGCCTTTAGCATGGGCGAGGGGCATGGCATCGCGTTTGCCGTGCTGGCGCTGGCGGTCATTGTCGCTATTGCCGTGTACCTCGTTCGTGCACCCCAGCTCGCCCATCTTGAGGTTGTGGGCATGGCGATGGTTGCGGGCGGTGCTATCGGCAACGCTATCGATCGTTTGGCCTTTGGCTTCGTGACCGATTTTATTGCCACCACCTTCATCGACTTTCCCGTCTTCAATGTGGCCGATATCGGCATTACGGTCGGTGTTGTGCTGGCGCTTATCGGTTACATGTTCTTGAGTCCCGCCGCTCGCGAGGTCGATGCGACTGCTGAGCTCAATGCCCGTGATGAGGCCCGCGCTAAGCGCAAAGCCAAGCAGCGTGGGGAGCGTGCCCGCAAGATTCGCGAAAGGAATGAGCGTTAATGGCCGACATCCATATTCTTGTTGCCGACGATTGCTCTGGCCAGCGTCTCGACGCCTTTCTGGGTGCCAACGACGGCTGCCCCACGCGCTCTGCCTGCGCGCATCTGATCGAGGGCGGCGCCGTAATCGTGAACGGCGAGACCTGTCTGTCAAAAAAGTATGCCGTACGCGCCGGTGACCGCATCTCGGCCGACCTGCCCGAGCCGCACGATCCCACCGATGTGATTCCCGAGGCCATTCCCCTCGATATCCGCTACGAGGACGACTACCTCATCGTGCTCTCCAAGCAGCGCGGTTTGGTGTGCCATCCCGCCCACGGCCACGAGAGCGGCACGCTTGCGAACGCCTTGGTCTACCACTGCGGTATCGATCATCTTGGTACCGTGCAGGGTGAGGACCGCCCCGGCATCGTGCATCGCCTGGATCGCGATACCTCGGGCCTTATGCTCGCGGCAAAAGACGACGACACCCAGCGCGCGCTTCAAAATCTCATTCGCACGCGTACGCTCGACCGCCGCTATATCACGCTTGTCCACGGGCACATCGCCATGGACGAGGGCACCATCAATACCGGTATCGCCCGTTCTACGCGCGACCGCGTCAAGATGGCGGTTTCGGACGACCCCTTTGCCCGTCAGGCCATTACGACCTTTAAAGTCCTCGAGCGCTTTGATTCCACGCGCTTTGACGATGGTTATACGCTCGTTGAGTGCCATCTGTTTACCGGTCGCACGCACCAGATTCGCGTGCATATGCGTCATATCAACCACGCCTGCGTGGGCGATCCACTCTACGGCAAGTGCGATGCGCGCGCCGACCAGGGCCTGACCAGGCAGTTCCTTCATTCCTGGCGCGTGGCGTTCGACCATCCCGTGACGGGGGAGCGCATTGAGTGTCGCGACGAGTTGCCGTGGGATCTCGCTGCTGTTCTCGACGATCTGGCTCCGCGCTCGCTCGGTCGCACGGCCGTTGGAGATGAAATCGTTCCGCAGCTCGGTCTTCTCGAAGCCTAGCCAGTATTAGGTGGTTTCTTGAACTCGGTAAGCCTGCGGTAAGATATACGATTGTTTACGTTACGCGTTGCTGGGAGCCTGCATGCTCGCCTTTTTACAAACCAACACACCCATCGTGATCTTCAACCAGATTGTCGTCACGCTGCTCACGGTCTGCTTTCTGTACCAGGTGGTCTTCTTTGTCATTGGCGCTCTTCGTGGCGAGGTCGCGCCTCCCAAGGCCAAAAAACTCCATCGCTATGCCTTTTTTATCGCGGCGCATAATGAGGAGGCCGTGATCGCCAACCTCGTTCGCTCCATCAAGGACCAGGATTATCCGTCCGAGCTCATCGAGGTTTTCGTGGTCGCCGATGCCTGCACCGACAACACGGCGCAGCTCGCGCGCGAGGCCGGTGCCATTGTTTACGAGCGCAATGACCTGGCCCGCAAGGGCAAGAGCTGGGTCATGGACTTTGGCTTCGACCGCATTCTCAACGAGTATCCCGACACGTTTGAGGGCTACTTTATCTTCGATGCCGATAACGTTATCTCCCGCGATTACGTTTCCAAGATGAATGATGCCTTTGACCAGGGCTTCCATGTGGTCACGAGCTATCGCAATTCCAAGAACTTCGGCAGCTCGTGGATCTCGGCTGCTAATGCCACGTGGTATCTACGCGAGGCGCGCTTCCTCAACAACGCGCGTAATATCTGCAAGACGTCCTGCGCTGTTTCGGGTTCGGGTTACCTTATCTCGTCAAGCGTTATCGAGGGCATGCACGGTTGGCAGTTCCACACGCTGACCGAGGACATTCAGTTCACTACGTTCTGCGCTATTCACGGTATTCGCATTGGCTATGCGCCGGCGGAGTTCTTTGACGAGCAACCCGTGACGTTCAAGGCATCCTGGAAGCAGCGTATGCGCTGGACCAAGGGCTTTTACCAGGTGTTCTTTACCTACGGTAGGCATCTGGTCAAGTCGACGTTCCGCTATCATCGCTTTGCCGCCTACGACATGTTCATGACGATCGCCCCGGGTATGCTGCTATCGCTGATCTCGATGCTCGCTAATGCGACGTTCTTGATTGTGGGTGGCCTTTCGCATGGTTTCTTGGCTACCGAAGTCGAGATGCAGGCGTGCGCCGCTTCGCTCATTATGACCTTCGCCATGATGTATCAGACCTTCTTTATCCTGGCGCTGCTCACGACTATCTTTGAGTACAAGCACATTCACTGCGTGCAAAAGTGGCGTCTGGTGACTAACCTGTTTACCTTCCCGATCTTTATGTTCAGCTATATCCCCATCACGGTGGCCGCGCTGTTCCTGAAGGTCGACTGGGTGCCGACGCAGCACGCCGTCAACGTTACCCTTGACGAGGTCATGCAAGGCGCCAAATAACCACCACCAAAACCACCGCAAAGGGGACAGGCACCTTTGTGGTGGTTTTTGCTTTTGCGATGCAGCTCGAGGAGGAGTCCGATGGTCTATATCCCGTTTTGGATTTGCATCTTTGCCGGCGTGGCAATTGATGCCCGAGAGCGACGGTTTCCCAATGGGCTTGCCGGCGCATGTGCCGTGGCGGCGTTGGCGGGCGTTTGGCTCGACCTCGGTTTGAACACAGCGCTTGACCACGCCGGTCTTGCGGTCATCGTCTACCTTGGCCTTGTGCTTACCGAGTCGCTCTGGCGTAGAGTTCGCCACGCTCCTGGCATTGGCATGGGGGACGTCAAGGCACTCTTTGCCCTTTGTACCTTCGATCCCCTGGGCGGCGTTGTCGCGTTTGCGGTTGCGCTCCTGACCCTTGCCGTCGCTTGCCTCATCGCAAAATCGCGCTCCCTGCCATTGCTCCCGTTTTTAGTGCCGATTTTTGCCATAATCGAGGTCGTGGGCTGCACTTTGTAACCGATTGCGCATCCTTTTTAAGGAGCATGCCATGGAATCTAATCAAGAAACGGCCGTCATTAAGGCGCGCATGGACCGTATTCCCTCGGCGTTGTCGCCCGAGCTTGTCGAGCGCATTGCCGCCGATCGTGCTTCGGGCTATGTCAACCCGTATCGTTGCAACGATGATCAGGTCATTCGTCGTATTGATCGCGCCGCCGACAAAGGCACGCTTATGCGTCCGGCGTTTATGCGCGATACCGAAAAGATACTTCATCTTCCGGCGTACACCCGTTATGCAGGCAAAACGCAGGTCTTTAGCTTCCGTAGCAATGATGATCTTTCACGCCGCGGTTTGCACGTACAGCTTGTCTCCCGCATTGCGCGCGATATCGGTCGCGCCCTGGGGCTCAATTGCGATCTGATCGAGGCGATTGGCCTGGGTCACGACTTGGGACACACGCCTTTCGGCCATGCCGGCGAGCGCTTCCTCAACGATATCTATCATGAGCGTACGGGGCGTTATTTTTTCCATAACGTGCAGTCGGTTCGCGTGCTCGACGAGTTGTATGGCCGCAACGTGTCGCTCCAGACGCTCGACGGCGTGCTATGCCATAACGGCGAGTACGAGCAGCGTGTGTTTGAGCTCTCGGACATGGGCTCCTTTGACCAGTTTGACCAGACGGTTGAGGATTGCATTGCCACGGGCTATAGCGCAATTGAGCATCTGCGTCCCATGACGCTCGAGGGCTGCGTCGTTCGCATCTCGGATATTCTTGCCTACGTCGGTCGTGACCGTCAGGATGCGATCGCGGCGGGCCTGCTTTCGCCCGACGCTTTTGATGATGGCCGGGGCGGTGCCTACAACAGTTGGATCCTCACTCATGCCTCCATCGATATCGTTGAGCACAGCTATGGTAAGCCGCGCATCGAGATGAGCGAGGACCTGTTTGAGGAAATTCGCCGAGCCAAGCGCGAGAACTACGAGAAGATCTATAGCAAGGGCGGTATCGAAGGCGATTCCGAGGCGGAGCTGCGCGAGGCGTTCGTAAAGCTCTACGACCGTTGCCTGCGGGATCTAAACAGTGGCGACGAGTCCTCTTACATCTTTAAGCACCATATTTCGCGCATTGAGCAGCAGCTTTCCTACTATGATCGCACCTATGCCTGGCAGGACGACAAGGATCAAGCCGTGGTGGATTATATCACGAGCATGACGGACGGTTATTTCTGCGAACTGACGAGCAAGCTGTTCCCTGGTCTGGAGTTTCCGCACCGTACCTATATTAACGAACGGTAGTTCGTATTAATTCGGTATACTGTTAGTGGAAAACGTATTTGATTGATACACGGGATGGCTATGGATGACCTTTTTTCTGCTTCGACGCGCGAGCGTTCCTTTCAGAATGCGCCGCTTGCGGTGCGCATGCGCCCCAATTCGCTCGACGAGTACGTGGGCCAGCAAAAGGCCGTCGGTAAGGGTTCATGGCTGCGTGCCGCGATCGAGCACGACGTGCTTTCGAGCGTGATTCTGTACGGGCCTGCCGGTACGGGCAAGACGACGCTGGCCCACATTATCGCCAACCATACCAAGAGCGAGTTTGTCGAGGTCAGCGCCGTCACGGGTACCGTAAAGGATCTTCGCCGCGTGATCGACGAGGCCAAGACGCGCCTGAATACGTACGACCGCCGCACCATCCTGTTTATCGACGAGATTCACCGCTTCTCCAAGTCTCAGCAGGATGCCTTGCTGCATGCGGTTGAGAACCGTACCGTCATTATGATTGGCGCCACGACGGAGAATCCGTACTTCGAGGTCAACTCGGCATTGCTCTCGCGCGGTCGCGTGGTGGAGCTTGAGCATCTTAAAGACGAGGATATCGCCACGCTTATCGAGCGTGCGCTCGAGGCGCCGCAGGGTTTGAACGGCAAGTTCTCGGCCGATGAGGATACGGTTAAGACCATCTGCACGCTGGCAGCGGGTGACGCTCGCTCGGCGCTCACGACGCTCGAACTTGCGAGCGAGATTGCCGTCACGCGTCCCGATACCGAGGGAACGCCAGCGCCCGCGGCGGGGGAGCGCTATCCCATCACCGTGGATGACGTGAAGATCGCCAACCCGCGTCGTGGATTTTCGTATGACAAAAACGGCGACATGAACTACGACATCATCAGTGCGTTTATTAAGTCCATGCGCGGTAGCGACCCCGATGCCACGATCTATTGGCTCGCGCGCATGATTGATGCGGGGGAGGATCCCAAGTTTATCGCTCGCCGTATTATGATTCAGGCTTCTGAGGATGTTGGCAACGCCGACCCGCAGGCGCTTTTGGTGGCGCATGCCGCGTTTAAGTCTGCCGAGGTCATTGGCTATCCCGAGTGCCGCATTAACCTGGCTCAGGCTGCACTCTATGTGTGTTTGGCCCCTAAATCCAACGCGTGTGAGGCTTCGATTGATGCGGCGCTGGCCGATATCCATTCTAGTGGGCTTCGCGAGGTGCCGAGTTATCTGCGCGATCGCCATCGCCCAGGCAGCGACGACTACGGTGTGTATAAATACCCGCACGATTATCCCGAAGGCTGGGTCGATCAGCGCTATTTGCCCGAGGGGCTGGAGCGCGGTGCGTTCTGGCAGCCTGCCGGGCGCGGCTGGGAAGAGTGGCGCGTAGAGCAAAGCGAGCGCGACCGCAGCGGGAATGCACCGAAGTAGCTGCTGATAATTTTGTCCCACGTTGCTGCTCTTGGCATGTTCGGTCCCCTTTGGGGTACCATGAAAAGCGTCTGTATTTCGATTTTTCCGGGAGGCTTGTATGAGTCCCATTCAAATCGCCCTGCTGCTGCTCGCCGTTGCCGGCGTGTGGGCCATCGCTGAGCTCGCGCTTACCCTGCGCAAGACACGCAATGTTGTCGACTCGCTCGATAAGACCGTGAACGACCTCAACAACACCATCGCCGAGGCTCAGCCTGTGGTGGCAAAGCTCGATGGCGCTGTCGATGAGCTTACGCCGGCGCTTGCCCAGATGGAGCCGCTGCTTAAGTCGAGCAAGACGGCAGTTGATGCCCTTACCTCCAATCTCGTAGAGGTCGAAGCCGTGGTTCGCGACATTTCCGAGGTTACGGGCAGCATGGCCGAGGCCAGCAATGCTGTGTCGAGCGTGACCGACTCTGCCGCCGGTGCTGTGCAGAAGCTCTTCAATAAGGTGAAGGCTCCTGCAGCCGACGCCGATCGCAAGCTCGCCGCTGCCGCTGCGGAGGCCGAGCAGCCTACCGAGCGCGTCCTAATTGGCGAGGACGAGGCCGCCGCGGGCGACGATGATGGTCAGAAGACTGTATCCAAGCCGGCTCAGTATTACACCTATACGCCCGCCGAGACCTCTGAGGAGTCCTGCGATGAGTAGCGAAGCAACCTGCCCTATCACGCTGACCGTTGCCGGTGACCCGCGTCTCGCTCGCCTTGTGCGCATGACGGCAGCCAACGTTGGTGCCCTGTGCTCTATGTCTGTCGATCGCATCGAGGACATCCGCATGGCTGCCGAGGAAGCCTTTATCTTTGGCTGCACGGCTGTTGATTCCGACGACATCTCAATCAAATTCGATGTCGATGAATCGCATGTGGGCATGACCTTTACCTTTGGCGATCAGGCCACCGTCGACGAGGATGACCAGGCTGCTGTTTATGCCGAGCTTATTTTGGCGAGCGTGTGCGACTCCTACGAAAAGACTGCGGCGCCCCTGACGCTCTCCCTCGACCTCAAGGCGGATATTTAATATGACCGAACGTTCCCGGAGCGGCAAGACCGCTTGGGACAAGGAGAAAACCCGCGAGCTGTTTCGTCGCTACAAGGAGACCGGTGATCCGGACGCCCGCGAACAGCTCGTCATGTCCCATATGAACCTGGTAAGGTTTCTTGCCAACAAATTTAAGAATCGCGGCGAGCCGCTCGACGACCTCATGCAGGTCGGCTATCTGGGTTTGCTCAAGGCTATCGACCGCTTTGACCCCGAGCGCGGACTCGAGTTCACGACGTTTGCGACACCCACTATCCTGGGCGAGATCAAACGCCATTTCCGCGACAAGGGCTGGAGCGTGCGCGTACCGCGTCGTCTGCAGGAGCTCTCGGCCAAGGTCAACCAGGCTACTGACAAACTTACCAACGAGCTGCAGCGTTCGCCCAAGGTTGAGGAGATCGCTGAGTATCTAGATGTGACTGTCGATGAGGTCCTCGAGGCTATGGAATCGTCTTCGGCCTATACCTCGGTGCCCATCGAGGCTCCTGGTGCGTCCGATTCCGACGATGCGCCCTCGATTCTCGACCGTTACGCCGACGATGACAACGAGCTCGACTTTACCGATGACCGCCTGGTGATCGAGGAAGCCATCCGCGATTTCTCGCCGCGCGAGCGCGAGGTGATCGAGCTGCGCTTTGTGAAGGGCATGACCCAGATCGAGATTGCCAAGAAGCTGGGCATCTCGCAGGTGCAGGTTTCGCGTCTGCTGCGCCGCACGCTTAAGAAGATTCAGGACAAGATCGACCCCGACGGAGTGATGGTTCGTTCATGAGTGAGCACCCCCAACAAACCGATCGCGTGCTGCGCGACACCCGCATTCTGACGCTGCGCATTTGGGCTGTTGTCGGCTGCATTGTCATCGCCGCTGTCATCTTTAACCTTATGGGCATCCTGGCACCGGTTATTGAGTTTCTTGCCGTCGGTTCCATCATTGCTTTTGTGATGTCCCCGATCACCAACTGGCTCGAGCACCATGGCGTGAATCGCGGCATCGGTTCGCTTGTCGCGCTTATTGTTGTTGTTGCCGTGCTCGTCGGTGTCGTTTGCATCTTGTCGCCGATTCTCTTTGGTCAGATCATGGAAGTCCTGAGCCGCCTGCCCGAGCAGCTTCGTGTTGCGGGTGGCGATCTCAATGAGATGATCTCGCATGCCAAGACGCTCAACAACACGCCGCTCAAGGAGTATTTGGACGATAATCTTTCGTCCCTGGTTACCGTGGCATCGAAGTATGTGTCTCAGATTGCTGCCGAGCTTGGTCGCGGTGTGTTCCCGCTCATCACCAATACGGCCTCGCAGCTGTTCGTGATCTTCCTTGGTCTGGTGCTTGCCTACTGGATGGCCTGCGACTACCCTCGCATGCACCACGAGATTTGCACCATCATCGGTCAGGAGAAGGAGACCTCGTACCGCTTTATGGTCGCCATCCTTTCTCGCTCTGTCGGCGGCTACATGCGCGGTATGGTCGTGACGTCCATCTGCGGTGGTTTCCTCGCCTTTATCGGTTTTATGATCATCGGCCATCCGTATGCGGCGCTCATGGCTATTTTTACCGGCATCATGCATTTGGTTCCGGTCGTCGGCCCCTGGGTGAGCGCGGCAATCGCCACAGTGCTCGGTTTCATGTTCAGCCCCATGTTGGCGTTGTGGACGCTCATCGTGACGATGGTCGCGCAAAACGTCACCGATAACGTGATTTCGCCTAAGGTTATGCAGAGCTCGGTGCAGGTGCATCCCATCATGAGCCTCACGGCGCTCGTTATCGGTTCGGCACTCATGGGCCCCATCGGCATGATTATTGCTATCCCGCTGTGTGCGGCCCTCAAGGGTATCTTTGTGTACTACTTCGAGAATGAGACCGGCCGCCAGCTTGTTGCCTATGACGGCGCCGTGTTTAAGGGCACGCCGTATCGCGATGCCGAGGGCAACCCGGTCGCCGCCTATGACGCGCTTGGGGACGATACGTTCATCTATGAGTCCGAGCTGATCGGTAACGAGACTGCGCCCGAGGCTAAAGCTATGCCCAAGCCCGAGCTCGATAATCCTTGGATCAAGCTTTCGGACCTGCAGCCCGATGCCACGGGCTTCTTCAAGAACCCCTTCGCCAAGGATGACGATTCCAATACGGACGACGACACCAAAACCGGCATCGACGGCTCCATGGACGATTCGGATTCTAAATAGGTCCTATTAACGTTTCTTGAAGTTGTAAATGACAAGAAACGCGAGCAAAGCGATTGATAAGGGGCCGGCTACATAGAAAAAGAGAACGTCAATTGTGCGTAGAGTGTAATAAGCCTTATCGCCGGACATTACTGCATACAATGCGTAGCCAAATGCTGGTTGGATTGCGTACCAGCAGGAGAAGGCCAAGAGCGCTAAAAGTGCTACTACCAGAAGTGCATTCAGGACAAATCGTTTGCTTTTCATTGATCGCTCCTTATCGGTGACCCTTATATGTAATTCTACAGCAGCCTTTTTTCAAAGGATTGCATAGTCCTATATAACGTGCACTTTCGCTGGAGGGTCGCCGTTTGGCGGCCCTCTTTTTTGCACTTGCGCGGTGGGATGGTAATATCGTTACGTTTGAACTGTTTCGATGTGAAACCGAGGAGATTCCCTCTATGAGTGCTGACTACCCGTCAATGACTACGGCCGAGATTCGCTCTAAGTTCCTCAACTTCTTTGAGGAGCGCGGTCTTAAGCTCTATCCTTCTTCGTCCCTCGTCCCCGACGACCCTTCGCTGCTGCTTGCCAACGCCGGTATGAACCAGTTTAAGGAGTACTACCAGGGCAAGAAGACCATGAAGGAGATCGGCGCGATCTCCTGCCAGAAGTGCGTCCGCACCAACGACATCGATTGCATCGGCGAGGACGGCCGTCACCTGTCCTTCTTTGAGATGCTCGGCGACTTCTCCTTTGGTGGCGTCTCCAAGCAGCAGGCCTGCGCTTGGGCCTTTGAGCTCATTACCAAGGAGTTCAAGCTGCCGCTCGATCGCCTGTACTTCACCGTCTTTACCGAGGACGACGAGACCCATGACGTGTGGCGCTCCCTGGGCGTTGCCGAGGATCACATCTCCCGCCTGGGCGAGGACGACAACTTCTGGGCCGCTGGCCCCACCGGCCCCTGCGGTCCGTGCTCCGAGATCTACTTTGACATGGGCGAGGAGGTCGGCTGCGGCAGCCCCGACTGCAAGCCCGGCTGCGACTGCGACCGCTTCCTGGAGTTCTGGAATCTCGTCTTTACCCAGTACGACCGCCAGGAGGACGGCTCCATGCCGGAGCTGCCGCACCGCAACCTCGATACGGGCATGGGTCTGGAGCGCATGGCCGCCATCATGCAGCACAAGACCGCCAATTACGACGGCGATCTGATGCAGCACCTCATCAAGCTGGGCGAGGAGATCAGCGGCAAGACCTATGACGCCGACGATTACTCCGGTGCCAGCCGCTCGCTGCGTATCATCGCGGATCACTCTCGTGCCGTCGACTTTATGATCTCGGACGGCATCCTGCCCGGTAACGAGGGTCGCGAGTACGTCCTTCGACGCCTGCTCCGCCGTGCCGTGTTCCACGGTCGCCTGCTGGGTATCGAGGGCGCCTTCCTGACCAAGTTTATCGACGAGGTCAACGCTCAGATGGGCGAGGCCTATCCCGAGCTGCTCAAGAACGTCGCGCTTGTCAAGGGTATCGTCGCCTCCGAGGAGGAGCGCTTCTCCACGACGCTCGACAACGGTCGCGTCTACCTGGATGAGGCCCTGGCAGCGCTTGCCGAGGGCGCTGTGCTTCCGGGCGATGTTGCCTTTAAGCTGCACGACACCTTTGGTTTCCCCATCGACCTGACCGTCGAGATCGCCGGCACCGCTGGCCACGACGTCGACATGGACGGCTTCACCGCCTGCATGGAGGACCAGAAGGCCCGCGCCCGCGCCAATGCCAAGGGCGACGCCTGGGGCAGCTTCAACGACGTGTGGGTCGAACTTTCCGACAAGGTCGCCGCGACTGAGTTCGACGGCTATGACAACGATGTGATCGTAGGCGCCAAGGTTGTTGCCATCGTGCGCAACGGCGAGTCCGTCGAGTCCGCTGCCGCCGGCGAGGACGTCGAGGTCGTTCTCGACCGCACCCCGTTCTATGCCGAGATGGGTGGCCAGCAAGGCGATGCCGGCAAGCTTTCCGCCGAGGGCGTTGTTCTGACCGTTGCCGACACCAAGAACCACAACGGTCTGTATGCCCACGTCGCGCACGTTGTCGATGGCACGCTGACTGTCGGTGCCGCTGTGACCGCCACGCTTGACGCCGAGCGCCGTGGCTTCCTGCGCCGCAACCACACCGCCACGCACCTGCTCGACGCCGCGCTTAAGCAGGTCCTGGGCGAGCATGTCTCCCAGGCCGGCTCGCTGGTGACGCCTGAGCACCTGCGCTTTGACTTCACGCACTTCGAGGCCCTGTCCTCCGAGCAGCTCAAGGCTGTCGAGGACCTGGTCAACCAGCAGATCTTCGCCTCCAAGCCGGTCTTGACCCGCGTCATGGGCATCGACGAGGCCAAGGCCGCCGGTGCTGTCGCCCTGTTTGGCGAGAAGTATGGCGACGTCGTCCGCGTTGTCTCCGTGGGCGCCGAGGACCAGCCGTTCTCCCGTGAGCTCTGCGGTGGCACCCATGCCGCCAACACCGCCGAGATCGGCCTGTTCAAGATCATTTCCGAGTCCTCTACGGGCTCCAACGTCCGCCGCATTGAGGCCGTGACCTCTAAGGGTGCTCTCGACTACATGGCCGACCGTCTGGCGCTCGTCGACGCCGCCGCTGCTGCGCTCAAGTGCCGTGTGGATGAGGTTCCCGCCCGCGTGGAAAACCTGCAGGCTGAGCTGCGCGAGACGTCCAATAAGCTTAAGAAGGCGCTGACCGGTGGCTCCTCCGATGCTATCTCCAGCGCCATCGAGGGCGCCGTCGAGCTCGACGGCTACAAGCTCGTCGTCGCTGAGCTCCAGGGCCTTGAGGCCGCTGACCTGCGAAACGTCTGGGATACCGTGCACCAGAAGGTCGCCGGTCCTGTTGCCTGCGTCGTCGCCAGCGTGACCGAGAAGGGCACCCCGGCCCTGCTCGCCGCCGGCTCTGATGACGCTGTCAAGGCCGGTTTCCACGCCGGCAACGTGATCAAGCAGATCGCGGGCCTGGTCGACGGTCGTGGTGGCGGCCGTCCCAACATGGCCCAGGCCGGTGGCAAGAACGCCGCCGGCATCGCCGATGCCCTCGCGGCCGCTAAGACCGCGCTCGGCGCCTAAGAATCTAGGTAATCGCTGTGGTCGCGCTTGCGCTGGACATAGGGGAGACCAGGATCGGCATCGCCGTCTCGAGCCGTGATGGCAAGATGGCGATGCCTGTCAAGGTGCTCCCGGCTGCAGAGGTCACCGGTATGGCCAAGACGTTCCGCTACCTGGTCGAGGACTATGAGCCCGATATCCTGGTAAGTGGGCGTCCCCTGACCATGGCCGGTGAGCTCGGTCCCCAGGCCGAGCGTGTTGCCGCTGTTGCGCAAAAGATTGCCGACGAGCTCGATCTTCCGTTGGAGTTTGAGGACGAGCGCCTGTCCTCGCAAGAGGCAAAGCGTATCCTGCGCGAGCAGGGCCTCAACGAAAAGCAGATGAGGGGCAAGATTGACATGATTGCCGCCAGCCTGTTTTTGCAGACGTGGCTTGATCGTAAAAACGAGGAGGTTTCGCATGCCTAGCGCTCCCGATCCGCGCCAGCCGAATCGTACACGTCAGCCGGCGTCGCGCCCTGCCCAGCCTGGCCAGCGTCCGGCACAGCCGACCCAGCGCGCAGCTCAGTCTGCCGCGCGCCCGGTGCAGTCCTCCTCTCGTTCGGCCCAACCTGTTCAACGGACGGGTCAGCAGCCTTCTGCTCGTTCGGTTCAGTATCCGGCTTCTCACGCGGCTCAGCAGCCCACTGCTCGTTCGGCTCAGCCTGCAGGCGGTGCTCGCTTTAAGCAACAGGCACCTACCCAGCGAACGCAGGCCCCCCAATCGCATTCGCATCACGCTCGCGGTTCGCATGGCGTTGCTCCGGCGACTCGCTCGAGCTACAACACGCATGCTCGTCGCGGTGCTCAAAAGAAGAGTTCTCCGGTTCCTATGATCATCGGCGTTGTGGTGGCCGTAATCGCGCTCGCTACTATCGCTTTCTTTGTCGTGCCTGCCGTCAAGGGCTTCTTTGCCGGTGAGGATACGAAGGTCACGGCTGGTCAGCAGGTTACGGTGACCATTCCCGACGGTGCTTCGGGTGATGCGATCGCCTCGATTCTCTCCGAGAACCATATCGTCGAAAATCCCAAGGATTACTACGCGGCGGTGAAAAAGCTCAACGCGGATATGTCGCTCAAGTCTGGTACTTATTCGTTCACCACACTCATGGATGCGACCAAGGTTGTTCAGCAGCTCATGGAAGGTCCTAGCGCGGGCTCCAATGCGCTGACTATCCCTGAGGGCCTGACGGTCGATCAAGTCGCCGACCGTGTGGCCCAGGCCTACGACAGCATCTCTAAGGAAGACTTCCTCAACCAGGCTAAGGCCTCCAATTACGTGGATGACTATAGCTTCCTTAAGGGCGCCGCCAACGACTCGCTCGAGGGTTTCTTGTTCCCCAAGACCTATTCGTTGGGTGATTCGCCGACGGCCGATGACGTGATTCGCGCCATGCTCGATCAGTTTAAGACCGAGTACAAGTCGCTTGACTTTGCGAGCTGCGAAGCCAAGATCAAGGAGCGCTACGGTGTGGAGATGTCCGACTATGACATCGTCAACTTGGCCTCTATCGTT
This sequence comes from uncultured Collinsella sp., assembly GCA_902497075.1. Lineage (GTDB taxonomy): Bacteria > Actinomycetota > Coriobacteriia > Coriobacteriales > Coriobacteriaceae > Collinsella. Next base: position 22,204 of record CABVDG010000022.1, read on the forward strand.
GAGCGCGAGGGACTCAACGCCGATCAACGTGCGCACGTGGCCTCGGTCTTCTACAACCGCCTTGCCGGCAAGCTCGACGGTCTGCGCTATCTCAACAGCGATGCGACCATGATGTATGTCACCGGTGGCGAGGTTACCGCCGACGACCTGCAGAGTGATAGCCCCTATAGCACCTATAAGCACGAGGGTCTGCCACCCACGCCCATCTGCTCTCCGTCGCTCGAGGCACTCAAGGCCACGCTTGAGCCGACCGACTCCGATGACCTGTATTTCTACATTACGCAGGACGAGGAGTACTTCTCGCAAACCTACGAAGAGCATCAACAGTCTTGGAATTAGCATGAGGATATTTAGCCCCAAACGATACGTTGCCTCGGTCGATCGCATCGACCTTGATACCCTGTGGGCCGACGGCAAACGCGCCATTCTGCTCGATCGCGATAACACCCTGGTGCCGCGCGACACCGAGCAGGTTCCCGCCGCGGTTTCCGCTTGGCTCGATACCGCCCGCGCCAAAGGCTTTAAGCTGTGCATGGTGTCCAACAACTGGCATCGCGATCAGGTCATGAGCTCTGCACGCGAGCTGGGACTCGAGGCCATCAGCCACGCCATGAAGCCCGCCCCGTTTGCCTTGAAGGCGGGTCTTAAGCGCCTTGGCGCCACGGCAGACGAGGCGGTGCTGATCGGCGATCAGCTGTACACGGACGTGTGGAGCGGTAACTTTGCCGGCGTTGACACTATTCTGGTCAAGCCGCAGACAACCCAGGACCTGTGGTACACGCAGATCTTCCGTATCTTTGAGCGCCGGGCCCTGCGCGACCTTCCCTGCGAGGAATAGGTTTCGCCATGTCTCAGCACATCAAACACGGCTGCGACCATATCTTCTTTATCGGCTTTTTGGGCGCGGGCAAGTCGACGCTCGCGCGCAATGTGGGCACTATGTTCAAGCGTCGATTCATCGATACCGATCGCTTGGTTGTGCGTCGATGCGGCAAGTCGGTGACCGAGATATTTGAGACCGAGGGCGAGGATCGTTTTCGCGAGCTCGAGACCTCGGCACTCCGTTCGCTTCAAAGCGAGCGCAGCCTGCTGGTATCGTGCGGGGGCGGCATCGTCGAGACGCCGGTGAACATTGAGCTGATGCACGAGATGGGTACATGCGTGTACCTCGAAGGCGACTTTGAGGACTCGTTGCGCCAGATTCGTCGCTCCGATACCCGGCCCGATTTCCGCTCGCCCGAGCACGCTGCGCGCTTGTTTGAGCATCGCCGTCCGTTGTATCGCCAGGCGGCCGATATTACCCTTGATATTCGCAACAAGTCCTTCGAGGACGTTTCCTACCTTTGTGCCGAGATGCTTTTGGAGCGTGGACTGCTATGATTCGCCGTCAACTTATCAATTTCCAAAACCGCAGTGTCGATGTCCGCGTCGGATTGGGGGCGTTCGAGGAGCTTTCGCGCATGTTTGCCTCGGCTGTGGGCAAGCCTAAGCGTGCGATGGTGGTTTGGAACGACGCCACATCCGAGCGTTTTGGCGAGGTTGTCGAGCATGCACTTGTTGACGCCGGTTTTGCCGTGTCGCCGCTCGTCCTCGAGGTTTCGCCTGCCGGTGCTACGCTGGTCGATGCCGATACCGTCTTTGGCGCGCTGTCGGCTAACGGCATTACCTGCGATGATCTCGTTGTCGCTGTCGGCGACACGGCGACCTGCTCGGTTGTTTGCTGGTGCGCCAATCAGTGGTGCGGTCGCACCGAGTGCGCCTTGCTGCCGACGACGTTCGACGCCATGCTCACGGTCGCGACGACCATGAAGCCGCTCGTCGCCTCGTCGGCCAATGCGCTTCCCGCTATCGCGTCTCGTCCCGAACCGGGCTTGGTCGTGTGTGACCTCGACCTTGTTCGCGAGGCGGACTTCGAGGACCTCAAGCTCGGCATGGTGGTACTTGTTGGCACCATGCTTTCGAGCAGTAAGTCCCGCTGGAATCAGTTTACTGAGACCGTCCCCGAGATTCTCGCGGGCGAGGAAGTCGCGCTCGTCAATGCTGTTCAATGGTCTCAGACTGCCCGCAAGGACGTACTGATGGCCACGAACCCGAGCGCCCGCCATGCGCTCGATTTTGGCAAGACGGGGGAGCGTACCCTGCGCGCTTGCTTGGGCGATGCCGCCTCGCAGGTCCCTGCCTACCAGCTGTTGTCCGAGGGCATGCGCTTTGAGGCGCGCCTAGCACATGATGCCTGCCACTTCGATATCGATTACGTCTTTGAGGTCGATGACTGCTTGGAGGACTTTGGTATCGAGGAACTTGCCTTCGATCTGGAGCCTGCCGCATATATCGAGGAGTTCCGTAGGCAGCAGTTCGCGCGCTCAAACCGCAGCATGCTGCCGCTGCCCGCGGCACTCGGCGCCATTCGCCTAACGAACGTTGAGGACGAGGTTCTTGAGCGCCATGCTCACGCCTACTTGGCTTCTCGTAAAGAACTTCTCTAAGATTTATTGACTTCCATCGTCTTTCGTATCATGTTGAGGGGCGGGTTTCCAATCGGTTGCGGATCGCATGCGATTCCGTCGTTCGGTTGAGACCCGTCCCGTCTATATAGAGACAACAAGAAAGGAATCTGCATGTCTGAGTTTGCTGCCGGTCCTGCCGGTCGTATCGAGCGCGTCCGTGCCCTGATGGTCGAGCGTGGCTACGACGCTATCGTGGTACGCGACGAGGCCAATCTTCGTTGGCTCACGGGCGTGAAGGGCGTCTTCGACTACACCTTCGAGTTCCCGCACGCGGCGTTTATTACGGCTGACCAGTGCCTGTTCCATACCGACTCGCGCTACCTCAACAGCTTTGAGGAGAACACGCCTGCCGGCAGCCCCTGGGTCTACGACATGGATGAGGGCACCATCCCCGGTTGGGTCGCCGGCAAGATCGCGGCCAACAAATGCCGCGTCTGCGCTGTCGAGGACGATATGCAGATTAATTTCTACCAGGGTATTCAGCGCGGCCTGGAGGACCGCTCCGTCGCCTGTATGCTGCCGCTGATGCACGACGACATCCGCAAGATGCGCGCCATCAAGGACGCCGAGGAGATTGAACTCATGCGCCATGCGCAGTCGATCACCGATGCCGCCTTCCAGCACATGCTCGGCTTTATTAAGCCCGGTATGACCGAGAAGCAGGTACGCAACGAGCTCGAGAACTTTATGTTCGCCAACGGTGCTGACAGCCTTGCCTTCGGCTCCATCGTGGCGAGCGGCCCCAACACCGCCAACCCGCATGCCGTCCCGAGCGACCGCGTGATCGAGAAGGGCGACTTCGTTCTCATGGATTATGGCGCGGGTTATTGCGACTACCGCTCCGACATGACTCGTACCGTCGTGATGGGCGAGCCCACGCAGGAGCAGCTCGACTTGTACGCGCTCGTGCGCCGTGCGCACGAGGAGTGCGTCGCCGCCATCCATCCGGGCGTCGAGGGCAACGACATTTTCAAGCTTTCCAAGAAGATCATTGGCGATGCCGGCTATGGCGATTACTACAACCATGGTCTGGGCCACGGCGTGGGCATTGACATCCACGAGCTGCCCAACTTCAACCGCAGCAAGAATATCATCGAGGTCGGCTCGGTTATCACCATGGAGCCCGGCGTCTACCTGCCCGGCGTGGGCGGCGTGCGCCTGGAGGACTACGGCGTGGTCACCGAGAACGGCTACGAGCCCTTCACCAAGACGCCGCATGACCTTCACGTCATCGATTGCTAGTCTACTTCGGTAGATAGTTTGGGGCGGGGCCTCCGGAGCAATTCGGACGCCCCGCGTTCTCTTTTTATGCGCTCGCTGCAGGCGCCGTCTGCAAGTGTATAATTTCGCTCGTATGTAATTTGGACGCTTGTGCGTTCTGCCCATAACAAGAAAGGTCGCTATGCCTACCATTTCTACCGCCGACTTCAAGAACGGCCTCGGTCTCCGCATTAAGGACAAGGTCTACACCATCGTCGAGTTCCAGCATGTCAAGCCGGGCAAGGGCGGCGCGTTTGTGCGCTACAAGACCCGCGACATCAAGAGCGGCCGCGTCGTCGAGAACACCTGCAACGCCGGCACCAAGTTCGAGAGCGTCATGCTCACCACCCGTGAGTTCCAGTACCTCTACAACGATGGCACCGACTACATCTTCATGGACAACGAATCCTATGAGCAGGTTCCCGTTCCCGAGGACATGGTGGGCGAGAACTCCAAGTGGCTGCGCGAGAACGACATCTGCCAGCTGCTCTTCGCCGACGATGAGCTCATGGGCGTGACTCCGCCGATGTTCATCGAGACCACCATCGTCCAGACCGACCCGGGCTTTAAGGGCGACACCGTCCAGGGTTCCACCAAGCCGGCCACGATCGACACCGGCGCTGTCATCCAGGTCCCCATGTACCTCAACGAGGGCGAGGTCATCAAGGTTGACACCCGCGACGGCAAGTTCGTCTCCCGCGTCTAGCAACCAACTCTTCTAGGAGGACTCATGCCCCAGGAAATCAAGATTGACGGCATCGGCATTTCGCCCGATGTTCTGACCGCCATCGTCTCGCGCGCCGTGTCCGATGTCGAGGGCATCGCCTCCGTTGGCGTCAAGGACCTTGCCACCAACCTTGTCTCCATGATGCTCTCGTCCAAGGCCCCGGCTTCCGAGCCGGCGGTCGAGACCGAGGTCGTCGGCGACAAGCTCGCACTCACCGTGCGCGTTGTGGTGTTCTTTGGCTATCCGTTCAAGAAACTCGCCGAGGCCGTTCGCGCTGCCGTGGTCGCTGCCATCGATGCCCAGGTGGGCGTTGAGGTCGAGCGCGTTGACGTTTGCATCGACGGCCTCGTTTTCCCCAAGGAGTAACCTTTGAGCCTTAAGGTTTATCGCGGGCGTACGCTTGCCCGCAGTCAGGCGCTGCAGCTGCTGTTCCAGGCCGAGGCCACGGACAGCCCGCTCGAGCGCGTCCTCGAGGGCGATTTCCTGATCTCGAAGGGCCCCCTCGACCCCTATGCGCTGGAGCTGTGCCGCGGTGCCTACGAGCATATCGATCGCATCGACTGTGCCCTGCGCGCCGTCGCCAAGAACTGGGATCTTATGCGCATGCCCGGCGCCGACCGCAATCTGCTGCGTATCGCCGTCTACGAGATGCGCTTCCTCACCGACGAAGAGGTCTCGGACGCTATCGTGATCAACGAGGCCGTCGAACTTGCCAAGGCCTATGGCACCGACCAGTCCGCGTCGTTCGTCAACGGCGTGCTGGGCAAGATCGCGCGCAGCGAGGAGTTGCCGGGCGAGGACCTGTACCAGGAACTGCTGGCCGAGGATCGCGCTCGCGAGGAGGCCCAGGCTGCTGAGGCTGCCGCCAAGGTCGCTGCCGCTCAGGCTACCGCCGGTGTACTTGCCGAGGATGTGGACGCTGCTGAGGCCGTCGAGGCCGACTCCGTCGAGGAGTAGCCATGCCAGAGGGTTCTGTCCGCAACTTTGACGAGATTTCGGACCGTCTGGACCAGATCATCGCTACCGTTCGCTCCAAGGATACGTCCTTGGAGCGTTCACTCGATCTGTTTGACGAAGCGATTGAGCTGGGCTCCCGCGCGGTCGATATGGTCGACAAGTTTGAGCTGACGCCGCGTGAGGCCGATAAGCTCGAGCAGGAATACGATGAGGATGCGGCAAACGAATCCCAGGATAGCTAGGCCGCATCTCCGGATACGAATGGTTGATGGCATTCATGAAACGCGTGCGTCTTGATGACGAACTGATTTCACAGGGCATCTGCGCCGATCGCGCGGATGCCCTTCGCACTCTTATGGCCGGATTGGTCTCGAGTGGCGGCGAGCGCTTGACTTCGCCGGGCCTTAAGGTGATTCCGGGTCTGCCACTGCACGTGAAGGGGCGCATTCCCTATGTTGGCCGCGGCGGTCTTAAGCTCGAAGGCGCGCTTGATGCGTTTGGCATCAATCCGACGGGCCTTAGCTGTCTGGATGTGGGCTGCTCTACCGGCGGCTTTACCGATTGCCTGCTCAAGCGCGGAGCTGCGACCGTTGTCTCGGTGGACGTGGGTCGCGCCCAGTTCGATTGGTCGTTGCGTCAGGATGATCGCGTGGCGCTGCATGAGCGCACAAACGTGACGCAGCTGCCTGAGCTTGGCTATGCCGGTGCCATCGACCTGGCTGTATGTGATGTCTCGTTTACCGGCATCGCGAATATCATCGACGCCGTGCTGGCGTGCCTGAAGCCTTCGGGTTCGTTCTGCACGCTCGTAAAGCCCCAGTTTGAGGCGCCGGCTGCGCTGGTGGGCGAGCGCGGTATCGTGACCGACCCCGCCGTCCGCCGCGATACGCTCGTGGCGGCGATTGAGCTTTTTGCCGCCAAGGGCCTGTTCCCGCTTGACGTGTGCGTGTCGCCCATCCATGGCGCTAAGGGCAACGTTGAGTTTTTCCTGTACGGTACAAGGTTTGCCCCTGGTGAACGCACCGACGATGAGCTGCAATCCCAGGTATCGGCTTTGAGCGAGAAAGCTGCAACGCTATGAAGGTCTTTCTGGTTCCCAATTACTACAAGCAAGAGGCGGTCGAGAGCGGCCTGATGCTCGAGCTTTGGCTTTCGCGCCAGGGCTACGAGGTCGCATGGGCTGCCGACCAGCGATCGAAGATTCAAAGCACGCCTGATATTGATGGCTCAGATCTGGTCATTACGCTCGGCGGCGACGGTACGTTGCTGCGCGCTGCCCGCATCCTCAACCATCGCGAGATTCCTATCCTTGGTCTTTCCTATGGTCACCTGGGCTTTTTAACTGCTGCGAGCCCCGAGGAGCGCGACATTCTGCAGGTCGTGAGCGATGCTCTGTCCGGTGAGCTGCACGTGAGCCGCCGCGCCACCATCGCCGCGGATATCGTGTCCGTGCGCGACGATGGCACGAAGGATGTCGTGCGCACGTTTGCCCTCAACGATATGGCACTTACGCGCGGCCCCCTGTCCGATATGGTTGAGTTTGACATCACGGTGTCCGGCCATCATATCGATCGCCTGCGCGGCGACGGTGTCGTCGTTTCGACGGCGACCGGCTCCACCGGCTATGCGCTTTCCGCCGGCGGTCCCATTGTCAGCCCCGATTACACGGGTATGGTCTGTGTGCCCATCGCCCCGCATACCATTCAGGCTCGCGCTTTTTTGACCTCGCCGAGTGATGTCGTCGAAATCTTTATGTCCGATGACCGCCCGAGCGTTCCGGCGATCGCTATCGATGGACAGTTTATTACCTGCGATGGCACGGTCGAGAGCGTGGCGGTGCGCCGCGGGCCCGGAGATGTGTTGTTGCTCGATTACGGCCCCGAGAGCTTCTACAACTCGGTGAGCCGCGTATTCTACGGAGTCCGTCATGATCGATGAGCTGCAGGTTTCTAACATTGCACTCATTCGCGAGGCGACGTTGGTGCCGAGTGCCGGCCTGACTGTCCTGACCGGCGAGACCGGCGCCGGCAAGACCGCGCTGCTCTCGGCCCTCAAGCTTATTTTGGGCGAGCGCGCGGATTCGTCGACGGTGCGCGAGGGCGAGTCGCTGGCGAGCGTCGAGGCGCGCTTGTTCGACGGGCCGCACGACACGGAGGGGTTCACCGTGCAGCGTAGCCTTTCTGCCGAGGGCCGCAGTCGCGTAAAAATTGACGGCCGCATCGCCAGTGTGCGCGAGCTTTCGGAGCGCGTCGGCGTGATGATGGATCTTTGCGGGCAGCATGAGCATCAGCGCTTGCTCGACCCGGCGCATCACGTTGCGATGGTCGATGCCTGGGCGGGGCGCTCTGCGCTCGAGGCGCTGGATGCGTACCGCGCCTGCTTTAAGGCATCGCGCGCTGCCGCCAAGGAAGTTCGACGTTTCGAAGAGGCCTCGCGTGCGCAGGGGAGCCGCGTCGAGGAGGCGCGCTTTGCCCTCGAGCGCATCGGTGAGGTCGACCCCAAGCCGGGCGAGTACGAGGAGCTCGAGGAGCTGCTGCCGCGCTCCGAACATGCCGAGGTACTGGTTGCCACAGCTAACGATGCCCATGCATCGCTTGCCGCCGAAGGCGGAGCGCTCGATGCCGTGAACAGCGCCGTGGCAGAGCTTTCCCGTATGGCTAGCGTCGATCGCAAACTGGGTGACATTGCCGATGCGCTTTCGGATGCCTGTATCTCCCTTGAGGACAGCGCGAACGAGCTTCGTGCCTATCGCGATGGCGTCGCCTTCGACCCGCGCGAGCTCGCTCGCATGCGTGAGCGGTATTCCGACCTCAAGGGTCTGTTGCGTCAGTGGGGTCCCACCATGGACGATGTTTTTGCCATGCGCGATCGCTCGCAAGAGCTGCTGTCCCTGGTTGATGATGGCGATGAGCAGATTAAAAAGGCGCGTGAATCACTTGGTGCTGCCGAGCGCGAGTTGTTCGCTGCTGCCAAGGCACTTAAGCGTGCTCGCAATACGGCGGCCCCGCGCTTCTGCCACGAGGTCGGCCGCCAGATGGCGCGCTTGGAGATGGGTAGTGCCGAGCTCGTCTGGGAGTCACGTGATCTTCCCCGTGCTGAGTGGACGCCGGTTGGTCCTTCGAGCTACGAATTGCTATACCGCAGCGGTGCCGGTTTGACACCACGTCCCCTCCGCCGCATTGCGTCGGGCGGCGAGTTAAGCCGCGTCATGCTGGCGAGCAAGGTGGTCTTGGGTAATGCTGACGGCGTCGACACACTGGTATTTGACGAGGTCGATGCCGGTGTCGGCGGCTCCACCGCCCGTGCGTTGGCAGGTGTACTGGCCGATCTTGCCGCCACGCATCAGGTCATCGTCGTAACCCACCTGGCGCAGGTCGCCGTTATGGCCGACAAGCATTACGTGGTCAGTAAAGAGCCCGGCGACGTTCCCCAAACCCATCTGGACGAGGTGACTGGCGCTGCCCGTATCGCCGAGATTGCCCGCATGCTCAGCGGCGATCAGTCGGAGGCAAGCTTGGCCCACGCAAAGCAGATGCTCGAAGAAGTTCGAGGCTAGGTCGTATCGGCGGTGCTGGTGGGACAAAATAGACTGAAATTTTTGTCCCACTACGCGTTTTACTCAACAACCTTATCGGGCTGGATGAGCTCCTCGTAGTAGCTGATATGCTCGCGAGCGTCTTCAATCTCGGGCAGCAGGAAGTTGTAGATGACTTCGATGATCATCGTGGCGCTGATCTTAGAGAACGCAAAGTCGCCTGTCGTCAGCAGCGCTTCGTGGTTGACGGTATTAAAAGTGTAGTCTGCCAGACGCGCGAGCGGAGATTTGCTGTCGCTGCTGATGACGACTACGGTTGCGCCGCAGTTGCGAGCCGCTTTTGCCATGCGATTCAGTCGGCGCGATTTGCCGGAGTTTGAGATGAGCACGATGACGTCGCCGGGGCGTAGTGTGAGTGCAAACCCGATCGAGGTCTCGCTGATGGTGCTCGCCATACAGCGAAGGCCCAGCTGCGAAAACTTAAATGTCGCATCGAGCGCGACCGCGTTCGTATTGCCCACAGCCGCAAACTCAATAACCCCTGCATGCTTAAGGGCATGTACAACAGCCGCCAGCGTATCGTGGTCGATCCCGTCGATGGTCGCATTAAGCTCGCTCACCTTGGCAGCCAGGATGTTTTTAAGGCTCTGCTCCATATTGTCGAGCGAGACCTCGTCAGTCAGGCCCTCGTTGCGCTGGCTTTCCAAATCCCTCGCCAGCGAAAACTGAAAGCTGCGGAAGCTGCCAAAGCCAAGCTTGCGGCAGAAGCGCGAAACGGTCGCCTCGGACGTGGCGGCGGCGCGCGAGAGCTGAGCCGCCGTGAGGCGTGGCGCCTCGGACTGGTGCTCCAATATATAGTCGACAATGCGCTGCTCTGACTCGCTGTATCCCTGATGGGTACTAATGAGGGAAAGTGCGCTCTTGCTACTATCGGTCATGGATGGCTCCTGGTTGGCATGATAATCGGACTCGTTTTGTAATGTCATAGTATAGGGGGATTTTCAATTACAAGATACACCTTGCCGTTTCAGGTGTTGATGGTAAACTTTCACCTACCGTTTACGGTTATGAAAGAACCTTTCACCGGAGAATTGCGCCTTGTCTCTTCTCACGCGGACGGTAGGTTGGTATCTTTCAGTTGTGGAAAAGCGCGCAAGGACGCGCGTGTAGGGGAGCGCCTGCGGGCGCAAAACTTAAAAAGGAGGGACACATGGCTAAGTTTGACATCATCGCCGCCACCGGTTGCCCGACCGGCATTGCGCACACCTTCATGGCGAAGGAGGCGCTGGAGAAGGCAGCTGCCGAGCGAGGTCTGACCATTAAGGTCGAGACCCATGGCCAGGTCGGTGTCGAGAACGAGCTCACCAAGAGCGAGATCGCCGGTGCCAAGGCCGTCGTCGTCGCAGCCGATAAGGATGTCCAGGCTGAGCGTTTCGCCGGTAAGCCCATGGTTTCCGTCGGCGTTTCCAAGGCCCTGTCCGTCGAGGCCGCCGGAAAGCTGATTGACCGCGCGCTCGCCGCCAAGGGCGACGATACGGTTACCGCTGCCGCCGATGTCGAGGACGAGGTCGAGGAGAAGGAGTCCATCGGCCACGTTATCTACAAGCACCTCATGAACGGCGTCAGCCACATGCTGGTCTTCGTCGTTGCCGGTGGTGTTCTGACCGCCGTTTCGTTCCTGTGGGGCATCACGTCCTTCGATTCGACGGCTGCCGACTACAACACCTTCGCCGCTATGCTCAAGATCATCGGCGGCATCGCCATGAACCTCATGGTTCCCGTGCTTTCTGCCTACATCGCCGAGTCCATCGGTAAGCGCCCGGCGCTCGTCCCTGGTTTTGTCGCCGGTATGATCGCCATTCAGGGCCTGCCTGTTAACGCCGAGACCGGCATGATCGACGCCGGTGGCGCCGGCGTGGGCTTCGGCTTCCTGGGCGGCATCGTCGGCGGCTTCCTCGCTGGCTATGTCATCCTGCTGCTCGAGAAGGTATTTGCCGGTCTGCCCAAGAACCTGGACGGCCTCAAGGCTATCTTCCTGTACCCGCTGTTCTCGACGGCTATCGTCGGCCTGGTCATGCTCGGCATTTCCGGCCCCATGGCTGCCATCAACACCGCCATGATGGACTTCCTCAAGGGCCTGTCCGCCTCTGGCGCCGTTGTCCTGGGTCTTGCCATCGGCTGCATGTGCGCCTTTGACATGGGTGGCCCGGTCAACAAGGCTGCTTACGTCACCGGTACTGCTATGCTCACCGAGGCACTGGCTGCTGGCGTTGGCACCGATACCTACAACTTCGGCACCAACTTCATGGCTGCCGTCTCCGCTGCTTGCATCGTTCCGCCGCTGATCACAACCTTCGCCGTCGTCGTCGGCAAGAAGTACTTCAGCCAGGAGGATCACGACGCCGGTATCGTCAACCTCATTCTTGGTTGCACTCACATCACCGAGGGCGCCATTCCGTTCATGACCAAGAACATCTGGCCGGTCATGCCCATCATGATGCTCGGTTCCTCTATCGCTTCGATCCTGACCATTATGTTCAACGTTCACGATCCGGCGCCTCACGGTGGCTTCCTGGTCCTGCCCGTTGTCGAGAACGGTCCGCTGTGGGTCCTCGCGATCCTCATCGGCGCTGTGGTCGGTGGCATCCTGTTCGTAGCCTTCAAGAAGTACGACTTCGAGAAGAACCAGAAGGCCGCTCCTGCAGCCAAGCCGGTTGAGGCTCCCAAGGCCGCTGCCGTCGAGGCCCCCAAGGCCGAGGCTGCCGACTTCGTGAAGGTTGAGAACGTCTTTGTCGCCGAGGACTTCGCTTCTCGTGACGAGGCTCTGAGCTTCGTTTCCAACCAGGCTGTCAAGGCCGGTATCGCCAGCGACGCCGACGCCGTGATGAACGCCTTCCTGGCCCGCGAGGCCGAGGGTACCACGGGCATGATGGAGGGCTTCGCCATCCCGCATGCCAAGTCCGACGCCATTACCGAGGCTGCCGTCATCGTCGTTAAGGATGAGTCCGGCGTGACCGGTTGGGATACCATGGACGGCGCTCCCGTCAACGTGGCCATCGCTCTGCTCATCCCAGGTGCACAGGCTGGCACCACGCACCTCAAGATCCTGTCCAAGGTCGCCGAGGCGCTCATGGACGAGGACTTCCGTGCCACCGTCAAGGGTTCCACCGACGCCGCCGAGATCGCCAAGACGATCAACGCCCGCCTGGTCTAATCCCGCAACACGCGAATACCATCGCCCCCTGTAACAAAGGCGGAGACCCTCTCCAGGGCCTCCGCCTTTTTCATCCCAATTCGGCACTTAGGGACGTTCCTTTTCTGCCGGCAGTTTGGGACACTCCTCAGTCCACAAGAGGGCAGAGATGACCGCATCAACCAGATCTCCCATGCAAACAGTTATTCAGCCAGAATTCCGTTTGCGCGATATTGCTCTGGACCGACCGAGTTTCCGCAGCTCGCCTGCCGGGCGGGGCGATTAAGTTTGTCGCGAGTTCCGCACGCAAAGGAAAGCACTTAATGTGCTTTCCGTC
>CABVDG010000023.1:0-33865 GCA_902497075.1 uncultured Collinsella sp.
ATGCCGAAATGGCGCGAAGCACGCGGTTGACAAAACTATAGAGACACGTCCCAAAAAGACTACTCAAAGAGCCTCGTCCCAGATTAGCTGGTTTGAGCACTAGTAAGAACACCGGTGGTATCGAACGCCGGGGTGAAGCTCTCGTCTACCGCTCCGCCTTCTTGCCAAAACATCGTCGTAAAGCCCAGGTCGTCGGCATGGTCGAGCACCTGCTCGTACTCCTCGCGCGTCACGGCGCGCGCCAGGTCGCCGCCTTGTTCGCGCATGAGGGCATTGGGCGTGTACTGGTTCATGACCGAGATCGGCACGTCGCCCACCGTCCGCCACACCAGGTCCAACACGCGGCACGAATCGTCCGCATGCCCCGGCAGCACCAGATGACGCACGATTATGCCGCGCTTCATGAGCCCGTCCCCGTCTACCAGCTCTCCCCCGCGGCGCTCAATTTCGCGCGCCATCTGGGCCAGACCCGACACAGCCACGCGCGGGTAGTCCTTAATATGAGAGAGTGACTGCGCAAGCGCCGCATTGGCATACTTAAAGTCGGTAAGCCACACGTCGACCAAATCGCCGAGCGCCGCCACGGCACTCGCGCGCTCATAACCGCTCGTGTTGTAGACGATTGGAATGACCAGTCCGCGCTCCCGAGCTGCGGCAATCGCGACCGGCAGCAGGTGAGCATAATGCGTCGCCGTCACCAGATTGATGTTATTGGCACCTTGGTCCTGCAGCTCCAGCATAATCTCGACCAGGCGCTCGGGCGAAATCTCAAGCCCAAAATTGCCCGTCGAGATCTCGTGGTTCTGACAATAGACACATTTGAGCGAGCAGCCGCTAAAGAAGATCGTGCCCGAACCGGCCTCGCCCGAGATAGGCGGCTCCTCCCACATATGAAGCGCCGCGCGGGCCACCTTGAGCGTGTCATCGGCACCGCATACGCCGTGCGCACCCTCGTCGCGCACCGCACCGCAACGACGCGGACACAAATGGCAGGCGGGCGAAAAAAGTTCGGTCAACGGCGTCGGCATAAAAACATGCTCCAAAACAACGATTCAGCAGCTCAAACGTAAAGGGACCAACCGCACAGACGGCTCGAGCCCAAGGCGCCGTAATCGTCCGACACGATTTTTGTAATGTCAAGACTGGAATCGATAAAGTGCCGCTTTATGATGTAGGTATTCCGCCCCCCGCGGAGCAACTGGGTGAACCGTCGCGTTTATTTAGGGAGCCCACACAGTCGTACCTAGTACAGGTATCCTTCGTTGTTAAGGACGCTGGAACAGTCGATGAGGGCACCCACCTGTTTTAGGTGGGTTCATTTTCGTAACGTGGGGGGTGGTTTTTATTTGCCGAAAACCACCATTACAGCCCATATGGATCCCCGCCGGTATCCCGACAATCCATCGACAACATCCCAATATCTGGTAAGCGCGTGATTATCGCTGCGTGCAATTCCATGCACCCCCCTTGGTCGAGTATCATGGTTCGGCTATGCCCTTTGCGCTTAGCAACCTTTGACCTTTTCCTTCGACGCTTGGCGGTTTTTAGATTCATGGCTTCATCCCCGAGCTACATACCGTATCTATGCGTGGCAGCGGCGGCCTTTATCACGACCTTCCTCACGGTGCCCCTGGTCAAGCGCTTGGCAATTAAGCTCGACGCCGTCGACTATCCTTCTAAGCGCCGCATCAACACCAAGCCCATCCCGCGTTTGGGCGGAACGGCGGTGTTTTTGGGCCTGGTCGTTGCCTGCATTGTGCAAATCCTAGGCACCTGGCACCTAGGCTGGCCGCCCGTCCTGGTGCCGCACCCGCGCCTTCACATTAGCTATCCCATGCTGGCGCTCTCCTTTACCGTCATCTTTGCGACCGGCGCTATCGACGACGTCTTCCAGCTCAAGCCCAAGCAAAAGCTAGCCGGACAGGTCCTCGCTGCGCTTATCGCCTGTATCGGCGGCCTGCGGATCGGCGTCATCGTCAACCCGTTTGCCCCCGGCGAGATCATGCTCGGATGGCTCGCCTACCCCATCACCGTGATCTATCTGGTGGCATTCACCAACATCATAAACCTCATCGACGGCCTCGACGGCTTGGCCACGGGCATCTGCGGCATCGCGTCGTTCACCATGTTTTCGATGGCCGTTCTCTCGGGCCGCATCGACGCCGCCGCGCTCTCCATTGCGCTCTTTGGCGCTTGCCTGGCCTTTTTGCGCTACAACTTCAACCCCGCAAGCATCTTCTTGGGCGACTCGGGGTCGTTGCTTCTGGGCTTTGCACTGGGCTCCATCTCGCTGCTCAACGTGAGCCGCACCGCCGCGCTCACCTCGCTTATCATCCCGCTCATCGTTGCCGGCGTGCCCATCATCGACACGTTTAGCGCCATCGTGCGCCGCAAGCGCGCCCACATTAGCATCGGGCAGGCCGACAAGGGCCACATCCACCACCGCCTGATCCAAGAGGGCTACAACCAAAAGCAGGCAGTGCTCCTCATCTACGCCTGGTGCATCATGCTTTCGGCCGGCGCCGCCGCGATTAACCAGGTCGAGGTGCCCATGCGCGTGCTCATCTTTACCGTACTCGCCATTGGCTCGGCGGCCTTTGCCAAGCACCTGCACCTGTTTGAGCCCGTGCTGCGCCACCATTACAACAAGCGCACGCACGAGGACGAGCTCGTCACCCCCGACGATCCCGCCTTTAAGCAGGAGGAGCAGGCGGCAGAAGAACGCAGGGAGGAGCGCCACCACAGGCGCTAGGGTAAGCTGCCGAGGATGCGCCCAGGCGCCGCCGGCCAAACGCGCAGCCACGCCGCGCCCATCGCACATGCCGCCGCTCTCCCGCCCCTCGCGTACTTACGCCCCGACCCTCCAATAAACGCGTTATCATCTTGACCCATGAACATACGTTAGGAGCAATCATGCCAAACGAGAACAGCTACGAAGTCGCGCTGCAAAAGAGCAACGCCATTCGCGAGGGCCTGGCCAAAACGCCCGAGAAGTTCACCATGCTCACCGGCGACCGCCCCACCGGCCGTCTGCACCTGGGTCACTACTTCGGCACCCTCAAGGGCCGTGTTGAGCTGCAGAACATGGGCGCCAAGACCAACGTGCTCATCGCCGACTACCAAGTCATCACCGACCGCGACACGACCGAGCACATCCAGGACAACGTGTACAACATGGTCATGGATTACCTTGCCTGCGGCATCGACCCCGACAAGACCATGATCTACGCGCACTCCGCCGTGCCCGCCGCCAACCAGCTCATGCTGCCGTTCCTGTCGCTGGTCTCCGAGGCCGAGCTGGCGCGCAACCCCACGGTCAAGGCCGAGATGGAGGCCTCGGGCCACGAGCTCACCGGCCTTCTGCTCACCTACCCGGTGCACCAGGCCTGCGACATCCTGTTCTGCAAGGGCAACGTGGTGCCCGTCGGTCGCGACCAGCTGCCGCACATCGAGCTCACCCGCACCATCGCCCGCCGCTTTAACAACCGCTACGGCAAGGTGTTCCCCGAGGTCGACGCACTGCTGTCCGAGACCCCGCTGCTGCCGGGCCTGGACGGTCGCAAGATGAGCAAGAGCTACGGTAACGCCATCAACATCTCGATGACCGCCGAGGAGACGGCCAAGCGCATCAAGAAGAGCCAGACCGACTCCGAGCGCATGATCACGTTCGATCCCGAGAACCGCCCCGGCGTGTCCGGTCTGCTTTCGACGGCCGCCATCTGCACCGGCCGTTCCGAAGTCGAGATTGCCGAGGAGATTGGCATGGGCGGCTCCGGCCAGCTCAAGAAGTACGTGACCGAGGCCGTCAACGAGTACTTCGCGCCGATCCGCGAGCGTCGCCAGCGCTACGAAAACGACCTGGATTACGTGAAGGACGTGCTGCACGAGGGCAACCGTCGCGCCAATGAGATCGCCGAGCAGACCCTGGCCGAGGTTCAGGACGCCATGGGCATGGTGTACTAGGCAAAGCGCCTTCGCACAACATAGACGGTGAGGCTGAATCCTCACCGAAACAGGAACAGGCCCGCTGGCAGATAGTTGCCAGCGGGCCTGTTCCCGAAGTACACCGTTGAATCGCACAGAGGGGAGGAATGCGAATCAAACTCAACAGGGCAGGCTTTTTCATCGCCTATTGCCTGCTCCGTTGCTGAAAACAATATAGTTCACCGTGGTTTACTTTGCTGCGACAAACCGCGCCGCCATACCTTCTCCATAAGTTAACCTCGGTAAACCTGCCAAAACCACCACAAAGGGGATAGGCACCTTTGTGGTGGTTTAAGCCACGGCAGAGCCGCTAGAGCCCTGCAGGCCAGCGACAGGCGGCCAAGTCGACGTGCATGTCGTCCTTAAACGCCACACCCTCCCCTAGCAAAAGCTCACGTTGAGCATCGGGACCGCCAAAAGCAAAACCATCGCATATGCGGCCATCGGCAAACACCACGCGGTGACAGGGAATCTCGCCGGGGCGCGGATTGCCATGCAGGGCATACCCCACGTACCGCGCACTTCGTGAACGTCCAGCAAGCAGCGCCACCTGACCATACGTGGCGACCATCCCCTCGGGAATCTGCTCGACCACCTCGTACACCCGCTCAAAAAAGCCCTCAGACGCCATTGCTCGCTCCCTTCCACCCGGAATAGCATAAACCACCACAAAGGTGCCTGTCCCCTTTGTGGTGGTTTTGGCAGGTGGGCTAGTTAACGGGCTGGAAGAAGGCTACGGCTACGGCGCCGGGGCCTACATGGGTGCCGATGGTGGCGCCGATGGTGTGAACGGGCAGTTCGCCCTCGGTGTGGCCAGCCCACAGTGCCGCGCTGTCCTCGATATACTTCTTGAGCACCGCATCCGAAAGGCCCGTATAGCCGAGCGCCAGTGGCATGGAAAAGTCGATGCCGCCTGCCTTTTCGACCTTCTGGTTGAGCAGGTTACGGCCGTTCTTGGAACCGCGCGCCTTGCCCAGCTGCACGATCAGACCGTCCTCGGCAGCCACGACCGGCTTCACGTTGAGCAGCGTGCCCACAGCGCCCGCCGCAGCAGACAGGCGGCCGCCGCGCACCAGGTACTCCAGCGTCTCGAGCAGGCCGATGAGGACCACGCGGTCGCGCACGGCCTCGACAGCCGCCGCAACCTGAGCCGCGCCCTGGCCCTCGTCCACCAGGCGCAGCGCATACTCGACCAGCACGCGCTCGCCCAAGGTCACGTTATTGCTGTCCACGACGAACATGTCGCCGCCCGGCGCCTCGGCAAGTGCCGTACGAGCACTCTGGTTGGTGCCCGAGAGCTTGGCGCCCACGGTAATAATCACGGCCTCATCGCCGGCCTCACGCGCTTCGGCAATCGCCTGCGAAAAGGCGTACGGGTTGACCTGACCGGTCTTGGGCAGCTCATCGCGCTCCACGAGCATCTCGTAAAAGCGCTGGTGATCGATGTCGACGCCATCCATATACACATCGGTGCCAAAGGTGACGGACAGCGGCAGAACACGCAGAGCGGGGTGCTCCGCCGGCGACATATCGCTTGCGGAATCGGTAATAATGCGGACGGACATAACGAATCCTTTCTTGCGCAGGTCCCGCGCGGGAAATATTGACAGCAATGCCCCGGCACGGCATACGCGCTCAAACGGGACTATGCAGTTTTTAATGGGAAGCAAATGCCTTGGCGGCCTTAGATCTCACGCAGGGTGTTGAGAATCGTACGCAGCGACGCATACATCTGCTCGCGCTGCTCCACACCCATAGCCTTACCGGTGGTGTCGAGCACCTCGCGAATGATGCGGTCCGCCTCGCTCATGCTCTCGCCGCCCAGAGCGGTCAGGCGCACCGGGGCACGATACTTAACGGCCGCATCACCCGAGTCGTCGACCTCGACGTAGCCGCCCTCCTCCAGATGCGCGAGCGTGCGCGAGACGGCGGCACGGGTCACGCCTGCCATGCGAGCCAGGTCAGCGCCAGTCAGGCCGTCCTTGCTGCGCTCAAGATAGTACAGGCACATAACGTCGGAGCCCTTGAGGCCCAGCCTTGCGCCCTCGGATGTCTTAATGCGCTGGATCTCCTTGTAGAGCCCGCTGATCAGTCCGACAAAGTCCTCGAAACGTGTCTCGTCGTTCTGCTGCATGGGAGACGACCGCCTTTCGCTTACATGATGCTAACGGGTAAACATCTTAGCCGCACGAGGCAACACCCATACCCAAATATCCCATTTGTTAACCCATCAACATAAAAACCACCACAAAGGGGACAGGCACCTTTGTGGTGGTTTTGACCGGCGAACATGATCCGCAGGCGTCGTTACAGTTCCACGCAGGGATTGTCGCGGGTCACAAGCGTCTTAACGACAACCGTCGCTCCCAGATAGCGCTCGAGCAACTCGGCGAGACGATCAACGGCAGCCTGGCAATCCCCCATCCGCTCGGGCTCCACGCACTCAATCGCCAGGAATGCATCGGCCGAATCGTCGGACAGCGCCGTGCGAACGCCATCGCGCCAGTTCCAGCAGCGGCATACGGCGCCCGCATCATCGATGTAGGCGAGCTCGCCGGGCAGCGTCGGGTCATCCGTTTCCTCGCCAAGTGGCAGGAACGCATCGCCGCCGTCAGTCACCTTCAAGCGAAGATCCCCCTCAATCGCATGCAGGTCCTCGCCGCCAACGGGCAGCGCGTAGGTCAGCGACACCGTGTTGTAGATGTCCACCGCGGGCGTAATGTGGGCCACCGGTTTGCCCTTGAGCACGCGCTTGAGCAGGTTCTCAATTGAGCAACGCGCGCCCTTTTTGGTCTTGAACAGCCGATAAGCCTCGCGCCATGCCTTGACCGGTGCGTTCTCGCTGATAGTATCGCTGGTCAGATGACGCTCCGCGTCGATATTGGCGCGGTCGAGCAACGCCGCAATCGCGTCCACGTCCTCTTGAGGAATCTGAGCCGCGGGCTTCATACCCTTTACGACCACAACACCGACAGCCGCCTGCGGAAATAGCTCCCAAAACGAATCCTCGGCAACGAAACTCTTCATGCGCTCTCCCTTCATCGTGCGCGCCCGAGCGAGGGCGCCTAAACAAAAAGCGCCCTTACGACGGCCACCTTCAAAGTCCTACGGTGCCGCCACAAGAGCGCTTACGCTGCCCCCATCCGGAGAAGGGGGCAATATGTCAGGCGTATTGTAACCCGAGTCATCCGCGCGAGTAAAACCACCACAAAGGTGCCTGTCCCCTTTATGGTGGTTTTGGGCCTGAAGCAACGCTAGTGTCGGAGTCCCAGCAGGCCGCGGCCGCGATGACGGGCGTCGGCGTGCACCTGAGCGTGCGGACCGGCGGCCTTCACGGACTCGGGCAGGTGCGAGTACTTCTTCTCGAAGTTCTCCTCGAACATCACGGCCAAGTTGTGCGCCGCCTCGTCGTAGCGCGCGGTGCTCTGCCAGTACTGGCGCGGCACCAGGATGCCGTCGGGCACGCCGTGGCACGTGGTGGGAATGTCGACGTTAAAGATATCGTCATGCACGAATTCGCTGTCCTCGATGGTACCGTCGAGGGCGTGGGCCACCAGGGCGCGCGTGTAGGCAAGCTCGATGCGATGGCCCACGCCGTAGCCGCCGCCAATCCAGCCGGTGTTGACCAGGTACACACGCGTGCGGCCGTCGGCGATGCGCTCACCGAGCATCTTGGCATAGACCATGGGGTCGAGCGGCATAAACGGCTCGCCAAACAGCGAAGAGAACGTGGGCGTGGGCTCGGTGACGCCGACCTCGGTGCCGGGGATCTTGGCCGTAAAGCCCGTCACGAAGTGGTACATGGCGGCATCGGCCGTCAGGCGTGAGATGGGCGGCAACACGCCAAAGGCGTCGCAGGTCAGGAACAGCACGACGCTTGGAGTGGTGCCCATGCCCTTGGTCCACGCGTTGGGAATGTGCTCCACAGGGTATGCCACGCGCGTGTTGTGCGTGATCGAGATGTCGTCGTAGTTGGGCTTGCGGTTCTCGTCGAGCACCACGTTTTCGCAGATCGCGCCAAAGCGGACAGCGTTGAAGATCTCGGGCTCGTGGAAGGCGTCCAGGCCCTCGCATTTGGCGTAGCAGCCACCCTCGATGTTAAAGATGCCCATGTCGGACCAACCGTGTTCGTCGTCGCCGATCAGCAGGCGCGTGGGGTTGGCCGAAAGCGTGGTCTTGCCGGTGCCGGAGAGGCCAAAGAACACGGCGGTCTCATGCGTGACGGGGTCCATACTGGCCGAGCAATGCATGGGCAGCACGTCGTCCTCGACGGGCAGCAGGTAATTCATGACGCTGAAAATGGACTTTTTGATCTCGCCGGAGTAGCCGGTGCCGGCGACCAGAATCACGCGCTCCTGGAAGTTAATGACCACGGCGGCGCTGGAGTTGAGGCCCTTGATGGCGGGATCGCACTGGTAGCCCGGCGCGGCGAGCACGCAGAAGTCCGGCTCGCCGGTGCGTGCGATTTCACGGGCAAGCGGGCGGGCGAGCATCTGCTTAATAAAGAGCGCCTGGCTGGCACGCTCGCAGGCGACAAGCAGACGACGCGTATGGTTGCGGTCGGCACCGGCCATACCGCGAGTGACGAACACGTCGCGCTCGTTGAGATAGTCGACGATGCCGGCCTTGATGGCCTCGTAGCTCTCGACGGACAGCGGGCGGTTGACGGCACCCCAGGCAATCTTGTCGTGAACATCGGGGGTGTCAACGATAAAGCGGTCATTAGGCGAGCGGCCAGTGCGCTCCCCCGTCTCGATCACCAGCGCGCCGTTGGAGGCCATACGACCTTCGTTGCGACGGATGGCGTGCTCGACGAGCTCGGCTGCCGGCAGGTCGACCAGCAGGCGGGGCTGGTTCTCGGCAGGATCTTCGACCAGCGTAATGCCAAAGTTGGACAGAACTTCTGCAGGGGTAACACCTGGCATGGGGCCTCCTTTAAAAGCGCGACACGTGGACGAGGCGCGCACTTTACTCACGTAAAGCCCGTTGTACCCGATATGCAAAAACGTTTTTGCGGCAACGGCGAAGCGCCCGCCCAACGGTCAAAAATCGCACGCAAGCGGCCTAGTCGTTAGGGACACTCTTGAACAGGCAACAACCAAGGAGCGACCCCGGATGCCGGCACTTAGGGACGTTCCCAAAGTGCCGGCACATAAGGAACGTCCCCAAATGCCGTCTACTGAATGGCGCCGCCGAAATTATCGAACAACCTGTTCAAAAACACGAACGAACACCGTCGCGTCTATACTAGAGCGCAGCAATAGAAAGGACTCCGCTTTGAGCATCACGCCCATCGATAGCATTCGCCGCGCCATCGCCCGCCGCAATGGCGTCGCCGACCCCACCGTATCGGACGGGGCGCACGGGCAGGGCGGACGCATCGAGAACGGCCTGTTCCCCGCATCGCACACCGCCGAGGAGCTCGCACGAATCCAAGAGCTAAGCCAGCGTAACGCCGGCGGTCCCGACAGCAGCCGGGTCACACGCCGTCGCCGCGAGCGCGATCGCCAGCCCGGCCCCATCCACCGCATGGTCAATGCCTGGTGGAACCGCCTGCTCGGAGCCGTCTACGGCGGCGGCTTCTCCACGCAAGAAGCCGAGTACGAAGATCACGCCACCCGTCGCGACTACCTTTGGAATACCCTGGGCACCGCCGTGTGGGGCATGGCGTTTCCGTTGCTCACCATCGTGTCCACACAGCTCGCGGGCGCCGAGGAGGCTGGCAAATTCTCCATCGCCTTTGTCACCGGCACGCTCATCATGATCGCGTGCAACTACGGCGTGCGCAATTTCCAGGTCTCGGACATCGACGAAAAGACGTCCTTTGCCTCTTACCAGCTCAACCGCTGGCTCTGCGGAGCGCTCGCGCTGGCATGCGGCCTGGTATACAGCAGCGCCCGCGGCTACGATGCGCAGATGGCCACGATCGGCCTGGGCGTCTACCTCTATAAGGTGATCGACGGCATCGCCGACGTGTACGAGGGCCGCCTGCAGCAGGCCGACAAGCTCTATTTGGCCGGCATGAGCCAAACGCTGCGTTCCGCCGGCGTCATCGCGGTCTTTAGCGTGGCACTGTTCCTCACGCGCAGCATGCCCATCGCGGCCATGGCCATGGGTGTCACCGCCATCGCCTCGCTCGTGCTGGTCACCGCGCCGCTTGCCCTGCTCGAGACCGAAAAATCGCGCCACGTGAGCCTGCGCGAGGTCGGCCACCTGTTTGTCCAGTGCGCCCCGCTCTTTGGTGCACTGTTCCTGTTCAACCTTATTGAGAGCATGCCCAAGTTTGTGATGGAAGGCACGCTGGCATACAAATATCAGCTGTACTTTAATGCCCTGTTCTTTCCGGCGCAGGCTATTTTGCTGAGCATTGGATTTATCTATAAACCGCAGCTCCTGCGCTTGTCGAGCATTTGGGCTAATCCTCGCAAGCGTCGTCGCTTTGACCTGATTATTGTTGCCGTTATGGCGCTGATCGTGGTCATCACCGGCGTGTGCGCCGCATTTATGGCAGGTCCCGGTATTCCCCTCATGAGCTTTATGTACGGCCTCAGCTTTGAACGCTACCGTACGCTGGCGCTGCTGATGGTCGTCGCCGGCGGCGTAACCGCGGCCATCGATTTTATCTACGCCATTATCACGGTGCTGCGCCACGCTGGAGACGTCACCAAGATCTACCTGATCTGCTTCGCCGTAAGCGTGGTGCTGCCGGTGATCCTGATTAAGCTACTGGGTCTGATGGGCGCTGTGGTGAGCTACCTAGCCATCATGGCCCTACTCCTGGTGCTGTTGATTGTCGAATACGCCCACATTCGCCAGCGCATAGAACGCGACCGCAACCCGTACGGCGCCTAATTCGAATCAATTTGAAGAAAAGAAACGTCGATGTTTTGGCACCGACAGCGAGCAGTCTCAAAGTGCCCCAGGTTGGCGCGAAAGAGGAGCGACGCGTACTTCCGTACGCGAACGACGGTTTGAGCGACAAGATGGGGTGCTTCGGGGCTGCGCAGCATCAACGTGGCCGCCGTTCGGTAGAACGGCGGAGCAAAGTTATTCCCCGGGGCGAATATTCGCGTAGAACTCCGCCCCATCATCGAGCCGCAGGATGCCCACGCGACCGAACTCGGAGCCGGTGGCGGCAGCGCAGTCGATGTCGATGCGATCGGGCACACCGGCGGCATCCTCGCCGCCCAGGCGCACGATCTGCCCGCGGCCCGACTCCTCATCGAGCCCCGCAAGACCACCGACCTCGCAATAACGCCCGAGCGACACCGTTGGCGTGTGACCGCTCACCACGACCGGACCCTTGCCCTCGGCAGAAAGCAGCCCGGTCGGCGCATCCCAATAGCCGTGACGAATCCACAGCAGGTCATCGGCCGACTGCACCGCGAGCATCTGCTGCAGCAGCTCGCGATCGGCACCCACCGCTCCAACGCCATCGGCACAATCGACGCCATGCTCAAGCAAAAACGCGCGCGCCGCCTTCATCTCGATTCCAGCATGTACCAGCAGATACGGGCGCTCCTCGGTCTCGGCCACCGCGTAGAGCGGCAGCGCGGCCATCCATCGCACGAGCTCCTCGTATGCGTCAAATTCCATGTCGTTGAGCTGCTCGCGCGTCGTCCAGCCACCGTTGATATCCCAGGTCTCGGCATCGAGCGGATCCTGGCCAATGATGGCATCGAGCATGATCTGCTCGTGATTGCCCTTGAGCACGCGGGCGTTGGGCAGCGAGCGCACGAGCTTAATAACGCCGACCGGATCGGGCCCGCGATCGATCATGTCGCCCAGCACGTACAGCGTGTCGTCGGACGCCAGCGAAATCTTAGACAGGGCCTCGTCAAGCGCACGCACGTGCCCGTGAGCATCAGATGTCACATAGATCGCCATGGTACGCCTCTCCTTGCATTGCGGCCAAAGCCCGGCGCCGCAACTAAAACTTCAAGTTGAACTTAAACGTTACCCATTGTACTCCGTTGCAATAAAGCTGGAAAGGGTTTCCGAGCAGAGGCAAAGACGGCAGCCGTCTATGACGATATCGCGCACGCCCGCAATCCAACCCCATAAACCCACCATCTTTGGGTACAAATAACCGCAGACAACTAACCGTGCCACGCCAACCACCCAGGAGCGGACACCATCCATGAACCAGATTCTTCTTTTTATCGGCCTCGTCATCATTTTGTGCCTGACCATCAAACCCGTCGGCAAAAAGCTCCCCTTCCCCACCCTGCTTATCTTTATCGCGCTCGGCATGCTGTTGGGCGTCAACGGCCCGGCGCATATCGACTTTAGCGACTACGCACTCACCGAAACCGTCTGCAGCACGGCGCTATTGTTCATCATGTTCTACGGCGGCTTTAACACCAACATAGACCGCGCCAAGCCCGTCGCCGCGCCGGCGGTGCTGCTGAGCACGCTCGGCGTCGTCATCACCGCAGGCATCACCGGCGTGTTCGCCCACTTTGTGCTGGGCTTCGACTGGATCGGCGGCCTGCTGCTGGGATCGGTCGTGGCGTCCACCGACGCGGCCAGCGTCTTTAGCGTTCTGCGCGAGCACAGCCTTTCGCTGAGGGGCGGCACCGACTCGCTGCTCGAGGTCGAATCGGGCTCCAACGACCCCGTCGCCTACATGCTCACCGCCGTGCTCGCGACCCTCGCGGCGGGCGGCAATATCGACATTCCCGTGCTGCTGGCCAAGCAGATCATCCTGGGCGTGGGGCTGGGCCTTGCCATCGGCTGGATATCCAGCCGCCTGATTGAGCGCGCACACGCAACGGCCGAGGGCGCGCAGACTATCTTTTTGTTCGCCGTGGCGATCGTCGCCTACGCACTGCCGAGCTACCTGGGCGGCAACGGCTTTTTGGCCGTATACCTGGCAGGCATTGTGCTGGGCGCGAGCGACATCACCGGCAAGGTCGAGATGGCGCACTTCTTTGACACCCTTACCGAGATGGCCGAGATGACGATCTTCTTCTTGCTCGGCCTGCTCGTCACGCCCGCGCGCCTGCCGCAAATGCTGCTACCCGGCCTGGCGCTCATGGCGTTTATGCTCTTTGTGAGCCGCCCCATCGCCGTGGGCATGCTGCTGGCTCCGTTTAGAACGAACCCCCGCCAGGTTGCGCTCGTAAGTTGGGCGGGTCTGCGCGGCGCGGCTTCGGTCGTATTTAGCCTCTTTGCCGTGGTGGCCGGCGTTCCCGGCGGTCACGACCTGTTTGACCTGGTGTTTGTGATTGCTGTGTCGAGCATTGTGGTGCAGGGCTCGCTGCTACCGGCGGTGGCGAAGAAGCTCGACATGATCGACGCGGAAGGCGACGTGCGCCGTACGTTTAACGACTACCGCGACGAGGAAGGCATGTCGTTTGTCAAGCTCAAGGTGGGAGCTGGACATCCGTTTGCCGGACGCTCGCTCGCCGATATCGGCAGCGCCACGGACATGCTCGTGGTCCTGGTGCTTCGTGACGGTGCGCACCCGGTGCTGCCCAACGGCGATACCGTCATCGAGGAAGGCGACCTGTTGGTGATGGCCGCGCCGACGTTTGAAGAGCGTGCCGAGGTTACGCTGCGCGAGGTCACCGTGACGCCCCACGGTCGCCTGGCCGGCCAACGCCTGCGCGATGTGCCGCAAGGCAAGCATCCGTTTATTGTGGTGATGCTCAAACGCGACGGCCAAACCATCATCCCCGACGGCAACACCCTCATATACGCCGGCGACGAAGCCGTCATCGCCACGCTGGCATCGTAGCGGCCAGGTGGTAGCTAATTTGGGACGAAGAAATCAAACGCCTAGAGAACCTCATGCCTTCGCTCGCAGATTTGGATTTGCCCGAGGAGTAAAGCACCCCTCCCCCATGTAACCATCCTGTAAATCATAGCGGCGCACTCGAGTTTTACCGTGATGCGGTCGCACCTAGCGCTGCACTGTGCTAAAGTATCCCGAACGTTCAAACGACTACGAGGGGGACCTAGAAGATGGCACGTGCGCACAACTTCTCAGCTGGCCCGGCCGCGCTGCCCACCAGCGTGCTCGCCGAGATCGCCGACGAGATGATGGACTACCGCAGCTGCGGCATGTCCGTGCTCGAGATGAGCCATCGATCTAGTATGTACCAGCAGATCATCGACGACGCCGAGGCAACTCTGCGCCGCCTGCTGAGCATCCCCGACAACTACCGTGTCCTGTTTTTGCAGGGCGGCGCCACGCTACAGTTTGCGGGCATCCCCATGAACCTCATGCGCCGCGGCCGCGCCGGCTACGTCGTGACCGGCAACTTTGCCAACAAGGCGTACAAGGAGGCCGCCAAGTACGGCGAGGCCGTGCTGCTCGCGAGCTCCGAGGACACCAATTTCGACCGCATTCCCAACATGGCCGACATCAACGCGCGCATTGCCGCCGAGGCCGCGGGCGACGGGCTCGACTACGTCTACATCTGCCAGAACAACACCATCTTTGGCACCATGTTCCATGAGCTGCCCGATTGCGGCGACGTGCCGCTGGTCGCCGATGTCTCGAGCTGCTTTCTGTCGCAGCCCCTCGACGTTGAACGCTACGGGCTCATTTACGCCGGCGCGCAGAAAAACGCCGGTGCCGCGGGCGTGACCGTGGTCATCGTGCGCAACGATCTCATCACAGATGGCCCCGCCTTTGCGCAGACGCCGCAGTACATGGACCTTAAGACCCAGGCCGCCAAGGGCTCTATGCTCAACACGCCCAACACCTTTGGCATCTACGTGTGCGGCAAGGTGTTCCATTGGGTGGAGCAGACCGGCGGACTTGCCGCCATGGCCGAGCGCAACTGGGCCAAGGCCAACCTGCTCTACGACCTGCTCGAGAACAGCAAACTATTCCACGGCACCGCACAGACAGACAGTCGCTCCATCGCCAACGTCACGTTCCGTACCGGCGATGCCGACCTCGACGCCGCCTTTGTCGCAGGCGCGGCCGAGCACCAGATTCAAAACGTCAAGGGCCATCGCCTCGTCGGCGGCATGCGCGCCAGCGTGTACAACGCCGTCACCATGGAAGACGTGCAGGCACTGGCCTCGTATATGAAGGACTTCGAAGCGCAGCATAGTTTGAGTCCGCGATCTAACTAGCCCGCAACGAGCGGGCCGACCAGCCACTTCAAACCACTTGTTATAAACAAATCCGCTAAGGAGTTTTTCATGCGCAAGATTAAAACCATCGACGACATTACCAAGGACGGCAAAGTCGAATTTGGCGAGGGCTACGAGTTTGTGGGCACCGCCGAGGAGGCCGACGCCATTCTGATGCGCTCCACCGACCTGCACGGCTACGAGCTGCCCGAGGGCATCCGCGCCATCGCCCGCTGCGGCGCCGGCGTCAACAACATCCCCGTCGAGGAGTACGCCAAGAAGGGCGTCGTCGTCTTTAACTCCCCCGGTGCCAACAGCAACGCCGTCAAGGAGCTCGTCCTGGGCATGCTGGTGCTTTCGAGCCGCGGCGTCGTGCAGTCGATGAACTGGGTGCGCAACAACGCCGACGACCCCGAGATCCAGGTCGATGCCGAGAAGGCCAAGAAGGCCTTTGTGGGCCGCGAGCTCAAGGGCAAGCGCATCGGCGTCATCGGCCTGGGCAACGTAGGCTCCAAGGTCGCCAACGCCTGTGTCGACCTGGGCATGGACGTTTACGGCTACGATCCGTTCATTTCCGTCGAGCACGCGTGGGTGCTGAGCCGCGAGGTGCAGCGCGTGGGCACGCTCGAGGATCTGTGCCGCGGCTGCGACTACCTCACCGTGCACGTGCCCAGCAAGGCCGATACCATCGGCATGATCAGCACCGAGCAGATCGACCTGCTGGCCCCGGACGCCGTGCTCATCAACTACGCGCGCGAGACCATCATTGACGAGGACGCCGTCGACGCCGCCCTGCGCGCGGGCAAGCTCAGCTGGTTTAGCTGCGACTTTGCCACGCCCAAGACCGTCAAGATGCCCAACACGTTTATCACCACGCATTCGGGCGCCGGCACCGGCGAGGCCGAGGCCAACTGCGCCGACATGGCCATCAGCGAGCTCAAGGATTACCTGGAAAACGGCAACATCGCGCACAGCGTCAACTACCCCGCCTGCAGCATGGGCAAGGCGCGCGCCGCAAGCCGCATTGCCTGCCTGCATGCCAACGTGCCCAACATGATCGGCCAGATCACGGCCATTCTCGCCAAGGACAATGCCAACGTGCAGCGCATGACCAACGAGTCCGCTGGCGAGAACGCCTACACCATGTTCGACACCGATGAGCACCTGGACGGCAGCACGATCGATGCGCTCAAGCAGATTCCGTCGATGTATCGCGTGCGCGTGATTAAATAGCGCCGGTGCCAAGCCTGCCAGACAGACCACGAAGCCCATTCGCCCCCCCGTTTTCACGAAACGGGGGGCGATTTTGTTGCTCCGGACGACTTTAAAATGATACCCAGAACAAGTTTTTTCAGATAATCGATAGTGAGGCTCCAGTCGCTAAGCACACCCGCTTTGATAAACAGCTTTATCAGGGACTTTAGTAGGTAAAAATCGGTCTCTATGTGCCGAATGTAAGTTGACTGTCCATTTTCCGAAACAACTTATTCTAGGTAGCATTTTTAAGGCCCTTCCAAGGCAAAATATAAGTATTTTGCGACCAAAACTCTAGTCCGCGCGACCATTTTCCGCCCGCGCGGCTACATTCCCGCCCAATCGATAAAAATCTCCTCACGAAGCCGCCGTTCGAGCTCCTGCTGCCGCGGCGTCTTGTCTTTCAGCGGCACATCGAGATAGGAAATGATGAGCTCCATCACCACGCGGAAGGCATCGGAATCGGCCAGCTGACCATAGGTCATCAGAACGACGGGATATCCCATGGCTTGCAAGGCCGTCGTTCGATCGGAGTCCGAGATCTTGGATTCAATGGATCCGTGAATGGCTTTACCTTGGCATTCAACCAGACACTCTCGACTGCCGTCCTTATTTGCCAGCAGGATATCGGCATAGCGCCTATCAAGCCCCGAAATCAGGCGGGCGCTGCGCGTCATACGAATCTCGACGTTATTGGTAAGGCGCAGCCCTTCGCCGCCGCGCAACCTCGTAAGGCCAAACAGCATCGAAGCCTGGACCTCAAGCGGCGATGCCGCCACCCCCGTAATGCATTTTGCGGCACGTGTGAACGATTTAGCACCGCGGAGCCCCGGGATCTTATCGACGTACTCTGTAAGTTCAGAGAACTCGATCAAGGGCGGTCGTTTCCACAGGTCCGTTGGATTCCCCGAGACATCCTTTACATTTTCCCAACCCAACCGTGCGTCACCCCACCGGTCCCCATATGCCTGCACAAGTGCCGACTTTACCTGAGGCGCAATCTTGCACACGGCAAAGGTGCCGCACATCTCATACATGCACATGATTAAACGCTCGTTTGAGACCGAGGAAGCCAGGGTCAGCAGGGTAAAGAGCGGGGACGCAACATCGAGGCCAAACTCCGTCTGCCGCATGGAATCAAACGGCCTCTCCCCGTTCCAAACATGCCTGACAATGCGATCGCCCTTGCGCCCGCAGACGCCCTGCGCCAACACGTGTAACGGGGTGCCCAGGAAATGCTTGACGAGCGGATGCTCACATAGGTGCTCCCTGCGCGGATCGTCCGCAGAATTTGGCAGGTCCGGCATTATTGCCAAGACCTGTGGAGGTATCCGGTGATACCGAAAGGCAGATATGTCGCACAGTATGTCGTCCATGAAGGGTACGTACCCACTGCTTCGTTTGTGAACCCGCTCAGACGGCGAGCGCGATGGCTCGGCCTGCGAACGGCAAATATCGCCACGCGCATGTCGCAGATCTCTCAGGAGACTTACAATCGGTTTGGAAAGCAGACTGATTGTGAGGTTGCATATGGTTGATGAGGACTTTGCCTGGCGGCTTACGCAGGAGCTCGTGCGGATCGACAGCTCAGACCCGGGCGCGTATGAGGACGAGATCGAGCACTTCATTAAGAGGCTCATTGAGCAGCAGCTGGCGCAGCTTGATAGTCCTGCGCTCGATGCCGTGCAGATTGAGGAGCTCGAAGTACTCCCCGGGCGCCGCAACCTTATGATTACCGTGCCGGCCATAAGCGACGAGGCCCGACTCGTCTACATCTGTCACATGGATACCGTCACCCTGGGCGATGGCTGGGAGGCAGACACGCCGCCGCTCGGAGCGATCGTGCGCGACGATAAACTCTATGGTCGCGGCTCCTGCGATATGAAGAGTGGCCTGGCCTGCGCCATTGCCGCACTGGTCCATACGCTCGAGCGCGTGGCGGCGGATGGCGCGCTGCCCCGCCGCGGCTTTTCACTCATCTGCTCAGTCGACGAGGAAGACTTTATGCGCGGCTCAGAGGCCGCGATCGATGCCGGCTGGGTCGGCTCGCGCGAATGGGTGCTGGACACCGAGCCCACCGACGGACAGATTCAGGTGGCGCACAAGGGTCGCACGTGGTTCGAGATCGAGATGACCGGCGTCACGGCGCATGCGAGCCAGCCTTGGAAGGGCGCAGACGCCGTCGCCGCCATGGCCGAGGCCGTCTGCGCGCTGCGCCGTGCGTTCGCGGCACTGCCCGTGCATGATGAGCTGGGACCATCGACCATCACGTTTGGACAGATCGAAGGTGGCTACCGTCCCTATGTCGTGCCCGACCATGCCAAGGTCTGGGTCGATATGCGCCTGACCCCGCCGACCGATACAGCCGCCGCGACGCGCATGGTAGAGCAGGCCATCGCCGGCGCCGAAGCCGCCGTTCCCGGTTGCCATGGCGCCTATGCCGTAACAGGCGACCGCCCCGCCATCGAGCGCGATCCGGTCTCTCCCCTTCTAGCTGCACTCAAGTGCGCAGCAGACGATGTAACGGGCACGGATACGACCGTCGGCTTCTTTACCGGCTACACCGACACTGCCGTCATTGCCGGCAAGACGGGTAACCGTAACTGCATGAGCTATGGCCCCGGGTCGCTCGCGCTCGCCCACAAGCCCAACGAATATGTGCCCCACGCCGGCATCGTTCGTTGTCAGCAGGTGCTAATCGCGCTCGCCGATAACGTGCTCTGGGACGCGAGCGGCCAAGTTGGGGCATAATAAGCCGCGAACAAACCGACTCGTGCGTTAGGACCGCCCATGAAAGCACTTCCGTTTCCCTGCATCCGCCCGGCTCAGGACCGCGTGCTCGAGGCGTTGCCTGCAATGGGCAGCATCCTGAACGGCAACGATGCTCTGCGCGAAGCCATTGCCGATGGCCTGATGCTCAAGGATCCAGGCGCGGCGTATTACGTGTACGAATGCTCGGGTGAGCCGGGTCGCGTGACGGGCGTCGTGGCGATTTGCCCGACGAGTGTACTTGCGGGCGGCAAGGGCGATGCCAGCGCTGACGTGGCCGCCGCTGCGCACGCGATCGCCGAACTCAAAGTTCAGCCTCGTCCCGTGTCGCTCGCTTACGAGGCCTCGCCCGTCATGGATATCATCCTGGGCGCCGCCAAAGAGGGTGCGTCGCTCTACGCCGTCACCGACCCCGCGGGCATTACGCACCGCGCGTGGGAGGTCAAGCGCGAGGACGCCGTCGGGGCCATCCGCGCTATACTCGACCAAGCACCGGAGCCGGCACTGGCCGACGACCCCGCCTACGCCGCCGCTCTGACCGGGGCGTCGCAGCTGCTAGCCGATGAGGCCCGTGCCGCCGGAACGTACACCGGCAAGGAGCCGTTCAACTTTACCGTTGCCGTGCTCTTCCCCGCCGCGCAGGTCAGCGGCGCCGCGCAGCGGGTCCCGATGGGCCTGCTCACCCACCAGGTCGCGCGGTTCTAGCAAGACCAGACCGCCCAGCACAAAAATCGGCAGCTCAACAAACAGGGGGCGGGAATGCAATACATGCACATGCATCCCCGCCCCTTTCGCATGGAGCAATTATGTCGGCGACCTGCGTCGCCAAACCCACGCTACCCGCGTCGCGGACCCGCTGTCGCCACCAGCGGTTCAAGCCCCAGCTCGCGTGCGTAATCCTCCTGCGTAAAAATCTCAATCAGCTCAAACGCACCGGTCTCGTCGTCAAACACGAAATGCAGCACCGAACAGTTGCCCGGCACGCGCTCGCGCTCGTCGGCCGCCGCTCCCCTCACGTGGTCCAAAAACTCCTTGATGGCCGATCCGTGGCTCACCGCAAGCACGCAGGTGTGATCAGGCTTCTGCATAAGCTCGGTCAACGTCGCCACCATGCGCTCACGCACCTGCATCTGACCCTCGCCGCCAAACTGGCGATAGAAATCGCGCCACGGGCGCTCGGGCATAAGCATCACGCGCTCGGCCTCAAAGTCGCCAAAGAACCACTCACGCAGGCCGTCCAGGCGCTCGTACGCCAAGCCCGGCCACAAGTTGGCGATAGTCTGCTCGGTGCGATGAAGCGTGGAGGTGTAGGCATGATCGGGCTCAATGCCGCGCGCACGTAAAAACATGCCGGCGCGCGCCGCCTGGTCGCAACCCAACTGCGTAAGCGGCGAATCACTCCACCCCTGAATGATACGCTTAAGGTTGAATATCGTCTGTCCATGACGGACCAGATACAGATCTTTATTCATAGGGGTCCTTTCGTTCGTTACCAACCCAAGAGCGAAAACGCCCCGTCGCAATAGCCAAAATGAAGCACGGCACCGTTGTCGGGCAGCTCTCCCCCGCCAGTCACATACTCAAGAAACTCCTGGCAGGCTGAGCCGTGGGAAACCGCCAGCACGCAGTCGTGCTGCGGCCGGGCCATGATGTGGGACAGTGCCGCAACCATACGCGACTGGAGCTGCACTTCCGACTCGCCACCAAAGGCCACCGGATAATCGCCCCAGGGCTGCGGCGGCATCTCGCGATTTGATGTGCCCTCCAGCGAGCCAAAATGCCACTCACGCAGGTCATCGACCAGCTCAATGGAACGGCCCTCGCCAACGATAAGCTCGGCCGTATGCCGCGCCCGGCCCAACGGCGAGGAATACACATGATCAAAGGCCACGCCACGCGCCGCAAACGCCGTACGCGCCGTCAGCGCCTGCTCGCGCCCGCGCGCCGTAAGCGGCGAATCGTGCCAGCCCTGTAAAATGCTCTGCACATTGAGCTCAGTCTGCCCATGCCGCACCAAATACAGATCGGCCACACGCCCTCCCCTCGTACCACCACAAAGGGGACAGGCACCTTTGTGGTGGTTTACCGTCTGATCACGCCGCGGTGACGCTCAGCTACACCAGTACGTCGGCAAGCGAGCGCTTGGGTACGTGGTGCACGTGCGCCTCGTCGCGCCAATAATTGATGGAGCCGTCGGGGTTGGAATCGATCGCATCGATCACCTGCGTCTCGGCCGGAACGCCAAAAGCCATGATCAGCTTGAGCTCATACTTGTCGTTATCGAGCCCCATGGCATCGATCGCGTGGAGCGTAAAGGCCTTGAACATGCAGGCTGCCACCTCGGGCGTGGCGCTGCGGGCGGCGAGCATCATCGTCTGCGCGGCAATGCCCGTGTCGACCTCGGTAATGGGAGCGGCGAGCTTGCCCGGAACGGCGCGCTCGGCAAGAATCGCGATGTAGCCGGTCGGGCGCTCACCCTCGGCAGGACCCGGCCAGTCCTTAAGTGCGCCGGCCCATGCGAGCTCGTCAAATACACGCGCGCAATCCTCGGCACCGCTCACCACGTGAAAACGCAGACGCTGAGCATTGGCACCGCAGGGAGCCAGGTGCGCCAGTTCCGCCAGCTCGAGCAAAAACTCGCGCGGCACGCGCATGGACTCGTCAAAGCGACGGCACGTACGGGCACGACGGACCAGCGCATCAAACGCTTCCAGACCGAGCTTTTCGCAGCCCTGCTTTGCCATCGATTCGACACTCGACGGTGCCTCGGGAACTGCTTCGTTCATAGGGACCCCCAATACAAGCCAATTGTCCTTAGGAAAATCTAACCTAAAACGTAGGCAATAACGAACAGGGCTGCAATGTTCTACACCTGTTGAATAGAAAATCGCGACGTGGGGAACAACGGAAACAATTCGGGGCCTTTGGGTTACGTTTCGCCCCCCCGACCCATACGTCAGCGCCCTTAGGGGATACTGGTTGTAACGATCAAGGCTTACGCCGCACGGAAAGGAGACATTATGGGCATCTTTAAGAACGATGACCAAAAATCGAGCCAGTTTGGATTTGACGAGAAAAGCATGGCGGGCAAAGCCGTCAAGGCCGTACGCTGGATCTACGCCATCACGGGCGTCGTGGCGCTCATTGCTGGCATCGCGCTGCTTTTTGCACCCGCCAAGTCCCTCGTCTTTTTGACGACCGTCCTGGGTTTTTACTTTGTAATCACCGCTGCCATCAGGCTGTTCACTGCCATTTTTGAGCCGCTGCTGCCCACCGGCTGGCGCGTCACGAGCATCATCTCCAACCTGCTCATCATTCTGGGCGGCGTCATAATCTTGCGCAATCAGGCCTTCTCGACCGCGACGCTCACCACGCTCGTGGTGGTCGTGGCTGGCTTTGGCTGGATCGTCGAAGGTGTCATGTCCATTCTGGAGTCCGAGCTTTCGTCTAACCGCGCCCTCGCCATCCTGAGCGGCGCGCTCTCCATCATCGCAGGCATGTTCGTGTTTATCTATCCGCTGTGGTCGGCCAAGATGCTCGTCATCTTTAGCGGCGCCGCGCTGCTGGTGTTTGGCGTAACGCTGATTGTTCGCGCTATTCAATTTGGCAAACTGGTGCGCTAGATGCCACGAACGCTCTTTATTGATGCAGACGCCTGCCCGGTCACGCGCGAGTCGATTGACTGCGCGCGGCGGGCGGGCGTCGCCGTTGTTATCGCCGGCAACAGCACGCAAAACCTGGAACGGCACATTCGCCGCGACGACCCGCGCGATGCCGAGCACGCGCGACGCGGCTTTTGGGTCACGACGCTCGACGTGAGCGTGGGCGCCGACAGCGCCGACTTTGCCATTGTCGAACGCCTGC
This sequence comes from uncultured Collinsella sp., assembly GCA_902497075.1. Lineage (GTDB taxonomy): Bacteria > Actinomycetota > Coriobacteriia > Coriobacteriales > Coriobacteriaceae > Collinsella. The sequence continues at coordinate 22,966 of CABVDG010000023.1, forward strand.
AGGCGGGCGACGTGGTCGTGACGCAGGACATTGGCTTGGCGAGCATGGTGCTCGGGCGCGATGCCGCCGCTATCGGTGTGCGCGGGCGCGTCTACGACAAAGCAACCATCGACATGCAGCTGTTTATTCGCCACGAGGAAAAGAAGGTGCGCCGCGCCGGCGGACGCACTCGCGGGCCGGCGGCATTTACCAGCGAAGACCGCGCCCGCTTTAAACGCAACCTCACCGAGCTGCTGCGCTAACCAAGGTAGATTTTTGGGACATGTCCGGAAATCTACCTTTTTGTTTTGGCGATTGACGCGCATCCAACGCCCAAGTCATGGCGGTAGATTTTACGGTATACCCCAGTTTTTACGGCCTATCCCAAACATCTACTTAGAGGCCAAAGGCGGAGAGGATGAGGCCCCAGCCAGCGCCGATGACGTACATCATAATCAGGAACACGGCATTTTCGCGGGCGCTGCGGTTGGTGCGGAACAGCACCAGATAACCCACGCCGGCGGAAATGAGCGTGCCGGCGAGCATCGGGGCCAGCTGCAGCGCGCCTCCCAGGTACAGTTGCGTGATGACGACGCTGGCCGAGCAGTTGGGGATCAGGCCGACGAGTGCCGAGCCCAGGACCGCAAGCATCTCGTTGCCGCGCAGGAACTGCTCGATCGCCGACTCGCCAAAGGTCTCGAGCACGGCGACCAGAATCAGCGTCACCAGGAAAATGAATACCGACACCTGCACGGTATGCGAGATCGCGCTGCGGATGATCGACACGATGGGCGCGCCCTCGTGGGAGTGGCTGTGGTCGTGGTGGCGCTCGTGCTCGTCCGCGTGACCATGATCGTGGCTGTGGTCGTGCCCGTGCTCGTCCTCATCCTCGTCACAGCCGCAATGATCGCGTTCGCACAGCTCGTGGATGTGATCAGCACTTACTCCCGCCTCGGCCACTTCATCAATGATGTCGCCCCCGGTATGGTCGTCGTGCGCGCAGTTCACATGAGCCGGATTGGCAGCGGTCCCCAGCACGGTACGGCGAATCGCCGCATGCGCGCGGGCATTACGACGAAGGCCGCGGATAGCCGCATCCACGATAAAGCCCGTGACCAGCGCGATCAGCGCCTTCGAGGCGAGCAACATCGCCATGGTCTGCACGGGTACCTGCTCGGCGAGCAACAGCGGCAGCATCTCGTCGGAGGTCGAGAGAAACACCGCCACCAAGGTGCCCAGCGTCACGACGCGACCGGCGTACAGTGTGGCCGCCATTGCCGAAAAGCCGCACTGCGGCACCATGCCCAGCAACGAGCCAACCACGGGACCCGCGGCGCCGGCGCGCTTGATGGCCCCGTTAACGCGGTCGCCCGCGACGTGCTCCAAGGTCTCGAGGGCCAGATACGTCACCAACAAAAACGGCACCAGCGAGAGCGTGTCCTTGCCGGCGTCGAGCAGAATATCAATCAGCAAATCCATGACGGATGGAACCTTTCGTGTCTTTCGGCAGCATTGTAAAAGTCCTAGCGGTCAACTAGGGTATTGTAGTTGTCCTAGGCGCGATGCCAATAGTTGCCCATGGTAAACTATCATCTCGCCATAACTCAATGCCACCGAGCCGCGCGACGCGGCCCGTCCAAGGAGCAGTCTATGAACGTTTCACAAGCACTCGAATACGAGCGTCAGCCGTTTATCCCCATGTTTATCTATGGCGATCACGGCGCCATGGAGTCCGAGCGCCAGAAGGGCGAAGAGGCCCTCAAGGTGCTCGAGACCGAGTACTTTACCGCCGAGGGCGACCCCGGCTTCGACTTTGCCACCGTGCGCGACCTGGCCGACCGCAACCGCGACCTGTGCGACCAGATTGGCGAGGCACGCCTGCGCAACGTGACGCCCGCGACGCTTTCGCGCGGCCTGTCCGATGCCGACACATGCGCCGCCATCGGCAAGATGCAAAAGCGCACTGCCGCGTCCGTCATGCGCGAGATCCGCGGCGACCGCGACGCGCTCGGCGTCGCCTACGCTCGCAAGCCCATCCAAGGCACGGTGCTGGGCATCGACATCGAAACCACCGGTCGCGCGCCCGAGCGCGGCTACATCATCAACGTGGGCTGGGAAATCATGGAGCTCACCAGCGACGCCGTGCCGCATGACGCCGAAGCACACTACTGCGGCCTGCCCGACATCTATCGCGGCGAGGACGTGCCGCTGTCGAATATCCACCACATCACTTGGGACGACATCGACGGCAAAACGCCCTTCCGTGAGAACAAGGGACTGCAGAAGCAGCTGCTCAAGCTTATGAAGAAGTACCCGTACATGGCGCATAACGCCGCGTTCGAGGACAGCTGGTTCAAGATTCACCTGGACGGTTACGCCGAGGCGCGTCGTGCCGGCAAGATTATCGTCATCGACTCGCGCCAGATCTGCCGCAGCCTGGATGCCGACGTCCGCTCGCTCCCCCGCGAATCCGCCCCCGCCGCGCTCGAGAACTGGGCGCGCCGCCGTGGAACCCTCGCCGCCGACGCCAACGAGCAGCATCTGGGCCTGGACGACACCGACCTCATGCTCCGCACCGTCCAAGCCGAGTTCAACCTCAAGAACCTATTTGCCAAGTAGAAACGTCTACGACAAACACGGCGTAGATCACGAGCGGCCTCGCAGCGGGAACCCCCCGCAGCGAGGCCGCCCTACGTTCCACAAATAAATCTGCCATCACAAATTCTGAACCCTCATTTTGAACGATTTCGGCCAATTCCCGACACGTAATTCGTTATCGGATGGTGATGCATCACTATCAAATGTGCGGCAGTTGAGTAGTTATATGCTATAGCTAAGCTGCGAAAACTTTTATTTAGGGCATACCAACTCATAATTGCGTCAAGTTTTTGGACAGCATTTGGTTAGACCTCTAAAACGACTTTTTCACTCAGCGCCATCAACACGGCATTAGCTGACACGATATATACCATGAGTATCGTATTGTCACATACCACTGCAAAAGCGGTCTACCAGGCCGCGCATTCGGTGTCTGCGAAAGGCATCGAGTCCTGTAACCCTGCCGCGATTTACGGATCATGTCCCACCGGAACGCTCCTTGACGCAGCCGCAGAATGGCTCACCAAACATGATGTTTCCCTCGACGCAAATGATTCCCTCGAGGTGATGGTGTTTGATCGCAGGAATGCGCGCTATGCAATGAACTGTCAATGCCACGTTTCTTCAAAACGATTCTCGAACTCACGCTTTATAGAGCTCAAAGATGGCATCTTCATTGTTGGCGTTGAGCTTTGCGCACTTCAGGCCGCCACCTATCTTTCTTTTCGCGAACTAGTGGAGTACTACTTTGAACTGTGCGGCGCTTATTCCCTTGGAACCGACTCTTCCACCTCCTATACCGAGCGTTTCGCGCTCACCTCGACCGAGAGGCTAAAACAGTTCTTTAATTCCATTACCAGATGCGACGGTCTGGCTCTTGCCCGAAAGGCGATCCAATGTGTGCGCGACGGATGCCGGTCTCCTATGGAAACGGCCTTTGTCATGATGCTAACGCTGCCTAAAAGCGAAGGAGGACTTGGTATTAAGGGAATTGAGACCGATTACGAGGTGCAGGTCACCGCTGCCGCAAAGAATCTCACGAGACGCAAAAAGTTCTTTATGGATGCATATCTAAAGAAATCTCGCACAGACATTGAATACAACGGTTTTTATCATGACGCGGAAGAAGACCGCGCCATCGATGAGGAGCGCAAGAATGCGCTTGCGTCCATGGGATACGGAATCATCACCGTCAGCCGTTATTCCTTTATGCATGCCAGCTCTTTTGTTAGGGTCATGGAAGCAATCCAGCGGAAAGAGAGCGTACGCCCCTCGCGTCTGCCAAAAGACTTTCAAATCATGCAAGAGGACCTGAGACAGTTTGTGCTCAGAAGGTTTATAGAAGAGAAAAAGCGAATTCAGAAGCAGCTTCGCCAAGATTCCGAAGAGCGTCAACGAATCGACCTCGAAAAAGCAACACTCGAAGGCATCACGCTGGATGACCCGACAATTAATGAAGTTGCAGCAATCGATGACATGCAGACTGTCGAATCCGACAGCCCATCATTTGCCCAAACAAGCAGTCTCACGCCCGAGGGCAAGGTCTTCGGTGCCGGAAACTAGGCCGGCTAACAAGGTGGGTACCCTAACGATGTGCAAAATTGCGAGTATTCAGCAAGGTCGGGTGTCTATCACCCTCGAGTGGATCCAAATGTGAAGCGAAATCACTCTTGCGTGAGAGCGTTAGGCAACATTTGAGGAAGAACTCATCGGATTAACACCCTAAGATAACTCTTGAACTGCATTATATGACCTGCAATAAATTAGCGGACCCCCTATAGTTGCAGAATACTCCATTTTTTGCACGGCACGAGGGTACCCACCTTGGCATCGACTATCAAAAAACGCTCAGTCCGGGATCTCGTCACCTATTCCCCATCATTTTGTACAACGAATTACCTGAACGTCATTGACATATGAACATGCACTCATATAATCGAAAGTAAATTATATGAGCGCATGTTCATATGAAAGGATATTGCAATGAGCATCCGCGTTGATGAAACGAAACTCGACATCGAGGCCACCGAACCCGCGATCCCGACCACCTGCTCGCCCGAGGACCTTCCCGACGAGGAGCTTCTCTACGACCTCGCCGACCTGTTCAAGGTCTTCAGCGACACCACGCGCATCAAGATCCTCTATGCCCTCATGGGCCGCGAGCTCTGCGTGGCAGACATCGCCGAAGCGACCGAAACCTCGCAGTCCGCGGTGTCGCACCAGCTGCGCACACTCAAGCAGTCGCACCTGGTTAAATTCCGGCGCGACGGGCGCAATATCCTCTACTCGCTCGCCGACGACCACGTCTACACCATGCTCAACCAGGGCATGAGCCACATCTGCGAATAGCAGCCAACCACGGTACCAGCGCGGCCTGCACCCAAGCCGCAAATACAGGGAAAGGAACCCACCATGAAAAAGCAGTTTAAGCTCGATGAGATCGACTGCGCCAACTGTGCGCGCGAGCTTCAGGACGAGCTGGCCAAGCTCGAGGGCGTCAAATCCGTGTCCGTCAACTTTATGACCCAGAAGCTGACGCTCGAGGCCGATGACGCCGAGTTCGACGAGGTCCTCGACCGCGTTGTGGAGTTCACCGCCGACGCCGAGCCGGACTGCGAGATTATTCTCTAGCCCAGGTTTACGCCAACCTGCAAGGCCGCGCTTGCTGCGGCCTTTGCTCGCGAAATTATATGAGCGAATGTTCATACATTCAAATGGGAGGATACGAGTCATGGCCACCGCCGACCCCAAAAAGAAAAAGAAGAAGCGCAAGAAAAAAGAATCACTCGAGCATAAGCGCAACCGCATCCTGGTAGCGCTGGGCATTTTTGCCGTGGTGTACGCCCTCGATGAGTTCGGCACCCTTACCGCCGCATTCGGCACCCCGGGTGACGTCTATGCCAGCTTTGTGCTGTTCCTCGTGCCGTTTTTGATTGCCGGCTACGACGTACTGCAAAAGGCATTCAATAACATCCGCCGCGGCAAGGCCTTCGACGAGAGTTTCCTTATGGCAGTCGCGACCATCGGCGCGTTTGCCATGGTGCTCTTCCCCGATACCGACCCGCACATGGCCGAAGGCGCCGCCGTCATGCTGTTCTACCAGGTCGGCGAGTTGTTCCAGGCATATGCCGTGGGCAAGAGCCGCAAGTCGATCAGTGCCATGATGGACATCGCGCCCGACTACGCTAACGTCGAGCAAGCCGACGGCACACTCGAACAGGTCTTTCCCGATGACATCGCCGTCGGCACCGTGATCGTGGTCAAGCCCGGCGAGCGCGTGCCCATTGACGGCGTAATCGTCGAGGGCGAAACCCAGCTCGACACCGCCGCACTCACGGGCGAGTCAGTTCCCCGCCCCGCCAAGTCCGGCGACGACATCATCAGCGGCTGCATCAACATGACGGGGCTCATCCACGTGCGCACCACCAAGCCCTTTGGCGAGTCCACCGTCGCGCGCGTTCTGGAGCTCGTGGAGAATGCCAGCGAAAAGAAAGCACGCACCGAGAACTTCATCACGCGCTTCGCCCGCGTCTACACGCCCGCCGTCACCGGCGCTGCCGCGGTGCTCGTGCTCGGCGGCGGCTTGGTCACCGGCGCCTGGTCCGACTGGATCCTGCGCGGCCTGACCTTCCTGGTCGTCAGCTGCCCGTGCGCGTTGGTGATCAGCGTGCCGCTCAGTTTCTTTGGCGGCATCGGCGGTGCCTCCAAGCTGGGCGTTCTCATCAAGGGTTCTAACTACCTCGAGACGCTCGCCGATGTGGACACCGTCGTCTTTGACAAGACGGGCACCCTCACCAACGGCACGTTCTCGGTGGTCGCGGTGCACCCCGAGGCTGGCTATACCGAGCAGTCGTTGCTCGAGGTCGCAGCCCTTGCGGAGTCGTTCTCCGATCACCCCATCGCGCAGTCCGTGCGTGTCGCCTACCAGGGCGAGGTCGACCCCAAGCGCGTGAGCGACTCCGCCAACGACGCGGGCCACGGCGTGACGGCAATCATCGACGGCAAGCACGTCGTCGTTGGCAACGCAAAGATGCTCGCCGCGGCCGGAGTCGAAGCGCCCGATTGCGAGGTCGTCGGCACCATCCTCCACGTGCTAGTCGATGGCATCTATGCCGGCCACATTGTAATTGCCGACACCATAAAGGCCGACGCCGAGCAGACGATCCGCGACCTGCACGCCGCCGGCGTCAAGCGCACCGTCATGCTCACGGGCGACCGCGAGGAAGTGGCTGCTGCGGTGGCCAAGCAGCTGGGGCTCGACGAGTTCCATGCGCAGCTGCTGCCGGGCGACAAGGTCGAACGTGTTGAAGCGCTGCTCGCGGCCGAAAGCGGCAAGGGAAAGCTTACCTTTGTCGGCGACGGTATCAACGACGCACCCGTGCTTACGCGCGCCGATGTTGGCATTGCCATGGGCGCTATGGGTTCCGACGCTGCAATCGAGGCCGCCGACGTCGTGCTCATGGATGACAAGCCGTCCAACATCGCCCGCGCTATTCGCGTGGCGCGCAAGACCATGTCAATTGTTTGGCAGAACATTATCTTTGCGCTGGGCATTAAGCTGCTGATTCTGGTGCTTGCGGCACTGGGCATCGCCAATATGTGGCTTGCCGTCTTTGGCGACGTGGGCGTGGCGATCATCGCCATCCTGAACGCCATGCGCGCGATGGGTGTCAAGAACCTGTAGCGCTCGTGGTCCCTCCGGCCGGGGCCGGGCTTGGTTTTGAAAACGTCCTCGCGCATGAGGCCCGTCTTTCCTGCTCCTGCGGAGCAACGGAAAGGCGGGCCTCGCGCTGCGGAGTGTTTTCAAAACCAAGCCCGGCCCCGGCCTGCATTGACACAGCTGGCGGTTCTTGGGCATCGCTTGCTGGCGGGGTTCCTTTGCTGAAATGGACTTGGCCGAAAGGGCCGCTGGTCCCGGTCGCTGGTTCGCGCTTTGCGTGAACTCCGCGCTACTGTGGGTCAGTTAGGCTTCTGTTGTTGGACCCGCTACATCTTCCCGTCTCAGCATCGATCTTAGCTTCTCGAAGCTCTCCTCGCTCAGGCAGTGCTCCATGTGGCAGCCCTCTTGCGACGCGACCTCGGGCGTTACGCCTGCGTCCTCTAGCAGACCTACAAAAAAGCAGTGGCGCTCCCACATTTGACGGGCAACCTCAAGACCGCGTTCCGTCAGATGCACGTCGCGTTTGCCCATCTCCACGTAGCCGGTGCTCTCCAAGGCCGCCATGGCTTTAGAGACGCTTGCTTTGGTTACGCCCAAGTATTCGGCAACGTCGATCGAGCGCACGATGCCCTGACGTTCCGATAGAACGTAGATCGATTCGAGATAGTCTTCTCCGGATTCACGCAGGGCCATGGGCCGCCTTTCGCGATGGCTTCTAGTTAGCCTTTGGATACTTTTGCTTGATTTACTTTACCGCAAAAGTTGCCCATGTCTTACTACTTTGCCTAAAAGTTAGCCGTGTTTCACAAAACATGCGGGACGAATACAAAATGGGGACGCCCCGCAAGGAGTGTCCCCAGCTGCCGGCAGAAAAGGAACGTCCCTAAGTGCCGGCCGCAGCTACAGTAGCCCAAAGTGCTTGGCGGCGCTGTAAATGCCGTCGTCGTCTACGGCGGTCGTAACGTAGGTCGCCGCGGCCTTCACGGTATCCTGCGCGTTGCCCATGGCCACACTTGTGCCCACGGCCGAGAACATCGACAGGTCGTTCTCGCCGTCGCCAAAGGCGATCGCCTCGCTCGCGTCGATGCCCAAGCGCTCCAGCGTCGCCGCCACGCCCAGGTCCTTGCCGCCGTTAGCGGGAATAATATCGCAGAACAGATCGCACCAGCGCGTAGTGAGCGAATGCGACACGGAATCGGTCACGATATGCTCGTCGGCCGGATCAACAAAGGCGCAAAACTGGTAGACCGGCGCGTCAAAGGCGTGCTCAAACGGCTCCTCATGGTAGACAATCCCCGCGTTACTGCCAGCCGTCACCACGCGCTCGGACAGGCGGTTCACAAACGAATTCTCGCCCTGCATGCACAGCGAGTCGTAGCGCCCCTGCGCCACCTGGTCCACAATCGCCGCGACGTCGTCCGAATCGATCGGGCAGCTGCGGTAAACGCCCTTGGCATCAAAACAGTGCTGACCCGAAAGCGTGATGTACGCATCCCAGCCCAGGTCGAACAGCCAGTCCGGCATCTGGTAGGTCGGACGGCCCGTGGCGATCACGCACGCGATCCCCTGCTCGCGAAAGCTGTCGAGCACCTGCTGCGCCGACGCCGGAATCCGATGGGTCTTAAAGCTCAGCAGCGTACCGTCGATATCGAAAAACGCGGCCTTGATCATCCTCGCCTACTCCTCGCCCTCGAGCTTCTCGCTCGCCTCGAGCCACGCCATCTCCAACTCGTCCATGGCGGCGTGGGCCTCGTCGATCTTTGCCTGCTGCTCGCCCAGCGCCGTGTAGTTGGTGGGATCGACCTGGGCCATTGCTGCCTCGGCCTCCTCAACGCGGGCGCGCTGCGTCTCCATTTTGCGCTCGAGCGAGCTCACCTCGCGACGAAGCTTCTGGCGTTCGGCGTTGGAAAGGCCATTGGGCTGGCCGCTCGACTTGGGCTTTTCGGCCGCAGCCGCCGCGGCACCGGTGTCAAACGTGCCGGTCTTGGCGCTCGGCGCACCCACGGGCTCGCCCTCGGCGGTAGCGTTGCACAGGCGCAGGTACTGGTCCACGCCGCCGGGCATATGCGTCAGGTGGCCGTCGAGCAGCGCCCACTGCTGGTCGGTCACGCGCTCCATCAAGAAGCGGTCGTGCGTCACCAGGATCAGCGTGCCGGGCCAGCCGTCGAGCAGGTCCTCGACAATCGCGAGCATGTCGGTATCCAGGTCGTTGCCGGGCTCGTCCAGGATAAGCACGTTGGGCTCGTCCAGGATCGTCAGCAGCAGCGACAGGCGACGGCGCTGGCCGCCCGAAAGATCGCCGATGCGACTCCAGAGCTGCTGTGTCGTAAAGCCCAGGCGCTCGCAAAGCTTCTCGGGCGAAGTCTCCTTGCCGTCGATGACGTAGTACTTCTTATAGTTGCCGAGCACCTCGCGGATCGTGTCACCCATGTAGGGCTCGAGTTCCTCGAGCTGCTGCGACAGAACGCCAAAGCGCACCGTCTGGCCAATCTTCACACGGCCGCGCGTGGGCTCAATCTTGCCCTGGATCACGTCGAGCAAGGTCGACTTGCCGGCGCCGTTCTCGCCCAAAAGACCATAGCGGTCGCCCGCGCCGATGAGCCAGGTCACATCGGTGAGCACCTGCTTGGGCGCACCATCGGTATCCGCATAGCCGGCATCCACGTCGATGACATCGATGACCTGCTTGCCTAGGCGGCTCACGGCAAGGCGCTTGAGCTCCAGCTCGTCACGCACGGGCGGTACGTCGACGATCAGCTCGCGAGCAGCCTCAACGCGAAACTTGGGCTTGGTGGAACGCGCCTGGGCGCCGCGGCTCAGCCACGCGAGCTCCTTGCGCGCCATGTTGCGACGGCGCTCCTCGGTAACGGCGGCCATGCGGTCGCGCTCCACGCGCTGCAGGATATATGCCGAGTAGCCGCCCTCGAAGGGATCTACCTGGCCGTCGTGGACCTCCCACATGCTGGTGCAGACCTCGTCCAAGAACCAGCGGTCGTGCGTGACCACGAGCATGGCGCCCTGGCCGCGCTGCCAGCGGGCCTTTAAGTGACGCGCAAGCCAGTTGATGGTGCGCATGTCCAGGTGGTTGGTGGGCTCGTCGAGCATGAGCACGTCGTAGTCGCCGATCAGCAGGCGCGCGAGGTCCACGCGACGGCGCTGACCGCCCGAGAGCTCGCCCACCATGCCCTCCCAGGGTACATCGCTGATGAGGCCGGCGAGGATCTGGCGCGTACGCGGACTCGACGCCCACTCATACTCGGGCGTGTCGCCCACGACGGCATGATGCACGGTGTCGGTATCGACCAGGTTATCCTTTTGGCCGAGCAATCCAATCGTCGTGTCGCGGCGGTGCGTCACGCGGCCGTCGTCGGGCTCCAACGTGCCGGCGAGCACGCTCAGCAGCGTCGACTTACCGTCGCCGTTTTTACCGACAATACCAATACGGTCGCCCTCGCCCACGCCGAGCGTAACGCTATCGAAAATATGCTTGGTGGGAAACTCTAGGCTGACGGAATCGCATCCCAAAAGAATCGCCATATGCCCTGCTCCTTCGTAGAAATTCAACGTTGTCCATGATAGCGAAAACCACCACAAAGGGGACAGGCACCTTTTGAACTGCGTCCCGAATCTTGGCCTTCTTTATTAGAAGCGAACACTAGGACG
>CABVDG010000024.1:0-32587 GCA_902497075.1 uncultured Collinsella sp.
CGACACGCATAAAAAGCCTCCCATTTCTCATGTCCAAGAAATGGGAGGCAGTTCACGGCTGTGCCGGGGAGGGTCTTGTTGTCTGGGGAATGGGTTGTCAGCACCCTATTCCTCAAAACTGAAAAATTTTCGTTTTTGAGGAATAGGCTTGGCGAACGTTTGCGGGGCTGTGGTATCGGGCGTGCTCGACTTATGCCCCTGTTTTACCCCCAGCTCCTGCATGCGGCGGTAGATTTCGCAGATACCCTTGATGGTGAGCTGTCCGTCGACCACGTCGAAGGCATCGGTCGAATCGGCGACGATGCCGGCGAGACCGCCCGTGGCGATAACGGTGGCGTCCTCGCGGCCCAGCTCGCGCTTCATGCGCGCGACCAGGCCCTCGGCCATGGCGGCGGCGCCCATCACGGCGCCGACCTTGATGCACTCTTCGGTGTCGCGACCGATGGCGTGTTCGGGCGCCTCGAGCGGCACGCTGGCGAGCTTAGCGGCACGGGCGGCAAGCGCGTCCATGGAGATGCGGATGCCCGGCGCGATCGCCCCACCAATGTAATAGCCGTCATCGTCGATGACGTCGATATTGGTCGCGGTGCCAAAGTCCACCACGATCGCCGGCGCGCCGTAGAAAGTCTCGGCTGCGACGGCGTTGGCGACGCGGTCGGCACCTACGGCCTGGGGACGCGCCGCGCGCAGCTTGGTCACGGCGGCCGTCTGCGGTCCGATGACGATGGCGTCCGCGGCGATGCGGTCGGCAACGGCGTGCCACTCACGTGAGAGCTGCGGAACCACGCCGGCAAAGGCGATCGCATCGACCGCATCGAGCGAAAGGTCGTACATCTTAAAGAAGCCCATCAGGCGCACGTGGATCTCGTCGGCGGTATAGGAGCGGTCGGTGGGCATGCGCCACGACTGCACCAGCTCGTCTCCGTCAAACAGACCCATGGCCGTCTGCGTGTTTCCCATATCGATAGCGAGCAGCATGTCTACTCCCGGTGTCGGCATAAAAGGACGCGCACCATTGTATACGTGCCGTCGACGGCGCTCGGCTGCGATTCGTTTACGGTGATAGGGGCTGAGGGGTTTAAATATGAAGGAATTATGCTCTACGAGATTTTCCTTGCCGTTTACCGAACTCCCGAGTAATATTCTTTCTTGCGCACATGAGGCGCCCAGACATTGCGGGGTGGAGCAGTCTGGTAGCTCGCCGGGCTCATAACCCGGAGGTCGTAGGTTCAAATCCTGCCCCCGCGACCAAGAACTTGCAGCTCGTCGGCCTAGCCGGCGAGCTTTTTTGTTATTTCGGGACCGTGTTTTCGGTTCAATTCTCAGCCTCTCAAACAAAATCTCGATCTGTAACATCTGGACCCGATTTGGGCGTCTAGGTGTTACAGATCGAGATGTTTCGGCAGGACGGTCTCCGTTTGTCTAGATCTGTAACACGAGGGACGGATTTTGCCGAGTTGTTGTTACAGATTGAGATTTTCCGGCAGGCGGGTTTGGTTTGTCTCGATCTGTAACAGGTAGGGGTCAAAAGTGGGCCTAGCTGTTACAGATTTAGATTGTTGAGGATGGGTCGAGAGGAATATCTCGATCTGTAACATCTAGGGTCGTTTTTGGTCTGCAGGTGTTACAGATCGAGACAAACCGACGGGCCGCCCCGCCCCATCCACCTGCCGCTACCTGCTGTCTGCCGATTTCCGTTGCGCCACTGTGCTCCCATGCCATATCCTCTAAACAACTACGCGGCAACATCGCCGCCGCGCCTACAAGAGAGGAATGTCCATGACCGCACCCGCATCCAAGCTGCTCCAGCCCATTACGGTTGGCCCCCTTGAGCTCAAAAACCGCATTATGTTCCCGCCGCTAACCACCGGCTATGAGGAGCGCGACGGCTCCATCGGCGAGCGCAGCCTGGCTTTTTACGAGCGTCTGGCCCGTGGCGGCGTGAGCTACATCGTCATCGGCGACGTTGCTCCCGTTATGACCGCAAGCCCCACGCCCAAGTTAGCGACCGACGCCCAGATCCCCACGTTTAAGGCGCTGGCCGACGCCGTTCACAAGCACGACGCCAAGGTCGCGCTGCAGCTGTTCCACCCCGAGTACGACGTGCCCGGCGTCGGCCGCATGGTCATGGGTTCCATGGCCGCCGCCAAGGCTGCGCAGGAGGCCAAGGCCGCCGGCGACGAGGAGACCTTTGCCGCCAAGATGGCCGAGTCCAACGAGATCCGCAAGCAGGCCTACGCCAAGTTGCACCACGACATGCAGCACTTTGTGAACGAGGCGAGCGTAGAGCAGCTCACCCAGATCAAGGAGGCCATCGCCGCCTCGGCCGCCCGCGCGCAGCAGGCCGGCATCGACGCCATCGAGGTCCACGGCGACCGTCTGGTGGGTTCGCTGTGCTCGGCCATCCTCAACCAGCGCACCGACGAGTACGGTGGCTCGTTCGAGAACCGCGTTCGCTATGCGCTCGAGGTCGTCGCCGCCATTAAGGAAGCCGCGCCGCAGCTGATGGTGGAGTACAAGCTCCCCGTGATCATGGAGAACCCCGACGGCACGCCGCGCGGCAAGGGCGGCCTGCAGCCCGACGAGGCCTGCGAGTTCGCCAAGCTGCTCGAGGGCGCGGGCATCGACATGATCCAGGTCGCGCAGGCCAACCACACCGGCAACATGGGCGACACCATTCCGCCCATGGGTGCCATGCCCTACAACTGGACGCTGCCGGTGGCCGAGCGCGTCAAGGCCCTGGTCTCCGTGCCGGTGGCCACCGTCGGCCGTGTTGTTTCGGTCGAGGCCGGCGAGAAGATTCTTGAGGACGGCGCGGCCGACATTATCGCCTATGGCCGCTCGCTCATGTGCGACCCCGACATTGCGCTGAAGGCCGCCACGGGCGAGCCCATCCGCGAGTGCCTCAACTGCAACAAGGGCTGCGTCGACGCGATTCAAAACCGCAAGTACATCTCGTGCGTGCTCAATGCCGAGAACGGCGACGAGGCGACCATCGCCATTAAGCCGGGCGAGGGCGACAAGAAGATCGCCGTGGTGGGCGGCGGTATTGCCGGCCTGGAGGCCGCACGCGTGGCGGCCAAGCGCGGCTACGACGTGACCGTCTATGAGGCGAGCGATCACTTGGGCGGCCAGATTGTGCTGGCGGCCGCGCCTCCGCGCAAGGATGAGATTATGCGCTCGGTCGAGTATTACGAGAAGATTCTGCCCGGCCTGGGTGTGAAGGTCGAGCTCAACCATGCCGCTAGCCCCGCGGATCTCAACGCCGCCGACGCCGCGATTGTGGCTGTGGGCGCGCACGACGTGGTCATCCCCGTTCCGGGTGCCGACTCGGACAAGGTCGTCTCGAGCTGGGACGTGCTGGCCGGCAAGGTGGAGCTCAGCGGCCGCGTCGCCGTCATTGGCGGTGGCCTGGTGGGCACCGAGACTGCCGAGTACCTGCTGCAGCACGGCTGCGAGGTGGCGATCGTGGAGATGCTCGACAAGATTGCCGCGGGCGAGTCCGAGACCATTCTGCCGCTGATTATGAGCGACTTTGCAGAGCACAACGTGGAGCAGCATGTTAAGACCCGCCTGACCGCCATTACCGACGAGGGCGTGGAGGCTGTTCGCACCACCGAGGACGGTGCCGAGGAGCCGGTAAAGATCGCCTGCGATTACGTGGTGATGGCCGTGGGCTCCAAGGCCAATGCGTTTGACCTGGATGGCGTGACGGTGCCCGTGACCTGCGCGGGCGACTGCTCGGGCGAGCGCACCGCCGACATTGCGAGCGCCATTCGCACGGCGTATCACGCGGCCAACGAGCTGTAGTTGAACATCGCGGCCAGGCGGGGCGGTAGCACGGATCCGCCTCGCCCGGCTGTGTCCCGTCGGGTGTCAACCGGTGCGGGGCCTGCAAGCGCAGCAGGCCCCGCCCTTTTGTTTTGCTCCGGTGGATGGCAATGCGCGGTAATCATGAGGAGTAAGGACGTCTACTGCCTTGCCGATTACTCAAAATTATTGGGAGAGGGGTTAATAATCATATCCGCTATAGCAAAGGACATAAAGAGGTGTCAATTTTGTTGACAGGCGAATGACGATTGGCTGCGAGTCAGCTACCAGCGTAAATAATCGATAAAGAAATGTCGTAAATTGGTGCCAAATGCCCAGATAACGCCGCGTCTATTTTAATTAACTGCTTTGAGCAAACAGTAAAATGCTACTATCTAACTTGCACGTAAGAAAGCAGATTAACGGTTAAGGCTAAGAAGTGGCAGGTATGTCGGAAGCAACTAGGACTCGCACGCATGCGCCCGAGGTTAGGCAGCGCGCCGTCGAGATCCTCCAAGAGGGGGTCGGTCATCGCGCCCTCGCCGCGGAGCTTGGCATTCCCCAGGCCACGGCTCGTCAGTGGGCCCGCGCGTATGCCGTGGGCGGTGCCGACGCCGTTCTCAACGCCGGTTCGCATCATCACACCTATTCGTACGAAGTTAAGCTCGCCGTGGTCAAGGACCGCTTGGAAAACGGCTTAACGGTTCGCGAGGCCATGATCAAGCACAAGATTCCCAGCGAGTCTTCGGTCAAGGCTTGGTGCCGCCAGTATCGCGAGAGCGGTGAGTCCGCGCTGGTTGATAAGCCGCGCGGTCGCAAGCCGCGCGTTAAAAAGGCGGAATAGCGAACGGGATGGTGCGCCCACAGGGGCGCATTTTTCTTGCCGCGCTAACTTTTTGGACCGTCGTGAGCCTACTGGAACATCCTCCAAAGTGGTTAATAAACCGCGCGCAGTGGCCCGTGCGCCCGCCGCCGCGATAGGGGGAGCGTCGCCTCTCTGCTCCAAAGCGGACAGACTCGTTACCCCGTACGCCTAAAACTCCTCAGTTGACCGAAAACCCGCCGCCGCTACTCCTCAACTGAGCTATAACGTTAAACAATTGCAGCGTTTTTGCATGGGGGAGTGATGGTATGACGCTACTGTATTTCCTTACCCTGTTTCCGCTGGTACCGGCGCTGGGCATGCTGCTCGCGCGCGGTGACCGCGCCCGCGATGCGCTAGGGCTTGTAGGCTCTGGCATCATTATGGCGGTGACGGTTGTAGTCGCCGTCATGTTTTTTGGCACGGGCCCGCAGAGCTTCGAGGTGGCACCGGGCACCTCGCATGTGCTCTCGATCATCAGCTCCGTCATCGACGTGATCCTGTGCGCCGTCATCCTGTACAACGCGCGTAAATATAGGAACGCGCTTACCGGTGTGCTCGGCGTGGTGCAGCTGGTGGGTTCGGTTGCCTTCGCTGCCATGATGCTGCCCGCGGCCGAGGTTGTCACCGCCACGCCGCTCTACCTGGATTACATGAGTGTGATCATGGTGCTTGCCGTCGGCATTGTCGGCAGCCTTATCTGCGTGTACGCCCTGGGCTACATGAAGGACTTCCAGGCCCATGACGAGCGCGAGGCAGCGCTGCGCGGGCAGGCGGCGCCCGACCGTCGCCCGCAGTTCCTGGCGCTTATGTTCCTGTTCCTCTCGGCCATGTTTGTCATCGTGACGAGCGATAACCTGGAGTGGCTGTTCTGCGGCTGGGAAATCACCACCGTGTGCTCGTTTCTTATGATTGGCTATACGCGCACGCCCGAGGCCATTAAAAACGCCTTCACCCAGATCATCCTCAACATGCTGGGCGGTATCGCGTTTTTGGCGGGCCTCATGTATCTGCACGTTAGCGGCATGCCGCTGACCATCTCGGGCATGATCGAGCTTTCCGGCGCCGGCACCGCGCAGTCCGCGTTACTGGTGATGCCGGTCGTCCTGCTATCGCTCGCCGCCCTTACCAAGGCCGCGCAGATGCCGTTCCATACCTGGCTGCTCGGTGCTATGGTTGCCCCCACTCCTACGAGCGCCCTGCTGCACTCGTCCACCATGGTCAAAGCCGGCGTGTTTTTGATGGTCAAGCTCAGCCCGCTCTATGCCATCTATCCCGTGACGGGCTTTATGGTCACGAGTGTGGGCGCCATCACGTTTTTGCTGGCAGCCCTCATGGCCATCTCGCAGAGCAACGCCAAACGCGTGCTCGCGTACTCTACCATTTCCAACTTGGGCCTCATCAGCGCCTGCCTGGGCGTCGGCGCGCCCGAGGCCGTATGGGCGGCCATCTTCCTGATCCTGTTCCATACGGTGGCCAAGTCGCTGCTGTTCCTGTGCGTGGGCACGGCCGAGCATCATATCGGCAGCCGCAATATCGAGGACATGGACGGTATGTTCAGCCGCATGCCGCGCCTGACGCGCCTGATGATGCTGGGCATCATGGGCATGTTTGTGGCGCCGTTTGGCATGCTCGTGTCCAAGTGGGGCGCCCTGGTGGCGTTTGCGCAGACCGGCAACGTGCTCATGATCATGGTGCTGGCCTTTGGCTCGGCCGCGACGTTCTTCTTCTGGGGTAAGTGGCTTGCCAAGCTTTCGGGCGTCGACCCCACGGCTCAAAACGTTGAGGTCAATGTCCATAAGACCGAATGGATGGCCCTCAACACCATCGCCGCGCTGCTGATTCTGTGCTGCGTGGCGTTCCCGGTTATCTCGAGCGGCCTGGTGTCGCCTTACTTGGCCATGGTGTTTGGCCGCGTGCCGTACGTTATTGGCAAGGACGCCATGTATCTGATGGTGGTTATCGTGGCGTTTATCGCCGTGGTGCTGCTGACTTCATTCCGCGTGAGCAACAAACCGCACGTAAACGTATATCTTTCGGGTGTGGGAACCGATAATTACCGTCATTTCCGCGGCTCGATGGGACGCGAGGTGAAGGCCGAAAAGCGCAATTGGTACTCGGTGGACGCCCTTGGCGAGAAGCGTATTGGCCCCGCGGGTAGCGTCGTGTGCTGCAGCATTATCTTGTTTGCGCTGCTGTGCTGCGCATGGATTGGGCCCGAGCGGCTTGCCATGAGCGCGCCCTCGGTGCTGCGCGGTAAGTATTTCGAAGGCTCGGGTGTCGTGGGTATTTTTATTGGCACCGTGGTGTTTGCCCTGCTGGCGCCGCTTGTGGGCGGCCTGATCGACGGTCTTGACCGTAAGCTTTCGGCTCGCATGCAGGGCCGCGTGGGCCCGCGCCTGCTGCAGCCCTTCTACGACGTTGCCAAGCTGCTGCGCAAGGCCCCTGCCAGCGTAAACACCATGGACGACACCTATATGGCATGCGCGCTCATCTTTACCGTCGTGGGTGGCGGCATCTTTGTGTCGGGCTCCAACACGCTGCTGTGCGCCTTTATGGTGACGCTCGCCGCGATCTTTGTGGTGCTGGCGTCCGCCTCGACGCAAAGCCCGTTTGCCCAGGTCGGCGCCGACCGCGAGCTGCTGCAGGTCATGAGTTACGAGCCCGCCGTTCTGCTGATGAGCGTGGGCCTGTACCTTGCCACCGATAGCTTTGATTCCATCGCCGTAACGGGGCAGTCAGCCCCCATCATCGTGTACAGCGCGCCCATTTTCCTCGCACTGCTCGCGGTGCTTACCATCAAGCTGCGCAAGTCGCCGTTTGACCTTTCGTACTCGCATCACGCACATCAGGAGATTGTCCAGGGCGTCGCCACCGAGATGAGCGGCGGCACGCTGGCCAAGATGACCCTTATGCACTGGTGCGAGACCGTGCTGTTTTTGATGTGGGTGGGCATGTTCTTTGTCTGGGACAACCCGGTGAGCTGGCTGGTCGCCCTGGTCGTGATGGCTGCGACGTACTTTGTCGAGGTGCTGATCGACAACACCTTCGCGCGCAGCACCTGGCGCAGCTGCTTTAAGCTCGGCTGGGGCGTGGCGCTGGTGTTTGGCCTGCTCAACCTTATGCCCATCCTCGTCGACGTGTTTATTTAGGAGGCGGCATCTATGGATCATAAAATGTCGCGCTCGCCGTGGGTTATTCATTACGACGGTTCGAGCTGCAACGGATGCGATATCGAGGTGCTGGCCTCGCTCACGCCGCTGTTCGATGCGGAGCGCTTTGGCGTGGTCAATACCGGCAACCCCAAGCATGCGGACATCTTTTTGGTGACGGGTTCGGTCAACGCTCAGAATCTGCCCGTCGTGCGCCAGATTTACAACCAGATGCTCGAGCCCAAGTGTGTGGTGGCCTGCGGTATCTGCGCGTGTTCGGGCGGCGTGTTCCGCGATGCTTACAACGTGATCGGCGGCGTGGACCGCGCGATTCCCGTGGACGTGTACGCGCCCGGGTGCGCCATTCGCCCCGAGACGGTGATCGATGCCATCGTGGAGGCGTGCGGCATCCTGGACCAGAAGGAGGCCGTGATGCGCGCCGGCGGTGACCCGCTTACCGTGGGCGGCGCCGCAACCTGGGACGGTGGCGTTGAGCTGGGCGAGGACGGGTTTGTGCCTGCGGGGGCCGGGGCTGACGGTGCCGGTGACGCGCCCGCCGCTGGCGACGCACCTGCTGGGACGCCCGCCGCACCCGCCGCTGCAAAGGAGGCCGAGTAATGCAAAAGGCTATCTATACCACCGTCGGGATCGACGAGCTCCTGTCGCATGTCCAGGCGCTCAAGGGCGTCGGCGCGCGTTTTGTACAGATGCATGCCGAGCGCTGTGTGGACGACGGATCGTATCGCCTGGTCTATACGTTTATCAACGTTCGTGCTGCTCAGGAGCATATTGCGCAGGACGGCAGCTATGCGATTGAGAACCTGGTGGTTGAGGGAATTGATCAGTATCAGGAGATTCCGTCCATCAGCTCGTACTATCCGGCGGTATTTCCGTTTGAGAACGAGGCACATGACCTGTTTGGTCTTGCCATCACCGACATGCAGGTCGACTTTAACGGCTTTTTCTACCAGGTCTCGACCGCCGAGCCCATGAGTGTGATCACGCCCGAGGTGAAGGCCGCGCGTGAGAAGGCCATGAAAGTCCGCGCGGCCGCCGAGGCCAAGGCACGCAAGGCCGCGGCCGAGAAGGCCGCTGCCGCTGCTGCTGCGGGGGAGGGCGCTGCCGTCGCTCAGCCCGATGCGGCCGCCGGCTCCGATGCTCAGCATGACGATGCTGCTGCCAAGGCCGCGCTCAAAGCCGCCGAGCTGGAAGCAAAGCTCGCCGCCACGGATCTCGAGAAAGCGGCCAAGGTCCGCGCGGCGCTTGCCGCCAAGGCCGCCCGCGACAAGCAGAAAAAGGAGGCGTAAGGTCCATGGCACATCGCTCCGTTATTCCGTTTGGCCCGCAGCACCCGGTGCTGCCCGAGCCGCTTCATCTGGACCTGGTGATCGAGGACGACCGCGTCATCGAGGCAATTCCGCAGATCGGCTTTGTGCACCGCGGACTCGAGAAGCTCACCGAAAAGCGCGATATGCACCAGTTTGGCTACATCGCCGAGCGCATCTGTGGCATCTGCGCCGTGGGCCACAGCTACGGCTATGCCAGCGCCTGCGAGCGCATGCTCGACATCGAGGTGCCCGGCCGCGTGCAGTGTATCCGCACCATTTTGCATGAGCTTTCGCGCATCCACTCGCACCTGCTGTGGCTGGGCCTGCTCGCCGATGCCTTTGGCTTCGAGGCGCTGTTCTATCGTTCGTGGACTCTGCGCGAGCAGATTCTCAAGATCTTTGAGAGCACGTGCGGCGGCCGTGTGATCCTTTCGATTAACGAGATCGGCGGCCTTAAGCACGACATCGAGGACTCCGAGCTGGCGGGTATTGTTCAGACGCTCGATGCCATGCGTCCCGACTACGAGGCCCTGGTGCATACGTTTCTGGACGACGACAGCTGCGGTGAGCGCTTGCACGGCGTGGGCGTGATCAGCAAGAAGGATGCGCTGGAGCTTTCGATGGTCGGTCCGTTCGGTCGCGCCTCGGGCGTGGATTACGACGTGCGCATGTTTGGCGACGGCGCCTATGCGGATCTGGCCGCGTTTGAGCCGATTGTTGCCACCGACGGCGATTGTTATGCCCGTTGCCAGGTGCGTTGCGCCGAGGTCGCACAGGCCATGGATATCATTAAGGAGCTTGTGGGCAAGATTCCGCACGACGGTATCGGCGGGCGCACCAAGCTCACGCCGGCCGACGGCGCGCGCGGCGAGGTTGTGATTGAGCAGCCGCGTGGCGAGGCGTACTACTATGTGCGTGGCAACGGTACCAAGAACCTGGACCGCTTCCGCGTGCGCACGCCGACGTCGCAGAACCTGGCGGGTCTGACGCATGCGCTGCAGGGTGTGCTCCTTGCCAACGTGCCTATGATTATCCTGACCATCGACCCCTGCATTAGCTGCACGGAAAGGTAGGCGCGGCATGAGTTTACTGACATTTGCTAAGACGGCCTTGGGCTCTATGGTCAAGCAGCCGGTCACGGTGTGCTATCCGCAAGAGAAGCTCGCGGCACCCGAGCGCCTGCGCGGGCATATCGTCAACGACATGGATGTGTGCATCTGCTGCGGCATGTGCGCGCGGCGTTGCCCGGCGGGCGCGCTCGCGGTCGATCGCAAGGGCGGAACGTGGTCGATCGACCCGTATGCCTGCGTGGTGTGCGGCGAGTGCATCGAAAGCTGCCCTAAACATTGCCTGACTATGGACACCGCCCGCGCCCCAGTCGCAGCGGACAAGACTCCCACGGTAGAAACCAAGCCGGAATAGCGCGAAAACGGGGCCGGTGGGGCAAAATTGCCCCACCGGCCCCGCGCGCGAACGCGTGTGCGGGCCGCCACGCGACCCGTCCAGCCCGAAAATGACCCGCCTGCCACGAAATGGGCCCATCTACTACTTTTGGGCGCCAACCCCCAACCACGGCAAAAAATGTGAAAACAAAACCGCAGGTAGAACGCCTGCGGTTTTCTGGAAAACGGGGGTATGGTCGGGGGTATCGAGTCAAACGTAGTAGATGGGCAGGTTTCGTGGCGAGCGGTTCCGGCTGATCCCTTGGGGACGGAGGAAAACGGATCATTTTGGTCCCGCAAGGCTTGCGGAGGCACTCGCGCAGGGCCGCCCGACAAAACTATGCCGGTTTACTACGATGAATTCGACATTCCCGACCATGACTGCATTTTTCTAAATATTGCAAGCGTTCTACCTGCGGTTTTGTAAGCGCGCAATTTGCCGTGGTCGAAGGCTGGCGATTCATCGTAGTAAACCGGCATAGTTTTGAAATGGCACCATATCGGTAACAGCCATTTTGCTATGCCGGTGCGGTTGGTCGTCGGGCAACTACCCTCGCAGGTAGGCGATGGCGATTTGGGTGCGGTTGCGCAGGCCCATTTTGGCAAGGATTGAACTGATGTGGTTGCGTACGGTGCCTTCGCCCATATAGGCGGTGGCGGCAATCTCCTTATTGTCGAGGCCGCGGGCGATGAGCTCGGCGACTTCGAACTCGCGGTCGGTCAGGCTGGCAAAGGCTGCGGGCCGGCGGGGCATGTCCGCTTCAACGCCCGTTCCGTCAAAGTCGATGTCTTCGATCGCCTTGCCCTCGAGCACGCGTTTACCGTCCATAACCTGCGCCAACGCCGGTGGAATAGCGGCGACATCGGTTTTAATCAGGTACCCGCGGGCACCCAGCTTGAGCGCCGACACAATGTACTCGTCATCCGAGAATGTCGTCAGAAACACCACCCGCGCCGCAGGGTCGTGCTCAAGGATTTCGCGTGCCGCCGAAAGTCCGTCGTGTCCCGGCATCTGAATGTCGAGCAGCGCGATGTCGGGCGAGTGCTCGGCGTAGAGCGCGACCGCGTCGTCGCCGTTGGCGCCGGTGCCCACTACTTCGATCTGCGTCTGGGCGCCCAGGATAATCTTGAGCGAATCGACCACCAAGCGGTCGTCGTCGACAACAATGAGCCTCATCGGGCCTCATCTCCTTGCTGTTTGGGAACGGTGGCAAACACACGCCAGCCGCCGGCGCCGGCGCGCGGGCCGGCGGTGAAAGTGCCGCCAAGCGCCTCGACGCGCTCGCGCATGGAGCCGAGCCCCATGCCCTCCGCGGCGCCGCGGCCGCTTGCTTGGACCCCGCCCGTGCCATCATCGGTGACGATGAGCTGGTAAAACGACGGATGCTCCATGCACCGTACGGCGACGGTCTGGGCGCAAGCATGGCGCATGGTGTTGGAGAGCGCCTCGCGCAGGACCGCCGCAAAGCAGTTGGCGACGTTTGCGGGCGCATGCTCGGCCAAAACTTCAAGCTCAATCTGCGGACCGCCGTCCGAGCGCGCGCCTTCAACAATGCGTTCGAGCTGCACGGAAAGGTCGACAGCGTTGTCGTTGAGCGCGTGGACGCTGGTGCGCACAAGCTGGAGCGCCTCATCAACCGTGCGTTTGACGTCAGCGAAATCGGCGGCGACGCCGGGCTCGTCGGCGTGGACCACGCGCAGTGCTTCGGCTTGCAGCGAGGCGCGCGTGAGCTGGTGGCCCACATTGTCGTGGATCTCGCGCGCGATGCGGGCGCGTTCGGCGAGCGTCGCGAGCTCGACTTCGTAGTCCTGGCGGTCGGCAAGGTCGCGGTTGCGCGCTTCGAGCACGAGGGCTCGTTCCTGCAGCTCGTCACGGGTACGGCGCATGCGCTGCTGCTCGCGCTCCAACTGGGCGGTACGTAGCGATAGCAAGGTGGCGGCAACCGAAAGGATGGCGGTCAGCAGGAGCGTTCGGGCGGTGAGCGCGTCGATGCGAAGGTCCGCGACGAGCGCAAAGACAAAGGTGGCGCCAATGCCCAGCGCGGCCCAGGCGTACTCGCGGCGCACGCGTCGCGCAATGTCATAGAGGGCGAGGGGCACAAACGGCACAAACGGCGGCACGAAGACGGCCGCGATGATGTAAGCGTAACTCGCGGCTTCGCTGGCGCGACGGGCGCGTTCTCCCTGCGCGAGCTCAGCCAGCGAGGTGGTAATTACGCCAAGGCAAAACGCCGCGACCAGGCCAGCGTCCACAGCAAGGCCTGTGGCGGCTGCGATGCAGCACGCCAGCACGATCGATTTGTCGAAAAGCCTGTTCATACGGGTATTGTACGCGAAGCCGCGCGTGGTGGAGGGGCCGCCTGCACAACCGTGACATTCCTCGCGCGCGGCAAATCGGCGTCGATCGCTCGCGCGAGCGGGGGTTTCGCCTCCGCCCCCCGCACTCGTGACAAAGCTCACTGGCGCGCGCCACCCACTCCTGCGATGATGCAATCGTACCGGGCCACGACCAACAGAAGGGCCGCCTCATGACAGACATCGTCCATGTTGAAAACCTCGTCAAGCGCTATGACGATCTTATTGCGCTCGACCACTTTAACCTGAACATCGCCCCCGGCGAGATCTTTGGCCTGCTCGGCCCCAACGGCTCGGGCAAGACCACGTCCATCAACTGCATTTTGCAGCTGCTTTCCTACGACAAAGGCACCATCGAGCTGTTCGGCGAGCCCATGACGCCCACGCGTTACGACCTCAAGCGCCGCATCGGCGTAGTGCCGCAGCAGGTGGCGGTGTTTGACGAGCTCACGGTACGCGAGAACATCGACTATTTCTGCAGCCTTTACGTCAGCGACCGCAAGCGCCGCCGCGCGCTGGTCGACGAGGCGATCGACTTCGTCGGTCTGGGCGACTTTACCAAGTTCCGCCCCGGCAAGCTCTCGGGCGGCCTGGCGCGCCGCCTCAACATTGCCTGCGGCATCGCGCACAAGCCCGAGCTCATCTTTTTTGACGAGCCCACGGTGGCGGTCGATCCGCAGAGCCGCAACGCCATCCTGGAGGGCATCTGCCGCCTGCGCGACGAGGGCGCTACGGTGGTGTATACCAGCCATTACATGGAGGAGGTCGAGCAGATCTGCAGCCGCATCATGATCATGGACGGCGGCCGCGTGCTGGCGCAGGGCACCAACGACGAGCTCAAGCGCATGATTCAAATGGGCGAGCGCGTTACCGTCGAGGTCGGCGCCGTCGAGCCCGTCACGGTCGAGCGGCTGCGCGCCCTCGAGCACGTGCTTTCGGTTGAATTGTCCGGCGGCGAACTCGTCTGCACCTGTGAGGCGAGCCCGCACAACCTGGTCGACATCCTCGACACGCTGCGTGCTGCCGACGTGGCGCTCGGCCGCGTGTGGAGCGAGCCGCCGACCCTCAACGACGTGTTCCTCGAGATCACCGGCCGCGAGCTGCGCGACTAGGGGGTGGCCATGTTCAACACTATCATCACCACGCTCAAGACGCTATTGCGTCGACCGAGTACATGGGTTTGGGGCGCGATCTTTCCCATTGCGCTTTCAACGATGTTCATGTTTATGTTTGCGAATCTGAGCTCCGACGGCAAGGTCGACCCGGTGCCGGTAGCCGTTGTCGCTGACGAAGCCTGGGGTGCTTCGTCCTTTAAGGACGTGGCGACCTCGCTTGCCAAGGAGGGCGACGATCAACTGCTCGATGTGAGCGAGTACGAAGACTTGGCTGCCGCGCGCAAGGCGCTCAAGGCCGGCGAAGTCGCGGGCATCTACACGGTCGACGCTGCGGGCACGCCCAAGCTCACGCTGCTATCGAGTTACGACAGCTCGCGTGCTTCGTCCGTGCTCACCGACCGCAGCATCCTTGAGACGGTGGCAAGCTCGTATACGCAAAATGCCGAGCTCATGGCCCAGATTGCCCAAGACGACCCGGCCGCCCTTGCCGACCCGGAGGCGGTTGCGCGCGCCCTGTCGCTCGAGGGCGGCACCCGTCGCGTGAGCCTGACGCGCACCACGCCCGACGGCACGACCATTTACTATTACGCGATCTTTGGTCTGGTCGCGATGATGTCTGCCGAGTTTGCCGCCTTGAGCGTTGTCGACCTGCAGCCCAATCTGTCGGGCCTTGGCGCGCGCCGCTGCATGGGCGGCCTTTCCAAGACGGCGTCGCTGGCCGGCATCTTTGTCGGCTCGTGGCTGGTTTCCTTTGCCTCGATGGCGGTTGCGATTGGCTACGTGCGCCTAGTCGTTGGCGTCGACTTTGGCGGGCGCGAGGGGCTGTGTCTGGTGGGTGGCGCCGTGTCCGCGCTTGCCGCGACGGGCCTGGGCCTTTTTGTGGGCACGCTGCCCGTTAAGGGTGGCAAGGCGTCCAAGTCGGGCATCCTCACGGGCTTTGCCACCACGTGCGCCCTGTTCGCCGGCCTCTACGGCGAGCCGGCGATGGCGCTTGCCGACGACGTCGCCCGCGCCTTTCCGGCCGAGTGCTGGCTCAACCCCGTCAAGCTCATCTGCGACATGTTCAATCGCCTGTATTTCTTTGAGGACCTGGGGCCCTTTGCCGTTCGCGCTGGTGCGCTCGTCCTGATGGCCCTGGTGTTTGTCGCCGCCGCTACGCTGATCTTTGGAAGGAGCCGCTATGAGCACCTTTAAGACCGCGCTTCGCATGGCGCTCGCGCACCCGCTCTATCTGCTCATCTATACGGTGTTCATCTCGCTCATGGGCGTATTCATCGCGGCCTCGGTGAGCTGGAACTCGTCGCAGCTTACCGAGTACAAGCCCTACGACACCAACGTGATCGTGGTCGACCGCGACAATAGCAACCTTTCGCGGGCGCTTACCAAGCACCTAGGCTCACGCTTTGACCTGGTCACGGGCGTCGGCGACGACACGTACGACCTTGCGGACGCGCTCGCCAAGAGTAACAGCGCCAAGGGCAGCGCCGACTGCGTGTTCTTTATCCCGGAGGGGTTCGAGGACGACCTCGTTGCGGCCGCCCGCGCGGGGGAGGCCCTGCCCAAACTCGACGTGACCTACGGCTCCGGCACCATGGCGGCGGCGCTTTCGTCTGCCGAGGCCTCACGCTGGATCTCGCTCGCGGGTGCTGCGGCGGCGCTTGAGCCAGCTGCTTCCGACGGCGAGGTCGCCAAGGCCGCCGAGCATGCTGCCGCCAAGCGCGCCGAGGTCCAGATCGAGCAGGTCAAGGTCGAATCGACTGCCGTCGCCCCACTCGAGTCGTACTTCAACTTTGGCGCGTACGCGATCATCTCGTCGGTCATCGTGTCGGTGGGATTGGTGTTCTCGGGCATGAACGAGCCCGAGCGCGTGCGCCGCATGGAGGCCGGCCCAATCCCCGAGCGCCAGCGTTCGCTTGCTGTGTTCGCGGCTGCCGCGGTGCTCACCGTCTGCATCTGGTTTGTGTCGAGCATGGTGGGTGTCGTGGGCTTTGCCGGCGCGGTCGCCGAGGTCGGTGTGGGTCGTGTGTGTCTGGCGCTGGCGGCGACGTTTGCCCTGGCGTGCACGCCGCTGGCCGTTGGCTTTACCCTGTCGAGCTTGGGCGCGCGCGAGGAGCTGCTCAACGGCGTGGGCAACTTGCTCGGCATGCTCATGACGTTTTTGGGCGGCGCCTGGATGCCGCTGTCGCTGATGGGCTCGGCCGTGCAGACCGTGGCACACTTTGTGCCGACATATTGGGTGAACGACGCGATCAGCAAGGCGCTCGCCGCGGACCTGACGTCCACCGTGCTGGGCGACATCGCCTGCGACCTGGGCGTCACCGTGCTCTTCGCCGTCGCCATCGCCGCCGTAGGCCTAGCCCTCGCCCACAACAAATCCCGCGCCTAGCCACCTAGCCATTGGGGACGTTCTTAAACGACTGGTCGCTGGGGACAGTCTTTGCCGATTCGCCGGCTCGCCGGCCGGGCTGGCAAGGGCTGTCCCTATCTGCCGGGTGGCGAAAGAGCGTCCCTAGCGGCACTCATTGGGGACAGACTTAAATGAGTGGTTTCAGTCATTTAAGTCTGTCCCCAATGAGTAGGTTGGAAAAAATCGCGCCTGTCTCTTAAAAATAGTTCACCTGGGTTTACTATTAGCCTAGAAAAGTAGCTGAAGGCTAACAACGGGGGATAGCATGGCGACAAAGCAAGCGTATGTCCAGGTCAAAGGGCTCAAGAAACACTATGGCGACGGTGATGCGCGCTTGACGGTACTCGATGGCATCGACACGTCCATCAACCGCGGTGAGATCTGCGTCATGCTGGGACCCTCGGGCTCGGGCAAGTCGACCTTTCTCAACCTGATCGGCGGCCTGGAGGATGCCGACGGCGGCTCCATCATGGTGGACGGCTGCGACCTCACGGTGCTCAAGCCTGCCGATCTGGGCGAGTACCGCCGCCGCGAGCTGGGCTTTGTCTTCCAGTTCTACAACCTGGTGCCCGACCTTACCATCAAGGAAAACATCGAGGTCACGGCGCACCTGTCCAAAAACCCGCTCAATGTCGACGACCTGCTGCGTTCGCTGGGCCTCTACGAACACCGCAACAAGTTCCCGCGCCAGGTCTCGGGCGGCCAGCAGCAGCGCTGCGCCATCGGTCGTGCGCTCGTCAAAAATCCGGGCCTGTTGCTGTGCGACGAGCCCACGGGCGCGCTTGACTACAAGACGTCCAAGGAAATCTTGCAGCTCATGGAGGATGTTAACCGCACCTACGGCTGCACCATCATCATCGTCACCCACAACGCCGCCATCGCCCGCATGGCCAACCGCGTGCTGCGCCTGCGCGACGGCCGCATCGTCGAGGATGAGCTCAACGAGTCGCCCGTTGCGGCCGCCGAGCTCGATTGGTAGGCGACGCCATGACACCTCTCGCAAAGCGATTCCCGCGCGAGCTGCGCCGCAATGTCGGTAAGTACCTGGGCATCTTTTTGCTTATGTGCGGAAGCATCGCCCTCACGTCGGGTTTTTTGCTCGCGGCGCATTCCATCGGCTGCCTCATTGACGACATGCGCGACGACTACACGATTGAGGACGGCCGCGTGACTACCTCCTTCGAGGCCACCGACGAGCAGCTCAAGGCCGCCGAGGATGCAGCCGGCGACGTCGGTGGCGTCACGCTCTACAAGAATTTCTCCATCGACGCCATCATCAAAAAGACCGCCGGCGACGATGGCACCAAGCGCACGCTGCGCACCTATGCGCACCGCACCAAGGTCGATATCGCGTCCTACTGTGAGGGCAGGCAGCCCAAGACGGACGATGAGGTGGCTATCGACCGCGTTTTTGCCACCAACAACGACCTTGTCGTGGGCGATAAGGTTGAGCTTGAGGGCCGCACCTACACCATCTGCGGCATCATGACCCAGCCCGATAGCCAGGCGCTGTTCCTCAACAATTCGGACTTTACGGTGAACACCATCACCTATGGTGTGGCCGAGGTCACCGACGCCGGCTTTGCCGCGCTCGAGGATGCCGGTGGTGCACCTGCCTACACCTACTCCTTTGCCTTTACCGATCGCGACCTCCCCACCGCGGATCGCATCGATGCGGAGCAGGATATGGTCGAGGCGCTGACCGATGCCGATGCGCGCGTGGACGATCTGATCGACGCCGATTCCAACCAGGGTATTGGCTACGCGCGCGACGACGTAGACGGCGACTCCATGATGTGGATGACGCTGCTCGACATCATCATCGTGATCATGGCATTTGTCTTTGTGGTGCTCACTGACGCCACCATCGAGGAAGAGAGCGCCATCATCGGCACGCTGCTCGCCAGCGGCTATCGCCGTCGCGAGATCGTGCTGCACTACCTGGCGCTTCCCGCCATCGTGGGTGTGCTCGCGGCACTTTTGGGCACCGCACTCGGCGTTGTGTTCTTTACCGAGCCCATGCGAAGCCTCTATTACGGTTCGTACAGCCTGCCGCCCTTCCAGGTGTACTGGAGCTGGGAAATCTTTGTGAAGTGCGCCGTGGTTCCCGCCGCCGCGCTCATCCTCATCACGCTGGTGGGCCTGCTTCACAAGATGGGCAAGACGCCGTTGCAGTTTCTCCGTCACGAGGCGAGCGGCAAATCGGGCACCAAGCGCGGCCTGCAGCTGCCGGAGCGCATGGGCTTTGTCTCGCGCTTCCGCCTGCGCGTCTTCCTGCGCAACCTGGGCAACTTCGCCACGCTCTTCGTGGGCATTGCATTCGCCTCGCTGCTGCTGCTCTTTGGCCTGGCGATTCTGCCTACGATGACGCACTACGCCGACAACCTCGAGACGAGCCTGGTCGCCGAGCATCAGTACACGCTCAAGGCTCCGCTCGAGCTTGAGGGCACCGCCGAGGAGCGCGGGCAGTGGGCGGCGCTCGAGCGCTTGCAGTCGGTGGACGGCGCGCTGCTTTCCGCCGCCCAGGACGCCAGTGACGAGTTCGATGACGCGGCCGATGCCGCGCAGGCGGCAGCCGATGCCGCGACCGCATCTCCGTCTGCCGAGAGCCTGACCGCAGCGCAGGATGCGCTCGCCAAGGTCCAGGACAAGAAGGATGCGCTCTATGCGTGCCTCGATAAGCTTGCCGATGCCCTTGGCTGCGACCGCGACGAGGCTATCGACCTGATCGACGAGGCCTCGAAGATCGACGCCGACAACGACGACATCCACCCGGTCAACACGACCGACAACGGTGCGGAAAAGATTGTACAGGCCGAGAAATACGCTGTCTACCAGCTGCAGTACGACCGCGGCGACGGAAACGGCGAGGAGACGATTTCGGTCTACGGCGTCTCGCCCGATTCGCGCTACTGGAAAGGGCTGGACGTCGGCGACGGCCGCGTTGTCTTTGGTGGCGGCCTACTCGACAAGTTTGGCTGGAGCGAGGGCCAGAAGGTCGAGCTTCGCGACAAGTATGAGGCTCGGGATTATTCCCTTGAGTACGCGGGCAAGGACTGCGCCTGGGGCTCCAAGTCGGACATGAATATCTATATGAGTATCGACGACTTTAACGAGCTGTTCGGCAACGATGCCGCCTACTTTAACGGCTATGTGAGCGACGAGAAGCTCGACCTCGACGCGCGCTACTTTGCCGGCGACACCACGCCCGACGACATGCGCGCCGTGGGCGACCAGTTCATCGGCATGATGAGCAAAATGATCGGCATGATGGTCGGGCTCGCGGTGTTTATCTTCCTGCTGTTTATGTATCTGCTGACCAAGGCTGTTATCGACCATAGCGCCCGGTCGATCAGCTACATGAAGGTCTTTGGCTATCGCGATGGCGAGATTTCGCATCTGTACATCCGCTCGATCACGCTGTGCGTGGTGGCATCGCTCGTGCTGAGCCTGCCGGTGATCATCGGCTCGCTCACGGCCATCTTCCGCTCTATGCTGCTCGCCTATAACGGCAATATCGAGATTTACGTGCCCGCTTGGTCCATGGCTGCATGCGTCGGCATTGGCTTTGCGACCTACCTGGTCGTGGCGCTGCTACACACGCGCTCTATCAAGCGCGTCAGCCTAGCCGAGGCCCTCAAGGTGCAAGAGTAGTCATCGGGGACGTTCTTAAATGACTGGTCATCGGGGACAGTCTTTGCCGGATCGCCGGCTCGCTGGCCGGGCGGCAAGCACTCATGTTAAGTCTGTCCCCAATGAGTGCCTAGCGACTCGGCGTTGCGCTTGACTTCAACCCCACTTCAACGGGTACCATCCTCTATGTCTGTAACGCCATATAGACCGAGGGGATAGATCTATGACCGCAACTGCACCCGCAGCACCCGCTAAGGTGTACTTCACCAACCTGCGCACGCATGCTCGCGAGAGCCAACTCGACAAACTCAAGCGCCTCATCCGTCGCGCCGGTATTGAGCAGATTGACTTCGAGAACAAGTTCGTCGCCATTAAGATTCACTTTGGCGAGCTGGGCAATCTGAGCTTTTTGCGCCCTAACTACGCCCGCGCCGTCGCAGACGTCGTGAAGGAGCTGGGCGGCAAGCCCTTCCTCACCGATTGCAACACGCTCTACGTTGGCAGCCGCAAAAACGCACTCGAGCACATCGACACCGCCTACCAGAACGGCTTTACCCCGTATGCCACGGGCTGCCAGATCATCATCGCCGACGGCCTCAAGGGTACCGACGAGGCACTCGTCCCGGTCGAGGGCGGTGAGTACGTGCGAGAGGCAAAGATTGGTCAGGCACTCATGGATGCCGACATCGTGATCAGCCTCACGCACTTTAAGGGTCATGAGCAGGCCGGTTTTGGCGGCGCCATGAAGAACCTGGGCATGGGAGGCGGCAGCCGTGCCGGCAAGATGGAGCAGCATGCCGCCGGCAAGCCGAGCGTCGATACTACCAACTGCGTAGGTTGCCGTGCCTGCGAGAAGATTTGCGCGCACAGCGCCATCACGTTTGACGGTACGCGTGAGCGCGAGCTTGCCAACGGCAGTACCCGCACGGTTCACGTGGCTGCCATCGACCACGATCGCTGCGTGGGCTGCGGACGCTGCATTGCGGCGTGCAACCAGGACTGCATCAAGCCCGACTATGACGCCGCGGCCGACGTACTCAACTACAAGATCGCCGAGTATACGAAGGCCGTTGTCCAGGATCGCCCCAGCTTCCATATTTCGCTGGCTATGGATATCAGCCCCAACTGCGATTGCCATCCCGAAAACGATACGCCCATCGTCAACGACATTGGCATGTTCGCGAGCTTCGATCCAGTCGCCATCGACCAGGCCTGTGCCGATGCCGTCATGGCATCCGAGCCGCTGCCCAACACCGAGCTTACCGACAGCGCCGCCAAGATGGAGCACAACCACGAGCATCTGGAGGGCGAGCAGGCCAAGGATCCCTTCTGCATCACGCATCCCGACACCGACTGGCGCGCGTGCATCGCGCATGCCGAGAAGATCGGCCTGGGCACGAGCAAGTACGAGCTCATCGAGGTCAAATAGCGCCTAGCTATTGGACAAAACAAGCGCATTCGTGGCGTAATTCAAGCAAAAACCGCCCGCGAGCACAGCGCTCGCGGGCGGTTTTCCGGAAGTATGCGGCAAATTTCGAGACCGCCGAGCACACGACGTTTTTTGGCAACAAAACCCCTGATAAATTGTTGATAAAACTGCGGTCTGGTTGGCAGTTCCAGATTTTGCCGCATACTTTCGAAAATAGGGGGTCAGATAAAGCCCCGGACGTTGCTTTTTGCCTAAAAATTCTTTCCGAGGAAGTCGTCGACCGTGTTCCAGTAGAGCTCGGGGTCAACTTGCGCACTCTTGGCGTGGGTGGCGCCATGGATGGTGAGCTTTTGCTTGACCTTGCTGGCGCACGCGTCGTAGTTTTGGTCGAGCATGCTGTACGGCACAAAGGTGTCCTGGTCGCCGTGGATAAACAGCATGGGAACCGTCGCGTGTTTGAGTTGCTCCACACTGCTTGCCTCATGAAAGTCGTAACCCGCGCGCACGTTGCACACCAAGTTTGCTACATCGAGCAAGGGAAAGCTGGGCAGCCCGAACACGTCCTTGAGCTGCAGAGAAAACTCGTCCCAAACACTCGTATAACCACAGTCCTCGATAATGCATTTCACGTTTGCGGGCAGAGATTCCCCCGCGACATCCATGGCGGTTGCCGCACCCATCGACTCGCCAAAGACCAGGATGCGTGCCTCGGGGTCAGCCTGAACGATTCGCCCAATCCATGCAACGACATCGAGCCGCTCGGGCCAGCCCATGCCGATATAGTCGCCGCCGGAGCGCTCGTGGGCGCGGGCGGCGGGTGCGAGTACGTTCATGCCGCGGTCGTGGAATCGTTTGACGTATCGGGCCATGCCGATGGGCTCATCGGTGTATCCGTGTAGGCAGATAGCGTAATTGTGCGTGCTCTCTGGGGCGGCAAAATACCAAGCGGCAAGTTCGGTTCCGTCATCTGCGGTGAGGCTGCTGCTCTCGCGGTTCTCTTTAAACCATGCCCGCGCCTCGGTTCCCTCGGCATCCGGCTGCTCACTTTCTTTGTCGTCCTTGCCGTCCTGCATCATCTTCATGGTGTATGGCGCGCGGGGATTCAGCGCGAAGTCAAACAGAAAGTTGCCGGCAAATCCGAGCAGCGCAATGACAACCACCAGTGCAACGATGCCTGCTATCTTGAGCTTTCGATGGGGGTGTGCGTTTTGAGCCATGCGGTATTCTCCTATAAGATGTTAATACATCAACATTTAATGCAAGCGCATTATGGACGTTCACCGTTGATGCGTCAACAGGCAAAGAATGGGTAAACAAAGGGTCACGTATGGTGCAAATTTCGCACGCACCCAGACGCTTTGATATAGTGTTGAGAACTCTTTACGTTGGAGGATGTAACCGGCATGTCCGATTCGAGCGACAGTTCTAAGCCGCGACCCAAGACCGCGGCCGTTCCACACTACACGGTGGGCGAGGAGATCATGAACTCCGTCACCCATGGTGTCGGCTGCCTGCTGGGTATTGCGGGTCTGGTGCTCCTGATCGTATTCGCTGCACTGCGCGGCGGTGGCCCGGCCCACATGGCCGCGGCGATTGTCTATGGCGTCAGCATCATCCTCGAATACCTAGCCTCCACGCTCTATCATGCGATTCAACCCGCGCGCGCCAAGCGCGTGTTCCGCATCATCGACCACAGCTGCATCTACCTGCTCATAGCCGGCAGCTATACGCCGTTTTGCCTCATCACGCTCGCAAACGACGGCGGCGCTGCGCTGTTCTTCGCCGTATGGGCCATCGCCATTATCGGCATCGCCCTCGAGTGCTTTATGCGCGAGCGCCAGCCGCACTGGGTAAGCGGCCTGGTCTATCTGCTGATGGGCTGGCTCGTTGTCTTTAAACTGCCCGCACTCGTGGCGTTGCTGAACCCCGTGGCGCTTGCCCTGCTCGCCGTCGGCGGCGTGTGCTACACCGTGGGCGTGCCGTTCTATATCGCCAAAAACGTGCGCTATCTGCACAGCGTGTTTCACCTGTGGGTGCTCGCCGGCAGCATCTTCCAGTTCATGGCGGTGATCCTCTTCGTAATCTAGCGACCACGCCTGCGCGCCCGCGTCCCCGTTGGGGCGCCGGCGCCATTGCCGTATCCGCCATCAACGTTTTGACCTGACGTCCCGAATCTTGGAGGTTCGAGAAACTCCCGATGGACATAACCATCTCCCTTATCACTACCCTCGTTTTGACCCTCATCAACGGCTACTTCTCTATGTCCGAGATGGCGCTCACCACGGCCAAGCGCGCCGTGCTGGAGCATGAGGCCGAGGAAGGCGACAAGCGCGCCGAGCGTGCCATTAAGCTGGCTGCCGACTCCGACCAGCTGCTCGCCACCATCCAGGTCGCCATCACGCTCGTGGGCTTCGCCTCGTCTGCCGTCGCCTCGACGAGCCTATCCGACCCGCTCGCCACGTGGCTCATGAGCTTTGGCATCGCGCCGCTCTCCGCCATCGCGCGCGGCCTGGCGCCGGTCATCATCACCGTCGCCGTCGCCTTTGTGTCCATCGTGATCGGCGAGCTCGTGCCCAAGCGCATCGGCCTTGCTAACGCCGAGGGCGTATCCAAGCAGGTCGTGGGACCGCTCTCCGTATTCCAAAAGATCGCCCGCCCGCTCGTGTGGCTGACCGGTGCCTGCTCCGACGGCCTGGCCCGCATCCTGCGCATCAAGAGCGCCGACGACCGCCAGAACGTCTCGGAGGAAGAGATCAAGTACATGGTCTCGGAGCAGGACGACCTGCTCGACGAGGAAAAGCGCATGATCCACGAGATCTTCGACCTGGGCGACACCGTTGCCCGCGAGGTCATGGTGCCGCGCGTGGACACCACCATGTGCGAGGACGACGAGACGGTCGCCAGCGTGCTATCCACCATGCGCCAGACCGGCTTCAGCCGCATCCCCGTCTATCACGAGGATCCCGACAACGTCGCGGGCATCGCGCACATCAAGGACCTGATCCAGCCCGCGCTCGATGGCAAGGGCGACCAGCCCATCGCCGGCTTTTTGCGCGACGCCACCTTTGTGCCCGACACCAAGGACATCCTGCCGCTACTGTCCGAGATGCAGACCTCGCACGACCAGATCGTGGTGGTCGTGGACGAGTACGGCGGCACGGCCGGCATCATCACCATCGAGGACATCGTCGAGGAGATCGTCGGCGAGATCGAGGACGAGTTCGACCCCGACAACAAGTATCTCACGCGCCTTTCGCGCCGCGAGTGGCTCGTTGATGGGCGTTTTTCGTGCGATGACGCGATTGAGCTTGGTTGGCCGCTCGAGGAAAGCGATGATTATGAGACCATCGCCGGCTGGATTTTGGAGCTTTGCGACTCGGTGCCCGATATCGGAGAGGTGTTTGAGGTCGTGGGGTACAAGTTCAAGGTACAGTCGATGCGTGGCCAGCGCATCTCGCTCATTCGCGTGATCGCTCCGGCCGAAACCGATAAGAAGGATTCCGAGTCCTCGGCAGAGAAGCCGGCGGCGTCGGGTGCGGGCTCTGCGGATCCGCACGATGGCGACGAGTAGGGCAAGGAAGAGTAGGGGAGAGTTATGGCAGGCCTGTTCAACATCCTTAAGGTCACCGTCAGCGAGGACAAGATTTGCGCGCACGTGCTGGTGAACCCCGGCATGCCGCTCATGACCTCGGAGGATATCGAGGCCACGGCGCGCGTGTACTACCTGGTGCCCGCGATTGCCAAGCATCTGTGCCTGGGCGATTCGGGTCGCGAATTCCAGGACTGCATGGGCCAGACCGAGCTTTGCCACCTGCTGGAGCACGTGACGGTCGAGCTCATGAACGAGACCGGGCTTGCCGGCAGCATCTCGTGCGGTCGCACGCGCGTGAGCGAGCATGACGAGCGTGTCTTTGAGGTCGAGCTTTCGTGCCCCGATGACGCACTGGCCATCGGTGCGCTGTCGTCGGCCACCTTTATGATGGACTGGGCGTACCTGCACGCCGACCAGCCTGCCCCCGACGTAGAGGGCACGGTCGCGGGCCTGCGCAACCTGGTGCTGGGCATGCGCGCCGAGGCCGAGGGCAAGGACCCGCACGAGGCCGTTGCCGCTGCGAACGGCGAAGATGCTGCCGAGGACGAGGGTGCTGACGAGGGCGATGTGCCGGTCGACGCCGAGCCCGTTGCCGATGCGACCGCCGAGCCCGTTCCCACCGAGCCCCAGGGCGTCCCCAACTTTGACGACGAGCCCCAGGTGGCGATTGATACCGAGGGCGCGGTTGCCGAGAACCACGAGGCCTCCGCTGCCGTCTTTGGCGGTGCGGCGACGGTTCCGGCAGGACCTGCGCATGAGGGCGGCCTGCCGCTCGTGGACGGCGCCGGCGAGGACCCGGGTGCCACGGTGGCCATGCCGGCTATGCCTCAGGAGTAGGCCTACGCGTTTATCACCATCACGTACCTGCGCCTTTGCCGTACGCAGATGAGCGGAGCGGCAAGTGATGCGCTGCGGGTATAATGGACAGCATTCAAACGGTGGGCACCGACGTGCCCGCAGGAGAGGAATGATCATGGGTAAGACTTTCAGCTTTGTCTCCGGCGCACTTTTTGGTGCTGCTGCTGGCGCTATTATCGGTGTTGCTCTGGCCCCGCGCTCGGGCGCCGAGACCCGCGCCATGGCTGCCGATATCGCCAACGACGCCTGGGACAATATGCGCGACACCTACGAGCACAGCGCCGAGGAGGCCCGTGCCGCGGTGAATGACTTTGGCCCGATGGTCGACGCCAAGACTGACGACCTACGCGCCAAGGTCGACCTGGCCCGCGAGCGCATGGACCAGCTGCGCGAGCAGCTCAACGACGCCATTTCGGGCGGCAACGTGACGCCTGCCGCCGACGTCGTGGTCGAGAACGCCGTCGAGGCTGATGCCGGGGCTGCGGAGCCCTCGACCGAGGCATAATGCGCGCCGGGGATTTTGTCGGCGCCAAGATCTATCGCAAGCCTACCGAGGACAAGCGCACCAAAAAGGACGGCACGCCGCGCAGCCCTAAAAAGCTCGGAAAGATTCACTTTCCGGTCTTTACCCCGGGCGGTACGCGCGTGGTCGGCTTTATGGTCCGCCAGTCCGATATCGCGGGCATGATCGAGCGTCCCGATCGATTCGTAGCGCTCGACGCCATTGGTGTCTACGAGGGTGCCATTGCGGTCGATGACGTCAAAGACACGTACGATACCGCTGCGGCCAAGCGCCTCGACATCAACCTGGACGATTGCATCATCTGGGTCGGTATGGACGTGCGCACGGAATCGGGCGACGTCGTGGGCTATTGCTCGGACGTTGAGTTCAAGCCACGCTCGGGCATCGTGCAGGCATTCTATGTGACTGCCGGTGCCGCTTCGAGCGTGCTGGTGGGCGACACGCAGGTGCCGCCGACGATGCTGCGCGGCTACGAGAACGGCGCGATGATTGTCTCGGACGAGGTCAAGGCGCTCGGGTATTCGGGCGGTGCGGCTGCAAAGGCTGCCGAGGCAAGCGTCGTTGTGGGCGACAAGGTCAAAAAGGGCGCCAAGGTGCTCGATGACAAGGGTTCGGTCGCCGTGGACAAGGGCAGCCGCGCACTGGGCAAGCAGCTCGGCAAGACGCGCGGTATGTTCAAGGCCTTTAAGGACGAATACCAAAAGGCGAGCGGAAGCTCGTCAAAAGCTAGCAAATAGCGACGTACCACATGATGGGAGGCAAGCCGGAGACCTGTTGCTCCGGCTTGCTGTGTTTATGGGGGAGGGCACATGCGCCAAAACGGATCAAATTCACACGGGCGCTCGGGTGCGCGTCCGACGACGCGCCGCGACCTGGGACAGTTGCCCAGCGGTCAGCGCAAGCGCCGCCGTAGGCCCGGCGCGATGTATCTCAACCATAGCCGCGGTTTTAGCGACCGCAGCGCACGCATTGGCAACAGCCGCACACCCCGTCGTCCGTCTCGCCTACCCTATGCGCTCATCGCCGTGGGCTGCGCGCTCGTGCTGTTTATCGCTGCCGTCGTGGGCTACGTCAACCGCAGCGTGGACGTGGAGCTCAACGGGCAAAAGACCGCGGTGCGCGTGGGCTCTACGCTGCAGAATCTCATCGACGACCAGGAGTTGACTGACACCTACGACGCAGGCGACCTGCTGGCCGTCGATGACAGCGTGCTGACCCGCCATGGCGGCGAAAAGCTGTCGGTTAAGGTGGACGGCAAGCGCATAAAACAGGGCAAATGGGATAGCCGCGAACTTGAGGGCGGCGAGAAGGTGACGGTCAAGGATGGCCGTAACACCTACGAGAAGCATGAGGTCCAGGCTACGGTTATCGAGCCCAAGCTCAAGGTCGAGGGCACGGGCGCTATCGAGTATGTGCAGACGTGGGGCGTTCAGGGCCGCTCCGAGGTGTGGGTCGGTGAGCAGTCGGGCAAGACGCAGGACCGCGGCGAGGTTGTGCCCGCCACCGATTGCGTCGTTGCGTGCGCCAGCGTGGCGCCCAAGGGCAACGAAAAGTACGTGGCGCTGACGTTTGACGAGGGTCCGAGCGGTGCGACCAAGCAGATTTTGCAGGTACTCAAGGAAAAGGGCGTCACCGCGACGTTCTTCCTGTCGGGCGATGCGGCCGAGGCCTCGCCTGCCACGGCCAAGGCGATTGTCGATGCCGGGTGCGAAATCGGATCCAACAGCTACAGCGACGATTCGCTCAAGAGCAAGGACCGTGAGGCGGTACGCGAGCAGATCACGAAAGGCACCGATGCGATTAAGTCGGCGACCGGCGTGAAGACGATGCTGCTGCGTGCTCCCTACGCTGCCTTTGACGAGCAAAACTGGATTGATGCGATGGACCTGGTCTCCGCCGTGGTCTCGTGGAATATCGACTCGGGCGACTGGCTGCTAAACGGTGCCGACGAACAGGTCTCGACGGTGCTCGATTCGGTGACGCCGGGCAATATCGTGCTGCTCACCGATAGAGACGAATGCGCCGAGCAGACACTCGAGGCGCTGCCGCAGATTATCGACGGCCTCATTGCCGACGGCTACAAGATCGTGACGCTCAGCGACCTGGTCAAGACGGACACGTCGCTGAGCAAAAAGCTCACCTCGCTGACGAAGGTCACCATGCCCAAGGATGCCGTGTTCCCCCAACTTGCCGAGGACGATGACACTACAGAGTAGTCATTGGGTAGCCGTTTAAGAACGTTCCCAATGGCTATGTCATGGATACGTCAGCGTTTGGTATGCCTGCAATGTGCAGCGCATAAATTCGATGCCGCAGGGCGATGCTGATGCTATAGTTACTGCGGTTAATGAGGGTCAAGAGAAAGGTTACAGGTGAAATCCAAACCTCGACCATACAGTCGATGACCCCATGCAGGTGCTTTTTGCGCATGCACGGGGTGTAAGCGTCGAGCGGCGTGCCGCCCGCGCATGCGTATACATATCCAGAAGCCCCCGGACGCCGCACGCGCGGCCGCGTCCGGAGGAATAATGATGGGGAGCACCATTGAATTATCTGAGTGAGATGCTCAAATTGCCAGTCTTGGACGTCGACGGCGAAAAGCTCGGCGTGGTCAACGATTTTGGCATTGCAACCGGCGAAGTTTTTCCGCACGTGACGTCGCTCGCGTTCCGCGGTCCCGGCAAGACGCCGTTCATGATCAGCTGGCGCAAATGGGTCGACCGCATCGACGAGACGGGCGTGTATCTCAATACGTCTGCCACCAATATTCGCTTCTCGTACCTGCAGCCGACCGAGCTCCTGCTGGCGCGCGATGTTCTCAATAAGCAGATCGTCGACACGCAGGGCATGAAGGTCGTGCGCGTCAACGACATCAAGTTTTCCATGTCGGGCGAAAATCAGCTGCGCCTGCTGGGCGCCGAGGTCGGCGCCCGCGGTCTGCTACGCGCCATCAGCCCCGCGCTCGAGCATATCGTCGAAGGCTTTATGAAGCACCTGGGCAAGCCGCTCAGTGAGGACATCATCGCCTGGTCCTACATGGACCTGCTCGACCGCTCGACCAAGAACATTCAACTCTCGGTGTCGCACAAGACGCTCGGCGAGCTGCACCCTGCCGACATCGCCGACATTATCGAGCAGCTCGACCCGCGCTTGCGTGCGCAGGTGTTTGCGCAGCTCGATACCGCCCAGGCCGCCGAGGCCATCTCGGAGTTCGATGACGACGAGCTTATGACCGAGATGCTCGAGGGCCTGTCCGACACCGACGCATCGTCGATGCTGGCCATGATGGACCCGGACGACGCTGCCGACCTGATCGACGAGCTTGATTACGAGAAGGCCGAGAAGCTCCTGCGCCTGATGGGCGTCAAGGAGGAGAAGGCGATTCGTAACCTGCTGGGGTATGAGGACAACACCGCCGGCCGCATCATGACCTCGGAGTTTGTCTCCCTGCCCGCTACGGCAACGGTCGGTGACGCCATCGAGGCGATCCGCGAGCTCGACGAGGACTTCGAGAGCGTCTATTACGTCTATACCGAGGATCCGAGTGGCATGCTGACCGGCGTGCTTTCGCTGCGCACGCTGATCGTAGCCGACCGCGACGCCACGCTGGGTCAGTTGGCCTATCGCGACCTGGTCTATGTGTCGCCCGACGAGGACCAGGAAGACGTGACGGACGAGATGACCAAGTACGACCTGGTTGCCATCCCTGTCTGCGACGAGAACCGTCATATCCTTGGTATCGTGACCTTCGACGACGCCATGGACGTTATCGCCGAGGAGCATCAGGAGGACCTGCAGATCGCCGGTGTCGGCTCGGGCGATAGCGCGTCGGACGACTCGACGAACGTGCTCAGCTGGTTCGTGCATCGTCAGTACTGGGTTGTTGTATGGGGCATCGCATCGTGCATCATGGCGACCGTGCTGGGAACGGCGCTCGGCTCCGCGCATCTGGTGGTGTTCCCCATGTGCGCCATGCCGCTCGTGCTGCTGGCGGCCTCGCGCATGGTGTCGTTCGTCAAGAACTACTTCCTGGAGTATGACGGTCACGACGACGAGCCCAAGCCGTATCTGGGATTCTTCTTCCAGAGCACGGGCATGGGCCTGATTCTGTCACTCGTGACCTACCTGTGCGCCCAGCTGGTGCGCACCGCTGCATTCCCCGATGCCTCTATGTTTGAGGAGCAGCTCTTTACCGGCTGCTTTAACATTGCCGCCATCATTTGCCTGGTTGGCAACATGAGTGCCGTGATTTACCTGATGGTGCTGTTCTGGCGTGACGAGCATGACCTCAACACGTCGGGCACCGCCATGAACGTCATTGCCGTCATGATCTCGTGCGTGGCGTATTGCATCGCTGCGGTGCTGCTCGCCATGTCAGTCATGGGCTAGGTGGTCGCGTGCAAAATACCAAGCAAAAGTCGGGCACCAAGCAAAAGCTGACCATCGCGGCCATCTTTGGCGCTATGGGTCCCGGTCTGTTGGCGGCGCTTTCGGGCAATGATGCCGGCGGCATTGCAACGTATTCCAGCGCGGGCGCCAGCTATGGCTACAAGATGCTGTGGATGCTTCCTGTCATGACCGTGCTGCTCATCGTGACGCAGGAGACCGCGGCGCGCTGCGGCTGCGTCACGGGCAAGGGCCTGGCATCGCTCATTCGCGAGCGCTTTGGCGTGCGCAAGAGTGTACTTGCTATGGCGGCGCTGTTGATCGCCAACACGGCTGTGACCATTTCGGAGTTTGCGGGTATTGCGAGCGGCCTTGCCCTCTTTGGCGTGCCGGCGAGCATCTCGGTGCCGTTGGTGGCGCTGCTGGTGTGGATGCTTACCATGTCGGGGAGTTTCCAGCGCATCGAGAAGATTCTGCTGCTGGTGAGCTGCGTGTTCGTGACCTATATTGTCGCCGCGTTTATGGCTGGCCCCAACTGGGGTGAGGTCGCGGTCGACCTGGTCGTGCCCAACATTCAAAATGACCCCAGCTACGTGTCACTCGTGGTCGCAACGATCGGTACCACCATCGCGCCGTGGATGATTTTCTTGGCGCAGAACAACGTGGTCGATAAGAATGCGGGCGAGGACGACATCGTGCTGCAGCGTATTGATACCGTGAGCGGCTCGATCGCTGCCGATATCATTGCCGGCTTTATTATCATCACGACCGGTACGGTGTTGTTCCCGGCGGGTATTCAGATTAGCGATGCCGCCGATGCTGCCCGCGCGCTGGAGCCTATTGCGGGTCAGTGGTCCACGGTACTGTTTGCCTCGGGCCTGGTCGCGGCGAGCTTCTTGGCCGCCTGCGTGCTGCCGGGCGTTACGTCGAGCGCTATCTGCGAGGCATTTGGCTGGGAGCGCGGTGCCGACCGCAGCTGGGACGAGGCCCCGGTCTATCGCGGCATCATTACGGCCATCATCGGTATCTCTGCCGTGCTGGTGCTTATGCCCGGCGTCGATCTGTTCCAGATTATGATGACCTCGCAGGTCATCAATGGCGTGCTGCTGCCCGTGGTTCTGGTGTTCCAGGTGGTTATTGCCGCTGACCGTCACATTATGGGCACTAACCGCAACGGCCGCGTGTGGAATGTGCTCACTTGGGCGACTATCGCCGTGATTACGGTGCTGACGGTCGTCATGTTTGTTCTGCAGGCGATGGGTTACAGCGCTTAGCGCCTCTT
Organism: uncultured Collinsella sp.; assembly: GCA_902497075.1. Lineage (GTDB taxonomy): Bacteria > Actinomycetota > Coriobacteriia > Coriobacteriales > Coriobacteriaceae > Collinsella. The sequence continues at coordinate 32,175 of CABVDG010000024.1, forward strand.
TTGGACTCCAAACAGGCCGCAGCGATGGACTGCGGCCTGTTTTTTGCCCGCTATAGGGCGTTAGTTATATGGCAGTGGACAAAAAATGCCAAATATGAGTACTGTTGCCTTGCCGATAGCATTTACGACCAAGAAAATAATGAACATAGTTAAGAATCTGTTTATTAAAAGCGGGTCTCCAAGTCCTAAGCCGGCCATTCTGGTCAACTGGAAGGGTCGCGCGCTACCGCATGAGCGCCATTTTGGGTGGTTTTGCCTGCTACTAAAATGGTAACAGTACTCATATTTGCCACTTTTTGTCCACGACCTCTTGGAGTCGGGTAGCGCGCAGAGATGTGGTGTAAGAGGCGGGGCATGACCCGCCTCCGCCCTTTCTTGAAAGGGAGGGGACACCGCCTAGAATTCGTCGTTGG
>CABVDG010000025.1:0-31264 GCA_902497075.1 uncultured Collinsella sp.
TCCATTGGAACACGAGGAGGCGCCAGGTTAAACTGAAGGGACTGACCCCGGAGGAATTCCGGAATCAGTCCCTATGTGCGGCGTAGGCCGCTTATTAGCCCGTCCAAGAATTGGGGCGCAGTTCAGTGCACAGCGGGGGTTCTTTCATGTCCGAGGACGCGCTGGGAAGTTACCCCATGCGGCCAGCGGACAACTATGTAGCCTCGGACTAGAACATGCCCAAGAAACCGTGCACAAACAGCGCGGCCAGAGCGGCACCGACAAACGGCGCGATGCCAGGAACGAGCAGACCGTACTTCCAGTTGTTGTCAGCCTTGTTCTTGATCGGCAGCACCTGATAAGCCATGCGAGGACCAAGGTCACGAGCCTGGTTCATGGCGAAGCCAGTGATGCCGCCCATGCCCATGCCAACGGCCCAAACGATCAGACCGACGCAGATGGCGAGCATCAGAACGTTCTCGCCGGCGCGGCTAGCGGCAGCAAGGATGGCGCTGATGAACACAAAGGTGCAGATAGCCTCGCAGAAGAAGTTACGGACATAGTTCGTACCCTCGGTGGTGGGGTTGGTCGAGAAGATGTTGCGCTGGGCAATGGGGTCGACGACGCCCTCGGAAGCCTTGAACTCATCGGCATACATAAACCAGGCGATTACGGCACCCACAAAGCCGCCGAGCATATCGGCAATCATGAAGGGGATGCAGCTGCCCCACGGCACCAAGCCGACGATGCACTGGGCAAGCACCATGGCGGGGTTCATGCACACGGCGCCGCCAAAGACAAACAGGCAGACCGAGATGCCAAAAGACCAGGTGGTGATGGCAAACATATGGCCGGAGCCCTGATACTTAGTGCCCTTGAGCACGGTATCGCAGTGCACGCCCACGCCAAAGATGATCATGAGGGCAGTTGCGCCGAATTCGCAGAGGAGTTTGGTAAGCATAAAACCTTATCTTTCTTGTCAGTTAAAAACGATTCGTTTAGGCCGCGCACTAGTGCTGCGCGACGACAACGCCCAGGCCATCGGGAATAACGGCAACCTTGGCATCGGCACCCTTCATCTCAAAGGCGAGCTTGAGCGCCTCCTCGATAGTGTTGACCGGCGTCATGTGCATATCCTTGAGCATCTGGTGATCGCACAGGTCGGTGACCATGATCACGGGGTGATGCGCCAGGATGCGGGCAAAGATCTGGCTCGTCCACTGATCGGGCAGGGTCTCGTCCTTGGGACGATCGATGCAGGCGCGCTCAAACTCCGCCGGATCGTTGTCGGCGATGTTGTGATAGAAGCCCTCGCCACCGTGACCGTCGGCACAACCGGCGACGTCGATGATCACGCCGCCCTCGGGAAGCGTGGCCTCGGCAGCGCACATGCCCTTCACGGCCTGATAGATGTTCTGATCGAGTGGGTAGCCGCCGTTGGTGGTGATGGCGATCTCGCACTCAACGGGCTCAACGCCGGCAAGGCTCTTCACGAACTCACAGCCAGCCTCGTGCGCCTTGTGGATGTCGCCGGCAAAGGAGCCGATGACCTCGTGCTTGCCGTTGAGCACCACGTTGAGCACAAAGGCAAGGTGAGCCATCTCGGCGGCGGCGAACATGTCCTCGCTCACGTGGTTGTGGCACAGGTTGCCGGCACGCGAGTGGGAATCGTTCACAAACTGACCGTTGTGGTTGTACATGATGGTCTTGTAGCTGGCGATGCCAGGCAGGACGGACTTGCGGCTACCAGAGAAACCGGCAAAGAAATGCGGCTCAATGAAGCCCTCGGCAAGCAGCAGATCGCAATCGGCAGCAATCTTGTTGATGATGCACTCGCCACCAGAAGGCAGGGTACCGATCTTTTTCATCATGCTGTCGTCGGTCGCGACATGCATGACGATCTCCTCGTTAGCGACGATCTCCTCGCCGTACTTGTTAACGAGTTCCTCGTGCGTCGAGGGGCGATGCATGCCGGTCGCGACCAGGATGCGCACACGTGCCTCGGGAGCGGCAGCGTGGATGTGATGCAGCAGAATAGGCATCGTCACACGCGAGGGAACGGGACGCGTATGGTCGGAGCTAATGATGACGATATCCTTCTTGCCAGCACAAAGCTCCTCGAGCGAAGGCGAGCCATAAGGGTTGGCAAGTGACTCCTCTACCAGCTCTTCCTGAGATTTTGTAGTCTTAAACTCGTTTTGATGACCTTCCATCACACCCGCGAAGTTCTTATCCTCGAGCTCCAGATGCAACGTCTTGTGGTCAAACGGCAGTTCACATTCAAACAATGACGAGCGCCCTCTTCCTTTCAACTGACACACTAGATAAACCGTTGGAAGGATACGCCGCTCACCGAAAAACACCACCGTCCACCGACTCATTAACACAACGTTCATATTTGACCCAAAACAGAGCGGCCGCGACCCCAAAGGGGACCGCGGCCGCTACAGTCGTAAGTCGAGAAGCGCCACATGCATCTCAATCCCGATCGATAAGACGCGGGGCGCGGAGCGCACCATTATTCCCCCAGCCAGTAATCCGCCGAAGACCGGACATCGCAGGGCCCGCCATCAGCTTACTTTTAGGCACACTCCGCAGGACGCAAGAAGCCCTCGCCGCACGAAGTGCGCAGCGAGGGCTTCTTGCATGTCCGAGGACGTGCCTAAAAGTAAGCTGATGGCGGGCCCGGACGACTACAGGGCTATCGATTACCCCGTGTTCTGCAAACCTGCCGAGACGCCGGTCACAGTCGAAAGAATCAGGCTCATGTACTCGGCCTTCTTCTCCTCGGCCATCTCGTCCTGGTTCATACGCACCTCGCGAAGGGCGCGGACCTGGGCGATGGACAGGGCGTCGACATAGGGGTTACGGACGCGGACGGCGCAGCCGAGCACGCGGCGGCGCTGCAGCGGCCACTCGTCACCGACGATGGCAAGGACCCACTTACGCGTGAGCTGCATCTCGGTGAAGACCTTCTCGGACAAATCCTGGCGATCGCCCAGGTGCAGATACATCTTGGCGATGCGCTGATCGGTCTTGGCGATCGACATCTCGATGTTGTCGATAAAGGTGCGGAAGAACGGCCACTCCTGGTAGGCAGCCTTGAGCTGGTCAAGGTCGCCCAGCTGCTCGCAGGCGGTGCCCAGGCCATACCAAGCGGCCAGGTTAATGCGTGCCTGGCTCCAGCTGAAGATCCACGGAATGGTACGCAGGTCGTCGAGCGACTTGGCGCCCAGGCCGCGCTTAGCGGGACGCGAGCCGATCGGCAGCAGACCGACTTCGGTCAGCGGCGTCACGGTCGAGAACCACGGTGTAAAGTCCTCGGTGTTCAGCAGGTCCAGATAGCGCTCGTGGCTTGCGGCGTTGAGCTTCTCGGCCATATCCCAGAACTTCTGCGTGGTCTCTGTGTTGGTCTTCTCGACACTCGGGGCCGACTGCAAAAGCGTTGCGGCGGCAACGGACTCAACATGGCGCTGAGCCAGCGTGCGGTTGCCGTAACGGGCAAAGATGACCTCGCCCTGCTCGGTGAGCTTAAAGAAGCAGTTGACCGAACCCTTGGGCTGCGCCAGCACGGCCTTGTTGGCCGGGCCGCCGCCACGGCCAACGGCACCGCCGCGACCGTGCATGAGCACCAGGTCGATATCGTTCTTCTCGGCCCACTTGGCAATGCGCTCCTGCGCGGAATGCAGCGCGAGCATGGCCGTGGTAGGACCGGCGTCCTTGGAGGAGTCGGAATAGCCCAGCATAACCTCCATGCGGCGGTTGGTCTGGGCAAGACGCTTCTGCACCACGGGCAGCGTAAGCATCTGGTCGAGCACGTCGACGCAGTCCTCGAGGTCCTCGAGCTGCTCGAATAGCGGGATCACGTCGAGCTCGGGGACATCTTCCTCGTGTGCGAAGGACAGGTGGGCCAGCTCGAAGACGTCAGCCACATGCTGGGCGCTCTTGGTAAACGAGATGATGTAGCGGTGCGCCATCTTCTTGCCGTAGCGCTTTTGGATGGAGCCGATAGCACGGAAGGTATCGATGACTTCGCGCGTCATGGGCTGCAGGTCGCCATGGATACCGTTCTCGTGGATATCCTTGAGGGCGCGGGCATGCACCACGGAGTGCTGACGGAACTCCATCTCGACCATATGGAAGCCGAAGGACTCGACTTGCCAGATGATGGTCTGGACCGGGCCGTAGGCGGCACGGACGGCACCGCAGGCGGCCAGCGAACGCTGGACGACGCGCAGGTCATCCAGGAACTCGTCGGCGCTGTGGTACATGGTGTCGGTGATACGGCGCACGGTGGCGTTCAGACGGTCGGCCATGACGAGCATGACGGCGCGATGCGGCTCGTGCTCGGAGATCAGCTCGGCGCGGGCCGTGTACCGAGGGCTCATCTCGACCTGATGGTTCCACAGGTTAATGAGCTCGGCCGACGGCTTGCTGTAGGTGGCCTCGAGCGTGAGGTTGCGGCCGATGTGGCGGCACTTGTCCTCGAGCTTGAGCACCATGTGCGTAAAGTACTTGGCGGCGACCTCACGGCTCACCTTGGCGGTGACGTTGGGGTTACCGTCGCGGTCGGAACCGATCCAGCTGCCGGGATGGAAGAACGCCGGGCACAGCGGCGGCACAGTACCGGCCTTGTCGCCCAGCACCCAATCGTCAAAACGACGATAGATAACGGGGATAACGTCGAACAGCGTGTTATCGAAGATGTCGATGATGGTATCGGCTTCCTCGACCGGCGTGGGCTTCTTGAGCGCGATGGGGCTCGTACGCACCAGGGCGTCGATCTCCTGCAGCATATGGCGCTCGTTCTCCACCAGGTCGGAGCCGCCCAGACGCGGACGCTCCTCCAGCAGGTTGGAGATACGGCGGATCTTGCCCTCGACGGCCTTACGACGGGCCTCGGTGGGATGTGCGGTAAAGACAGGGTGGAACTCGAGCTTGTCGAGCAGCTCGTTGGCACCCTCGACACCCAGCTCATTCACCAGCTGGTGATAGGCAACGGTAAGCTCGTTGGCAGGATCGACCTCGGTATCGGTCGACGCACCGGCCTCGCGCTCGCGCAGCTGCGCCACACGGTAGTTCTCCTCCGACAGGTTTGCCAGATGGAAAAAGCTCGTAAAGGCGCGGACAATGACCTGCTGCTTATCGAGCGGCAGGCTGTCGATCAGATCGACGACTTCACGAAATGCCACGGCAGTGGGCTCGTCGGCGGTGGGCACGCCCTGCTCGTCGACGGCTTCGTCGGCAGCGCAGGTACCGGGGTTGCCGGCATTGACCACAATCTCGGCTGTCAAAATCTTGTCGAACAGGTCCGCGATCTCGGGATCATACTCGCTAAGCACACGGCGCTCCAGGCGCAAGAACAGCGCCAGATTGTCGCGCAGCTCCTCGGGGATCTCGATCTCGGCGAGACGCTCCCTGGACTCGGCATTCGAGCCGATTCGGTTAACGAGGCGGTTGACCACGGCAGCGACGCGCGCCGCGGCTTCGGGTACAGACTGGTTGCTTAGGTTCTCAGCCACGTTTCCTCCCATTCCTCCTTCTATGCACGTAACATGCGGTATTCATTATAGGCGCTTGAGAAATACTTTCGACACTGATTGCGCTTTACCACACAAAAGTATTTTCTGCATTGCAAAGGTTTTTGCCCTAAATGGTCGTATTTCTCGGTGGGCGGCATACGTAAACGGGGGCATTCCGCATAAAAGCGAAACACCCCCGTAACAATCGCTCTCCATGAGCAGGGCACGTTAGCAGGCCCGAAGCTCAAAAAGATGCGCTACAGGCGCTCGCGAACCGCCTCGACGACGTTGTCCAGATCGGCGAGCACCTCGTCATGGCTCTGCATGTCGCGCACTTTGACCTTGCCGGCGGCAAGCTCGTCGCCACCCAGGACCAAGATGAGCTTGGCGCCTACCTTATCGGCTTGCTTAAACTGGGCCTTGAGCGAACGACCCTGATAGTCGGCCTCGGTCACGATACCTGCGGCGCGAAGCTGCTGCGTAATGGCAAAGACGTTCTGACGCAGCTCCTTGCCGGCGTTGGCGACATAGACGCACGGGGCCTCATCGGCACCCAAATCGCTGCCAAAGGCCTGCAGGGCCAGCAGGGCGCGCTCAAAACCGACAGCAAAGCCGACGCCCGCCGTGGGCTTGCCACCCTCGAGCTCGACCAGGCCATCGTAGCGGCCGCCGCCGCCGATGGAGCCGACGCCGGCGCCAGGGGCCTCGACCTCAAAGACAGTACGGGTGTAGTAGTCCAGGCCGCGCACCAAGGTGGGATCCTCGACATACTCGATACCGGCGGCATCCAGATAGCGCTTGACCTGCTCGTAGTGCTCGCGGCACTCATCGCACAGGTTGTCACCCATCAGCGGAGCCTCGGCCATGATCTCGCGGCAGTGGTCGTTCTTGCAGTCGAAGGCACGCAGCGGGTTGAGCTCGGCGCGCTCGCGGCACTCATCGCACATCTCGTCGGCGTGATCGAGGATGAACTGCTTAACCTGCTCGCGATAAGCCGGACGGCACTGGGCGTCACCCATCGAGTTGATGAGCAGACGGAGCTTGGAAAGATCGAAGCCCAAGCGCTTGTAGAACTCCATGAGCATGATGATGCACTCGGCGTCGGCAGCCGGATCGGGAGCGCCGAGCCACTCGATGCCCACCTGGTGGAACTGGCGCAGGCGTCCCTTCTGGGGGCGCTCGCCACGGAACATGGCCTCGGCGTAATAGGCCTTAAACGGCGTGGAGCCCTGGGGCACCAGGTTGTTCTCCACGACGGCGCGCACCACACCGGCCGTGCCCTCGGGACGAAGGGCCAGGCGCTGCTTGGGCTTAAGCTTGGTGTCGGTGCCCTCGGTAAAGACGCGCTCCAGGTTGGCACCGCTAAACACGCGGAACATCTCCTTGCGCACGACGTCGGTCGACTGGCCGATACCGTGGACAAACACGTCAACCTGCTCGATCGCGGGCGTCTCGATGGGCTTAAAACCAAACGGCTCGAACACGCCGGCCGCAATCTGCTGCATCTTTTGCCAGGCGCGCATCTCGGCGCCGATAAGGTCGCGGGTTCCCTCCGCCTTCTGTGCCTGCATGGGCAAACACCTTTCTTTTGTATCGCGTCATAGGTAGTGGTCATTATACGGCACAAAAACAAAACGCGGCGGCGCGTCTGACCGAACGAGGGTATGGGGGCTCGTTCGGCCAGACGCGCCGCCGCTGTTTGTGATCCGTTTTCCTCCGTCCCCTTCGAATCACGTGATTCCTTGGGGACGGAGGAAAACGGATCATTTCGTAGGCCCGTGGCCGCCTTGGAAACCGAATGATGGTACGAGCATCCATTCGGCTTCCAGGGCAGCCACGGACAGAACGGGGCGAACAGAAAAGAGCACGTAGACCTGCCATAGCTCACCGACAAAGCTCATGCCGGCAAGAACGGCAGAGGTGGCGATTACAGTGAGGGGAACCCAAAACGCGGCCGCTTACTTTATCGGCAACATGGCCAATGACAAGTGAGCCGATAACGCTCACCACGGTGGAGATGGCATTGGAGATGTTGTACTGCGCAAGCGTGATGCCCAGGTCGCTTACGATGAGCGGCTGAAACAGGCTCATGCAGTTAACGAAAATCGTGTAGCACGTGGCCATGATCACAAAGCCGGAGGCCACCACGAGCCAGCCGGGGAAAAATTTACGTTGCTGGGACATACTGTTCCTTTTTTAAACAAACGAGTAGCAAGATTGGGTGCTACCGATGATCGGCGATGTAGCCCAAAGCGACGGCGGCATAAGCCGCGGCGCCGAGAGGAAGCTCGGCATCGTTAAAGCGCGCCTTGGGATGATGCTGGGCAAAATGCTCGTCCGTATCGGTCACGGCCGCGCCCACCGTAAAGTACGCACTTGGGATCTCGCTCGAGATAAGCGCGAAGTCCTCGCTCGCCATGGCGTGGAATAGCGGCAGGAAGGCAGCCTTGGGCAGCACCGCGCCCACGTAGCCAAGCGAGGCCTGGGTCATATCGCTGTCGAGCACGAGCGGCGGAACGTCCGAAAGCGTCTCGATGGTTGCCGGCGTACGATATGTTGCGGCAACGCCGTTGACGACCTCCGCGATGCGGGTCTTAAGGTGAGCCATGAGCTCGACATCGAAGCCGCGCAACGTTCCCTCGAGCACGCAGGTGTCGGGGATGACGTTGGCCGCCAAGCCGCCAGCGAACTTACCCACGGTAAGCGCGACCTCCTTGGCCGCCGGCACCTCGCGGGAGATAAGCTCCTGGAGCGCCAGGTGCACATGGACGCCGGCTGTGATGGGGTCGATGCAGATCTCGGGGCTGGAACCGTGGCCACCCTTGCCCTGCAGCGTGATGCGGAAACCGTACACGCCCGAGAGCGCCGGACTCCCATAGAGCACCAGGCCAAGCGGCGACTGGCTATTGACATGCATGGCAAAGGCGGCCTGGGGACGCGGGTTCTGCAGCAGACCGTCGGCGATGGCGGCGCGGGCACCCTCAAAGGTTTCCTCGCCCGGCTGGAACAACAACTTAACTGTGGCGTTAGCGTCGACAAGCTCGGACTCGCGGGCCTTGAGCAAACGGGCCGCGCCGAGCAGCGCCGTCGCATGCATATCGTGGCCACAAGCGTGCATGCAGCCGTTGGTGGAAGCGAAAGGCTCGCCCGATTCCTCGACAACGGGCAGGGCATCCATGTCGCCGCGAAGCATGATGACCGTACCGGCCTGTTCGTCCGTGCAGACGCCATTGCCCTGGGCCGCGGCGGCACCGGCGCCGACAAGGCCCACAACACAGGAACCATCGACGAGCGTGGCAAATGGGATTTCCATCTCGGTCAGGCGCGCTTGAATATACGCAGAGGTCTGCGGGAGACTATTACCCAGCTCGGGCATCTGGTGTAAATCGTGTCGCCACACAGCGGTCTCGTCTGCAAAAGCCTGAGCTTCTGCAACGAGACCGTCACCGATAGCGGCCTGCGCCGCTGCGGTGGCCTTGGGCGCTGATTGCGGTTGAAGATCGGACAGAGCTGGTGCCATAAATGCCCTCCAGTAACGTTTTTGCAGCAAGCACTTTGATAGCGTAAAGTGCAAGGTACAACTTTAAGGGCGATGCATAAAAAATGCCGCCCCGAGAGGGCGGCGCAACAAGTTGTTTACAATTGCGGGCGCGGCTTTTTGCGCAAAAAATCGAAGTGAGTCTCGCTCAAGATAATCGACAGGAAGATAAGCACGAAGCCGGCGAGCAGGCGCGAGGTGAGCGCCTCCCCCATCAGCAGCACCGAAAACAACACGCCCGAAGGCGACTCCATCGAAAGAAGCAGTGAGCCCGTCGAGGCGGGGACATGCGCCAAACCGACGTTTTGGACGAGCAGCGCCACGCATGTGCAGCCCACCGAGAGGAAAACAGCCACACCGATAAACTCAGGCGTCCATGCAGAGAGGGGCGCCTGAGTCTCGAATAGCAGCGACGTGATTAAACTCAAAACGCCATTGCCCACAAACATCCAAAACGTGATGACGTTGATGTCCATCTTGCGACCGTACTTGGCAGTCACCGCCATCTGGATGGCGAAGAAGATCGCGCCGCCCAAGGTAATAACATCGCCGGCATTGAACTCGACGCTATCGAGCGCTACCAGGCCAATACCCGCCAGGCACAACAACGCTGCACCCAGGTTATACCGGGTAAGCTTTTCACCGCTCAGGACATAGCTTGCAAACGGCACAAGGATGCAATACGTGCCGGTCAAAAAAGCGCTCTTGCCCGCCGTGGTCTGTGCCAGGCCGATCGTCTGCAAACCGTAGGCACCCCACATGAGCGCACCCATGCCAAGCCCGACGATCAGGTTGCGGGCATTGAAATGAGCGATGATGCGCTTATGGAAAATTGCAAACATAACCAGTGATGCCGGGAGAAAGCGAACATAGACCAGCTCGAACACCGGAATGGTGTCGAGTGCGTCCTTCATAGTGGTAAAGGAGTAGCCCCAGATAATCGCCACCGAAAGCAGTAGAACTTTCCAGAACAACGGCGAGCGTGCGCCGGCACCCCGGGGAATACCACCCGCGCCCAAATCCTCACGGGCTACAGGGCTATCGGGCATGTTTTCGATTTCGTTGGCAGCGTATTGGGCCATGGAACATCCTCACACTCAAACTGGGCGTGGTGTCCGCACGCGTATGGCTGCGTGCCGCCTCATGGTCAAATAAAAACGGGACGCGCCGGACCCCCGGCACGCCCCGCTACTGTAGCAACAACCAGCGTTGCACCGCAATCCAGCCCACTAAAGCGTCAGCAAAGTGAACCTCGATGTTTTGTCAATGTCACGCTGTTGCACTAAATAAGCTTCGTGCTTTCAAGCTTTTCGATAATCCAGTCGTTGGCTTTGATGACCGGGCGGCGGAAGACGACGCCCAGGGCCAGCGACGGAATCAGGTAGCTCGCCAAGATACCCAGCTCAATCCAGTACTCCATATGGTAGGCGCCGGCCATGGCGGCATGCATGGCGTTGATGCCGTGGGTAAACGGCAGGAACGGATATATCGCCTGGAACACGGGACCGGTCATCTCGATGGGGAACGTGCCGCCCGAACCGCCGACCTGCATGACCAGCAACACGACGGCAAGCGCCTTGCCGATATCGCCAAACGAAACCGTAAGCGTATAGACGATATTGGAGAACACGAGACTCGCGATCCAGCCCGCCAGCACAAATTGCAGCGGGTTGTCGCACTGGATGCCAAAGAACAGGATGTCGCCCGCGCACACGAGCGTTGCCTGCAGCAACGCCAGACCGCCAAAGAACAGGTACCGGCCCAGGTAGATCTCGTGCAGGCGCACGGGGATGAGCTCGTTGATGAGCCCATCGTCGACCGACACCTTCATCATGGCCGCCAGAACAATCGAGCCCACCCACAGCGACAAAATCGTGTAGAACGGCGCCATGGCCGAACCGTAATTGCGGATCGGATAGACCGGCTTGCGGTCGAGCGCGACGGGGCCGGAAAGCGACACGGCCAGGCCCTCGGGGTCGTTGCCGATCATCGTCTTGATCGTCGCCAGGTCACCCGACATCAGGGCGCTATCAAGCTCGTCCTTAAAAGCGCTGATCTTGCCCGACGCCTTGCCCAACTGATCAGAAGCCTTGTTGACCAGCGTCGCAGCCTTGGAGAGGCCCTTTGCGAGCGAGCCAGAGGCGTCGGTCAGACCGCTCACGGCGCTATCCAAGTCACCCGAGATACCGTTCAGGGAATCCAGAACGCCCGAAATGGTCTTCTTGAGCTCCTTGGCCTTAACCGAGAACGTGGAATCGTAGTCGGACTTGGCTCCCGAGATACCCGCCTTGGCATCGGCGATGGCCTGGTCGACCTCGGCACGCGAGTTGTTGACCTCCGCCATGCCGTCCGAAAGGGACTTTGCGGTCGCCGTCAGGTCCTTCGCATTGTTGCGGTACTCCACGGCAATTCTGCCCAGCGACGTCGCAGCGGACTCGAGACCGTCTTTGAGCTTGTCATCACTCACCTGGTCGGCAAGGTTGCGGAGCTGATCGGCCATCGCATCGATATCGTCAGCACGCGTATTGAGCGCCGCTGCGGCTTCGTTGAGCTGAGACACCGTAAGGTCAACATGCTGATTCGCGGCATCGAATGCCTTCGCAAGCTCGGCGGACACGTTGTCGAACGAGCCCGCGCTTCCGTCAATCGCCGCGTCAACGGCATCGTTGGCGGCCTTGAGCGCTTCCTTGGAATCATTGATGCCGCTCTTGGCGTGCTCCATCAGCTGCTTCGTCGACTCATCGACGGTGCCCGTCTGCTTGAGCATGCCGCCCGCCGATGTCAGCGAATCGGACGTGGAGCTCAAAACGCCCGCCAGCGACGTTGCGCTGGTCTGAATGTCCTGCAGGTCCTGGACCGAATCGCCCAGCGTAGAGGACAGATTGGCGATAAAGTTGCTCACCTGGTCGGTGCTCATATAGTCGAGCAGGCTGGACACGGTTTTAAGACCGATGCTCGTAATGGTTTCGGTAAAGGTCTCGTTGACCTGACTCTGGACGGCGCTCGAGCCTTTCTCGGTCACGATCTGCGCGATGGCGTTGGCCTTCTGGTTCTCGTAGAACTCGATATCGGCGTGCTTCACCTCGGTCGAGAATAGCGTCATCATGTCGGCGCTAAACGTTTTAGGGATAACGACGGCAGCGTAGTACGTGCCCGACTTAACGCCCTCAATCGCCTTATCGCGATCGTTGAGGACGACCCAGTCGAAGCTCTCGTTGCCGCGCAGGGTGGCGGTTACGTTTTCGCCCACGTTAACCTCGACGGGAATCAGATCGCTCTCGTAGCCCTCGTCGGTGTTGACCACTGCAATCTTAAGGTTGCCGGTATTGCCGTAGGGATCCCAGCTTCCGGCGATGTTAAACCATGCATAGAGACATGGCACGATGACCAGGCCCATCACGACGACCATGCCGATCACGGAGCGAGACACGTTTTGGACATCGCGCTTAAACAGGTGCAGGATGTTTTTCATTTATGCCTCACCTCCTTTAGAGTGCTTGCCAAGCGGGGTGGTGTCCCCGTCGTTTCCGTTTACGTTGTCAACGCCGTCGGCATCTTGAGCCTTACGATGCGCACCGATATGCGGCAGACGGCTCGTAGGCTGTTCGCCTCCCTTGGTGCCCCGCTCGCTGGCGTTGAGACCAAACATGCGACGGGCGGCAGGGATGGCAGCCGTATGCTCGCGCATCTCGCGGCGAAGGTCCTCGTCCGAAAGCGCCGAGATGCGCATCTGGGTATTGAGGCTCGCGCGGATATATTCGATGTTAATGAGCCAGCCACAGATGGCGATAACCGAAATGATCCAGATAACGAGCAGGATGATCTTGCCGTTATTGTCGATATCGAGCACCGTCGAAAGCACAAAGAGCAGAACCTGCACGCCTACCACGGCGGCAAAACCGCCCTTGATGTAGTACGGGTAGCGATGCTCAAACGCCACGGCATGATCGAGCAGCTCGCGACGGTACGAATCCGAATCGAGCATGACGCGCATGGCCGTGCGCAGCGAATAGCGCTGGCGCGGCAGGTCGTTGGACTCGCAGATCATGAGGCCCGTCGTGGAAAGCTGCTTATCAAAGAGCAGGTTGAGGTTGAGCAGCAGCGGACGCAGCTGCAAGCCAATAAAGAGTGCGATGGCAAGGAACACGCCCAGGATGCACAGGTTGAACAGGTAGTTGAACGAATACATGCCACCGACGGTCTCGCGCAGCAGGTTGATGCCATAGGTGAAGGGCAGCAGCGGATGCAGCCATTGGAAGAAGCCGGGCATCATCTCGATGGGATACATGCCCGACGAGCCGGGGATCTGCACAATGACGAGGATGACGCCAATGGCTTTACCGATATGCTTAAACGTGGTGGACAGCGCATAGATGATGTTGACGTAGGTGAACGAAATAGCGATGCCGCCCAGTACAAAGAGCAGCGGATTGACGCACTGAACGCCAATGACCAGATCTCCCACCGTAACGATGATGGCCTGCAACGCACCCAGGATCACCAGCAGCAGCCAGCGGCCAAAGTAGCCCTGACGCGCCGTAAAGCTACCGATGCCCTCGCGGTCGACCTCGAGTTTATAGATAGCGATGAGCACATAGCCGCCTACCCACAGCGCCAGATTGGTGTAGAAGGGCGCGATGCCCGAGCCAAAGCTCTTGACCGGATAGATTGACTTGGACGTCAGCTCAACCGGAGATGCCATGAAATCTGCCACGTCATTGACGTCGACGTCCATGAGGTCGGCTAACTCGCCCATAGACTCAGAGGTCTGCAGCGCCGCAATGTCATTGGCGGCGGTCGCGAGCTTGTCCTGAACCTTGGCAAGGGAGGCGTCGGTTTGGGACAGCGTGGTCTTTGCCTGCTTGAGCGTGGCGTCGAGCTGCGCCAGCGTGCCGCGCGCGCTCGCTATCGTGGGGGTCATACCCGACACAATGCCGGTCAAATCGCCCGAAACGGCGGCAAAGGAGTCAAGCGCGCTCGAAGCCTTCGGAAGTGCGTTCTGACCCAGATCGGTCTGAGCCTGACCGAGGTTAGCCGTACCGGTCTGAATTGCCGCGTTGAGTGCGTTGCTCGCGTTCGAGATTGCCGTAGCGTCGTTTGCCATGGCGCTCGACTGTGCAGAAAGGCCATCCTTGATGCTCTGCAGCTTCTGGTTTTGCTCGCGAAGCGAATCGATGGTCGATACAATGCGCGCGTCAATTTCCTCGGAACCTGTCGACGTGTCATTAACGAGAATCTCCAAGTGCCCGATAACGGCCTTATTGTGATCGATCGTCGCCTGGAGAGACTCGAGCGAGTTGTCGATGCGGGTGGTCGTAGATGTGACCGTACCCGTTAGCTTGCCAATCGCAGCGTTCGCGGAGGCTGACGTCTTGGTGAGTGCAAGGCTACCTTCCGAGAGTGCCTTGGAGAGCGAGGTGATAGAGTTGCCCGCCGTGGCGCGAGCCTCGCCCAGCAGGTCGTTGCCCTGGGAGATTGCCTGCGTCAGCAACGGTGCCTGACCTTGCAAGCCGGCAAGCGCCGCATCAGCCGAGGCGATAGCGCCACTCGTCTTATCGATGGCGGCATTCATATCGCCAATCGAATCGCGCACCTCACCCAAGGTGTCGGATGCCTCGGACACCGAACTTGTCAGCGAGTCCTGAGTCTGGGTTGCCTTGTCCTTTAAATCGACACCGGCATCCTTGGCGATACTGGCAACAGTCTCGCCCACCGTGGAGACAAACTCCGAGTTGATCTGCTCCTCGATGGTGTTGGCACCGGTATCGGTGACCTTTGGCGCAATGGCGCTCTTCTTCTCATTGACGTAATAGGTGAGCTTCGGCTGATGGTAATTGCCATCGAGCATCGAGACCAGATTGTCGGAGAAGTTCTTGGGGATTACGATCGCCGCGTAGTATTCCCCGCTCTCGACGCCCTCTTTGGCATCGGCGGCCGAATCGACGAAGGTCCAGCCCAGCTGATCGTTTTCCTTGAGCTGATCGACCACCTTATCGCCCGCATTAAGCTCGCCCACTAGGTCGTTCTGAGTGCCCTGATCGTTGTTGGCGATGGCAATCTTGATACCTTGGGTGTTTCCGTACGGATCCCAGTTTGCCACGATGTTGTACCAGGCATACAGCGAGGGTATAACGCACACGCCAAGGGTAACCACCAAGGCGACGGGGTTCACAAGCAGTCGCTTAATGTCGCGCTTAAATATCGCAAAGGAGACCTTTGCATCGGATAGTTTGCTGCCGAGACTCACGCTTGGACCATCCATCCTATCGTTGAATCAAATCGTACTATCAAAAACCATTGTACGTAGGCGCTTTAGCGTCTCGAAGCACAATGGTATTGAGTTTTGCGGGTAGCAATATACTACGAAGATTAGTTAACGTACAGTTGTACAGTATCTCAAATTTCAGCAGGTCACAAAACCACAACCCGCACAAATTAACAACCCAACTAGTCATTTAAGAACGTCCTCAACGACTACCCATAACAACGCCGATGTTTTGGCGCAGACAGCGAAAGCCCGCCAGAACGAGCAAGGTGCCTTGAAACGAGGCGGCATTGACCTTCTGGTCATGCCGCCGAAGTTGAAAGGCAGATTGCCGCTCTGGCGGGCTTGCAGCGTCGAGTGGTTACGCGGTTCGTAGAACCGCGTAACCCCCTAGTTACATAAGCTCGCAGACAGCCGCGGCGAAGGCAACGGGATCCTCGGGCAGAATGCCCTCGACCAGCAGAGCCTGGTCATAGAGCAGACCGGAGTACTGCTTAATCTTGTCGGCGTCGCCTGCCTTCTGGGCAGCGACAAGCTTGTCAAAGACCGGGTGCTTGGCGTTGAGCTCGAGCACGCGCTGGCTCTTGGGCATGCCGTCGGGCGCGCCCTCGGGTCCCTTCTGGAGCACCTTCTCCATCTCGAGCGAAAGCGGACCCTCGGTGGTGATGCAAGCGGGGGCATCGGTCAGGCGCGCGGAGACGGCAACTTTCTCGACCTTGTCACCGAGCGCCTCCTTCATAGCGCTAAAGAGGTCCTCGTTTTCCTTGGTGGCGTCCTCGGCCTCCTTCTTCTCGTCCTCGGTCGCCAGATCAAGATCGCCAGTCGCAACGTTCTTGAGCTCCAGGTGACGATCCTCGACCTCGGGCTCGGCACCGTCGGCAACGGCCTTCTCGGCAGCCTCGCGGGCGGCGTCGTCCTCGTAGATCTTAGGCATATCGGCGGCAACGTACTCACGCATAGCCTGGAACGTGAACTCATCCACATCCTGCGTCAGCAACAGCACGTCATAGCCGCGGTCGAGCACGCCCTTTACCACGGGCATCTTGGCCAAGCGCTCACGCGAGTCGCCGGCGGCGTAGTAGATGGCCTTCTGGTCCTCGGGCATACCCTTGGCATACTCGGCCAGGGTAATCATCTTCTGCTCCTTGGCAGACCAGAACAGTAGCAGGTCGGCGAGCTCATCGGCCTTCATGCCATAGCTCGAGTAGATGCCGTACTTAAGGCCGCGGCCAAAGTTCTCAAAGAACATCTCGTAGGCCTCGCGGTCGTTGTCACGCATATCCTCAAGGTCGGCGGTAATCTTCTTTTCTACACGCTTGGCGATGGCCTTGAGCTGACGGTTCTGCTGCAGCGTCTCACGCGAGATGTTGAGCGACACGTCGGCAGAATCCACGACGCCACGGACAAAGTTGTAGTAGTCGGGCAGCAGGTCGTCGCACTTCTCCATAATCAGCACGTTGGAGCTGTAGAGCGCCAGGCCCTTCTCGTAGTCCTTGCTGTACAGATCGAACGGGGCGCGGCCCGGCACAAACAGCAGGGCATCGTACTCGAGCGTACCCTCGGCATGGAAGCTGATAGTGCGTGCCGGATTGTCAAAGTCGTGGAACGTGGACTTGTAGAACTCGTCGTAGTCCTTCTGCTCGACATCGGAGCTGTGCTTTTTCCAGATCGGTGTCATTGAGTTGACGGTCTCGAGCTCCTGGTAGTCCTCGTACTCGGGCGTGTAGTCATCGCCAGCATCCTCGGGCTTGGGCTTCTGGCGGCTCTTGGACACCATCATTTGGATCGGGTAACGCACATAGTTGCTGTACTGCTGAATCAGGCTCTTGAGGCCCCACTCTGTCAGGAAGCGATCGTAGGTCTCGGCCTCGCCGTCGGCGTCGAGCTTCTCGTTCTCGCGCAGCGTCAGGATGACATCGGTGCCGTGCTCGGCGCGCTCGCCGTCTTCGATGGTGTAACCCTCAAGACCATCAGACTCCCACACGTGAGCGGTGTCCTCCCCATAGGCGCGGCTGACAACCTTTACGTGGCTGGCAACCATAAAGGCAGAGTAGAAGCCTACGCCAAACTGGCCGATGATGTCGACATCGGAGCCCTGTTGCTCGGCGTTCTCGGTCTTAAACTCCTCGGAGCCGGAATGGGCGATGGTGCCCAGATTGCGCTCGAGCTCCTCGGCGGTCATGCCAATGCCGTTATCCGAGATGGTAATGGTGCGGGCGTCTTTATCAAAGGAGACGCGAATAGCCAGGTCGCCCTGGTCGAGCTTGACGCTCGGGTCCTGCAGGCTCTTAAAGTTGAGCTTGTCGACGGCGTCGCTCGCGTTAGAGATAAGCTCGCGCAGGAAGATTTCCTTATTGGTGTAGATGGAGTTGATCATGAGGTCGAGCAGTTTTTTGCTCTCGGTCTTAAATTGACGCATGTGCAGTCCTTTCGCGCTACCCCCGTCCGCAAAAACGGCCCGGTTGCCCGAGCCGCATCGCAGACCTGCTATGTTCAGACTTAGATTTTATAACCCATTAGCGCGCATATATACATACGGAATCGAAAAACTGTATGTCCAAACGCTCTGATGCGCCAATTGCCAAGGAGTGTCCCCGACTGCCGGCAGGAAAGGAACGTCCCTATCTGCCATCTACGCGCTTGGCCATCCAAGCATGGGGCTGGCCCTCGTCTTCGTAGTCCACCGGGGCAATCTGCGTGTAACCCGCCTTGGCATAGAGTGGCAGCACGTATTCCTGCGCGTGCAGCTTAATGAGCTTGGCGCCGGCATCACGCGCGCACGTATCACTGGCCTCGACAATCTTGCTCGCCAGACCGCGACGGCGCATGCTCGGCAGCACGGCCACGCGCCCCATAATGTAGGTCTCCCCCGCCGCGACGCCTTCGTCCAAGTCGCACGCCGGCGACGCCGGAGCCTCTGCGTCAGCCGCGCGCTCAAGCTCTTCGGGAAACACGCGCGAGCAACCGGCAAGCTCACCGTCTACATAGAGCGTCACATGGATGCAGTTCGGATCCTCGTCGATAGCGTCAAACTCATTCTCGTAGCCCTGCTCGTCCATAAAAACGACGCGGCGCACCAACGCCGCGTCATCAAAGCATCCCGTCTTAAGTTGGATATCCATGGCTGCCCTTTCATTCAATACGAACGTTAGGGACAGATTTTAGCGAAAATGAGCTCCGCGCACGCTAAACTTCGCGCGAGCCTTCGCCAGGCAGTCGTAATGACCCACGTTATGGGCATCGCTCGCGATGAAGCTGTACAGGTTCTGATCGAACAGGCGCTGTGCCGGCTTTTTCTCGCGACCAAAGCGACCGCCGGCAATAAAGTCCGCCGAAGCCTGCAGCTTGCAGCCCATATCGACCAGGCGCTCCGCCACGCTTACATCCTTTTGAACCGCACGATAGCGCTCAGGATGAGCGATGATCACCTGGTAGCCACGGCACTGCAAATCGTAAATCGTGTTCTCGTACTCTCTAAACGCATACGCATCGGCATGAGTCGAAAGCTCGAGCAGAAACTCGTTGGTCCCATCGAAATGCAAGTGATCCGCGGCATCGATACCAAGCTCAACGAGCTTTCGATGGTTGACCTCGAAGCCCATCTGGAGCGGAAAACCGTCAGCGTTATCGCGCAGCAGCTCAAAGGCATCCCACATCTTGTCGTAATCAAAATAGGGATCACGGCAGTGAGGAGTGCAAACGATTCTGGTTACACCGGCCCGCTTGGCAGCCTCGAGCATCGCCAAGCTCTCTTCGAGATCGGCGGCGCCGTCGTCTATACCCGGCAAGATATGGCAATGAATGTCACGCATAGGTCGGCCTCAATCAACTAAACGTTTGCTCGGTTGGTGAAGATGCCCTTTTTGGAAGTGCCCTGATCGTCGGAGCCCTTCTTAACCTTCTTACCGTCCTTGGTGTAGTAAGAATAGTAGTACTCGCTGGTCTCGGTCTCGCAGTAGTTCATAACGGTACCGATGAGCTTGACCTTCTCGGACTTCTTAAGCTGACCGATGGCGTTGAGTGCCTCTTCGCGCTTGGTAAAGTCCTCGCGCACCACGAACAGCGTGCCGTCGGTCAGGCTGGCAATCTCGGCAGCATCGATGAAGGTGCCGACCGGAGGAGCATCGAAGATGACGTACTGGAACTTGGCGGACAGTGCCTTTACCAGCTTGGCAAAGCGGTGAGAGACGATGATGTCGGCAGGATTGGGAATGTGCGGCTCGGCATCGAGGAAGTAGAAGTTCTTCTGACCCGTCTCGACAATTGCCTGGTCAATGGAAATCTGCTCGGAAAGGACCGCATAGAGTCCGCCGCGCGAACGAACGCCAAGCATATCGGAAAGGGACCTGCGGCGCATATCGGCCTCAACCAGGAGCACGGACTTGCCGCTCGTGGCGATTGCCTGAGCAAGATTAATGGAAACCGTAGACTTGCCCTCGTTGGGAATCGAGGAGGTAACGGTGATGGTGCGAATGGGGTCGTCCACGCTCGCAAAGCGGATGTTGGCCAGAAGGGTCTTAGCGGCATTCTGCACAACGAGCTTATCGGTGTTCTTTGCCTTAGCCATGCCTATTTACCACCTTTCATAGCCGGAATTCGGCCAACAACGGGAATACCCAGGAGCTCTTCTGCCTCTTCGGCACCGCGGATGCGGGTATTGAGCATGTCTGCCAAAACGACATAGGCAACTGCGATAAAGATACCGGCGAGGAACGCGACGGCAATATACAGCGTGCGCTTGGGGCCGCTGGGGGCTTCGGGGGTCTTAGCCTCGTCGATAACGTTGATGCTCTGGGCAGCGCCGACGTTCTGAGCGACCGTACTCACCGAGCTGGCAATGGCCTTTGCGACCTCAGCCGTCTCCTTGGCATCGGTGCCGGTAACCGAAAGCGTAATGACACGCGTGGTGGTCTCGGAGGAAACAGACACCTTGTAGTCATCCAGATCGGTGAGGCCCAGTTCTTTGGCGGCGCCGCTCTTAACGCTATCGCTATCCAGCAGCGTGGCGATATCATTGGAAAGCATCTGGCTCGCCGAGAGATCGTTGTAGCTCATCTGACCGCTATCGTCGGTCTTGGCGAGAATGTACATGCTCGTCGTCGCGGTATAGGTGTTGTCCATCGCAACGAAGGACACGATGCCCATGGCGATCGCGCAGACCACCGGAAGGGTGATGACCAGCTTGAGGTGCTTCTTCAGCAGCTGGAACAGTTCGAGAAGGGTCATGCAGCTTGCCTTTCATTTCCCCAGTTCGGATTGACAAAACTGTCCGTATGTTATCGCATCTTTTTACCGAGACCAAACTCTATACATAAGAAACAGGCTCTCCTGTAAAAATGTCGGAAGCAATCGTAAAATTGCACAACAACGCCGCACCCGAAAGTCAAATGCGGCGTCTACATCAATATCTATGTTGTATCGCTATGCGAATGGCTCGTCCTGCTGTATGGGAAACGTCACCGTAATGGTGGTTCCCACGCCCAACTCGCTCGACAGATCGAGCGTGGCGTGATGATACAGGGCCGCATGCTTGACAATGGCAAGCCCCAGGCCGGTTCCGCCGCGTGCCTTGGACCTACTCTTGTCCACGCGATAGAACCGCTCAAATACCTTGCCCTGTTCTTCAGGCGCGATACCGATTCCCGTGTCGGCGACCGCGAGGAACGGATGGCCTTCGTCGTTGGTGCCGCACTGCAGCGTAACCGTACCGCCGGGTCGATTGTAGCGGATGGCGTTGCTTGCCAGATTATAGATGAGCTCGTCGATCAAGCGCGACACGCCTTCGATGACCACAGGCTTGGTCTCATGACTTATCGTCACATTCGCCTGACGGGCGACCTGTTCAAGACGCTGCTCAACCGCGTAAATCGCACGCGAGAGCTCAATAGGCTCCGTGGACCCAATGGGCACTGCCTCGCCTTCAGTTGCACGTTCGGCCTCGTCCAAGTTAGACAGCGTAAGGATGTCGTTGACAAGCGCTGCCAAGCGGCCCGCCTCACGATAGATGCGACCGCCAAAGTTGTGCAGGTCGTCCTCGCCCTCGACCATGCCGTTTGCGATGAGCTCGGCATAGCCCGAAATCGCCGTAAGCGGCGTCTTGAGCTCATGAGTGATATTCGCCGTGAACTCGCGGCGCATACGGTCGTTGTCCGCTAGCACCGCCATTTGGCGCTTGAGTTCCTGGCGCTGCGACTCGATACGCTCAAGCATGGGGACCATCTCGGCATAGGCGTGCTCATAGCTACGGCGTGGGTGATCCAAATCCACCTCTTGCAACGGCGCGATGATGGCACGGGACTCACGGCGCGCCATAAAAAACGAGAGTACTGCACCCGCTGCTGCGATAAGCAGCATCGGCGCCAGCATCGACAACAAAATCGCCGCAACACCAGGCTGGGCCTGCGCCAAGCGGACGACCTGGCCGTTATCAAGGGTGACGGCGCGATACAGCATAATCTCGTCGAGTGTAGAGCTTGCGCGCTCCGCGGAACCCGAACCACTCTCAAAGGCCTCGATGACCTCGGGGCGATCGCCATGGTTGGGCAGTGTGGAAGGCGACGCCTCGTTGTCGTAGGCAACAGATCCGTCCTTATTGATCAGCGTGATACGAAGATCCTCGCGATCGAGGCTTCGCAAGAACGGAATGGGCTCCTGCTGCTCGTCAAGGGCGGCAGCAATGAGCTCGGTTTCCTGCGCCAGATTGGCACTCGTGGCATCCGCCAAAGTGTTTTGCACAAAGAACGCACCCAGCACCGTAAACGCCACGATAACTGCCATGGCGCAGACAAAGATCGTCACAAAAACGCGGTGCGACAGCGTATGTTTTCCCTGGGGGGCGAAGACCACGGGTTACTCCTCCGATGCGGTGGCCGCGGTGTCGTCGCCTTCGGCACCATCACCGGCAGAAAGCTCGGCCAGGCGATAACCCACGCCGCGTACGGTCTCGATGGCGCTGGCATGCTCGCCCAGTTTTTGGCGAAGCGTCTGCACGTGCACGTCAACGGTGCGCGAACCGCCGTCGAAGTCCCAGCCCCACACGCTCTGCAGCAACGACTCGCGGGTAAAGACCACGCCGGGCTTGCGCATGAGGTACTCGAGCAGGTCGAACTCGCGCAGGGTGAGCTTAAGCGGCTCGCCGGCAACGGTCACCTCGCGATGACTGGGCGAGAGCACGATGTCGCCCACGCTGAGCACATCGCTCGCCTGCTTGACCATGCCGCCGCGACGCAGCAGTGCGCGGCAGCGGCTCGCAAGCTCCATGAGCGAAAACGGCTTAGTCAGGTAATCGTCGGCACCGCCATCGAGCGCCATCACCTTGTCGAGTTCGGTGTCCTTGGCGGTAAGCATCATGATGGGCACCGTCGCCGTCAGGCGATCGGCACGCAGGCGACGCATAATCGCCAAGCCATCGGTGTCGGGCAGCATGATATCAAGCAGCACAGCATCGGGCACCCGTCGCGCCACGGCAGCTTTAAACTCGCCATCGCACGAAAAGCCCTCGGCCTCGATTCCCTGCTTGCGCAGCGCGTAGACCGTCAAATCCCTGATGTTGTCATCGTCCTCGACGTAATAGATCATGTTGAACCCCTTTGCGGCCGGTATGACCGCATCTTAACCCTAAAGGCACCTGCAAAAGACAGCGTCAGCCAAAACGCCCCGTCAAATAATCCGCCGTGCGCGGATCGGTCGGGTTCTTGAAGAGTTGCGCGGTGGGCGCGTGCTCCACCAGCTCACCCAACAAAAAGAACGCGACAGAATCGGAAATACGCGCGGCCTGCTGCATGTTGTGCGTCACGACCACCAGCGTGCA
Source organism: uncultured Collinsella sp. (assembly GCA_902497075.1). Lineage (GTDB taxonomy): Bacteria > Actinomycetota > Coriobacteriia > Coriobacteriales > Coriobacteriaceae > Collinsella. Next base: position 23,115 of record CABVDG010000025.1, read on the forward strand.
GGTCTCCTTGAGCTCGCAGGCAAGCTGCTCCACTACGAGCGTCGACACGGGGTCGAGCGCCGAGGTCGGCTCGTCCATCAACAGAATGTCGGGCTGCACGGCAAGTGCGCGGGCGATGCACAGGCGCTGCTGCTGTCCGCCCGAAAGACCCAGGCCCGACTCCTTGAGCTTGTCCTTGACCTCGTCCCACAGGGCAGCGCGACGCAGGGAGTTCTCGACCAGCTCATCGAGCACGGCGCGGTCGCGCACGCCCATACCGCGAGGACCGTAGGCGACGTTGTCGTAGATGCTCATGGGAAACGGGTTGGGGCGCTGGAACACCATGCCCACGCGCTGGCGCAAACGGCAGATGTCGTAATCGCCCAGGATATCTTGACCATCGAGCGCAATCTTGCCCTCGATGCGGCAATCCTTGATGCCGTCGTTCATGCGGTTAAAGCAGCGCAGCAACGTAGACTTTCCGCAGCCCGAAGGCCCGATGAACGAGGTGATCTGCTTGTCGCGGATCTTGATATTCACGTCCTTGAGCGCATGGTGGTCGCCATAGAACAGGTCGAGGCCCTCGACGTCGATGCGCGTCGGCGAGGCGGCAAGTTCCTCTGCCGTGGGGCGAGTCGCATCCCCAACCTCGCGCTCATGCGCGGCCTCGGCCTGCGCTTCCATGAGTTCTTCAAGCTCCGTGGGCTCCACAGCCGCAGCAGCCGTCATACCGCACACCTCCATATCGATATCAATTCAGCAGTATCGATAGTAGGAATCGCGGCTCATACGCACGTGAGCACATTGTCAAGTGTTTGTAAGGGCACGCTAGCTATGCGGCGGGCAGCTCGATGGTGAATATCGTGTGTTCGGGCGTCGATTCACATGCAACGGTACCGCCGTGTGCCGCGATGATCTCCTTGGCAATAGCAAGGCCCAAACCGGCACCACCGCGATTGGTCGCACGCGCCGCATCCAGGCGATAGAACTTCTCAAAGATCACCTTGAGCTTAGCCGCAGGGATAGGATCGCCCTGATTGATAAAGCGCACGCGCACGCCGCCATCGTCTTGGCGCCTGGCCTCAATCGTGATAGTCGAGCCCTCATAGCTATAGGCGACGGCGTTTTTCATGATGTTGTTAAACACGCGGGCCATCTTATCGCCATCCACGAGCACCGTCAGGTCCTCGCGAATATCAACCTGGGCTTCCTTATGTTGCTCGTTGAGGATGGGATAGAACTCGTCAGCCACCTGAGCCAGCAGCAACCCCAGATCAACATAGCCGCGCGTGAGCACGATATCGTGGAAGTCAAAGCGCGTGATATCGAAGAACTCTTCGATGAGTGCATCGAGCCGGTGCGCCTTGTCGAGCGCCACGCCCGTAAAGTGCGCACGTTGCTCAACCGGCAGCTCAGGAGCCTCTTGCAGCAGCGAAAGATAGCCCACCACACTGGCAAGCGGGGTGCGTAGGTCATGTGCCAAGTACGTGACCAGATCGTCCTTGCGATGAGACTCGTCACGCAAGGCCTGTTGCACCTTGCGCTCGCGATCGCGCACACGGTTGAGTGCGCCCTCGACCTCCAGGAAGTCGCCGTCGATGTTGTCCCAGGTGTCGGGGTGATCGATCAGGCGATCTTGAATACGAGCGGCCAGCACACAATCGGCATGCTGCTCGCCCTGCTCATAGCCCTGGTAGTACAGGGCGCGGCCGCAAAAGAACAGCACGCACACGGCAAGCGCCAGCACAAAGCCAAGCATGTTGAATACAAAGCCGGCATCGAACAGCACCGGCCCTTCGATGCCGCCGAGTGCCATGGCGCCAATCGCCAACGTCATGGCCCACGCGGCACCGCCAATCACCACGCAGCGGCGTACGATTTCAAATCGATCGATCAGCAAAAAGCCGACAAGCAGCACCGCCAAGATTCCAGCGATGTTATCGATGCCAATCAGCAGCAGGCTCAGCAAAAAGAGCAGCACCGTTGCAAGCGCGCGGTTGTCGACGACCGACCTCACGTATTCAAAGAGTCGATCGGGCACCTCGAATGCCTGCCTATCGTCTTTTGTCATGTCCACTTCCCCACCATCAAAGGCGTTATTCGATTATGTAGCCGACGCCCCAGACGTTTTTGATAAAGCGCGGCTTTTGAGCGTCGTCACCGATCTTTTCGCGCAGGTGGCGAATGTGCACCATCACCGTATTGTTGGAGCCGGGCATAAAATCCTCGTTCCACACCGCGCGGAACAGATCCTCCACGGCCACCACACTGCCGCGATGCTCGACCAGATACAGCAAGATGGAATACTCGATGGGCGTGAGGCGCACCGGCGCACCGTCCACCATTACGGAACGAGCATCGCGGTTGATCTCCAGGCCGTCGAGCTGGATGATCGGCGACTCGGCCACCTGCACTCGGCTACCGTAGCTGGTATAGCGGCGAAGCTGGGCGCGGACGCGCGCGACAAGCTCCAACGGGCGGAACGGCTTGACCACGTAATCGTCCGCACCGAGCGAAAGGCCCTCAATCTTATCCTGCTGGGCATCGCGAGCCGTCAACATAATCACGGGATAGGTGTGGCTGGCACGAATCGTGCGCAGCAGTTCAAAGCCGTCAATATCAGGCAGCATGACATCTAGCAACGCCAGATCAAACTCTTGCTCCAAGATTGCTTTGGCCGCGTCGGCCCCGCTATAGGCGATCTGAACATCAAAGCCTTCTTTTGTAAGGTAGATACCCACCAGGTCGGCGATGGCCTTCTCGTCGTCGACTACCAAAATACGCTCGTTCATGCATGCTCCTCTCGCGCTCCATTATGCCCGAGGAGGCGCTCGCCACACACAACAAGCGCGGGCGATTAAGTCGTCCTTAAGCGCTCATGTGTCCGTTCAGGCACAGATACAGGCCATGCGTGCGTTCGACGCTCGCCACCGCCAGCAAACGATATACTCTAGTGCCAGAAGAGACCACCCCGTCGAAAGCGAAATCCGTGAAGCCCTTCACCTCTTTTGCAAAGCGCTCTGCCCAGCTTGCCACCGGCTTTATCTGTGCCATCGCCCTTGTTGCCGGCGCGCCAACGGTCGCCGGCGCCCAAGTGCTTACAACTGACGACGTTTGCGGCAAAACTGCCGATGCGCGCGGTATTACGGCCGAGAACCTTCCTGATATCGAGGCCACCAACGCCATTGTCATGGGTAAGGACGGCTCCGTCTATTATGGACGCAGCGCCGATGAGCAAGTCAAGATCGCCTCTATTACCAAGGTCATGACCGCGATCCTGACCGTCGAAAACTGCAAAATGGACGAGAAGATCACGGTGAGCAATGCTGCCGCCACCGTAGGCAACTCGACCGCCGGCCTGCTCGAAGGCGACGAGCTCACAGCGGAGCAGGCCCTGCGCGGCCTGATGATTCCCTCGGGTAACGATGCCGCCATCGCGCTTGCCGAGCACGTGGGCAAAAAAATCGACCCCAAGACCAAGGACGCCGTGGCCACCTTTGTAAAGGCCATGAACGAGCGTGCTAAAAAGCTCGGCTGCACCGGAACGGTCTTTGAGAATCCTCACGGCCTGGATTTTGACGAGTGGGCCGGCGACATGCACTCGACTGCACACGATGTGGCTCTGATGATGCAGGAGGCCATGAAGAACGACTCGTTCCGCAAGATCGTGGCGAGCGATGATTCCTGGATTGAGGTCACAGGCGCCGACGGTTCCGACCATTCACATTCCATGGATACGCATAACGTTTTGCTTGGCCAAGACGGCAACATTGGCGGCAAGACCGGCACCACCGACGACGCGGGCTATTGCTTTACGAGCGCCTACGATCGCGATGGCGACGAAGTCTACACCGTGGTTTTGAACTCCACCTCCACCGACCAGCGCTTTACCGATACGGCGACCCTTGCCAACTGGTACTACGGTCACAAAGTTACGGTTGCGATCGCCAACACGCGGGAGAAGACCGCCAACGGCAATCCCTTAATGGCGCGTGTTGGCCAGACCGACTGGACGGACAAGACAATAGACGCCACGCTCGCCGATCCCGCCGCGCAGACAACCGTGTTCTCACTCGCCGGTAAGGTGACCGAAAAGGTTAGCTACGACGACCTTTCGGGCACGGTGCACGTGGGCGACAAGGTAGGCAGCATCACGCTCAAGCAAGACGGCACCAAGATTGCCGTCGTTGATTTGGTTGCCGACGAGGAGGGCTCGGGGCCAAACCCCATCGAGTGGCTACTGGTAAAGCTCGACCGCCTGAGTCGCCGCATCGACAATCGCCCGCTCACGGCCGAAAGCGAGACCGTAGCCAAGGCACCCGAGGTGTAGGGTCGAAGAACAATACACTCACCGAAAGAAGGCATCCGAAAGGATGCCTTCTTTTTTTGAGGATTCGAATCCCCAGCCACCATTCTTGATAATAAAAAAGGGCCCCAATGGGACCCTTCTTTCAATTCATACTGGCGGAGAGCTGGGGATGTCCGGGCATGCTACGCATGCCCTCCGGCTTCAAAGCCTGGCGGCTTTTCGCCCACGGGCTACAAACGCTTTCGCGTTTGCTTAACGCCCGTGCCCTCTCGGGTTCGAATCCCCAGCCTCCTTTCTCCGCACCAAAAAAGGGCCCCAGATGGGACCCTTCTTTCAATTCATACTGGCGGAGAGCTGGGGATTCGAACCCCAGATGCCCTTTTGGGGCATACTCGCTTAGCAGGCGAGCACCTTCGGCCTCTCGGTCAGCTCTCCGTAACAGCCGTTCTATAGTAACCAAACAGCCAAGGATGGGCAAGAGGAAATTTTCTAATTGCCTAGCAGCCTTTCCTTCTTGAAAGCTTCGCCTACCCCAGCGAGCGGTTGAGGGAGCCGAGCTCGTCGTTGCCCATGGTGCGCCACATTTGGAAGATACAACCGCGCGCCAGGAAAAAGAAACCGTTGTCGACCAGTTGCACAGCGGCATCTGCCAGCTGATTCGTCACGGCGGACACTGGCGGCAGCTCTAGTCCAGCCTTGTGGATGGTCTCGACCGCTTCCTCGAACGTCGGAGGCTCGCTGACGCCCATCTCGTTCATAAGGCCCTGCATTTCTTCCAGCGCGCTGCTGCCCGACTCCTCGCCGCGCGGCACCAGACGGTAACAAGCCAGCGCCAGGTCGAGCTGATCGCAATTCCAATAGGCAAACGCCAAGCGATAGAACAGGTAGCCGATTGCAGAACGATCGCTGGCAATACGTAGGCCGTGGCGCGCCACCTCGATAATCTCGTCAAAGCGCTCCAGACGCGCGAGCACGTTGATGAGCGCAAAGTGCGACTGCATGGACGAGCGCGCCAGATCGTAAAGATGGCGCACCTCGGGCAGTGCTCGTTCAAAGTCCTCTTGCTCGGCGTAAAAACTGCAGATCTCATGCTGGGCAAAGTACAGCGCATCGGGCGCACGAAGGATTCGCACAGAGCGGTCTTCTTCCAACACCGGTAGCACCATGCGCACCAGCTGGTTATCGCAAAACTGCGTTTGAACCGGACCTGTCGCCAAAAGCTCGGCGACGGCGCACTTAGCCTCCAACTCCTCGACAAGACGGGAATAGCCTTCAAAAGCACCTGTACGGTCGACTTTTGCCTGATCGCGCAATTCAACAACACGGGCCACGTATGGGTCGTCGTCCTCTTCCATGACCTCCAACTCGTCAGCCGTATCGGCAAGCAGCAGATCGCGCAGCGCCGGCGGCAGCGTGCGATGGTCATCACGCGGACGAGCATGAACCTCCGCAGGCTCAATCGTCTCCGGAGCGGTTGACTCATACGCCTCAAGTACACGCTTGCACGGCATATCGTCCATGTCCATGCTCTCAAGATCCTTGGCGACAGGCACGCAATCGGCCAGATAGGCCGCGCGCCCAAAGAAATACGTTGCGACAACGCGCTCGCCCTGCTCACTGTCGGGAGCAGCAATCTGCACATAGCAGCGCGTGATGCAGGTGCCCGCGGCAAAACACGCTGCTGCAAGCGTGAGCGCCACGCGCGCATCGTGCTCCGCGGCCCAGATCGTGCGCGTGTCCTCGTCCAACTCGCGCCAGGCGTCATCTTGAGCGTCGTATTCACGTTGCGGCATGGCATCAACGACAGACCGCCCAAACCGAACGAGCATGATCCCCTCGGCAACGTTTGCCCGATAGGTATAGTCGAGCCGCGTGACCACGTTAAGTGCCTCGACAATACGCGCGAAGCGGGTACGCACATCCCACTCACCGCCCGGCTGACAAGCCACCGTACCCGGTTTGCCCCACGGGTTATCGCTCGAGGCCGTATCAAGCAGTCGGGGAACATCGTTGGTCGTCTTGGCGATATGCCACGCATCAAAGAGTGCGCAGCCCTCAAGGCTCGGCGAGGATGCCGCAGGGACCAATCCGGCCCCGATGTGCTCAAGGATGCCGGAGAGACGGTTAAGACGGCACTCGATGGCAAGCATCATGTCAATCTCGTCCTGGTCTAGCAGACTACGATCAAAATTGAGATAGAAAAGCTTTGAGCGATCGATGCGAGCCAGGCTCATCTCGGACTTAGCGGCGATGGTGCGCAAGCGGGGCAAGTCAATTTCACTCATAAGGGCGGCGGCATAGCGCTCGATACCGCTCGGATTCTCGGCATGGTCAACGCGGTAGAGCAGCGTCTCGATAGCGTCAGGTAGCGGTGCCGTGTTAAAGCCCAAAAACACCTCGACCGGCTCGGGCAACTTTACGAGCTTGATCTTGTCGATAACATTTTGCATACCCTCGTCGAGTCCGCCGGCGTCCGCCGTGCTCGCAATGGTATTTTCGGAGTCAGCGAATACCACGTAGCGCAGGAACATCGATGCCATGAACTCGCCGTAAGGAAGGGAGCGGGTCGAATTCCATGTCTCGTGGTCGGACTGCTCGCGCATGGGGCCTTCGGGAGAGCCGACGGTTCGCGCGCACGCGCGCATTGTGCCGTTGGCTCCCCGAACCACAATCTCACCAATACCGGAGTCCGACTCGTCAAGGACCAGTTCCATGTCGGGATCGTTGGGCAGCGGAGCCTCGCTGACGGGGCGGTCCACCTTGTACACCTCACCCGAAACGCTTACGTAGCCCAAAAGCGACACATGGCTTTTGCCAACGAATTCGACGACATAACAAGATTCATGCTGATCCTCGCCAAAGAGTTTCCAGACCACGCCATATGAGCGTCCCGCAGGCTGCTCGGGCATCGCCGGAAAGCGCTTCTTGGGATCGAGAAACCTGAGCTTGTATGTCGGACGCTCTGCCACGAAATATCACCCTGATCGGTCGCTTGAGAAGGAGTGGTCGCGAATAAGTCGCGACATCTACTCGGAATCTTACACGAGTCGACAGGAAATCGTCCCTTTGGACGAAAGCACTCAAGCTGGCGCAAAAGAAAAGCCCCCGTTGCCGGGAGCTTTAATCTCAAATGGTGCGGCGTATAGGATTCCGCGCATCCGCTGCGCGGATCCGCACCGGCTTCGCCCGCCTGCCGGCGTGCTCGCCCGCGGGCTAAAAACGCTCCGCGTTTTCTTTACGCCCGCGCCTCGACCGAGGTTCGAATCAATGCGGTGTTTACGTAAAAGAAAAGCCCCCGTTGCCGGGAGCTTTAATCTCAAATGGTGCGGCGTATAGGATTCGAACCTATGACGTTCTGATTCGTAGTCAGACCCTCTATCCAGCTGAGGTAACGCCGCGACTTGTTGATTATTATGCACATGGACTGAATAATGGTCAAGCATTTTTTCAAAAAAAGTTATCGAATTTGATTTTTACTCATTTGATGCAGTCGATCGAATCGATACTTTCAAACACGGCGAAAGCAACTCCTCAAGTATGTCGACATATAAGAAAAGCCTCCGTTACCGGAGGCTTTAAAGTTCAGTTGGTGCGGCGTATAGGATTCGAACCTATGACGTTCTGATTCGTAGTCAGACCCTCTATCCAGCTGAGGTAACGCCGCAACGCACGGATTATTATGCACGCGAGCCCCCGATGGGTCAAGCGACAATTAGAAAAAATTTTACGGAGTGATAATTAAGTTGTTCGTGCCTCGACCGAGGTTCGAATCCATGCGGTGTTGCCATAAAAGAAAAGCCCCCGTTGTGAACTGCCTCCCATTTCTTGGACACAAGAAATGGGAGGCTTTTTTATGGCTGGA
>CABVDG010000026.1:0-16880 GCA_902497075.1 uncultured Collinsella sp.
GACGGAAAGCACATTAAGTGCTTTCCTTTGCGTGCGGAACTCGCGACAAACTTAACCCCCGCCCCCAGCCCCGGAGACCCTCCCTGCCGTCACTTTGTTCGAGTCGTTGTTGTTCCTCGCCGCTTCGCGGCTCGGCGGCCCCGTTCTCCGCGGCGGGGTTTGTCTAAGGATCTTGCTGAAGCTCTGCCTTTGGCTCAAATGGAAACGGGGGACGCATCTGCATCCCCCGTTTTTGTTGCGGTTACTCCAAGTCAATAAACTTGGTGCTTAGGATCTTGCCGTCTTTAACGAGCATTCTGGCCATGGTGGGGCCTCGGGTGCCTCTGGGGTAGCTGGCGCTGCCCGGGTTGAGGACTAAGCAGCGGCCCACTTGGGCTTCTTTGGTTACGTGGGTGTGACCGTTGATGGCTACGTCTACGGATCCCACCGGAAGGTCTTCGCGGTAGTGAGCTACGGCGAATTTGAGGCCTTCGTAGGTAAAGAGCGCAAGACGGTCTACACCGGGGCCGTAGTCGCGGTAGTAATCGTTGTTGCCCAGTACGGCCCGCACGGGGGCGATGGTGCACAGGTGCTCGTAGTCCATCTCTGACGTAAGGTCGCCGGCGTGGATGATCAGGTCTGCGCCCTCAAGCTCATCCAAGAGCACAGGCGATAAATAGCCGTGGGTGTCCGAGATGATGTCGATACGCTTGGCGCTTGCACTGTTCATAGGATCCCTTCCGCAAAAAACGATTCGACAGATACATACAAAAAAGGCCCCACGGCTCCGCAGACGATGGGTCTACAGGGCTGCGGGGCCAGTGTGCTAGAGACTCAGAGCCTTCTTGAGCGGCACGACGCGGCGGCGCGAAACCGGCACGCGTTCGTCGACGCCCGTAATGCCCAGCTGGATGGCACCCGAGGGCACCGTCTCAACGTCCGTGACGCACGCCAGGTTGACGATATAGCGGCGGTGAACACGGAAGAAGCCAAAGTCGCAGAGCTTGGCCTCAAACTGCGCCAGCGAGGTCGTCGACAAAAAGCGATCATCGACGGTATAGATGCAGGAGTAATCGTCCTTGGCCATGATAAAGCGAATGTCGTCCACGGGAATGAGCACCTTGCGGCCGCCCTTTTCCACCGGGATACGCTCGATGGTCACCTTGCTGTCCGTGACCGGCTTGGCGCGCTGCATGACCTTCTCGATCGCGCGATCCAAGCGAGCTTCCTCGACAGGCTTCATCAGATAGTCGACGGCATCCACGTCGAATGCCTCGACCGCATGGTCGCTATACGCAGTCACAAATACGATCGCCGGCGGATTTTTGAGCTTATGCAGCGCCTCGGCAAGTTGCAGGCCCGAGGCACCGGGCATCGAGATATCGAGAAACACGACATCCACGCGACTTTCCATAAGCATCTCGATGGCGGAGCGGACGCTCGACGCCTCCGTGATCGTGCCGATCTTGCCCGTTTGCTCGAGCAAGAAGCGAAGCTCCGAGCGAGCCGGCGCCTCATCATCCACAATCATCGCACGCAGCATAGGGATAAAACCTTTCGTCAACTAACTACGCCGGGCATCCGTCGCATGACGTTGAGCCCGTAGCCTTTTATTTTACTCTTGAATGTCAAAGATGCTCTCTGACAAATCAAGATGAAGAAGCACTTTGGTGCCCTTGCCCGGCGCCGATTCGACACGCGTATAGGAGTGCGGCCCAAAAAAGCGATGGATGCGCTCCGAAATATTGTGCATGGCCACACCGGCGCCGCCACCCTGGGGAGAGCTGGCGTCGGGACGGGCAGAGCGCTCGTCAAACAGTCTGGCGGCGGTACCTTCATCCATGCCCACGCCATTATCGGCCACGGCAATCAAGATTGCATCCTCGCCGTCTTGGTGAACGGTCACGTCGATCCTCAGGGCGTCGTCATCGCCCATACCATGACGCACGGCGTTCTCGACAATCGGCTGGATCACGAACGCCGGCACCAGCGTATCTTCCACGTCCTCGGACACATCGAACGTCGCGAGCACACGGTCCTCGCCAAAGCGGGCCTTCTCAAAGGTAAGGTAGCGCTTGGTCTGTGCGACCTCGCGCGAGACCGGAATAAGCGATCCCGAGTTGTCGAGCGTGGCGCGATAGAACGATGAGAACTCACGAAGCAGTTCGCGGGCCCGCAGCGGGTCGGTGCGCGTAAACGATGCAATGGTGTTCAGCGTGTTGAACAGGAAGTGCGGGTTAATCTGCGCCTGCAGCGCACGCACCTCGGCGCGCGCCGTGAGTTCCTTTTGCACCTCGAGCTCGTGGATGGCAAGCTGCGTGGACAAGATCTCGGCAAAGCCCGAGGCAAGCGCGTACTGGGTACGGTCGACGGCGCGCGGGGTCTTGTAGTAGAACTTGAGCGTGCCGACGGTACGATCGCCAACCTTGATAGGGGCGATAATGCCGGCGGGGACTTGGTTGTGCGAACCGTCCGAGCCTACGACATCCACCATACGGTTGAACGACTGCACGATGCCATGTTCGATAACGTAGCGTGTGGCAAGCGTGTGGATGGGAGAATCTGGCAGTAGTTTTTCCTCAAACTCGCCCGCGCAGGCAAGCACGTTGTCCTCGTCGGTAATGGCCACCGTCATGGCGCGCGTCTCGGGCAAAATGCGCTGGCACACCAAACGCGCCGATTCCTGTGTCAAACCGCCCTTAATGTCCTCGAGCATGGCCGAGGCCACCGAGAGCGTCTCCTCGGTGTACTGGGAGCGCACCGAATCGGGATTGAGCGTCAAAAAGATAAAGATGCACAGAAAGATGCACAGCAGCGCGCAGGCAATCACCGTGGCGATCGGCTCGATACCGGTCACCAGGGCAAAAATAAAGTACACCAGCACGCAAATGGCGCAGGCAACGGCAATGATGCGAAAGATTGATATTGAACTATCGCGCTGGGCGCGGCGGTCGATCATTCGGCCCCCTCCAGGATACTGATCAGTTGTGAGTCACGCCAAAGCCCGTCCATGATCTTGGGCCAAAAGCTCTGGAAACGCAGGTAGCTTGCAGCGTTTTGGCGCGCATAGGCCTTTGCCTCGTCGATACCATGGCGCCAGATGCGCAGGTAGCCTTCATGCTCGCGGGTAAACACGCTGCGGACCATAGCGGTCTTGCGCACGCGGTCGTCGAGCTCGCGCGAAATCCACGGGCCCGGGTAGGGCATGAGCGATGCCGCCGTAACGGGAATGAGCTCCTTTTGATGCGCGGCGAATGTCAACTTGGCCCGTTCGTAGTACCAACGGTATACATCCTGCATAAAGCGCGGTGAGCGCTTTTCGGACTCCGGAGGCAGATGGCGCACGGTCCACTCGTTATCGAACCACACGTCGTAGCCAAACATGCGCATGTTAAAGAGGTAATCCAAGTCCTCGCCGCGGGTGATAAACGGGTCAAAGGCCACACGCGTAAAGGCGCGGGCGTGCAGGGCCATCAGGCCGCCGCACACGTAGTTGGAGCGCGAGATGCGGGTGCCCGAGAGCGCCTTTTTCATCCAACGGTTGAACTCGATGCGCTTGGTCCACCAACGATGGCAGATGCCTGCCTTGTCCGTGGGAGCCAGCGGCGAGCCGTCGCGATCGTAGAAATAGCCGCTCTTGACCAAGATCGGCAAGCCCTGACGCGTCTGCTGCCCCAACGCATAGGTCGCGCGCTTCATAAAGTCGGCGTCGATGACAGTCTCATCGTCATCCAAAAAGATAACCGCGTCATGCCCCAGCACAGCGGCACAGGCCAGCCCCATGTTGCGGATGGCACCGTAGCCTCGCAGGCTCACGCACTCGCCCGAACCCTTGGGCGCGATCTGAGCAACCCGATCTGCGATGCGCGAGGCCTGGGTGTTGGTGACAACGGTGACCTTGAGCGTGGGATGCGCGTCGACAATCTCGTGCACGCGCAGCGACACATCGGCTGTGGCAGAAACGGGACAGACCACCAAAAGGATGATGCGCGGGATGTCGCGCACCTGCTCAAGCGAGGCCAGGCAGCGGTCGAGTTCGGGATTGTCGGCGTTGAGTCGTGTCGAATGGTCATAGGTGCCAGGGGCGTTTGCGCAAGCGTCATCGCCCGCCCAATACGTTGGAATCACGACTGTGGCGTTCATGCCTTACCCTCCCTGCAACACAAAAACGGGACGCCGCCAAACACAGGCGACGCCCCGCGACCTAGCTGATTCCATCATACCCACTTGGGCAAATCATTGCTCGCAAGTCGCAATGTTTATTGCGGATAACCCCAAAAGAGTACCGTGGACAGGCACAATAGCCGCTCGCTCCTATGCGGCATGCTCTGCCGCCCGAGTCATGCGGGACAGGCGGACCAGCAGCATAAAGCCAACGACCAGCAGCACGCCAATGGAAAGGACGCCCAGCGACGGGTTGCCGGTCAGCGAGGTGACGACCGACACCAGGAAGGTGCCCATAACGCTTGCATAACGACCAAAGATGTCAAAGAAGCCGTAGTACTCGTTGGATTTTTCCTTGGGGATAATGCGGCCAAAGTAGCTACGGCTGAGCGCCTGCACGCCGCCCTGGAACAGGCCGACCATAATGGCAAGCACCCAAAACTCAAAGGCGGTCTTTAGGAAGAACGCGGCGAACAGCACAATGCCCATATAGGCGGCGACTGCCACCAAGATCATGTTGAGCGTGCCCACGCGGCCGGCGAGCTTGCCGTAGATGATGGCGGACGGAAAGGCCACGAACTGCGTGACGAGCAGCGCCAGGACCAACTGGGTCGAATCGATGCCCAAGGCCGATCCGTAGCTGGTTGCCATGGAAATGACCGTGTGCACACCGTCGATATAGAAGAAGAACGCGATCATGTAGACCAGCACGGTCTTGTTGTGGGCGATCTCGCGCATGGTGTGTCCGACCTCGGAGAACACACCGCCCACGATGTGGCCGATGGTGTCCTCGGGACCGCGCTCGCGACCGTACTTTTGCTTATAGGTGCGAATGAGCGGCAGAGTAAAGATGAGCCACCAGGCACCAGTGATGATAAACGACAGACGCGTTGCCAGCATGGTGGGGACGCCAAGAGCGGGGCCGCCCATGATGAGCGCCAGGCAGATGACGAACGGCACGGTGGAACCGATGTAGCCCCAGGCATAGCCCGAGCTGGACACGGCGTCCATGCGCTCGTCGGTGGTAATGTCGGGCAGCATGGCGTCGTAGAACGTCATAGAAGAGTTAAGGCCGATGGTGCACAGCACGTACACGGTCAAAAATGCCATGGCGGACATTGGGATAGCCTGCGCCAGGCAAAGCACCAGGCCCGTGAGGAAGAAGCCCAAGAAGAACTTGATCTTGTTGCCGGCGTAGTCGGCAAGCGCGCCCAGAATGGGCATGAGCATGGCGATGACCAGCGAGGCAATCGTCTGCGCATTGCCCCAGGCGACCACCAGGTCGGCCGAAGAAGCGCCGGTATTGATGGCGTTAAAGTAAATGGGCACCACCGAGGTATTGAGCAGCACGAGGGCCGAATTGCCCACATCATACATAACCCAGTTACGCTCGAGCTTGGTGTATTTCATGGACAGGGACCCTTCGTATTCGCCCGATATGCAGTTAGTTCATCGTACCCCAATTGTCCAGAACCGCCGGTAAGGATTCGGCAAAGGGGCACGCACGGGCCCTATTCCTCGCGGTCGAACTCCTCATCGGCATTGAGCACGCGACCGCTGTAGTTGACGTGACTGGTCACGGCATCCATGTCACCGGTCTCGATAAAACGTGCGACCGTGCACTCGTAATCGACCAGCGCGCGATCAAAGACCTCGGGGAAACTCTCGTTCGAGACCTCGTCGGTAAAGGGATTCTTCCATGTCAGATGGCCCAGGTTACCGGTGCGCTCGGGCAGCTCCGTCGTCACGCGATGGGCAAGGCCGTCGAGCAGCGAGTAGTCGTGCACCAAGCCCTCAACCAGCGAGATCGCGCGCGTCTTTGCGGAGCCGGCCGGCTCAATCGCGCGGTAAAGTCGCTGCATATTGGCAACGGCAGCACCGTACTCCCCCGCCGGAATGTCAATGCCGTACACGCGTCCGGCAACATAGCTCATCAGCACGCCGGCCACGCGATTGATGCGATCGGTAGTGACGATCTCGCCCGCCGGCGGGTAATCGTCGACCGTAGCGCCATCGCGTTTAAGCTGCAGCATCAGTACATCCAGGTCGCTCTCGATCACGGCATGGACCTGACTGCTCGAATCCTCAAGCTCTGAATCGGACTCCACGATGCCAAACTGCTGCTCATAGACAAAGGGATGGGCGTTGCGGTCGAGCACGTAATGAGACAGCAGGCCCAGCGCAAAGGCGCGACCCAAGCTGGCGTCGCGCGGCAGCAGATGCGACACGCCGTCGCGCAGGCACGCGAACTGGCGAGACATACGCGACCGATGCATGACCTGCGCCAGCAGCGTGCAGTCGGAAACACGCGGTGTCAGAATGTGAAAGAAAAACGGGTCGGGGCCTTGGTTGCCCAAGATAAAGGCAATGCGCTCTTCATCGGACGTGATGACGCCCTGCGGAAGACGGTCGATGCTTTCCTCGCCAAACAGATGATGGGTGATAAGCGCGGGCATAATGATCCTTTCGATTTCATTCGATGCCACCCATTATGCCCACCGCGCGCCCATGCCAAACCTGCGATGGTAAACGACGGCATGCAGACCGTCTACGCAAGCCCCAAGTGTGCTTTAACCTCGGCAGCGCGACGGCGGGACACGGGCACCGTCGAGGTTACGCGATCGAGTCTGAGCTCCATAAGACCCGTGGAACCGATCTCGACATTGTGCACGTCTTCCAAATTGACCAGATAGCTGCGATGAACGCGAATAAAGCCCTCGGAGACCAAGCGACGCTCGAGCGAAGAGATCGACTCATTGATCAGGTACGTTCCCTCGGCGCAGATGGCGTTGCAAAAATCGGCGCGCGCCTCAAAGTAGCAGACGTCTGCGGCGGGAATGAACACCTTTTTGCCCCCGCGGTCCACCGTCAGACGCAAAGGCTGGCGCGGAGCGTGGATAACACGACGGGCACCCAAGGCTGCCTCGATCTTGTCGAGTGCCTTTGACAGGCGTGCGTCCTCGACCGGCTTGACGACATAGTCGACCGCATCGAGGTTATACGCATCGGCGGCAAACTCGGCAAACGCCGTCACAAACACAACCACCGGCGGCGTCTTTAGGTTCTGCAGCGTCTCGGCAAGCTCAATTCCCGAGCGGCCGGGCATCGTGATGTCCAAAAACAACACGTTGGGCTTGTTCGAGAGAATCGACTCCACGGCCTCGGTGACATTGCCCGCCTCGGCAATCTGGCCCACACGCGTATCCTTTTCCAACAGATAGCGTAGCTCAGCCCTAATGGGAGGTTCGTCATCAACCACCAAGATGTTCCAGCCTTCGGACATATGTGCTTCCCCTCTTTTTCTCTCAATCCAACCGCGCGCTACGCCGTCAACGGCGCCGGCTCATGCGGCTCGCCGTTCAGCTCGACGATGACCTGCGTTCCCACGCCCTCCTGGGACTTCACGCGCATGCCGGAATCTTCTCCGTAAAAGAAATGGATGCGCTGAAGCACGTTGAAGAGCGCCAGGCCGCAACCTCGCTTGACGGAGCCGTCGGCGGTAATGCTCTCGGGCTCCTCCAGGCGATGTTGCTCAAACAGATGCGCGCAGACTTCTTCGCTCATACCGATGCCGTCGTCCTCGACGATGATCTCCAAACCGTCATCGGTCTCGAAAGCCCTAACATGAATAGAAAGCGGCTCGGTCTCGCGCTGCGCGTGCTTGATGCAGTTTTCGAGCAACGGCTGCAAGATAAACGGCGGCACCATGCAATCGCGCACCTCAAAGTCGATATCGACCGAGACGCGCAGACGGCCGTCGCCATAACGAGCCTGCATAAGATTGATATAGCGAGTGCCCTGTTCCACCTCGTGCTCGAGCGTTGTGAGGGTATCGGAATCAGAAAGCGTCTGACGGTAGTAGTTGGAGAAGTCGATCAGCAGCGATCGCGCCTTGTCGGGCTCGGTTCGAACGAGCGACACGATGGTGCTGATGGTGTTAAACAGAAAATGAGGATCGACCTGCGATTGCAAGGCGCGCAGCTCCACGCGGGCCGTAAGCTCGTCCTGGCGCTCGAGCTCAAAGCTCGCAAGCTGCGTGGAAATGAGGTCGGCAAAGCCCGAGGCAAGCGCCGTCTGGCGCATATCGATGCTGCTCAGACGGGGATAATACAGCTCGAGCGTGCCCACGCAATGCCCGCGCACGGTAAGCGGTGCGACAATACCGGCGCGCAGGCGCGGAAAGTAGCCACCTGTCTCGGTCGAGGCATCGCGCGAGAACACGCTTTGCTCACCGCTGTTGATCACGTTGAGCGTAGTCCGCAGCACCACCGGGGTGCCCGCGGGGCATTTTGCCGAGTCCTCGCCCCAGCTTGCCAACACCTGCTTGCCGTCGGTAAAGCAGATGGCAGAGGCGATAGTTTCGGACAGGATGATCTTAGAGGCGCCCAGGGCAGCTTCGGGCGTAAGGCCGCGCGACGTGTAGGCGAATATTTTTGAAGCGATGGCGAGCGTGCGGTCGGTTGCGCTCGATGTGAGGTCGTCGGGAACGACAAAGACGTACGAGAAGAAGAAGCACAGCATGACCAAGCCGGCAATGACGACAACGGCCGGAACGGGATTGGGATTATCGGTTAGATCCCAGATGAGCAGCAGGATAAGCAGCGGAACGACAATACCGAGCAAGATGGCTTGAACCACATGCTGAGCGGTACGAAAGACCTTGGTAGAGTTGTAGCTCTTGCCCAGAATCAGCCTATTGAGATCCACCGTCATCTCCTTCTTACCGACGCACCCCATAGCAATAAAGAGGGCCGCAAGCGACCCTCTCCATTGCATTATGCAATCAAATACTGTGTTTTACATCAAGCCATCGATGAACGGTAGCTTAGGCGCTGTACTTGTTTGCCTCGCCGAAGGTGCCGCCCTCGACAATCCAGCCGTCCTTCATGATGACGTCCATGTTGTCGGTGTTGAGCACGTGGATGTCGGCGGCGACGTCACCGTTGACGACCAGCAGGTCGGCGCACTTGCCGGCCTCGATGGAACCGGTCTCGTCCTCGATGTGGCACATCTTGGCACCGTTGAGGGTGGCGCAGGTGATGGTCTCGACCGGAGTGAAGCCGATCTTGTCGACGAACTCGTACATCTCCTCGATGGAGCAAGTGCCGTACGGGGTGACGAAGGAGAAGGAGTCGGAGCCGATCGTCATGACGACGCCGCGCTTCTTGGCCTCGCGCAGGCAGTCGTAGTTGCGCTGCAGCTCCTTCTCGACCAGAGTGCCCTCGTACTTGTCGTGCAGCTCGGGAACGTAGACGGGCGGATAGGTGGCGTACCAGGTGGGCAGGAAGGCGATCGTCGGAGTGAAGAAGGTGCCCTGCTCGGCCATGAGGTCCATGGTGCGCTCATCGATATCGAAGCCGTGAATCAGCTGCTCGCAGCCAAAGCGAACGGAATCGTAGGCAGCGGCGTGGTTGTTGTAGCAGTGGCTCCACACGGGGATGCCGACCATCTTTGCCTCTTCGACCACGGCCTGAATCTCCTCGGAGCAGTAGTGCTGGTCGCGGCCGGAGTCCCAGCGCCAGATGCCGCCACCGGTAGCCCAGATCTTGATGGCATCGGGGTTCTCGCGCAGGCGACGGCGGACGGCCTTGCGCAGATCCCAAGGACCGTCGACCTGATCGCCCCAGGGGTGCGATTCCTTGTTGAGCTCCTGGCTGCAGTGGTGGGAGTCGCCGTGGCCGGCAACGCGGCAGAAGCCAAGGCCGGTGGCCAGAACGCGCGGGCCCTTGAAGACGCCCTTGTCGATGCAGTCACGGATCTGGATACCAAAGCGGCCGATCTCGCAGACGGTGGTGAGGCCGTGGGTGAGGCAGTCGTAGGCCTGCTTGACGGCGACGGCCTGCTTCTCGAGGAGCGGCTGCATGACCCAGTCGGTGTCATCGTCGGTCAAGTTGCCCGAGAAGTGCAGGTGGGTGTCGATCAGGCCGGGAAGGACGGTCTTGCCGGCGGCGTCGATGACCTCAACGCCCTCGGGAAGGTCCTGCATGGCGCCGGCGTACTCGATCTTGCCGTTGTCGTCGACGAGAACGAGGGAGTTCTCGACCGGCTCGGCACCGGTACCGTCGATGAGCTTGCCGCCAACGATTGCATACTTAGTGGACATGGTTCCTCCTTATGGATCCATATAGTGGGCGAGGCCGCGTTGGGTTAAGGCCTCACAAAGCTACCCAAGTGGTGCCGGGTTCGGTGCGCGGAAGAGAGGGTCCCGCGCACCTGATCCGCCCCGGCTCGGCGTTACTTTTTGCGGGAATTGGTGAAGGCCATGAGAGCCAGGCCGACGGCCAGCCAGCCGATCACGATGCTCCACTCCACCATGTTGAGGGAGGCGGGAGAGAACGGAATCACGAGCAGGCCGATGATGATGGCGCAGGCAGCGATAGCGAGGCCGATGCCAAACTTGCCGCCGGGCACCTCGTAGGGACGAGGCAGGTCGGGCTCGGTGAAGCGCATGCGCAGGCAGGCGAGGGCGACCATGCCGCAGGAGAAGATGAAGGCGAGAGCCGACACGTTGGTCAGAGGGATGAGCATGTTCTTGCCCAGGAACGGACCGATGACGGTGATAACGCCCAGAACGACGCAGGCGAGCTTGGGAGCGCCGGACTTGGGATCGACCTCGGCGAATTTCTCGGGCAGCTGGCCCTTACGGCCCATGGCGAGCATGATGCGGCTCGTGGCGCCGTAGAAGGAGTTCATCGGGCCCATGGGTCCAAGCGTGGCGATGACGAGCATGGCCAGGTACAGGAGCATATTGATGCCCTTGAGGCAGGCAAGCGCGGGAACCGGGCTCTTAACAAACTCATGCCAGTCGAGGATGGTGCCGAACGAGTAGATGCAGACCATGTAGAAGCCGCCGGCGGCCAGCAGGGCCAGGGAGATGATCTTGCCGAACTTGTTCCAGTTGAGGCCCTCGGCTGCTTCCTCAGCCTGCTGAGGAATGGTGTCGAAGCCGGCGTAGAAGAACGGGGTCAGAACCAGGACCGACACGATGCCGGCAAACAGGCTGGTGCTCTCGGTAGCGGCCTTGCCGCCGCCAGCGCCGGTGACTTGGGAGAACACGGGCATGGCGTTGTCCGGCGAGCCGGTGAACAGCGAGACGCCCATGGCGAGCAGCATGCCGCAGAGCAGGGCCTTGGTCAGGAAGGCCTGGAGCTTGGCGGCCGAGCTGGCACCGCGGAAGTTGAGGAAGATGACGTAGGCTGCAAAGCCGAGCGCGATCAGCGTCGGGAACAGGTAAACGTCGGCCCCCAGGATGGTGTAGAGCTTGACGGCGCGCAGCCACTCAAGGCCGGGCAGGCCGCCGAACATCTCGGACACGAGGGTCGAGATGGCGATGGCCTCCCACGGGCACAGGATGCCGTTGCCCAGGGCCAAAAGCCATCCGGTGATATAGCTCAGCGTACGGCCAAAGCTACGATCGACATACTCGACGATGCCGCCCGAGATGGGGATGGCAGCCGTGAGCTCACCGAAAACAGCTCCGACGGGCACGAGGAAGATTGCACCCAAGAGGAATGCGATCATAGCGGGAACGGGACCGCCGCCCACGACCATCCAGTCGCCGACCTGCAGAACCCAACCGGTACCGATGATGGCACCAAAGCCGATGGTGAAGAAGTTCCAGAGCGAAAGCGTTTTCTTCATGCCGCCGTTATCTTCGACTGCAACTTCTGCGTTCTTGTCCGCCATTGTTCCCCTCCTTTCCTTTTTGACGCCCCTTGACGTCACCCCTTGCGCGGTCTGTTTTGCCGCGCGCTTTTATTTCGTGGCTTTAAGATACGGCCTTGGCATTGCATTGCCGTCCAAGGCTCGACCGAAGGCAGAACTGCAAAACGAGCGGCGCCGTTTTTGGGACGAACGGCGGAAGACGTCATTCGTCTTGGACGCTTTCATCTTGTCTGCTTTTGAAGACCTGTTGCCGTGACGCTTGGCGCGCGGCGCGGCAACGTTCATACCATTTGTCAGGCTTTTGGCGCACATGCCCATGTGTCGTGCATCTTTTTATGTAGGATAGACAAGTTACACATGAGGCAAGGTGATTCGAATGGCATACGGATACAATGACGGCGACCAACGGCCACAAAGCGTGCGCCTTGCCGGCCGCACCACGCCAACGCCCAGAAGCACCTCCGACAACGACAGCCCGCAGCGCCCCCAAGAGCAGCTCGGGGCTTCTTCGCAGCAACAAAGCCGTACCGTGCAGCAGTCAGACCGCATGAGTACGAGCACACGCCAACGCCAGACCGACACATCGCAGCCACGCCGCTACGATCGCCGTAAGACCGACTACTACGTTAAGCGCTCCTTTTCGCGACCTCAACGCGATCGCGGCAATTCCGCCCCTCACCCCGCGTCGCACATCACAAGCCACGCGCTTCCGGCCCGCCGCCTACGCCTTGTGTTTTGCTCCATCGCCGCCTGCCTCGTCTTTGTGTTTTTGGGATCCTGTATCTCCCACGGATCAGCCGGTCTTGAGCCCACTGCCGAGGACAAGCTGCTTAAAGCTCCCGTCGCGCCCGGCTACTCATTTGCCTTTTCGACCCCGCGCTCGCAATGGCAGGCCGGCACCATGCCCCACATCTACCAAATTGACCCCGCATGGTCGGAGCTGCCCTATGCCGGTGGCACTATTCGCGAAAACGCTTGCGGTCCCACTTGCCTCACCATGGTCTATATCTTTAAGACCGGCCATACCGATAAGACGCCGGTCGATATATGCGCACTGGCCGAAGCCGGCAACTACGCCCCCACTGGTGCCACCGAGTGGTCGTTTATGACAAGCGGTGCGTGGCAGCTGGGGCTCAACGGAACACAGCTCTATAACGATCGCGAATCGATTACCCAAGCACTTCGCTCGGGTGCGCCCGTCATCGCCGCAGTGCGCCCCGGCACGTTTACCAACGTAGGCCACTATATCGTGCTCCACGGCATCGACGATGCCAACCAGATTGGCGTCTACGACCCCAACTCGGCCAGCCGCAGCGCCCGCCGCTGGGGCGTGGTGGAGGTCCTCAACGAAATCGAAGCCATGTGGGCCTACTACTAGTCATTGGGGACAGACTTAAATGAGTGGTCATTGGGGACGCTCTTGTTTGACTAGTCATTTAAGAACGTCCCCAATGACTAGGTGAATAGCAAAAGCCCCGCAGCCGGAGCGGACTGCGGGGCTCATGAAGAGAGGCTAGTTTGCGGGCGTCTTGCCTGGCGCCCACGAGAGAGGCAACAGAGTAGAGACTACTCGTGGATGCGGGTACCGGAGAGGCCGGCCATGGTCTCGGCGGCCTTGTCCAGGGCGCCGATGATGCAGGTGCGGCCCTTGCGGGAACGGGCGAACTTGATGGCGGCGCGAACCTTGGGCTCCATGGAACCCTTGCCGAACTGGCCCTCGTCGGCCAGGCGCTCGGCCTCGTCGGCGGTGAGGTCCTCGAGCTCCTCCTGGTTGGGCTTGCCGAAGTTGATGGCGACATGCTCGACGGCGGTCAGCAGGAACAGGACGTCAGCGTCGCAGTCCTCGGCCAGCAGCTCGCCGCCCAGGTCCTTGTCGATGACGGCGGGAACGCCCTTGTAGCAGCCCTTGTTCTCGTAGTCGCGGACGACGGGGATGCCGCCGCCACCGCAGGCGATGACGATGAACTCGTTGTCGAGCAGGTTGAGGATGGAGTCAGCCTCGACGATCTTCTTGGGATCGGGAGAAGCGACGACGCGACGCCAGCCGCGGCCGGAATCCTCGACGAAGACCTTGGAAGGATCCTCGGCCATGAACTCCTTGGCCTGCTCCTCGGTGTAGAAGGGGCCGATCGGCTTGGTCGGGTTCTTGAACGCGGGATCGTCGGGATCGCACTCGATCTGGGTGACGACGGTGGCGGCGTGCCAGCGCTTATAGCGCTTGTGCATCTCGCGGCCGATGCCCTGCTGCAGGTGATAGCCGATGTAGCCCTGGGACATGGCGCCGCACTCGGGCAGCGGCATCTCGGGGGTGCCGATGGCGTCGTGGGCGGCGGCGAAGGCGTTCTGGATCATGCCGACCTGCGGGCCGTTGCCGTGGGTGATGATGATCTCGTTGCCCTGCTCGATGAGGCCGAGGAGGGCGTGGGCGGTGTTGCTCACGGCCTCGATCTGCTCGACGGGGTTGTTGCCGAGGGCGTTGCCGCCGAGGGCGACGACAATACGATCGGGCTTGCCAAGAGGCTTAGACATTGCTGGAATCCTTTCTGTAAAAGGCCTACAACCCATTAATAACCCGCGTCCGTGCGATACGCGAGTTTATTAAGGTTTATATTCTCTTTATCGCTCATTTTATTCATTTTGAAAATAGCGGAACGGTGAACGGTCGTTTTTATCCGCTCAGCGTAAAGAACCCCAGCTCACGCATATCTACGCCATTTACGTGCAACTTTATTTAAATAGAGCAGGGATTAGACCGGATTATGCAAACTATATCTTTGCTAAACACAAAACGGACACTGTAATTATTTACTCGCACTATACGAGATTCTATGCACTTGCAAGACAAGTATGCACCCCTGCAATAACACGGGGCTTTTCATCCAACAAAAGGGATAGCCGAACGCGCTTCACTTTGCGGCAAGCGACCGCGAGTAGAGTACACCACTTTGCTTGAAGCACTTGCCGACCAAATGACGCTCGAGGAGCCACGCGATATCGACTA
Source organism: uncultured Collinsella sp. (assembly GCA_902497075.1). Classification (GTDB taxonomy): domain Bacteria; phylum Actinomycetota; class Coriobacteriia; order Coriobacteriales; family Coriobacteriaceae; genus Collinsella. The sequence goes on from CABVDG010000026.1 coordinate 14,810, forward strand.
TATGCGCCGCCGCAAGCTCGACACAGGCCGCGAACTCTACGCCCAGGTCGAGACCCACGAGCAGTTTGCCACCCTCACCCGCGGCACCGAGCGCTATCTGGTTCAGCTCCAATCTTGGGTCGACCGCCAGATTCCCTGGCCGGCCATCAGCGACCTGGTCCACGGCTACCGCCTACGCACAGAAAGCGGCGAGACAAGGTAAAACAACCAGGTAGCACTAACAAAGTCCCACCACGGGACCCAAAGTAGCAATCAGAGGGCTGGAGACGCCAACAACAGCGTCCCCAGCCTTTTCGTATGGCACTGCGCTGGTTCGATAGCCCAGAGACCTAAGCATATCTTTGCTATCTGCCAATCTTTGTATGATTAGAGCCAAATCTATTTGCCAAATTTTGTATGATTATGGGCAAATCTATTTGCCAATTTTTGTCATTTGGGGGTTTTAATGCTACGCCGTAAGGTCACTAATAGGCTTTTGAACTGGAAAAATAACTCTCATAAGGCATTGCTTGTTACCGGTGCGCGTCAAATTGGCAAGAGTTATGCGATTCGCGCGTTTGGTAAAGACAACTACGCGTCGTATTTTGAGGCCAATTTGCTGCTCGATGCCGAGGCAAGAGATGTGCTTATTGGCGCTAAGAACGCCGTTGACTTTATCAACCGCGTGGCCCTTCTTGCGGATGCACCGCTTGTTGAGGGAGATACGCTTATCTTTGTCGATGAAATACAGGAGTATCCGCAGATCGTCACGCTCATGAAGGCGTTGGTCGAGGACGGGCGCTTTAGCTATGTCTTCTCGGGGTCTATGCTTGGGACTGAGTTTAAGGGGATCTCTTCTTTCCCGGTGGGGTATGTCGAGCACATTGTTATGCGGCCAATGGATTTTGAAGAGTTTTGTTGGGCAAACAGCATCAGCGAGAATGTGCTTGCAGACATCCGCAGCTGTCTTGTCGAGAGGCGTCCCGTCGAAAACTATATTCATGAGGCGATGCTCAAAAACTTTAGAGCTTATATCGTTTGCGGCGGCATGCCGGAGGTCGTACAGAACTATATCGATTCGGGTTATTCGCTCGTGAGGACGCGTGAGCTTCAAATTCAGCTGGTCGATCAGTACAAAAGCGATATCTCTAAATATGCATCGACTCGAGCGTTTAACGTTCGCGCGATTTTCGAACAAATTCCCGTTCAGCTTGAGGCGGAGTCCCATCGCTTTGTTATTTCATCCCTGGGCGAGGGGGCTCGCCTTCAAAAATACGAGCAGGATTTCCTATGGCTGGTGAACGCGGGCGTCGGTTTGATGGTCGCCCAGGTGACGGAGGCCCGGAGTCCTCTTAAGAGGACAGAGAAGGCGACCGCCTTTAAACTATACGAGTCTGATACAGGCATGCTCGCATCACGGTATCCCGGCAGCACGGCACGCGCTGTCTACCTTGATATGAAAACCCCCAACCTCGGCGGTCTCTATGAGAACGTGGTCGCACAGGAGCTTGTCGCCCTTGGAACTGATGCATGGTACTACCAGACACGCGAGGTCGGCGAAGTTGACTTTGTGATCGAAGGCACCCGCGGGCACGTTGTCCCAATCGAGGTCAAATCGGGCAAGAAGGTTCGAGCCCATGCGGCCCTCGACCGTCTGATGAGCGTGAGCGAGTACAAAATCCCCGAGGCCGTTGTGCTAAGCCACGAGAACCTCAGCAAAGAGGGCAAGGTCCTGTACGTTCCAATCTATATGACATTCTGCCTCGATGAGTTTATGGAAAAGGACGACCCCAACAACGATTTCTCGTTTGCACCCATATCCCTCTAGGTCATCTGGGTCCGCAACCAGGTCCCCCTCTATGCCCAAAGCAGCGCGTGGTTTCGCGGCAAAGCCGCGAAACAGCGAAGGGGACAGAATACCCGACCAACTACGTCTTTCATCCGCCCACACAATCCGAGGACGTAGTCGTAGCAGGATCTGAGGGCTGACCTTCGCGGACACTCCGCAGGACGAAAGAACCCCCGCCGCACGAAGTGTGAACTGCCTCCCATTTCTTGGACACAAGAAATGGGAGGCTTTTTTATGGCTGGA
>CABVDG010000027.1:0-10815 GCA_902497075.1 uncultured Collinsella sp.
TCCAGCCATAAAAAAGCCTCCCATTTCTTGTGTCCAAGAAATGGGAGGCAGTTCAATTACGCCATCGGGGGCACTTAAAACAGTCGTCCTAACCTCTTTCGGGACACGCCATTGCTGAATACTCCAAAAAATGAACGTCGCAAGAGGGGGTACCTGACTAAACGGCTAAATTCCCGCAGGCTCGCAGTAGCGGTCGACGTTGCTGGCAAACACCATCTCCACAGCACCCTTCTGCACGGGCTCCGCCGGAGTTTTACCCCACAGCAGATACTCGCCCAAGGTCTTGGCGCCACGGTAGGCCAGGCTCACCGGGTCCTTATAGACAATATTGGTAAAGATGCCACGGCGCAAGGCCAAGGCGCTCTCGGGGAACAGGTCGTTGCCGATTACCATGACCTTGCCGGCCTTGCCGCTTGAAACAAGCGCGTCGGCGACCACCTCGGAACCAACGGCAAAAACGCTACAGATGAGCTCGGGAGCATCCGGCGCACTCAAGCGCTGCTCAAGCTCGCGCTCGAGCTGTTTGACTTGCGCATGGGCGCCGGCAAGGTCCTCAACCTGCCATGGAATATCGTGTTCGCGCAGGTAATTATGAAAGGCGCGGGCGGTCAGGTAGTGTGAGTCGGTATAGGGATCGCCCGCCAACAGAAGCACGCGGGCGTCAGCCCCAGAAGCGTGGACCAGGTTAGCCGCCTGCTCTGCCATAAGGCTGCCCGCCGCGGAATAGTCCGCCAGACTGGCACCCAGGCGATCGAGGTGCGGTCGGTCGCCGTCGACGAGCTCAATCGCCACGCCCGCCTCGGCAATCTGCCTCAAAAGCTCGGTCGCGCGGTCATCGCCCGGAACATAGGCAAGCAGGCCGTCAATCTTCTCGCCTACCTGCAGACGCTCATCAATCTGCTCGAGCGCATCGGCGTAGCCGCCCACGCCAAATTCTACGCGCTCAACCGTAATGCCCTGATCGATGACCTCCTGCTCAAAGCGGTTGCAGCCTTCCCAAAGGTAACGGAAAAAGTACGCCCCCTCGCGCGATGCGCGGGGCAGGCAAAACACCAAGTTGATATCCTTGCGGCGCAGGCTCGAGGCGCTTGTGTTGCGGTGGTAACCCATGGCCTCGGCCTTGGCATTCACCTTGGCACGCACGGATTCGCTCACGCCGGCCTTACCCGTCAGGGCCTTGTGCACGGTATTGATGGAAACGCCAAGCTCGGCGGCTATGTCCTTCATGGTTACGCGAGCGCTCATGGGGTTACTCCGTTATAGATAAGTTGCCAATTAACAGTACAGGTAACGATACCCCAAAATCACTCTTCAACTCGCCGCGCTCGCCGCCAAATGTGCAAAGCGCCCCGCGAACGGATGCTCGCAGGGCGCCTGGATGACGGACCTTACTTGATACCGCGGCCCAAGTCTTCGGCAATTTTGTCCACGCCCTTAAGTGCGGCGCAGGTTTTTTTGTTGGAACAATGCCCCGTGCAAACGCCGCCCTGAGCGCAGTCGGCGCAGGTGCCCTTGCGATAAATGCGCACGCACACGGCGACAAACGCAATGCCGATAACAGCCAACACAACAATATCGATAGGTGCCATAGCAAGCCTCCTCTAGTTAACCACCACTTACTTTACCCCATTCTCCACCTGCCAAAAAGGGACAGGTATATTTTGGTTGGTTTTATCTGCGGAAACGCCACATCTCCCTCACCAAAAAGCCCGGGTGTCGCTGGGACACCCGGGCTCGTGGAAAGGGGCTGATCCTTATTCGGACTTAAGCGGAAACTGCAGCGGAAGCGGTGTTGGTCTCGTCCTCGTCGGTCCAGGCGTGCTTAGGCATGGGACGGAAGATCTGGAAGAGCATCGCAACCAGCAGAACGATGGCTACAACCGTCCAAATACCAAACTGGCCAAGGACAAGCAGGTTGTAGAACTGGTTGATGAACAGGCCGATGACCCATGCAAAGGCGCACTCGTAACCGATGGCAATCGCGGTCCACTTGCCGGAGTCCATCTGGTTGCGGATGGTGCCCATGGCGGCAAAGCACGGAGCGCACAGCAGGTTGAAGGCGCCAAAGGCAACGCAAGCGCCCATAGTCGGGAACATGCCGGCGAACGCGGTCCACAGGCTCGGGTCGGTCTCGGCGGCGTCGGCAACGGACAGCAGCGAGCCGGCGGTGGCGACGACGTTTTCCTTGGCGACAAGGCCAGAGACAGTCAGCGCGGTGGCCTGCCAGGTGCTAAAGCCGAGCGGGGCGAAGATCCAAGCGACCAGGTTGCCCAGCATGGCGAGCACGGAGTAGTCCATAAACTCCTCGGGGATGCCGTCCATCGCAGGCAGGAAGCCAAAGGAACCGTTGTAGCTACCAAAGTTGGAGAGGAACCAAACCACGACGGTGGACGCGAAGATGACCGTGCCGGCCTTCTTGATAAAGGCCCAGCAGCGCTCCCATACATGCAGCGCCCAAGAGCGGATTGCCGGGAAGTGATAGGCGGGAAGCTCCATAACGAACGGCGTCGGGCGACCGGCGAAGAGCTTGGTCTTCTTGAGCATGAGGCCCGAGGCGATGACGGCAAAGACGCCCAAGAAGTAGAACAGCGGGCTGATCCATGCGGCGGTGGTGGAAGAATCGCCGATGATGGAGCCCATGAGCAGGGCGATGATCGGCAGCTTAGCGCCACAGGGAATGAACGTGGTGGTCATGACCGTCATGCGACGGTCCTTCTCGTTCTCGATGGTCTTGGTGGCCATGACGCCGGGGACGCCGCAGCCCGAGGACACGAGCATGGGGATAAAGGACTTACCGGACAGGCCAAAGCGGCGGAACACGCGGTCCATGATGAAGGCGACGCGAGCCATGTAGCCGCAGTCCTCCAAGAAAGACAGCATCACAAAGAGCAGGAACATCTGCGGGACGAAGCCGAAGATGGCACCCAGGCCGCCGACGATACCGTCACAGACCAGCGAATCGACCAGGCCGCCGTCCTCGGTGCCGCCCGCCACAAGGGCGTCGTGCACCATGGTGGTGATACCCGGGACATAGGGGCCGTACTGTGCCGGGTCGACCGAGTCGGCATTGTCGCCCGCAGCCTCAACAGCTGCGTCGTAGGCGTCGCGACCCTGACCGAGCACGTACCAGCCGTCGGTGCCGAAGAGCTGGTCGTTGGTGAAGTCGGTCACCGTGCCGCCCAGGGTGGAAACGGCGATGTAGTACACGCAGAACATGATGACGACAAAGATCGGCAGGCCCAGGATGCGGTTGGTAACCACGCGGTCGATCTTCTCGGAGGTGCTCATCTTGGCAGGGGCCTTGGTCATGCACTCGTCAATGATATGGGCGATCACGCCGTAGCGCTCACCGGTGATGATGGACTCGGCGTCGTCGTCGCAGTCCTGCTCGCACTGAGCGACCAGCTGCTCCACACGAGCGGCCTTCTCCTTAGTGAGGTTGATGAGCTTGCAGGCGTCCGCGTCGCGCTCAAACAGCTTGACCGCGTAGTAGCGACGCTTGTTGGCGGGAACGCTCGCCGGCAGGTTGTTCTCGATGTGGTCCAGAACGTCCTCGATGGAGGAATCGAACTTGTGCTCCGGCACCTGGCCCTTGGAAGCAGCGGACTTCTTGACCTGCTCGAACAGCTCCTTGATGCCCTTGTTCTTAAGAGCCGAGATCATCATGACCGGACAACCGAGCTTCTTGGACAGCTTGTCGGTGTCGATCTTGTCGCCGTTCTTCTCGACCAAGTCGGCCATGTTGAGGGCAACGACCACGGGCAGGCCGGTCTCGATGACTTGGAGCGCCAGGTACAGGTTACGCTCGAGGTTGGTGGCATCGACCACCTGGACGACGACATCGGGCTCGCCGCTCATGAGGTAATCGCGCGAGCACTGCTCCTCGGGGCTGTAGGGGGAAAGCGAGTAGATGCCGGGGAGGTCCGTGATGGTAACGTTCTTGTCGCTCAGGAGCTTGGCTTCCTTTTTCTCAACCGTGACACCGGGCCAGTTGCCAACGTAGCCGTTGGCGCCGGTGATCAGGTTGAAAAGCGTGGTCTTGCCGCAGTTGGGGTTACCCGCCAGCGCGACATGGATCTGAGAGTCCGCCATTCAATCCTTCTTCCTTGTGTGCCTGCGCTGCTTTCTCCGCGCAGGCTGGATAATGTGCTTTAAAGTTGTAGCATTAAGTTAGAAAAACCTAACTTTATCTGCAGAAATATACGTCGCGAGTCCTTACTGAACCTCGACGACGGCGGCCTCCTCCTTGCGGATGGAAAGCTCGTAGCCGCGCACGTTGATCTCGACCGGATCACCGAGCGGTGCAACTTTCACGACCTTGAACGAAGTGCCCTTGATGAGCCCCAGGTCCATAAGGTGGCGGCGAAGCGCACCCTCACCGTGAAGCTTGACGATGGTGGAGCTCTCGCCCACCTTAACGTCACCCAACGTCTTCATTTACTTGTCCCCCTTTCAGTGCGTACAGAAATACCGTCGACTAACCGACGGTCATGATGTGCATGGCAACCTTGGAATCGATGCCAAAGCGTGCGCCCAGCACGGTGACGATGATATTGGCGCCACTCGAGCTCACCACGTGGATTTCGTTGCCCTCGACAAAGCCGAGGTCCTTGAGGTGGTGCTTCATATCCTCATTGCCCTTTACACGAGACACGCGCACGGTTTCGCCCGCTTTTACCATCGAAAGCGGCATTGCCGGCATCTGCGGTCCGCAAGACATGAGTGGCTCCTAACGTCAGTTCGTCCTCAACATCGACGCGGTAAAAGTTAACCACGCCTATGTTCGCTTTAGTAAACTAGCACGTGGTTAACTTTTTTGGAAGGGTCCCCATTCAGTTTTCGAAAAAGTTTCCTATACGAAACAAAAGAGGCACCGCAAAGACTGTCTCTTTGCGGTGCCTTGTCATACCAATTTATGCAACAGAGGGGGCTGCCCCTTTGCCACATTATTGCGGTTAAAGCGAGAGGTTTCTGATCGACGTGACGCAGGAGGCCTCATCCACGCCCGAAACGCGGAACACGATGTCTTCGCCACATTCGCCGTAGAGAGCCATGAGCCCCATCACATCGCGGCCGTCGGTATGGCGATCGCCGATGCTGACCGATACGTTGCTACGATGCTTGGCAATGATGTCGTAGAGCAGCGCAACCGGGCGGGCATGCAATCCCAACGGATCTTTAATCGTCTTTGTAAACTCGACCATGTCCCCTCCCACGACGTCGCACATTCGGCCGGCAAACCCAGCCACGTGATAGTTATTGTAGCGTTAGATGCTTGTTGAGGGCGGGATGGAAACCGCATCCCACTTCGAGCGTCAACGATGGGACACAGTTTCCGCCACGTCCGGTCAACCTATGCCCTCGCAACGCCCGCGCATAAAAAACGAGGGAAGGCACACGTCCTTCCCTCGTTGCAAGCAATTTGTGGCCGCTCGCCTACATCAAGCGCAGGCTGACGTCCTTGAGCTGGGCGCCGGAAACGGCACTCGGGGCGCCCGACATGAGGTCGGAGCCGCTGGCCGTCTTGGGGAACGCCATGACGTCACGGATGGAGTCGGAGCCGGTGAGCAACATGCACACGCGGTCCAGACCCAGAGCGAAACCGCCCATCGGGGGCGCACCAAACTTGAGCGCCTCCATGAGGAAGCCAAACTGAGACTCGGCGCGCTCCTCGGTAAAGCCCAGGAGCTTGAGCATGGACATCTGCATCTCGGCGTTGTGGATACGCATACCGCCGCCGCCGGCCTCAAAGCCGTCCATGACAAAGTCGTAGGTGCAAGAACCGGCTGCCAACGGGTCGGCCTCAATCTTGGCGATGTCGGTCTCGGTCGGCAGGGTGAAGGGCTGGTGCTCGGCGGCATAGGCCTTGCGGTCCTCATCCCAGTGGAACAGCGGGAAGTTGACGACCCACAGGAAGTCGTGGCCCTCGCGCTTGATCTCGAGTGCGTTGGCCATGTGAGAACGCATGCCGCCCAGGATCTCGTCGGAGAGCAGGCGCGGGCCGGCGGCGAACATCACAAGGTCGCCGGGCTCGACGTCCATGCGCTCGCGCAGAGCCGCCATCTCCTCGTCCGAGAAGAACTTGACGATGGGGCTGTTGATAGAGCCGTCCTCGCGGAAAGCGATCCAGGCCAGGCCCTTGGCGCCAAACGTGGAGGCCACGCCGGCGAGCTTATCGATCTTGGCACGTGCCCAGGCACCGGCGCCCTTGGCGTTGATGGCCTTGACGACGGAGCCCTCCTCGTTTGCGGCAGTCGCAAAGACCTTGAACTTGGAGTTGGCAAAGATGTCGGTCAGGTCGACCAGGTGCATGCCATAGCGGGTATCGGGCTTGTCGGAGCCATAGGTGTCCATGGCATCCCAGTAGTCCATACGACGCAGCGGCGTAGGCATCTCGACACCCATGCGGCCGAAGGCATCGGACAGAACTTCTTCGAGTGCGCTCATGACATCGTTCTGGTCCACGAAGGACATCTCGATATCGACCTGGGTGAACTCGGGCTGACGGTCGGCACGCAGGTCCTCGTCGCGGAAGCACTTGGCAACCTGGTAGTAGCGCTCGACGCCACCGACCATGAGCAGCTGCTTCAGGAGCTGCGGGGACTGCGGCAGCGCGTAGAAGTTGCCCGGCTGAATACGGCTGGGAACGATGAAGTCGCGGGCGCCCTCGGGCGTGGACTTAAACAGGGAGGGCGTCTCGACCTCCATGAACTCACGGTTGTGCAGCGCCTCGCGAATGGCAAAGGTGAAGTCGGAGCGCAGCTTGAGGTTGGCCATCATCTCGGGACGGCGGAGGTCCAGATAGCGATAGCGCAGACGGGTGTCCTCGCTGGTCTCGATGCCGTCCTCGATCTGGAACGGCGGGGTGACGGACGTGTTGAGCACCTCGGCGTGGTCGGTCAGGACCTCGATCTCGCCGGTCGCGAGCTTGGTGTTGGTGGTCTCCTCGCCACGGGAGCGCACGACGCCGTGGATCTTGATGGGCCACTCGGGACGCATGGTCTCGGCGATCTTAAAGGCGTCGCCGTCGGAGTGCTCGGGGTCGAAGGTGAGCTGCGTGATGCCCTCGCGGTCGCGAAGGTCGCAGAAAATAAGGCCGCCGTGGTCACGGCGACGGCTCACCCAACCGGTGAGGGTGACCTCTTCGCCCACGTTCTCGCGGCGAAGCTCGCCGCAGGTACGGGTGTGCATGGAATGCTCGTCGATGGGACGGGTCTGGCTCATACCAGTGATCCTCCTTTATGGATCTGTGCCGCCCCGTGTCGTTCCGGGCGGCGTCGTACAGATTTGCCCAGCCTGCGTAAACCGCGCAGCCAGACATGGCGTTCTATCTTATCGCACCTGTGTCGATGTGCCGCGGAAAAGTGGCTCCTGCCCAAAGACTTGACGGAGACGAAACAATTGACGCACCGCGGCCGTCGCCAACGCGCGCCACGTGCGACAATGTGCCCCAATACAACTGCACTCGGAAAGGCCCGCCATGACTGCACGCCTCATCGTTATGGATATCGACTCCACGCTCATCAACCAGGAGGTCATCGACCTGTTGGGCGAGGAAGCCGGCGTGGGCGAGCAGGTGGCGCAGATCACCGAGCGCGCTATGCGCGGCGAGCTGGACTTTAAGCAGGCACTTGAAGAGCGCGTGGGGTTGCTTGCCGGCTTGGACGAGAGTGTGTTCGAGCGCACCTTTGAGCGCGTGACGTTTACCCCCGGCGCGCTGGAGCTTGTGCGCTCGGCACACAGCAAGGGCTGGAAGGTTGGCGTGGTAAGCGGTGGCTTCCATGAGGTGGCCGACAAGATCGTGGCCGCCGCGGGCATCGATTTTTGCCTGGCTAACCGCCTGGAGGTCGTGGACGGCAAGCTCACCGGTAAGTTGGCGGCAGACATTGTGACCAAGGAGTCCAAGCTCATCCGGCTGCTGGATTGGGCAGTCGAGTGCGGTGTCGATATGGCCCACACCGTCGCGATCGGCGACGGGGCAAACGATATCCCTATGATTCAGGCCGCGGGCACGGGCATCGCGTTTTGTGCCAAGCCCAAGACGCGCGAGGCCGCCCCGTTTGCCATCGACGAGCGCAACCTGATGCTCGCCATGGACATCATCCTGCGCGACTAGTCAGTTTGCCTCACAACTTCATCTAATCTGACATGTCAGATTTCCGAACAATTATGCTCTAATGTTCGGAAACAACCCTTCGCGTGCTAAACTTTTCTGCGTCGAAGGGAACTTATATGGACAAACGAGATCTTGAGCAATTGCTAAGTGACGTGGCAGACGGAAGCATTATGCCGGCCGATGCCCTCACGCGCATCCAGACGGCGCCGACCGCCGATTTGGGCTTTGCGCAGCTCGATCTTTCACGCGGGGTGCGCCAGGGAGCCGGCGAGGTTGTCTACGGTGCCGGTAAAACCGCCGAGCAGATTGCCGCCATTATCGAGGCGCTGCGCGATGCCGGCCAGGAGCGCATCCTGGTCACGCGCCTGGATGCCGAAAAAGCCGCGCGCACCGCCGAGCTTCTTGGCAACGGCATCGACCTGGGATATATCCCGGACGCACAGCTCGCCCTCGTGGGCGGCAAGCCCTCCCCTACCGGCAACGGACGCATCGTCGTCGCCTGCGCCGGCACGAGCGACCTGCCCGTCGCCGAAGAAGCCGCGTTGACGGCCGAGTTCTATGGCAACGAGGTCGACCGCCTCTACGACGTGGGTGTCGCCGGTCTGCACCGTCTGCTCGCGCATGCCGAGGAACTTGCCCAGGCACAGGTGGTCATCGCCATTGCCGGCATGGAGGGCGCACTGGCGAGCGTTGTCGGCGGCCTGGTAAGCTGTCCGGTCATAGCCGTTCCCACCAGCGTGGGTTACGGCGCGAGCTTTGGTGGCGTAGCCGCGCTGCTCGCCATGCTCAACTCCTGCGCCAGCGGCGTTTCGGTCGTCAACATCGACAACGGCTTTGGTGCCGCCTACCAGGCAAGTCTTATCAATCATCTGAGCGCCGGCACGCCCTGCGCCCGTTAAGGAGCATTCCATGTCCAATCATCAGCACACGCTTATCATCGACGGCACCTCGGGCATCAGCGGCGATATGACCGTCGCGGCCCTGCTCGACCTGGGCGCCAGCGAGGAGCACCTGCGCGAGCAGCTCGCCACGCTGCCGGTCGACGGCTTTACGATCGCCGTCACACGCGTAAGCAAGCATGGCATCGACGCCTGCGATTTCGACGTCCAGCTTGCAGAGGAGCTCGAGAACCACGATCACGATATGGCCTGGCTCTACGGCAACGAAGCAGCTGCCGAGCACACGCACGAGCATGAGCACCACCATCATGATCATGGCGAGCACGAACACGAGCACTGCCACGAGCATGACCACGACCACGAGCATGACCACGAGCATGACCACGAGCATGACCACGACCACGACCACGAGGGTCACCATCACGCCCACCACCATCACCACCGTTCTTTGGCTGACGTCACCGCCATCATCGATGGCTCGCAGTTAAGCGATGGCGCCAAGCGTCGCGCCCTCGCCATTTTTTCCGTACTCGCCGCTGCCGAGGCCAAGGCTCACGGCAAAACGCCCGAGACCGTCATGTTCCACGAGGTGGGCGCCGTCGATTCCATCGTCGACGTCTGCTCTGTCGCCATCTGCCTCGATGACCTGGGTATTGAGCACATCGTGGTCGAGTCGCTCTCCGAGGGTCACGGTACCATCCGTTGTGCCCACGGTCTCATGCCCATTCCCGTCCCCGCTGTCGTCAACCTGTGCCAGGCGGGCAATATCGCCCTCACGCCCGCACCAGTCGCCGGCGAGCTTGTGACGCCCACGGGCGCCGCCATCGTCGCCGCACTGCGCACGTCCGAGCACCTGCCGGCCCGCTACCGCATGGAGGCCGTCGGCTACGGCGCCGGCAAGCGCCCCTACGAGGGTTGCTCCGGCACGCTCCGCTGCCTGCTCGTTGACGCGGACGCATAGCCATGGATGCCCGCAAGGCAAAAAGCCGCGCTGCCATCGTTGCGGCGTTCTCCGAGCTGCTGCGCGAAGAGGACTACGGCAAGATCACCGTCGGCGACATTATCGCTCGCGCCCATGTGGGTCGGGCCACGTTCTACGGCCTCTTCAAAAGCAAAGATGACCTACTGTCCGAACTCGTGAGCGACATCTGCACCCACGCCCTCGACGACGATGGCACACCGCTCGATGACCCACTCGTGCAGGTCGAGCATATCCTCAACAACTTCTGGGAGCGCCGCCAGGGCGTACGAGCCCTCGTAGCCGGTGCCGGCTCACGCGTCTTCGCCGACTGTCTCCGCAAGACCATCATGGCCCGTGCAGCCGAAACCGTCCCCACCGACCCAAACGGCCCCGCCGCCACCATGGATCGAAGCTTCCTCCTCCACCACATAGCCTCAAGCTTCGTAGGAATGGTCCAATGGTGGGCCTGGCACAACTTCGAAGCCAACAAAGCCAACGTAGCCAAAAACTACCTCTCAGCCATAGCGCCCCTCTTCAACTAAGTACCCGCTCAGCCCCAAAGCGCAACCCCCATCTCAAGGCGCCGCTCCACCCCAAGGCATCGAGCCTACCCAAAGTGCCGCCCGTCTCTCAAGGCCCATCGCAACAAAGCGCCCATCCCATTTAAATTCAGATATATATGTTGGGTTGCTTGCTCGAGCGCAACAAAGACCCCGCAGCTGGCCGCATGGGGTAACTTCCCAGCGCATTCCGCAGGACGAAAGAACCCCCGCCGCACGAAGTGTGAACTGCCTCCCATTTCTTGGACACAAGAAATGGGAGGCTTTTTTATGGCTGGA
>CABVDG010000028.1:0-6990 GCA_902497075.1 uncultured Collinsella sp.
ATGCCGAAATGGCGCGAAGCACGCGGTTGACAAAACTATAGAGACACGTCCCAAATGAGCTACCCGGGACGGGGAACAATGAGTTTTTTATCCCCGTCCCAGAATAATCATGCTAGGCGGTGTACGCGATTGTAGATTTCACGGCATGGCGCCAGCCGGCGATCTTTTTGGCTCGTTCGTCGGCGGACATGGCAGGCTCCACGATGCCGCGAGCGCCGTAGACGTCAACGACGTCGCGCGTGTACATGCCCAGCGCAATGCCGCAGGCCCAGGCCGCACCCAGACCGCTCATCTCGTCGTTGCTCGCGATGCGGATGGGCGAGCCAACCAAGTCGCTCTCAAACTGCATCAGGTACGCGTCGCGCGTGGGGCCGCCGTCAACACGAAGCTCGGCTAGTGCCGCGCCCGAATCCTCGACCATCGCATCGATGACGTCGAAGATTTGATAGGCGATCGACTCGTCGGCGGCCTTTACGAACTCCGCACGGCCCGTGGTGCGCGTCATGCCAAAGACGCAGCCCTCGGCATCGCTCGCCCAGTGCGGCGCGCCCAAGCCGGTGAACGCCGGCACAAAGTAGACGCGGCTCGCCGGATTGGCGGCGTAACACAGGTCGGTGACTTCCTCGGGATTGTTGATGAGCTCAAGATCGTCGCGCAGCCACGTCTTGACGGCGCCGGCGTAGCTCACGTTGCCCTCGAGAACATACTCGGTCACACCGTCCATACGCCACGCAAGCGAGCTCGAAAGCCCGTGCGAGCTGGCAACGAACTCGTCGCCGACGTTCATCATGACCGAGCTGCCGGTGCCATAGGTCGCCTTGGCCATGCCGCGGCTATGGCAGCCCTGGGCAAACAAGGCGGCATGGCTGTCGCCGAGCACGCCGTGAATGGGCACGGGCGCCGACAAAAAGCCGCCCAGGTCCGTTGTACCGAACAGGCCATCGGAATCGGTCACCTGCGGCAGGCACGCCGGATTGACACCAAAGGCCTCGCACACCGGCTCGCTCCAGCAGCCACGGCGCAGGTCGAAGAGCTGCGTGCGGCTGGCGTTAGACCAGTCGCAGCGGAACTCCGCGCCGCCCGTGAGCGTCCAGACCACCCAGGCATCGATGGTGCCCAGACACAGCTCGCCTGCCGCCGCGGCCTCGGCAGCCGCGGGAACGTTCGCGAGGATCCAGGCCATCTTGCCCGCCGGGTAGTAGGGCGAGAGCACTAGACCCGTCGTGTCGCGCACCAGCTCGGCCACGCCCTCGCGCGCGGCCAGCTCGTCGCACAGCTCGCGGGCGCGGGCGCACTGCCACACCACGGCGTCGCACAGCGGCTCGCCCGTCGTGCGGTTCCAGGCAACGGTAGTCTCGCGCTGGTTGGAGATGCCGATGCCGGCGACGTCGGCAGGGTCGACCCCGGTCTCCTCCACCACGGCGCGCGCCACGGCCAGCACGTTAGCGGCGATCTCGGCTGGATCATGGCTCACCCAGCCAGCCTCGTTGACAATCTGGCGATGCGGGCGATCGGCACGATGAATCAAATGGCCGCCCTCGTCCACCAGCAGCGCCTTGGTGCCTTGCGTGGACTGATCGATTCCGATGATGTAGCGGCCCATGGCCACCCCTTTCAAAACGAATGTGACAAAGGGACGGTCCCTTTGTCACATTCCAGTTACTCTGCGGGCAGGAACTCGGCGACGGTCTTGGCAATGCCTTCGCCGGTGAGGCCGTAGTGCGCAAAGACCTCGGGGCTCGTGCCGGTGATGACCGGCGCGTCGGGCAGGGAGAGGCACTTGACCGGACGCGGGCAATGCTCGCCCACCACCTGCGCGACCATAGAACCCAGGCCGCCGAAGGGGCTGTGCTCCTCGACCGTCACGACGGCGCGCGTGGCACCGGCGGCCTCAATCACGGCCTCGGCGTCAAGCGGCTTGACGCAATACATGTCGAGCACCGTTGCCGAGATGCCCTGCTCGGCCAGCAGGTCGGCAGCGTCCACGGCATGGCGGACCATCTCGCCGGTGGCGACGAGCGTCACATCAGTGCCGCGGCGCACCCAGGTGGCGCGATCCATCTGGAACGGGCACTCGTCCTCGGTGTACACGTCCTCGACCGGGTTGCGGCCCACGCGGATGTAGGCCGGCTTGTTGTCGGCTACCAGGGCGCGCACAAGCTCGGCGGTCTGGAAGCGGTCGCTCGGCAGATACACGCGCATGTTGGGAATCGCGCTCATAGCGGCGATATCCTGCGCAGAATGGTGGCTCATACCCAGGGCGCCATAGGACACGCCGCCCGAGATGCCGATGAGCTTGACGTTGGTGTTGGAGTACGAAACGTCGACCTTGCACTGCTCATACGAACGCGTGGTCACAAAGGACGCCGGCGAGGCGGCCCAGGTCTTCTT
This sequence comes from uncultured Collinsella sp., assembly GCA_902497075.1. GTDB lineage: Bacteria > Actinomycetota > Coriobacteriia > Coriobacteriales > Coriobacteriaceae > Collinsella. The sequence continues at coordinate 2,392 of CABVDG010000028.1, forward strand.
GCCGCACGAGGCCATGCCGGCGGCGATGCTCACCAGGTCCTGCTCGGCAATGCCGACCTCAATGGACTGCTGGGGATACTGATCGAAGAACGGCGTGAGCGACGCGGAGCCGCGGGAGTCGGAGCACAGGACGACGATGTCTTTATCGGTTGCGGCGGCCTCGAGCAGCGTGTCGCAGATAACCTTGCGGTTGGCGATCTTGTTAGCCATTGATAGCCTCCTTATGGGCAGCGAAATCGGCGATGATCTGGGCATATTCCTCATCGTTGGGCAGGTGATGATGCCAGGCGGCCTTGTCCTCCATAACCGGCGAGCCGTAGCCCTTCACCGTGTTGAGGATGATGACCGTGGGCTTACCCTTGGTCTCGGCGGCCAGCGTCAGCGCGGCGTCGATGGCCTGGACGTCGTTGCCCGGAATGGACAGCACGTTCCAACCGAAGGCGGCCCAGCGCTCCTCCTGCGAATCCTGCTTCATGACGTCCTCGGTGCTGCCGCTGATCTGCAGGCGGTTGCGGTCCACGAGCGCGCACAGGTTATCGAGCTGGTAGTTGCCGCCGCTCATGGCGCCCTCCCAGACCGAGCCCTCGGCAAGCTCGCCGTCGCCCATGATGGTGTAGACGCGGTAGTCGCGGCCATCCATCTTGCCGGCAAGCGCCATCCCGACGGCCACGGGCAGGCCGTGACCCAGCGAGCCCGAGTTCATCTCGATGCCCTTGAGCTTGTTGTTGGGGTGGCCGATGTAGGGGCTGCCGAACTTGGAGAAGCGGGCCTTGACGTCATCGAGGTCAAGATAGCCCTCGTGGCAGAGCACCGCGTAGTAGGCCTCCATGGCGTGGCCCTTGGAGAGCACGAAGCGATCGCGGTTGGGATCGTCGACGGTCTCGGGAGAAATGTTGAGGTGGTTGGCGTAGAGGGTCATGAGGGCATCGATGACCGACATGTCGCCGCCGATGTGCCCGCCGGCGCCAGCCATGATGATATCGACGCAATCGCGGCGAAGGTCCCAACGCAGGGATTCAAGCTCTTCGATAGTTGCCATTTCTACTCTCCTCGCAGGTAAGCTTTGACGTCTTCTTCAATCGGGTCGTATAAGTCGGGGGCAATGCCGATGTACTTGCACGCCTCGTAGAGCACCGGCACCACGTTGGCGTGGATGGCGACACAGTGGTGGATGTAGGGACCCTCGACGATCTTGGCCTCGAGGCGCTTGAGGTTTTCGACCTCGACCCACAGGTAGGTGCCCATGCCGGCCGGGCCGTCGATGCCGCGGGCGTTGCCCAGCAGCAGCGAGTACTCGCCGTTGTCGCCGTCAAAGCGGGCAAGGGTGAGGTCGCCGTGCTTGGCCTCGGCCGTCAGCGCGCCGGGGTGATCGAAAGCCAGCGGGTAAGTGAGCTTGGGCTTGACGGCCGCGCAGCTGCAGGGCCAGGGGCCGCAGTGCTGCAGCAGCTCGCCGTTCTCGTTGTCGGGATGACGCACGGTCCAGTCGGCGAACATGCCGCGGTGACGGCCCAGGTCGGCGGCCTCGACCATCAGCGCTGTGATGGCGCCATGGATGTCGGTCTCGCAGACGACGGGGATACCCATCTCGTTGAGGATGGCGTTGGCGGCGCAGGGCATAATGCCCAGCTCGTCCTGCAGGGCGTTCCAGCACTGGATGGCACCGGCGTTGCAGCCGTACTTCTCGACCAAGCGCTTCATGGCGATGGCAAGACCGGCCACAGCGGGGACCTTATCCTCGGGGATGCAGATCTCAAAGCTGTCGGCAATGTGGGCGAGCATGGTTGCCATGGCCTGCTCGTCAGCCTGGGCGTCGCGCACGGCCTGGACAAGCTCGGTCATGGGGATGGGCGAAAGCTGAATGTTGAACTTCTCGAGCAGCTCGCCCTCGTTGCACATGGTGGACCAGAAATCGAACGGACGGGTGGCCATCTGCAGGATGCGGGTGTGCTTGAAAGTCTTGACCACGTTGCACACGGCCAAAAAGTCCCAGACACCGCGCTCGAACTCGGGATCGGTCAGACGGCAGTTGGTCATGTAGGTGAAGGGAACCTGGAAGCGGCGCAGGACTTTGCCGGTGGCGAACAGGCCGCACTGGCTATCGCGCAGACGGGTGCCGTCGGGCTCGGGGCGCTCGTCGCGCGGGCCCCACAGCAGCACGGGCAAGCCGAGCTCACGGGCAAGACGGGCGCAGACATACTCGGTACCAAAGTTGGCATGGCAGAGCATGATACCGTCGACGCCCTCGGCGCGGAACTTTTTGACGATAGGCTCGATATGGCTGTCGTCGAACAGCAGGCCTTCGTCGTTGATGTCGTCGATATCCACGATGTCGACGCCGATCTCGCGCAGGCGATCCGCCGTCAGGCCACGATACTTGATCGCGTCCGGCGCGCTAAAGATGCTGCGGCGCGTGGGCACAAAACCGAGCTTAATCTTATCCATGTACGTCCTCCCCTAGTCACATGTTCAGTAAACAGACGCATGTTTCGTTTTGTTCTGTTTACTAAATGTTTTACTCTTTTGTTTAAAAGTTTAGCGCGAAAGTCTCGTAAACGGTAGAGAAATCAGCCTAAACGGTATGTAAACGAACTGAACATACAAGGGAAACAAAAAGAGGACCCCGAAGGATCCTCTTCTGAATGACGCTATGTTTACTGCCCTAGTGTGCTTTGGCACGCCGCAGACGATGCCGCCTTCGCCTAGATTTCGCGCACGCTCTGGCGCTCGACAAAATAGGTCGATACGGCCGTCTTGCAGGTATAGCTCTTGGGATTGCGGATGTTGCCCACCAGGCGGCGCACCGCGATCTCGCCCACCTCGTGCTTGGGAACGTGCACCGTGGTGAGCGGCGGGTTGGAAAAGGCGCCCAAAGACAGATCGTCAAAGCCGATGATCGAGACATCCTCGGGCACGCGAATACCGTGCTCGTTGAGCGCGCGCATGGCACCCACGGCGAGCACGTCGTTTTCGGCAAAGAAAGCCGTTGGCAGATCCTCGCGCGAAGAATTGTCGAGCCACGCGCCCATATCGCGATAAGCGCCCTCGAGCGTGGTGCCCAGCGTGACGCGCCATGCCGGATTGGCCTCGAGGTCCGCATCCTCAAGCGCCTGGCGATAGCCGCGCTCGCGGTCCTTAAAGTTGCGGATGCGAAGGTCGCCCGCCAGATAGCCGATTTGCCTGTGACCTTTCTCGATAAGGTAGTCCACGGCGCGCAGTACCGAATCGGTGTTGGCAATAACTACGGCATCGAAGTACTGACGATCGCTCCAGCCATCGAGCACGATCAGGTGAGCGGCAGCGTTGGCGAACAGGGCGTAGTCCTCCTCACCCAGCTCGGTACCCATCAGCACGATGGCGGCAGACGGATCGGCGATCAGGCCCTCGACCTGCGGACGCACGGCGTCCAGGTCGCTAAAGTCGAGCGAGACAAAGCTCGTGCTCATGCCGTGGCGACGCGCCTGGCGCTCCACGCCCTCAATAACCGCGGGGTGAAAGGTGCTCTCGTCCAGGATGGCGCCCGTCTTGCGCGCAAGCACAAACTGGATGCTCTCGAGCTGCGTCGACTGCTGGTAGCCGAGCGACTGTGCGCACTCCAGGATGACCTTGGCGGTCTCCTCGCTCACGCTGCGCTTGCGGTTGAGCGCGTTGGACACGGTCGCAGGCGAAAAACCGGTGATGCGGCTGATTTCGCGGACACTTGCTTTGGCCATTGTTCCCCCTAGTAGCGGTCGCGGTCGAGCATCGTGGCCTGACCGCCCCGTGACTCGACAACTAAACGACCGCAAATTTAATCTAAACAGAATAGTAAATGTTTAATAGCTAGTTTAGCCTGTTGTCAAGCGAAGCGACGCGACTATTCCCCCAACGGGCGTATTTACTCGGTAGCTAATCTGGAACGGGGCACAGAAACCGTTTAGCCAAGGATGCGAGCCATGCGTGCCTTAAACTCCACGAGGAAACGTGGGGCGTCCACGGTGAGGGCCACGAGCGCACTCTTATCCGGATCGGACAGATGGTGCTCGTCGCAGATGGTGCGGCCGCGATACTCGCCCAGCAAGTCAACGCGCAGGTTACAGCCGAGCGCGCCCACGAGCGTGGGATCAATCGCCACGGCAACCGCCAGCGGATCGTGCAGCGCGCAGCCGCCCAGGTAGGGCGCGTTCATTTCGTACGAACCGATATAGTGCTCGACCATGCTCGCAAACGCGCAGCCAGCCATAGTGCCCGAGCCCGTCCAGCCGGCAATGTCGCGACGCGTGAGCACCACGCGGTGCGTCACATCCAAGCCCACCATGGTGAGCTTGCGACCTGAACGCAGCACGTCATCGGCCGCCTCGGGATCACTTGCCATATTGGCCTCGGCGCCCGCGCTCACGTTGCCGGGCACGGTAAGCGCACCGCCCATCACGACCACGCGGCCGATGGACATCATCGCCGCCGCATCGCGCTCCAGGGCAAGCGCCAGATTGGTGAGCGGGCCGGTCGCAACGTAGACCAGATCGGGCCCATAGGTACGCGCGGCATCAATCAGGTAATCGACCGCCGCATTGCCATCGGCCGACGTCGCGCCCACCGGCTCGTACGGCGAGGCGGGCACGC
>CABVDG010000029.1:0-4035 GCA_902497075.1 uncultured Collinsella sp.
GGCACGCTTGCGCCGCCGATGCCGTTCTTGCCGTGGATAAGCGTGGTGGACGCCGGCGGCGTGTAGGGTTCGGTTGCCTTCATGGGACGATCGGCGCCCAGGTACACCGGCACCTCGGGACGACCCAACAGGTCGAGCACCGCCAAGCAGTTGTGCGCCGACTGCTCGACGCGCACGTTGCCAAAGCACGTGGTGATGCCGACGAGCTCCACCTCGGGGCTCGCGATGGCATAGGCAAGCGCCATCGCATCATCCACACCCATATCCAGATCAAGGATCAGCTTCTTGGTTGCCATTGTTCTACTCCGCTTCTCCGTCTACATCCAAACCGTCTAAACCAAACTTGTGCTCGACTTCCGCACGCGTGGGAATTGATTGCTGAGCGCCCAGGCGCGACACCGTCACCGCCGAGGCGCGAGCGCCCGCCGCCATGCACTCAAAGAGCGGCAGGCCCTCCAGACGAGCCGCCGCCAACGCGCCGATAAACGTATCGCCCGCGGCCGTCGTATCGACCACCGCGCTCGAAAGCGCCGGCATGCGCAGCGGCTCACCGCCATCGCCGAGCGTAACCGAGCCGGCGCCGCCCAACGTGATGACCGCAGCCCCGGCGCCCTTATCGAGCAGCGCATTGAGCGCGGCGACGCAACTCGCATCATCCGTGGGCAGAATGCCCGTCAGCACCTGGCACTCGGTCTCGTTGGGGCAGACCAGGTCGACCGCTGGCCACGCTCCTGCCGGCAGGTCGCAGGCGGGCGCCGGGTTAAAGATCGTATAGAACCCCAGCTCGTGAGCGCAAGAGAGCGCTGCGGCCGTTGCCATCAGATCGCATTCGCCCTGGGCGATAAAGACGCTTCCGGCAGCCGGGGCAAACTCGCTGGCATCGCCGTCGAGCCCGTCGGCCACCAAGCGCCTCAGTGCGCGGGCAACGTCCTCGCCCGCAAGCGCATGGTTGGCGCCCGGCGACAGCACGATGCGGTTGTCGCTCTCGCAGCGAATGATAGTCGCGGTACCGGTCTCCACGTCATCGCGACGCGCCACAAACTCAACGCCCACGCCGGCATCCTGGAGCCCTGCCACGAGCGCATCGCCAAAGGTATCGCGCCCAACAGCGCCAATCATGCACGTGCGCGCACCCATGCGCGCAGCAGCGACGGCCTGGTTAGCGCCCTTGCCACCAGCGTTGGTGATAAAACCGCTGCCACCGACTGTCTCGCCCGCACGCGGCATGCGCTCGCACGCCACCGAAAGGTCCATGTTCATGCTGCCGAACACCGCAACGATGCTGTGATCCGCCATGGAAACCTCCTCGTCTTCAGGCTTTGCGCCCACCGTCGACCAACGATTGTGCACTCTCGCACCCCCTATAACTTTAGTCCACTTTGATGTGGACGCGCGCTTGAGCTTACGCCAGCAGCAAGCATTCACAGGGGCAGGCAGCTACAATGAATACGTGCTGATTATTCTCGTCATTGGATGATGTTTTATGGAACAATTCTCGCAATCGGGCTCGCGCGGTCGACGCCGCACGGGCAACGAGCCGGCGCCGCACGAACGCGTGAAGGGTGAACGCCGTGCCAACGAGCCGCGACGCACCGCGAGCCCCCATCGCGCTTCTGCCAACAACGCGGGCCGCGCCAACACTCCCGCCGCGGAGCAGACGCCTGCTCGCCCCAAGTCCCGCTACATCCCTGCCCTTGACGGCCTGCGCACGCTTGCCGTCGTCGCAGTGGTGCTCTATCACCTCAACCTCACGTGGGCTCAGGGCGGCCTGCTTGGCGTCACGATCTTCTTTGTGCTTTCGGGCTATCTGATCACACGCCTGCTACTCAACGAAGTCGCTAAGACCGGCCGCATCGACCTCAAGAGCTTCTGGATCCGCCGCATCCGTCGCCTGGTCCCCGCCGTGGTGACCGTTGTGGTTGTAACCTGTGCGCTGTGCACCGTCTTCAACCACGTGATGCTCACCAAGATGCGTCCCGACATTCTGCCGTCGCTGCTGTTCTTTAACAACTGGTGGCAGATTATGCAGGACGTCTCGTACTTCAACGCCCTGGGCGACCCCTCGCCGCTTACGCACTTTTGGTCGCTCGCCATCGAGGAACAGTTCTACCTGGTTTGGCCCCCGCTGCTGCTCGCTATGGTATCCATGCACATGAGCAAGCCCAACACACGCCGCGTGGTTCTGGGCCTGGCTGCTGTCTCCGCCATCGCCATGATGGTGCTCTATAACCCCGCCGCCGATCCCAGCCGCGTGTACTACGGCACCGACACCCGCGTGTTCTCGCTGCTGCTGGGCGCTTGGATGGCCTTTATCCCCGATCGCGACCTGGCGCCGGTGCGTCTCGCTCGTCGTTTGGGGCTCAATCGCCTGGCTGGCGCCGCCAAGCACGGCAAGAACGCCGAGGGCAAGCATGACGCTACGACCGACGGCGCAGCCGAGACCGTCCCGGCACAGCCGAGCGCCCTCGTGCGCTTTTGGTCCTCGCCCGCATCCATCGATGTGTTGGGCGTCGTGGGTCTGGTTGGCCTTGCCGCCATGGTCGCGCTCACCAACGGCTACACCGCGTTCCAGTATCGCGGCGGCACGCTGCTATGCTCCATCCTCACGCTCATGGTCATCGCGGCCTGCGTGCAGCCCCAGGGAATGGTTGCCCGCGCACTGTCCGCCGAGCCGCTCGTGTGGGTTGGCAAGCGCTCGTACAGCATCTACCTGTGGCACTATCCGCTACTGTTGCTCATGAACCCGGTCGCCAACATCAACGATACGCCGTGGTGGCAGTACATTTTGCAGGTGTTGTTGGTGGTCGCCGTAGCCGAATGTTCATATCGCTTTATCGAGACGCCGTTTAGAAAGGGCGCCTTTGGACGCACCGTATCCGAGTTCCGCGACGGCACCACCACGCCCGCCAACTGGGTGCGCGCGCATATTCCCGTGTGCGCCACTTGCGGGATCGTGCTTGTTATCGCGCTGGGCGGCCTGATCTTTGTGCCGGAGACCTCCGCACTGAGCGGTGAGGGCGCCGAAGTCCTCAACGAGGAAGCAAAAAACACCGCGCCCACCGACCAGCAGGCGGCCGACGACACCGACAAGGACAACGACGGCTTCCCCGATGGCTCCTACGACCTGTTGATGATCGGTGACTCCGTGTCGCTGCGCGCCGTTGATTCCTTTGACGGCGTGTTCCCGCACAGCCATATCGATGCCGAAAAGGGCCGCCAGTTTGATGCGGGCCGCGCGACATTTGAGGGCTATCTCCAACAGAACCTTGCCGGCAAGATCGTGGTCTTTGCACTGGGAACCAATGGCTTGGTAACCGACGACCAGATCGACGCCATCATGGCCGATGCAGGAGATAAGCGTATTGTGGTGTTTGTGAACACGCGCAGCCCGCAGCCGTGGGTTGGCTCTACCAACCAGGCCATCGCCAACGCCGCTACGCGCTACAAGAACGTGCGCGTTATCGACTGGTTCGGATACAGCGCCAATCGCAACGACCTGTTCGATGGCGATGGCACGCACCTATCGACCACTGGCGTGACTGAGTACCTCAACTTGATCCACGATGCAGTCAAGAAGGACCTGCCCGTGCATCCCGAGGATCACGTCAACGATCCGCAGCCGGCAGCCGTCAAGTCTGCCACCGACGCGCTCGTCAATGCGCTCGCTCTCAAGCCGCACAAGCTGGGCACCGACAAGTAACCTGCAGCGCAAACTTCCCACATCCGGAGGGGGTGCCTGCCATGGCAGGCACCCCCTCCGGCAGTTAGGGACGTTCCTTATGCGCCGGCACCCAGGGACACTCCTGACACAGCCGAGAAACGCCCTCCTTGCGACCGAATTCTGGGCGCCTCGCCACCCCGAGCGTTGTTTCCAAGCCCCACATCCGCAGCAAACAACCCAAAATCACTCTTTTCGAGCCGACTCCAGGTGGCGCGCGTAGACGTGGTGTAAGAGCGTCCTGAGGTCCGTCGCTGCAAGCCCCGATGTTACTCCTTCTTGAGGCCGCGCCTCTCGACTATCTCGTCCACTATCTC